>NZ_JBVHKV010000016.1:0-226579 GCF_055559335.1 Streptomyces sp. NPDC024555
CAGCTCACCGAGGAGATCAACAACCGCAAGGGCTGACACCCCACCCGGCAGACGGTGCGGGGCCGCACGGTGACACCCACCGCGCGGCCCCGCACGCGTGTCACCTCGCGTCGGTCCCCCGGCCGAGCATGCGCTCGATCAGGTCGGCGGCGCGGTGCGTTCCGCCCTCGGAACGGGCCTCGGCGCTCAGGCGCCGCGATCGCGCGGCGACCTCCGGATCGTCCACGAGCGCGGTCAGCGCCGTCCGCAGCGCGTCGGCCGTGGCGTCCTCCGTGTCGATGCGGCGGGCCACGCCCAGCTCCACCAGCCGGTCGGCGTTCATGAACTGGTCGGCGCCCTGCGGGACGGCGATCATCGGCGTGCCGGTGAAGAGCCCTTCGGAGCTGCCGCCCATGCCCGCGTGCGTGACGAAGGCGTCGGCCTGTTCCAGGATCGCCAACTGCGGTACCCAGGAGTGGACTTCGACGTTGTCCGGGATCGTGCCCAGCGCCGTCCGGTCGGTGTGGCGGCCCACCTGGAGGACCACGTGCCAGCCCGGCAGCCCGCCGAACGCGGCCAGGCACCGGCGGTAGAACTCCGGACGGTCGGTGTACGCCGAGCCCAGCGAGACGAGCAGGACCCGCTCGGCGCCGGCCGGCCGGGTCCAGTCCTGTCCTTCGGAGCGGCCTCCGAAGCAGGGTCCGACGAACGTCACCGTGTCCGTGTCGACGTCGTCCCCGTGCGGCTGCATCGCGCGCGGGATCAGCGCCAGGGTGTCCGCGGGCCGCCCGGAGAACGCGTCCATGACGGTGGTCGTCGCACCGCACCGGGCCAGCCAGCCGGTGAACCGCTCCCGGTAGGCGTCGGCGCCCGGCAGCGCCCACAGATGGGCGGCGACCTGTTCCTCGTACCCCTCCCAGGCGACGAAGGTCGGGGACAGCTGCATCAGGGGGCGCTTCTGCGATTCGGCCAGGGCGCGCCCGGCGTACGCACCGATGTCGTAGAGATAGAGGTCGGCCGGGTCCTCGTCGTAGAAGGCGCGCAGCTGGGGCAGCGCCTGGACGGCGTCGTCGAGGAAGAGGCCCATCGCGGCGATCGGGTCGTCGGGCCAGTTGTTGTCGGCGACCGGCAGGACCGAGCGGTACGGGACGAGCGCGGCGCCGGTGGCCTCGATGCGGTCGGCCACCTCGGGGCCGTTGGCGCAGGTCACGCGGTGGCCCCGGGCCACCAGTTCACGGACGACTTCGAGGCTGGGCAGGACGTGGCTGACGGCCGGGATGCCGATCACGGCGATATGGGCACGGCGTCGTGACATGGAGGATCACTCGATTCAGGTCTACGGCGGGAGGGAAGGGCGGAGCGGCGCGTCGCCGCCCGTGGGACACGGGTCAGGGGCGCGCGCGGTTCCGCCGGACGGGGTCGGGGCGTTGCCCCAGCCGCGTCAGCCGTAGAGCTGAAAGAGGTTCATGGCGGGCACCCTAACGGGTGTCCGGAGCCGCCGCACGGGGATTTCGGCGGAACGCGGCCGCCGGGCGGCCCCGAAGGGGTCCGCCCGGCGGCGCGGGAAAGGCGCGGGTCAGGGCTGGATCGGCATCGTCCAGCAGTTGGACGAGGCGCCGCGGCCGGACAGCCGGTCGGTCAGCCAGGAGATGGCGTCGCCCTGGTCGGTGATCAGCGGGACCATGTGGTTGGTCAGCAGCTTGTCGCCGAGGTTGGGCAGGATGATCGCGTCGTAGGTGACGTTCGCGCCCTTGCGGCACCAGTCGACGGCCAGTTGGCGCGCCTGGGCGTGGGGCACGATGTCGTCCTGCACCCCGGTGGCCAGGCGCACCGGGCCGGAGGGCTTCAGGTTGCCGATGCGCTGCCGGTCGAGGGCGGCCTTGGCGCGGGGTTCGGCGGCTATGACGTCACCGAGGGAGGCACCGCTGTTGGTCCACTTGGTGCTCTTGGTGAAGCCGTAGCCGAGGATCGCGTCGCCGACGCACATCGTGGAGGCGTCGTTCAGCGCGGCCCGGCCGGCCGCGTTGACGTTGGCCTCGACGACGGCCCGCAGATCGGGGTCGGACTGCGCGAATCCGTTGATCGCCCAGGCCAGGGCCCCGGCGAGGGCGCTGCCGTCGATGCCCTTCATGACGGCGGTCAGATCGGCGGGCGGGGCGCCGACGTAGGTGCCGGAGAGCGTGACCTCGGGTGCGTAGGACGGCTGGAGTTCGGCCGCGGAGGCGCTGGCGCCGCCGCCCTGGCTGTAGCCGTACAGACCGGTGCGCGAGGCGGCGGTGACCGAGGCGCCGGGCACCTGGCGGGCGGCTCGGACCGCGTCCAGCAGCGCGTGCCCCTGGTCGACGCGGTTGACGTAGGTGTGCAGCCGGTCCGTCGTGCCCAGGCCGACGTAGTCGGTGACCACCACGGCGACACCGGCGGAGAGCAGCCGGTAGACGGACAGGGTCTCGTAGCCGATCGAGACGGTCTCCGGGGTCACGGCCAGCGGGTGCTGGAGGCTCAGCGAGGGGGCGCACTGGTCGCCCTGGCCCACCGTTCCGGAGGCGAGCGCCACGAGCGGGCGCGCGCCGGAGCCCTTCCACGCGGCGGAGGGTTCGATGTAGGCGCCGGTGACCGCGACGGGCTGCCCCGCCGCGTCGGTGGAGCGGTACATCAGCCGGGTCGCGGTGCCCGGCATCGGGCGGCCGTCCAGTCCGGGCAGGCTCAGCCCGAGGGGCAGCGGTTCGTGCCGGATGACCTCGCCGTTGACGGCGGGCAGCTCGGCGGGCGGGGTGTAGAAGTCGGGGATGGTGACGCCCCGGGACACCACGGGCTCCGTTCCGCCGGCCGCGTTCGCCGGTACGGCGTACGCCGTCAGACAGGCCGCCGCGGTGACGGCGACGGCCACCGCGCGCACACCGCCGGACCGGGTCCGGCGGGTGGGGGGCTCCTGGGGGGACCTCGTGGGGAAGGGGACCAGCGAACGGGTGCTCGTGCGGCTCACAGCTCACTCCTCGCTCTGCTCCGAATAGCGGGTGAGCGCAAGCTAGCAGCGCGGCTTACCGAAGGTAACCCATGAGTAAGTTACGCTCTGGTAACTCCCGTGCGCGGCATCCCGGCCCGCGAACACCCCGGCGCGGAAACCCTCTTCGACCGTTGACAGCGGGGTTCCGCCATGCGAGCGTCGAAGCGCTTCGACGATCGTGGTGGCGCGTCCTTCCCTCCGCTCCGCCACCCGCACCACCTGGGACGGACATGGCGCTCTTCGACAACCCCGTGATATCCGGCTTCAGTCCGGACCCGAGCATCTGCCGGGCGGGCGACGACTACTACGTGGCGACGTCCAGCTTCGAGTACGTGCCCGGGGTGCCGATCTGGCACAGCCGCGACCTGGTGCACTGGCGGCTGATCGGGCACGCGCTGGACCGCCCGGGGCAGTTGGAGCTCGCGGACACCGTGCCGGCCTCCTGCGGGGTGTACGCGCCGACGTTGCGGTACCACGACGGCCGGTTCTGGATGATCACCACCGTGGTGGACGGCATCGGCAGTCTGCTGGTGACCGCGGAGGACCCCGCCGGACCGTGGTCCGACCCGGTCCCCGTGGGCATCCCCGGCATCGATCCGGACCTGGCCTGGGACGAGGACGGCACCTGCTGGTGCGTGTTCTCGAACGACGGGATCCGGGGGGTGGAACTGGACCCGGGGACGGGCGAACTGCTGAGCGAGCCGGTGTCGTTGTGGTCGGGCAGCGGGTTGCAGTACCCCGAGGGGCCGCATCTGTACCGGATCGGCGCGTGGTGGTACCTGCTGCTCTCGGAGGGCGGCACCGAACGCGGTCACGCGATGTCGGTGGCCCGCGCCCGCACCCTGACCGGGCCCTTCGAACCGCACCCGGACAACCCCGTGCTCTCCCACCGCAGCACCGGCCACCCCGTGCAGAACATCGGCCACGGCGACCTGGTCCAGGCGCACGACGACAGCTGGTGGATGGTGCTGCTGGGCACCCGGCCCCGGGGCGACACGCCCAAGTACCACGGCCTCGGCCGGGAGACCTTCCTCGCGCCGGTGTGCTGGGAGGACGGCTGGCCGCTGCCCGGACCGGTCGAACTGCGCGCCGAGGCACCGGCGCTGGAACCGCACCCCTGGCCCGGCGAGCCGGAACGCGACGACTTCGACGTCGACGCGCTCGCTCCGTGCTGGGTCGCGGTCCGGCAGTGGCGGCCGGAGACCGTCCGGCTGGACGAGCGGCCGGGGCATCTGGTGCTGCACGCCCGCGCGGACTCCCTCGACGCCACCGGCGCGGTCTTCGTGGGACGCAGGCAGCGCGACCCGGACTGCTCCGCCCGCACCCGGGTCGAGGTCGCCCCGGGAGGGCTGGGCGGACTCGCCGTACGGATCGACGAGGCCCACCACTACCGGGTGGAGACGGACGGCGCCGGTACCGTCCGGGTCGCCGCCCGGATCGGCCCGCTGGGCCACACCGTGGCCGAACGCACCGTCCCGCCCGGTCCGTTGACGCTCCGGATCGACGTCACCTCGTCCGTCGTCCTGCCGCCCTCCGTCACCGCGCCCGACGCGGCCGTCCCGCCTGGACTGCGCGTCGGCGCCCCCGACACCCTGCACCTGGGGTACGAGACGGAGGACGGCGCCTTCGAGGTCCTGGCCGCGCTCGACGGCCGCTACCTCACCACCGAGGTCACCGGAGGCTTCACCGGCCGGGTCCTCGGCATGTACGCCACCCGGGGCAGTGCCGCCTTCGACTGGTTCGGGCTGCGGTCCGCCTGACGGGCGATCAGTAGACGTCCCTGACGTACCGCTTGTCGGCGGCGAGCTGTTTCACGTAGACGGCGGCCGCGTCCTCGTCGAGGCCGCCGTGCGTGACCGCGATGTCGCGCAGCGCCCGGTCGACGTCCTTGGCCATCCGGGAGGCGTCCCCGCAGACGTAGAAGTGGGCGCCGTCCCGGAGCCAGGACCAGAGCTGGGGACCGCGTTCGCGCATCCGGTCCTGGACGTAGACCTTGGCGCGCTGGTCGCGGGAGAAGGCGGTGTCGAGACGGGCGAGGCTGCCGTCGTCGAGCGCCCGGTGCAGTTCCCGTTCGTAGTAGAAGTCGCTCGCGCGGTGCTGTTCGCCGAAGAAGAGCCAGTTGGGCGCCCGGTGACCGCGCGCCCGGCGCTCCTCCAGGAAGCCGACGAACGGGGCGACCCCGGTGCCCGGCCCGACCATGATCATGGGGGTGTCGGGGTCGGCCGGGGGCCGGAAGTGCGCGGAGCGCTGGACGAAGACCGGCACCGGGGTGCCCTCGGCCGCGTCCGCGAGGAAGGCCGAGCAGACGCCCGTGCGGGGGTGGCCCTTGAGGTTCTCGTAGCGGACGACGGAGACGGTCAGCGCCACCTCGTGGGGGTCGGTGAGCGGGCTCGACGCGATGGAGTACAGACGGGGCTGGAGCTTCTTCAGCACCCCCGCCCACTCCTCGGGGGTGGCCCGTACGGGGTGCTCGGTGAGGACGTCGACGGCCTGCCGGCCCCAGGACCAGCGGGCGAGTTCGCCCTTGTTGTCGGGGCGCAGCAGTTTGCGCAGCTCGCGGTCGCCGGTGCGTTCGGCGACGAAGCCGAGCAGGGCCGGGGTGAGCCGGGTGATGTCCAGGTGCCCGCGCAGGGCCTCGGCCAGCGGAAGCGGCCCGGTGCCGGTGACCTCGACCGGGGCGGCGGGGTCGAGCCCGGTGACGGCGAGCCATTCGGTCACGAGCTCCGGGTCGTTGACGGGGTGGATGCCGAGGGCGTCCCCCGCCTCGTAGACGAGCGGCACGGCGCTGTCGCGGGTGTCGAAGGTGAAGCGGCGCACCTCCTTGCCGGAGCCGGGGCGGCTCAGCAGCACATTGCCGGTGAGCCGGGCGGTGGCGGGGGCCGCCCGGCCGCCGGTGCGCGGGGCGGGGGCGGGGCGCGGGGCGGCGGGCGCGGACGGCGCGGTGAGGCTGCCGAGGACCAGGTCGAGCCAGGCCTGCGCGGAGGGTTCGTAGTCGGGCTCGCAGTCGGTGCGCGGGGCGAGGCGGACGGCGCCCAGCTCGTCCAGGCGCTGGTCGAGCCGGCGGCCGTGGCCGCAGAAGTCGTCGTACGAGGAGTCCCCGAAGGCGAGGACGGCGTACCGGCGGCCGTCCATGCGCGGGGTGTCGGCGGTGGTCAGGGCGGACCAGAAGCCGGCGCCGTTGTCGGGGGCGTCGCCGTCGCCGAAGGTGCTGGTGATCAGCAGCAGGTCGGCGCCGGGCGGCAGTGAGCGGAGGTCGGTGTCGTCCATGCCGAGGAGGGCGGCGCGGTGTCCGGTGGCGGTGAGCCGGTCGGCGGCGGCCGCCGCGAACTCCTCGGCGGTGCCCGTCTGCGAGGCCCACAGGACGAGCACGTCGCGGCCGGGGGCGGGGGCATCGGCGGCGGGCGGCGCCTCGGGTCCGTGCGGGGCGCGCGAGTACATCCCGGCGAGCACCCCGTTGACCCAGCGGGCGTGCTCCTCGCTGAAGGGGGCTCCGGCGGGCAGGACCGGGACGCCGGGGGCGCCGCTCTCCAGTCCGGCCAGGAAGCCGACCAGGTACTGCCGTTCGTGCTCGGCGAGGACCGGGGGCGGGGTGCCGGCCACGCCGAGCGCGGTGGCCGCCGGGGAGGGGACGGCGGGGGCCGGCACGGTCGCGGGGAGGACGGCCGGGGCGGCGGCGGGTCCGGGGGCCGGGGCGAGCGGGGTGGCGGACTTCGCCAGGGTGACCGCGCAGACCTTGAATCCGGGCTGGAAGGAGATCGGGTCGACGGCGTCGTCGGTCACCGCGTTGACGCAGCGGTACTCCCCGAACAGGTCGTTCCAGTGGAACGGGGCGAAGCAGCAGCCGGGGCGCACCCGGTCGGTCAGCACGGCCGGCAGGACGGCCCGGCCGCGCCGGGAGGCGATCTCGACGGGGTCGCCCTCGGCGATGCCGAGCCGTGCGGCGTCCTCGGGGTGCACCTCGACGAAGGGGGCCGGGGCGAGCCGGTTGAGCTTGGCGACGCGGCCGGTCTTGGTGAGGGTGTGCCACTGGTGCTGGAGCCGCCCGGTGTTGAGGACGAACGGATAGGCGTCGTCGGGCATCTCGGCGGGGTCGATGTGCGGGCGGGCGAAGAAGACGGCCCGGCCGCTCGGCGTCGGGAAGAGCGGGGTGCCGTCGGCGGTCAGATAGCGGATCGGGTTGCGGTCCGGTCCGCCGGCGGTGGGCGCGGGCCACTGGACGGGGGCGGTGCGCAGCCGTTCGTACGTCACCCCGCGCAGGTCGTAGCCGGTCTTCGGGTTGGCGGCGCGCCTGATCTCCTCGAAGACCTCCTCGGCGCTGTCGTACGCGAAGGCGTCCTCGTACCCCATCGCGCGGGCGATCCGCACGATGAGCTGCCAGTCGGGGAGGGCCTGGCCGGGGGGTTCGACGGCCGGGCGGGCGAGGGTGAGGGAGCGTTCGCTGTTGACGAGGACGCCCTCGGTCTCGGTCCACAGGGCGGCGGGGAGCACCACATCGGCGTAGGCGTTGGTCTCGGTGTCGGCGAAGACGTCCTGGGTGACGACGAGTTCGGCCCTCTCCAGGGCCTCGATCACGGTGCGGCGGTTGGCGACGGAGGCGACCGGGTTGGTGCAGATGATCCAGCAGGCCCTGATCTCTCCGTCGGCCATGCGGCGGAACAGGTCGACGGTCCCCTGTCCGGAACCGTCCTCGCGCAGGGTGCCGGGGGCCAGCCCCCACAGTTCCTCGGTGAAGGCGCGGTCCTCGTCGACGAGGACCGAGCGCTGGCCGGGCAGTCCCGGTCCCATGTATCCCATCTCGCGGCCGCCCATGGCGTTGGGCTGTCCGGTGAGGGAGAACGGGCCGCTGCCGGGGCGGCATATCGCGCCGGTCGCCAGGTGGAGGTTGATCAGGGCGTTGGTGTTCCAGGTGCCGTGCGTGGACTGGTTGAGCCCCATGGTCCAGCAGCTCGTCCACTCCCCCGCCGCGCCGATCCACCCGGCGGCCCGGCGGATGTCCTCCTCGGGCAGTCCGGTGATCCCGGCGACGGTCCCGGGCGGGTAGTCGGCGAGGAACTCCGGCATCGCCTCCCAGCCCTCGGTGTGCCGGGCGATGAAGTCGGGATCCGTGTGTCCGCCGGCGTGCAGCAGGTGCAGCAGGCCGTTGAGGAGGGCGAGGTCGGTGCCGGGGCGGATCGGGAGGTGGAGGTCCGCCTTCTCGGCGGTGGCGGTGCGGCGCGGGTCGACGACGATCAGTTTCGCCCCGCTCTTGACCCGCTCCATCATGCGCAGGAAGAGGATCGGGTGGCAGTCGGCCATGTTGGAGCCGATGACGAGGAAGACATCGGCCCGGTCGAGGTCGTCGTAGGAGCCGGGAGGCCCGTCGGCGCCGAGCGAGAGCTTGTAGCCGCTGCCCGCGCTGGCCATGCAGAGGCGGGAGTTGGACTCGATCCGGTTGGTGCCGATGAAGCCCTTGGTGAGCTTGTTGGCCAGGTACTGCGCCTCCAGGCTCATCTGCCCCGACACATAGAGGGCGACGGCGTCGGGCCCGTGCTCGTCGACGATCGCCCGCAGCCGCCGCGCGGTGTCGGTGATCGCCGTGTCCACGTCCACGGGTACCGGTTCCGCGCCGCGTTCGGGGCGGCGGAGCGCGGTGGTCAGCCGGCCGGGGGCGGCGAGGAGGTCGGCGGTGGTCGCGCCCTTGGTGCAGAGCCGGCCGGCGTTGGCGGGGTGCGCCCGGTCCCCGGACGCCTTGAGGACCGTACGGCGGCCGTCGGGTCCGGCCCCGAGGTCGAGGACCATCCCGCACCCCACTCCGCAGTACGAGCAGACGGTCCGCACCTGGGCGCTCGCCGCCCGGGACTCCTGTGTGGACACCGGGTGCCCTCTCTCTGGATCGGATCGTGCCCCCGACCGTACGAATTGCCCGTTACGCCGATGTGCCCCGGCCGATCATGGGCGGTAACGCCCTTCACACACCGGGCGGCGCGGCGCTGTGAGATCGGCCGCCGGGCGCGGGAGGGCGGCGGGGGGTGCCCGTTCGGCGCCAACAAGCCCTGAAGCACCGCGAATGCCCTGTATTTCCGGCGGTGGAAGGCAGAGATTTCCCGGGTCACATCAGGGGTCGGCGCGATATGCTGATGCAGAATGTGCAAGCGATTTGCAAAGAACGAGGAGGGTCATGGTTACTCGGGCGACCGATGCCGGGACGAACCAGAGCGTCGAACGAGCGGTCTCCGTGCTGCGCGCACTGGACTCGGGCCGCGCCGAGCTGCGTGTCTCCGATGTCGCCGAGATCACCGGACTCGGCTCGTCCACCACGTCCCGCCTGCTCTCCACCCTCGAACGGCTCGACATGGTGGAGCGCGACCCGGTCAGCAATCTCTACCGGCTCAGCCTGGGCATCCTGCCCCTCGCGGCCACCGCCACCAACCGCCACCCGGTCCACCGGGCCGCGCGCATGGTCCTCCAGGACCTCGCCACCCGCACCGGCCTCGGGGCCAATGTGGCCGTCCGGCGGGGCGACGAGCTGATGTTCCTGTGCAATTTCGAGGGCACCCGCACCCCGAAGTCGTACACCCAGGCCGGGCACACCGCCCCGCTGCACGCCACGAGCATCGGCAAGTGCCTGCTCGCCGGCCTCACGCCCAAGGAGCGGCGCACCCTGCTCCCGGAGCCGCTGGCGGCGCACACGGACTTCACCACGGTCAGCCACGACCTCCTGGACACGGAGATCGAGACGGTCCGCCGCACCGGCTACGCGGTCGAGGCCGAGGAGCGTGCCCTGGGCCGCGCCTCGCTCGCCGCGCCCGTCCGCGACGCCTCGGGGGACGTGGTGGCCGCGATCTCGCTGTGGGGCCCCACCTCGCTGCTCGGCGGCCACACCGAGAGCCAGCGGCTCGCCCTGACCCGCGACGTCATCGAGGCCGCCGACGCCATCAGCCAGGCGCTCGGAGCCATCTGAGTCCGCCCGAAAGGCCCGGTACGGGATCCCTCCCCCGTACCGGGCCTTTCGGCGTGCCCGGCGCCGGTGCCCCTTCGCACCGGCGCCGGAGTCCGGTTACGCCCCGAACGCCTTGAAGGCGCTCACATGGGCGTGCGGTGCGCCGTGGGTGGCCTCCACGACCAGCCGCAGCGCGGTGGTGCGCAGGGGGCCGCCGTCGGGGCCGGCCAGGGCGTGGACGCGGTGGCGGCGGCGGTTGCCGGTCACCGTGTGCAGGGTCCGCCAGGTGCCGTCCGGCTCCGCGGCCTCGATCCGGTAGTCGCGGACCAGCTCCGGCATGATCTCGAACGGGGTGCGGTGGCGGTGCAGGTTGTTGAGGTACTCGTCGACGTCGTCGTCGAAGACCACCCGCGCCTCGCCCAGCTCGCGCTCCTCGTCCCAGTCCAGGCGCAGCCACTCCCCGGCCGCGTCCGGGTCCGCGAGCGGGGCGGAGGACCACATCTGCGGGCCCCCGTAGGGCCGCTGCCAGCCGCCCACGGCCCGCTCGGGCAGGAAGGCCGCGGTGTCCGGCGCGGCCCGGAAGGCGAAGGTGCGGCGGCGCAGTCCGCGGGCCTGCCACTCCAGGACGAGCTGGCCGTCCTCTTCCGGGATGTCGTGGTCGACGGCCGCGTCGCCCTCGGCGCGGCTGCGCAGCGCGAGGACGCCGTCGGTGCGCTCGGGCACCAGGACCAGGGAGGTGCCGGGGCAGGCCCGGACGATCAGGACGGCGTTGCCGGGGGTCTCCGGGCGGTGGCCGAGGACGGCGGTGACCCAGTGGGGTCCGCCGGCCGGGACGGCGACCGTGGTGGTGAGCAGCCGGTCGGCCGGGACGGCGTTCTCGGGGCGACCGGTGCCCCACAGTTCGACGGTCAGCTCGGCGGGCTCCTCGCCGCCGTGGACGAGGAGGTCCACGGTGTCGAGCGCCGGGTCGACGGGGAGCAGCAGGCCGAGGTCGCGGGTGAGCGGGTACGGCTCGCCGGGCGCGGCGTCGGAGGGCTCGGCCGCCAGGCGCTCCAGGTGGGAGGAGGCGGTGACGCGGGCGGCGCGGGCCAGGTTGTCGGGGTCGTCGTCGCTCAGCCCGATGACGGAGGCGTCCTGGCGCAGCAGGGCGCGGCGCACCAGCTCGGGGCGCTTGGCGGCCAGCTCGCGGGGGCGGACGCCCTCGGCGACGCACAGGGCGGCCGCGGTGCCCGCGGCCTCCCCGAGGGTGGCGCAGGTGGCCATGACCCGGGTGGCGCCGAAGGCGATGTGGGTGGCGGAGATGTTGCGTCCGGCGAACAGCAGGTTGGTGACGTTCGCCGAGTACAGGGAGCGCAGCGGGATGTGGAAGATGCCGTCGGCGTAGCGCTGGCGGGCGCCCGGCTCGTCGGCGTACATGCCCTGGACGGGGTGGAGGTCGACGGACCAGCCGCCGAAGGCGATCCGGTCGTCGAACGGGCGCTGCTCCAGGATGTCCTGCTGGGTGAGGACGTAGTCGCCGAGGAAGCGGCGGTACTCGCGCTTGCCGGGGAGGCTGCCGACCCACTCCATGGTGAGGTTCTCGGCGTCCGGGAACTCGCCGGAGTTCTTGATGTGGTCCCAGATGCCCATGATCACGGCCTGGAGCTCGTCGCGGATGCGCTCGTTGTCGTGGACGGTGTCCAGCTCGCCGCCCCACTCGATCCACCAGTAGTCGCAGCCGTTGTCGCCGGTGCGCAGGACGCGGTTGCGCAGGATGGGCGTGCTGGAGAGGTCCTTGGCGTAGGCGGGCGGGACGAACTTGACGGGGTGGCCGAGGTCCTTGGTGTGGAACAGGATCGTGGAGCCGAGCAGCGCCTCGTCGGCCTCCTCGGGCGCCCAGGGCTCGCCGTACTCGCCGACGGCCTCGCGGCCGATGCGGTGGGCGGCGCCCGCGAGGTGGCCGAGGAGGCCGTCGCCGGTGCAGTCCAGGAACTGCTGGGCGCGGAAGGTGATGCGGCGCTCCGAGCCCATCGTCCAGCCCGTGCAGGAGTGCAGCTCGCGGGCGTCCTCGGGGCCGCTCGCCTCGACCTCGCGGACGTCGGTGTTCAGGTAGAGGTCGATGTTGGGCTCGGCCCGTACGGCGTCCAGGACGACCTGGTCCCAGTAGTACGGGTTGCCCTCGGGGTTGCGGAACTGGTTCTCGGTGTACAGCTCGCCCATGATGCCGGTCTCGCGGGCCCAGCGGTGCACCCCGTGGGCGGTGGCGCCGCAGACCCAGACGCGGACCTCGCTGCTGGCGTTGCCGCCGAGCACGGGCCGGTTGTTGACCAGGGCGACACGCCGGCCGAGCCGGGCAGCGGCGATGGCCGCGCAGGTCCCCGCCAGGCCCCCGCCGATGACGGCGATTTCGTAATGGACCTCTTCTTCCCGCACGGAGCGGCCTCCTTGGTGTGAAGCACGGATTCTCTCCGCCGAAGCGGAGCGGCCTCGAACGTACATCACATCCATATTGTGCAACCACTGTTCAGCCAGTGGGATCTGTTGTAAGTTTCCGGCGCAGCCGATGACACCGTCGCCGTGGGCCGAGAGCACTGCTCATGACGCATACGCCGACGTCACGGTCCCGCACAGAACCGGTGATTCACCGACCAAAAGGGTTGACGGCCTCGCACGATATGGAGAACGATCCCGCATGCTGCAACCTGCGTTCCATGGAGCATGCATGGCACCTGCCGGCACCCACCGGCGCCGGGCTCAGCGCACCAGGCCCTGCATCACCGCTCCCGCACCGTTCGAGAGGACAGATCCATGAGTACGGCCGCACCTCCCCAGAAGGCCGCTCCCCGGCGTGAGCGGAACGGCGGACGGCTCTCGAACGGCGCGTTCGCACTGCTGCTCACCGCACCGGGGCTCGCCCTGTTCGCGACGATCATCATCTATCCGCTGGTGTCGGCCCTGATCACCGGCTTCTTCAAGCAGGACCTGCGACTGCCGGGCCGGGAGTTCGTCGGGCTGGAGAACTTCACCTACTGGCTCGACGGCGACTTCCTCACGATCTTCAAGCAGACGCTGGTCTTCACCGTCGGCGCCACGGTCGTGCCCTTCGTGATCGGCTTCGCGCTGGCGCTGGCGCTGAACTCGGGGCTCAAGGGCAGCGGCTTCCTGCGCGGGCTCTTCCTGTTCCCGTGGGTGATCCCGGGCGTGGTGGTCTCCTTCCTCTGGATGTGGATCTTCAACGCGAACTACGGCGTGCTCAACGGCATCCTCATGGACCTCGGGATCATCGACGAGTCGGTGTCCTGGCTGGGCCAGCCCGGCACCGCGATGCTCGCCGTCATCATCACCAAGACCTGGGCGAGCTTCCCCTGGATGATGGTGATGCTCCTGGCCGGTCTGCAGACCGTGCCCAGGGAACTGCACGAGGCGGCCTCGATGGACGGGGCCGGCGCGATCCGCCGCTTCTTCGCCGTCACCTGGCCCCAGGTCCGCGGTGTGGCCTCCATCGTGCTGCTGCTGGAGTTCATCTGGAACTTCCAGCACTTCGACACCATCTACGTGCTCACCGGCGGCGGCCCGGCCGGCGCCACCGAGACCTTCGCGACCGCCGTGTACCAGACCGCCTTCAAGGGCTTCGACATCGGCCGGGCGACGGCACTGGGCGGCCTGTGGATGCTGCTCCTGCTCGTCCTGGTCGTCGTTTACCTCAGGATCACCGAGCGGAAGAGCGACGCCTGATGACCACCACGACCTCCACCCCGCTGACCGGCACCGACCGGCACCGCGCACCGGCCCGGCACGCCGGACGCACCACGCGGCGCAGGATCCGCAAGGACCTGCTGCGCTCGCGGATAGCGGCCTGGACCGCCGTCCTGGTCATCGGCGCCTTCGGCATGCTGCCGGTCTACTGGCTGCTGGCCACCGCCCTGAGCAGCCCCGACGCGGCGTTCCAGTTCCCGCCGAAGCTGATCCCCACCGAGATCACCTTCGACAACTTCACCGCGCTCGCCGACAACGACCAGCTGATCACCTACCTGGTGAACAGCCTGATCGTGGCCTCCATCACCGCCGTGCTGAGCGTCGTCGTCGCCACGTACATGGGCTACTCGTTCTCCAAGTTCCGCTACCGCGGCCGGCGCTCGCTGATGCACATGGTCCTGGCCTCGCAGATGTTCCCGCAGGCGCTGCTGCTGGTGACGCTGTACGCCGTGTTCTCCAGCTTCGGCCTGCTGAACACCTACACCGCGCTGGTGCTGTCCTTCACCACGTTCACGATGCCGCTGTGCGTGTGGATGCTGAAGGGCATCTTCGACACCATCCCGGACGCCCTGCTGGAGGCCGCCTCCATCGACGGCGCCTCGCGGTGGCGGACCCTGCACTCGATCGTGGCACCGCTGGCCGCCCCCGGGATGATCGCCGCCGGTCTGTTCGCCTTCGTCCGCGGCTGGAACGACTTCATCTTCGCGGTGACGCTGGCCGACAAGGAGAAGCAGACCCTGCCGCCCGGCCTCGTCTCGACCTACATCGGCGAGTTCCAGGCCGCCTGGCCGGAGCTGATGGCCGCCTCGCTGGTGGTGTCGATCCCGGTCGTCGTCGCCTTCATGTTCCTGCAGCGCTACCTCGTCGGCGGGATGACCGCCGGATCCGTCAAGTAGCCGCACCCGCGGGGCGCGCCGGTCCGGTCACCACCGGGCCGGCGGGTCCCGTACGCACCCTCTTCCCCTACCCTCCCATCCCTCTCCCACCCTCTCTGGAGACACCATGACCTCCTCCGGCATCAGCCGCCGCGGCGCCCTGCGCATGTTCGGCATCGGCGCCCTCGGTGTGGCCGGCGTCGGCGCCCTCGGCGCCTGCGCCCCGTCGCCCGCCGGTTCCGGCTCCGGCTCGAACGGCGGCGACACCAAGTCGAAGGACTTCGACTTCACCTCCTGGTCGCTGAACGAGGAGGCCGCCAAGCCGTCGATCGAGAAGATCATCGCGGCCTGGGAGAAGGCCGAGGGCTCCAAGATCCGCGCCGTCTCGTACCCGTACAACGAGTACCTGAGCCAGCTCACGCTGAAGCTGGGCGGCGGCGAGACGACCGGCGCGGTGCACCTCGACATCGCGTGGCTCGCCGCGGTGGCGCAGATGGGCAAGCTCGCCGACCTGGGATCCGTGGCCATGAAGGGCGGCTACACGGAGGTCGCGCTGAACAGTGGCGTGTACGACGGCAAGCAGTACGGCCTGCCGTGGAACACCGGCTCCATCGGCGTGATAGCCAACTCCAAGCTCCTGACCAAGGCGGGCATCAAGAAGCACCCGACCACGATCGAGGAGTTCGAGGAGGCGCTGCGGGCGCTCAAGGGGCTCGGCGGCGGCGTGGTGCCCTACGCCGCGGCCACCAAGGTCGCGCAGCTGAAGGACATCTTCCCGTGGATGCAGACCTTCGGCTGCAGCCTCATGGAGGGGGACAAGGTCACCATCGGCGACGACGCCTCCGTCGACGCCGTCACCTGGTACAAGAAGCTGCACGACGAGAAGCTCATCGCCTCCGACGTGGACCGCTTCGACGCCCGCGCCCTCTTCAGCCAGGGCAAGGCGGCCTTCTACGACGACGCCATCATCGGCAAGGGCGTGACCTCCGCCCAGGCCAAGGACAAGACGCTGGCGGACGCCATGCAGCCGATGAAGCGTCCGGTGGTCAAGGCCGGCGACACCCCGCAGGCGCTGCTCTGGGGCGGCGTGATCGCCGTCGTCAAGGGCAAGGGCCAGGACGCGGCCTCGCAGTTCGCGCTGCACACCACCTCGGACGTGGCCACGACCACGGAGTACTTCGCCTCCCGCGCGCTGCCGCCGTCCACCTCGGCCGGTCTGGACGCCCCCGAGGTCGCGAAGGACACGTTCACCGCGGAGTGGACCGACAAGATCACCGCGACGGCGACGGGCAGCCCGTTCTGGCAGTTCGCGCAGAACGCCCAGATCGAGGAGGCCGTGGCCAAGCAGGTCCAGGCCGTCCTGGTCGGCAAGTCCAAGCCGAAGGACGCCATGAAGAAGGCGAACGAGGAGATCACGTCGCTGCTCAAGCGCTGATCACCGGCTGATCCCGCGCCGCAGGGCGCGCCAGGGGCCCATGGCCGGGGCCCGGTGGGGGTTCGCCCCCTCACCGGGCCCTTCGCCATGCCCGCACACAGATCCCCTCTTGCGTATGTGAAATCCTCATTGTGCAAACTCTGTTCGCGATATGGGATCTGTTGTAGGTTTCCGGCGCAGTGAAGGCGCTGCCGGGCTCCGGGCCCCGTGGTGCCTCCCCCTCACGCCCTGCGAAGGAGCTCACCTTGCGACGTCCCACAGTCCGCGCCTGCGCCGCCTCGGTCGCGGCCCTGGCCGCTCTGCTCGTGCCCGCACCGGCGGCCCAGGCCGACGGCACGGCCGCCGCGGCGGCGACGGTGATCGAGAAGGTCCCGTACGCGATGGACACGTCGAACCAGGCCGCCTGGTGGTCCCCCGCGGCCACGTACAAGGGCCGGGGCCAGTACACGTACTTCGCGTTCAACGAGCCCGGCTCCACGGCCGCCACGCACCGCCCCGCCATCGCGCGGCGCGACCCGGACGGTGTCTGGAGCCGGCTGCCGCTGCTCAACGCCGACGGGCAGCAGGCCGAGTTCGCGGACGACAACGGCCACAACCAGCCGTCCGTGGCCCGCGACGGCAGCGGCCGGCTGCATGTGTTCACCTCCATGCACGCCAACCCCTGGCGCTACTACCGCACCGACGCCCCCGGCGGCGCCGTCACCGACCACGCCGCAGAGATGCCCGACCAGGGCGTCGCCATCACCTATCCGGTCGTCACCACCGCGCCCAACGGCGACCTGTATCTGGCCGCCCGCGTCGGCGCCGGGTCCGACCAGCGCCCCGGCCGGCTGTACCGCTGGGACAACGCGGCGTCGACCTGGAGCACCGTCGCCACCTTCGCCGGGGCGCTGAACCGCTCGGTCTACCCCGACGACCTGGCCGTGGACGCGCAGGGCCGGGTCCACGTGCTGTTCGAGTGGGCGAAGGCCCCGGCGACCGGCTTCCGCCACCAGCTCTCCTACCTCGTGTACGACCCCGCCACCGGTGCCTTCGCGGACAGCACGGGAGCGGCCGTCACCACGCCGGTCACGCCCGCCACCTCGGACGTGATCCAGGACCTCACCGAGGGCGAGGAGTGGAGCATCGACAACGCGTACACGGGCCCGGCGGTGCAGAGCGCCAAGCTCGCCCTGGACGGCTCCGCGCCGAAGATCGCCTACCGCTACCGCTCGGCGGACAGCAACAGCAACTTCCGCGTGTACTACGCCTACCCGAGCGGCGGCAGCTGGATCCGCCAGAGCGTCTACTCCGGCGTCCAGACCACGGCGGCCATCGGCATCACCTGGGACGCGGCGGCCGGCGGCAGCCGGGTGTACTACGTGACCGCCAGTGGCACCGACCGCGTCTTCGCCGCGACCCGCCCGGCCTCGACCTGGACCCCGGAGTCCGCCGCGCCGGGCATCACGGCGGACCGGCTGGCGGTCCGTCAGGACTCGGACGGCAAGGACGTGCTGTACCTCCCGGACACCGCGCACACCACGCTCTACTACGGCCTGCGCTGACACCCCGGGACCTCCCACGGGCCGCGCCGGCGGCTCACACCGGACGGGGAGGGCGGTCGCGGCCGGACGCCGGGGCCGCCCTCCACGGCCGCAGCTTCTCGGGGTTGCGCACGGCCCAGAGATGGGTGATGCGCTCCCCCGCGAAGCCGAACGCGTACACGGTGACGACGGTGCCGTCCTGTTCCGCGACCAGCCCGGGGCGGCCGTTGACGGCCCGTTCCCGCAGCACCAGCTCCGGCTGACGCTCCCTCAGCCACAGGAGCCCGCGCGCCAGGTCCCCGGCGCCCGTCACCGGATGGGGCAGGGTGGGCGCCAGACCGCCCCCGTCGCCGGTCGCCCGGACCTCCGGGTCGAGCAGCCCGACGAGGGCCCCGACGTCCTTGGCCTCCCAGGCGATCCTGAACTCCCGGACGACGGCGGCCTGTCCGGCCTCCGGGCGGCCGCCGGCCACCGGTGCGGAACGGACCCGGGCGCGCGCCGAGACGGCGAGCTGCCGGCAGGCCGCCGGGGTGCGGCCGACGATCCGGGCGACCTCGGCGAAGGGGTAGCGGAAGACGTCGTGGAGCACGAGGACGACCCGTTCGGCCGGGGTCATCGATTCGAGGACGACGAGGAACGCCATGGTGACCGTCTCGTCGAGGGTGACCCGGTCCGCGGGATCGGCGGCCTCCACGGCCGGACCGCCGGGCCACCGCGCGGGGCCCGGAATCGGCTCGGGCAGCCACGCGCCGACGTAGTTCTCGCGCCGCGCGCGGGCCGAGCCCAGCACGTTGAGGCAGACGCGGCCGACGACCCGGGTCAGCCAGGCGGCGGGGCGTTCGATCGCCCGTCGCTGCTGCGGGGTCATGGCGTACCAGCGGGCGTACGTCTCCTGGACGGCGTCCTCGGCCTCGGAGAGGGAACCGAGGAGCCGGTAGGCGATGTTGACGAGCTGCCGCCGTTCGCGCGCGAACGCGCTCGGTGCCGGGGGGACGGGGAGCGGACCGGGCCCGGACGGGCGGTCCCTCTGCTCGATCGGGTCGGTCATGGCGGTCTCGGCTCCCTCGGTCGCGGGTCTCCTCACCCCTTTGACCGGACAGCGGTCCCGGATGTGACATCCCCCGGGCGCAGGACGGTTGAGGAGGGGGGCTTCCTCCGGCCGGGGGCACGGGCGCTCCGGCCCCGGGCGCACGGCGATCGCGGCCCCGGCCTCACATTCCGGGGCGCTGTGCGGTCGTAGGGACACGAAAGTCCCGCAGCCGCCCGGCACGTCCCGGACCCCGGACGGCCCGACCCGAGGGGGAACACCCCATGACCTCGTCCACGAACACGACCGCAGCCACGAGCACGACCGCCTCCGACGACGGAGTGCGGTCGCGGCTGCCCGATCCCCGTGGTCTCGTCCCCGACCTGGCGAAGCTGTCGGGTGCGCTGCGCGGTGCCCTGCGCGACGGCCCCGTACCGGAGACGACCCTGACGCTGATGCAGCTGCGCGCGGCGCAGATCGTCGGCAGCACCTATCACGCGCTGCCGCTGACGGAGGCCCTGCGCAGGTCCGGTGAGAGCGAACTGCGCATCACGGCCGTCGCGACCTGGCAGGACGCGCCCTGCTTCAGCGAGGGCGAACGGCTCGCCCTGGAACTGGTGGAGGCGGTCCTCACCCCGAACCCGGCCGGGGAGCGGGTGACCGACGCCCTCTTCGCGCGGGTGTCCGCGCTCTACGGCGACGAGGAGATCTGGACGCTCACCCTGGCGATCGGGCACTTCTGCCTGTTCGTGCCGGTCGCCCTGATCGGCAAGCCCATTCCGGGCCGGCCGCTCGGGAAGAACTACAGCAGGTAGCACCGGCGCGGAGGCGCGCGGGAGGGGTCCGGCGGCCGGGCCCCTCCCGTTCCGTCCGCCCGGGTCAGCGGCTGCGCAGCTCCGCGAGCGTCCGGTCGAGATCGGCCGCGCGGGGCCGGTTGTGCGGCAGTTTGGCCAGCATCGCGGCCATGCCGCAGGTGTTGGTGAGGGCCGAGAAGACCAGTCCGGCCGCGATGCCCGCCGAGAGGATCTGGAAGGCGGGGTGGACGACCAGTCCGAGCAGGAGGCCGAGGAGCACGACGGTCCCGGCCGTGAGCCGGACCTGCCGCTCCATGCCCCAGACGGCGCGGGGCGCGCCCTGGGGGCGGTCCAGCGCGTGGCCGTCGGCGGCCCAGGCCCCGGTGCCGCCGGTGAGCGTGACGGTCTCTATGCCGTTCTCGGCCAGGATCCGGCAGGCGTTCTCCGAGCGGGCGCCGGAGGCGCAGACCACCAGGACGTCGCCGCGGCCCGCCGCGTGACGGATGTCGGGCAGCGCCCGCCGGACCTGGTCGAGCGGGATGTTGAGCGCGCCGGGAAGGTGCCCGCCCGCGTACTCACCGGGCGTACGGACGTCGATGACGGTCAACTCGTGCAGCCGGGAGTGGGCTTCGCCGGTACCGAGGGCGGTGGGCGTGGTCATGGAAGATGCCATCCTTTTCTTTCGAGGGGTCCCGAAGGGGAGGGGTAGATTACCCCTGGGGGTATCTCATCAGGTGTGGGACGTGGAACTGAAGGGGCGAGGGGCGACGTGATGGATCTCGAACTGGCGGGGGCGGAACTGAAGGCGGTCCTGAACCGGCTGCGCCGGGCCCAGGGGCAGATATCCGGGGTGATCCGGATGATCGAGGAGGGACGGGACTGCGAGGAGGTCGTCACCCAGCTGGCGGCCGCCTCCCGCGCCCTGGACCGGGCCGGTTTCGCGATCATCGCCACCGGTCTGCAGCACTGTCTGACCGGTACGCAGGACGGACCCCGCACCCCGGAGGAGCGGGACGAGATGCGCGCGAGGCTGGAGAAGCTGTTCCTCTCCCTGGCCTGAACGGTCTCCGTCAGACGATCACGTCGACGAGCATGAATCCCGCCACGCCCAGCAGGACGAAGGCGAAGATCCGCTGCAGGGTGCCGCCCGCGAGCTTCGCGGCGAGCCGCTTCCCGTCCCAGGCGCCGAGGATCGCGGCGCCGGTGAACGGGGCGATCACCTCCCAGCGCAGGTCTCCGCCGCCCGTCCGTGCGGTGAGCGCGGCCAGCGAGTTGACGGTGATGACCAGCAGGCTGGTGCCGACGGCCTGCCGCATCCGCAGTCCGAGGACGCTCACCAGGGCCGGCACCGCGAGGAACCCTCCGCCGACCCCGAGGAAGCCGGTCACCGCGCCGAGTCCCGCGCCGACTCCCGCCGCCTTTCCCGGACGGACCCGTTCCGGCGGCGCGGAGCGCGCGGGGCGCAGCATCCGCAGGGCGGCCAGCGCCGCGATGACCGAGAACGCGGCGGTGAGCACCGCGGCCGGGATCCGCCCGGCGGCGGCCCCGGCGAGGTACGCGGGGACGATCCCCGCGGCGGCGAACAGCGCCCCGGTCCGCCAGGCGACGTTGCCGTCGCGGGCGTGGGCGTAGAGGGCGGTGGCCGAGGTCGCGGTGACGATGATCAGGCTGGCGGTGGTCGCCGAGGCCGGGGAGAACCCCAGCAGGTAGATCAGCGCGGGGACCGCGAGGACGCTGCCTCCGCCGCCGAGCGCACCGAGGGCCAGTCCGATGACGGTGCCGGCGACCAGGGAGAGGATCAGGACGCTCACGCTATCGAGCCAGGGTTTCCGCGCCCGTCGACGACCGGGTACCCGGCGGCGGCCCACGCGTTCATGCCGCCCTTGACGTCCACCGCGTCCGCGCCCCGTCCGGTGAGGAGCGTCGCGGCCCGCTGCGAGCGGCGGCCGCTGCGACAGATCACGACGAGGGGGCGGCCCTGGGCGGCGGCGGGCAGCGCGGCGCCCGCGGCCAGTGCGCTCAGCGGGGCGGGCACGGCGCCGGGGGCGTGCCCCGCGGTCCACTCGGGCTTCTCCCGCACATCCAGCAGAACGGCCTCGGGCCGCTCGCCCTCGGTACGGGAACGCGCCTGGTCCACCCGCAGACGCGGTGCGGCCTTACGGAAGAGGGACATGGCTGACGGGACCTTTCGTTGTGCGTTTTCACTGGTCGCTCGGGGGAGCGGGACGGACGGCGGGGGCCGGTCCGGCGGGTTCAGCCGGTGACGACCGGCAGTCCGGCGTCCTCGGCGGCGTCGAAGGAGTCGTCCACGGCGACGACCTCGCGGCCGGCCGCGTCGAGCACGGAGGCGGCGATGGCGGCGCGCATGCCGCCGGCGCAGTGCACCCAGACCGTGCCCGCGGGCACCTCGGCGAGACGCCGGTGCACCTCGTGGACGGGGATGTGGACGGAGCCGTCCACCCGGCCCCCGGCACGCTCGGAGTCGCGGCGCACATCGAGGACGACGATGCCGTCCCGGTCCTGCGCGGCCAGGTCGGCGAAGGTGGCGCGGGGGAAGGAGGCGGGGCGCTCGCCGTCGCGCAGCCAGTCGGCCGGGCCGCCGGTCGCCGCGGCGGCCGGACGGTCGATGCCGACCCGGACCAGCTCCCGCTGGGCGGCGGCCAGCTGCTCCGCCGACTCGGCGAGCAGGGTGACCGGGCGACCCCACGGGATCATCCAGGCCAGGTACGTGGCGAGCTTGCCGTCCGCCTCGAAGTTGAACGAACCGGCGACGTGCCCGTCCGCGAAGGCGATGCGGTGGCGCAGGTCCACCACCCACTCCCCCGCCGCGAGCCGGGCGGCTATGCCGTCCGGGTCGGCCGGGGCGGGCGGGGTCAGGTCGACGGGGGCCGGACCGGCGGCGTTGGCCGGTGCCATGTGCGCGTAGTACGCGGGCACGTCCTCCAGACCCGCGAGCAGATCCGCGACAAAGGTGTCGACGTCGGCGGTGAGGGCCGTGTTGGCGGCCTTCTCCCTGCCGATGGTCGTGGCGTCGCCGTCGGCCTGCGCGGAGGAGCAGAAGCTCCCGAAGCCGTGGGTGGGCAGGACGGAGGTGTCGTCGGGCAGCGCGTCGGCGAGCCGGTGGGCCGAGGCGTGCTGGGCGCGGGCCAGTTCCTCGGTCAGCCGCGGTTCGACCAGGTCGGGGCGGCCGACCGTGCCGATGAGCAGCGAGCCCCCGGTGAACGCGGCGACCGGCCGGCCGGCCTCGGCGAGCACGTACGCGGTGTGGTGCGGGGTGTGTCCGGGGGTGGCCACGGCGGTCAGGGACAGCGCGCCGTCGATGTCGACGGTGTCGCCGTCGGCGACGGCGACCCGGGTGTACGGGACGCGCGCACCGGCCGGCACGAGATAGGCGGCCCCGGTGATCCGCGCCAGCTCCGGACCGCCGGTCACGTAGTCGTTGTGCACATGGGTCTCCACCACATGGGAGATCCGCACACCGCGCCGGGCGGCGGCGGCGATCACCTGGTCGATGTCCCGGGGCGGGTCCACGGCCACCGCCGTGGACGTCCCGCCGGCGAGGTAGCTGCGATTGCCCAGGCCCTGGATCTCGATGGTCTCGACGAAGAACACGGATACTGCCTTTCGCGTGAAAATTACCCCCCGGGGTATGTCAATCACCTTAACACTCGTACCCCCGGGGGTATATTTCGCGCTGTGGTGACCGCCGCACCCCCGCCGCCGGACCGGGCCCGAGGACGCACCGGACGTCCGGCCGCGCGGGAGCACGGGCCGGATCCCCGGCCGTACGGGAGAACGAGGTGGGAGAACATGGCATACGACCGCACCGTGACGCTGACGGCGCCGTTCGAGCGGGTGGAGCAGGACGTGCGGCGGGCCCTGGCCGATCAGGGCTTCGGGATCCTGACCGAGATCGACGTCCGGGCCACGCTGAAGGCCAAGCTCGACCACGACATGGAGCCGTATCTGATCCTCGGCGCCTGCAATCCGCCCCTGGCGAAGCGCGCCCTGGACGCGGACCGCTCCATCGGGCTGCTGCTCCCCTGCAATGTCGTGGTGCGCGCCGACGGCGACCGCGTCGTCGTCCAGGCCGTCGACCCGGGCACGATGGTCACCCTGACCGGGCTCGACGCGATGGTCCCCGTGGCCGAGGAGGCCACCCGCCGTCTGGACACGGCCCTCGCCGCCCTCCGGGACGCGTACGCCTGACGACGCACCCGCCCCGGCGGACGGCACCCCTTCCGGCCGGGGCGGCCGGGGCCGGGGGACGGTCAGGCCGCGGCCGGTGCCGCCGTAGCGGCCCAGGCGCCGTAGCCGCCCAGGACGTCGGAGACGTCCGCGAAGCCGTGGTGGCGCAGCAGGCTGGCGGCGATGGAGGAGCGGTGGCCGCCGGCGCAGTGCACGACGACCGGACGGTCCCGGTCGATCTCGGCCATCCGGGAGGGAAGCTCCCCGAGCGGGATGTGCAGGGCGGCGTCGATGGTGCCGTTCTCGCCGCGCTCGCCGCAGCCGCGCACGTCGACGACCAGCGGCGCCGCCTCGCCGTCCAGCGCTTCGCGGAGCTGCGCCGCGGTGAGCCGGCTCGCGGGTGCGACCTCGTCCCCGGCCGCGGCCAGGGCGTCGTCCGGGGAGCGGAGGTAGCCGCCGACGCGGTCGAAGCCGATGCGGGCCAGGCGCGTGACGATCTCCTCCTCGCGGTTCTGCGGGGCGACCACGAGGAGCCGGTCGGTCGGGGCGAGCACCGTACCGGCCTGCTCGGCGAAGCGGCCGTCCGCCGGCACGTTGACCGCGCCGCGCAGATGACCGGCGCCGAACTCCTGCGGATCGCGGGCGTCCACGACGACGGCGCCCTCGGCCCGGCGGGCCAGGAACTCCTCGACCCCGAGGGGGCGCGGCGCGGACGCCGGGTCGTGCAGGGGCCGCTCCCGCCGGTTGAGGTCGGCGTCGTAGGCAAAGTAGCCGGGGGCGGCGGACTGCCCGGCGGTGACGAGGGCGACGAAGTCCCCGCGGCTCATCGGCGCGCAGGCGTAGTTGGTGGCCCGCTGCTGCCCGATCGTCGACTGCTTCTCGGACGAGAGGTTCTTGCCGCAGGCCGAGCCCGCGCCATGGGCGGGGAAGACGCGCACCTCGTCGGGGAGGCCCATCAGCCGGCCCTGCACGCTGTCGTACAGCATCGAGCCGAGCTCCTGCGCCGTGACGCCCGAGGAGGCGAGCAGATCCGGTCGGCCGACGTCACCGATGAAGAGCGCGTCGCCGGTGAGCACGCCGTACGGGACCTCGTCGCCGGCGTCGCGGCGGACGAGCACGCTGACCGACTCGGGCGTGTGGCCCGGGGTCTCCATGATCTCCAGGGTCACGCCGCCCAGCCGGATCACCTCGCCGTCGGCGAGGTGGCGCACCGGGTACTCGGTCTCGGCGCGGCGGCCGTAGCCGATCCAGGCGCCGGTCCGGGCGGCCATCTCCAGGTGCCCGGCGACGAAGTCCGCGTGGAAGTGCGTGTTGATCACGCCGACGACGGTGAACCCGTGGGCCTCGGCGTCCGCCAGGTATTCACTGACGTCACGCCGGGGGTCCACGACGACGGCCTGACCGCTGACCTCGTCGGCGATCATGTACGACGCCTGGGACAGGCAGTCCAGGTAGTACTGGGCGAAGAACACCGAAACCTCCGAAACGACCGACGGGCGCACACCGGCCCGCGGCCGGCATCGGCACCGCCACGAGCCATATACCCACTGGGGTATGTCCCCGACACCGTAACCAGCCGGGCCGACGCCGGTCAAATACCCCCCTGGGTATCTCCTTCGCCGCTCCCGTTCACTCGGCGGAGTGGAGTCGGGGCCCTGCGCGGCCTCCGTCGGCCTCGCGTGCTTCGGCCCCGCGACGGCCTGCCGAACGATGAGGCGCATGTCACCCCACAGCCTGCGCTCGCTGGCCCGCCGCGCCCTTCCCACGCTGCTGGCCGCCCAAGCCGTCCTGCTCCCCCTCCAGATCTCCCCCGCCACCGCAGCCGGGCATCCGGCCCGTGTGTGCGCCGCGCCCGCCGGCTGCGGCTCGGTCGTCGTCGCCCCGCTCTCCCAGGCCGCGCCGGACGACGGCCCGTGCACCAGCCCCGAACCGGTCGTGTGCCAGATCCGGCGCGAGACCCCCGAGGAGCGCGAGGTCGCCCGCGAACAGCGGATGCGCTACCACCAGCTCCTGGAGGACATGGAGCGCACCGAGTGCGCGATGCGCGCCGAGGGCCGCCCGGAGGAGGACATCGCCCGCACCTTGGTCCGGATGCGCAACGACGCCAAGGACATCGTCCGCGCGGGCATGACCCCGGAGCAGGTCGCCGAGCTGGAGGCCCGCAACGAGAAGAAGTACGGCAACCCGCTCGGCCCGACGGCCGACCAGCTCTATCTGAAGTACGGCTCCTGGGAGAAGGTCTCCGACGCGGCGACGCGGTCGAGTTCGGCGGTGGACCACGAACTCGGCCTGGAGTTCCGGCACTGCTCGTGCGAGGTGCTGCTCACGGCGTGAGCCCCCGGCTCACGCCCGCCCGGGGCCGCCGCGCGAGGACGGCCGGTCGGCCGTCCAGGACGCCAGGATGCGCAGCCCGTCGTACGCGGGCGTACCGGCCTCGGCGGTCCAGACGACAAGGCGCTGCCCCGGGTCGCCGCCGGCGGTGAGGATCTCCTGGTCCAGGGCGAGTTCGCCCGCCACCGGATGCCGGAGGAGCATGGCGCCCCCGGCGGGTGTCACGAGGTGCCGGTCGGCCCACCACTGCCGGAAGTCGGCGTCCCGGACGGACAGTTCACCGACGAGGGCAGTGAGCCGGCGGTCGTCAGGATGCGTCACGGCCGCCGTCCGCAGCTGCGCGACGGCGGCACGGGCCGCCCCCGGCCAGTCGGCGTGGAGCGTGCGCAGGGCGGGATCGGTGAAGAGCATGCGTACGTAATTGCGCCGCTTTTCCGGAACGGCCCCGAAATCCGTGACGAGTGCCGCGGCCAGCGCGTTCCAGGCGAGGACATCCATACGCGTCCCCAGGACGACGGCCGGGGTGAAGAGAAAATCGGCAAGCATCCTCCGCAGGGACGGGCGCACCGTGTCCCGGGCCCGGCGGCGCGGCCGGACGGTGTCCTTTCCCGCCAGGTGGAAGAGATGGCGGCGCTGTTCCTCGTCCAGCCGCAGTACGTCGGCGACCGCCGCGAGCACCGGGCCGGAGGCGGGTATCCGCCCCTGCTCCATCCGGGTGTAGTAGTCGGTGGAGATCGCCGCGAGCCGGGCGACCTCCTTCCGTCGCAGTCCGCCCGCGCGACGCGGTCCGTCACGCTCGGGCAGCCCCACCGCCCCCGGGCTCAGCTCGGCCCGGCGCGCCTTGAGGAATTCCCCCAGCTCGTTGAGGTGTGGTGCCTGACTCATGGTTCCAGTCTGGGCAGCGGAAGGGGTGCGGTGCGAGCCGGGGAACGTCAGGAGAAAAGGGACAGAATGGTCCACACGACGGACCTCGACGAGCAGCTGTCGACCAGCCGGTGGGAGCGCGGCGCATAGGTTCCGGAGAGATTCGCCATGCTGTTCACGGCATTGCACCCGGTGCGCTGCGCCATGCGACGCCGGTCTTTCCCGGCGGGCGAGAAATCCTTGCCCCGGAAGAATTCCACGTCCCGGAGTTTCCGGTCCTGGGAGAGATTGTTGTAGCCGGAGCGGACGGGGCGGTCGAGGGCCCAGGCGCACGTCTCGTCGCCCGACAGCCAGTCGCCGTCGTTCCCCTTCCAGCTGCACATCTCCCCGTGTCCGAACCGCTCGCTGAAGAAGCAGACGGAGTCCGTGGGGCAGCGGTCGTATCCGTAGACGATCTTGCCGGTCGCATCGGTGGGGACCGGGTCCTCGGGGCCGAGCGCCCTGAACACCGGCACCCCCGCGTCGTCCTGGTTGATGTAGACGTGCACACCGATCGGCAGCCCCAGGGTCGTCGCGAGGACGAGGGCGGCGGCCGAGGCGAGCACCGGATGGCGGCGCCAGAACCGGGGGCGCAGCCTCGGCAGCCGGTCCGAGGCGGTGACACCCGCCGCCCGCTCCACGCGGGGCAGCAGGGACGCCGTGCTGTGCCGGGCCCGTTCCTTGTGCGTACGCCCCAGACAGTCGGTGATGATCTCCCGCCAGTCGTCCGGGAGTTCGGGGGAGAGCCGCAGTTCCTCGTGACCGCGGGCGTAGCGCACGGCCGCTTCGGAGCGGGCTTCCGGTGAGCTGCCGGGCAGGGGGTGGACGCCGGTCAGGACGAGGTGCGCGAGGACGCCGAACGCCCACACGTCCGTGGTGGGCCGGACGCGGACACCCCGTTCGTGCGTCTCCGGCCAGAGCAGTTCGGGCGGTGTGGAGTCCGGCGTGAAGAAGGCGTGCGTGTACGCGTGGGTGCCCTCCATCTCGGCCGCCATGTTGAAGTCGGCGAGCCGCGCGGAACCGTCCTCCATGAGCAGGATGTTGGCGGCCTTCAGATCGCCGTGCACCCAGCCGGCGTGGTGGAGCTGGTGCAGCCCCTCGCAGACGTGCGCCATGATCGCCGGCCCCGACGGCGGCACGGGCGTGCGGCCCAGCAGATCGTCGAGCGAGAACATCGCCTGCTCCAGGACCAGCACCGTGACCCCGTCGAGCTCGGGCCGCTCGGGGTCGTCGACGGTCAGGACCTCGTACAGCCGCACCAGCCGGGGCGTGCGCAACCGGCTGAGCAGGGCGATCTCCTGCTCGGCCAGCTCCCGGAGGTAGCGCAGCCGGCGGGGTGTTCCGGTGGGCAGGAACTTCAACGCGGCACGGGCGGGAAGCGCGTCGGACCCCGCCCCGGTCCGGGAGCCGGGGGCGGGCCTTCTGCGGGCCGCGTAGACCGTGGCGAACGCGCCGGAGCCGAGCGGTTCGCGTACGTCCCAGTCCCCGACCCGGTATCCCGCCGGGACGGGAACCACCTGGGTCTCCGCGGTCATCGCCCCACCCGGCTGCCGACGGGGGCCAGCACGAGCAGATCGTCCTCGCGCACCAGGTCGAAGCGGAGGGCGAGGGAGGCGAGGGACTCCTTCTTTCCGTGTGCGCGCTGCTTCTCGTCCGCCGTGTCGGCCTCGCGGCGCATCCCCAGCTTGACGGCGAGGTAGTCGATGTTCCACGCCACGGAGGACCGGCTGACCGCGGGCCAGCACGGCCGGAGCCGCTCCACCATCCGGTCGATCGTCGGCAGCGGCGCGTGGGGGACCGACCGCAGGCGCGGTTCGCACAGGGCCGCCAGTACGGCGAAGTAGCGCGTCGTCCGGTCGAGGCTGAACGCGGGTGCGGTGACGGCGGCGCCGGGAGCGCCCCGTCGCACACCGTGGACGTGCCGCGGCGCCCAGACGTCGAAGCTGAGCAGATCGCCCGCGGCCGGCAGCACGACCCGCGAGAACTCGAAGGGAACGGGCGCGTCGAGACGCCCCGGCGCGATCTTGACGTGCTCGCCCGCCCCCTCCGGGTTCTCCACGACGTAGGTCTGTTCCGGGCTGTGGTTGCTGATGGTCCAGAACGTGCCCTGGGCGGCGATCTCCCCGGCCGACCGGGACACCCCCTCGTGCGCGAGGACGAGTTGGCCCTCCGGCACCTCCCTGCCGAAGACGATCCGCTCCCCCGGCGCGATCCTGAGCTGCCCCTGCGGCCCGGCGTTCCCGGGCGGCACGACGATGATCGATTCCACGCTGGTCCCTCCCCCGTCAGGATGAATCAGCGTACGGGCCGACACCCGGCGCTTCCCAGTCGTGTCCGCCGTGCGTGTCGCCGCTCGCCGCCTCCCCCGATTCCCCTTACCCCACGGGTAATCGACGCCTTCCCCCCACTGCGGGCACTGTGGTGCGCGTACACCCCGTCCAGCACACCGCCACCGCCCCGAGGAGCCCTCATGACGACCGACTCCCCCACCTTCAGCACCCCGTCCACCGCCGAGAACACGCGCCGCACCGTCGAGGAGTTCCTCGCCGCCCGCGCCACCGCCGACACCGCCCGGCTCGTCGCCCTCTTCGCCGACGAGGTCGACTGGCTGCTCGCCGAGAACCCGGCCGTCCCCTGGATCCGGCCGCGCTCCACCGGCCCCGAATGCGCCGCCCAGTTCGAGGAGTTGGCCGCCCACACGGTCCCCGAGGACGCCCGCGCCTCCGTCGACGCCTTCCTGGTCGACGGCAACGACGCCGCCCTGATGGGACACCTCGCGGGGACCGTACGGGCGACGGGCAAGTCCTTCGAGGGCCCCTTCGCCCTCCGCCTCACCGTCGAGGACGGCCGGATCACCCGCTTCCACCTGTACGAGAACAGCGTGTCCATCGCGGAGGCGTGCACCGAGTCCTGAGCCCGGACGGCGAACTCCCGGGCCGAAAGCGGCTGGTCGTGACGCCGGGCCCGTGCTTCCATGCCCGGGTGAACACCGAGAACTCCGGGGCAAGGGATGAAGGGCCGGACCGCTGGGTCCGCCGGCGGACCGCCGCCGATGTCGAGGAGTGCGTCCGCATCCTCGCGGAGGTCCACACACGCGACGGATATCCGGTGAACTGGCCGGACCGGCCCGGTGATTGGCTGTCCTGCGGTCCCCTGCTCGGCTCCTGGGTGGCCGGACTCGACGACCGCCTCGCCGGGCACGTCAGCCTCTCGCGAGGCGGGGAAGGCGATCTGGCCCCGGCCTTGTGGAACGAGCGCACCGGCACGACGCGGGAGGCGACCGCCGTACTCAGCAGACTGTTCGTCGCCCCCCGGGCCAGAGGACACCGGATCGGCGCCCTCCTCATCGACCGCGCCACAGAGGAGGCCCGGCGGCACGGCCTCCATCCGGTGCTCGACGTCGTCGCCTCCGACACCGCGGCGGCAGCCCTGTACGAACGGCTGGGCTGGGAACGGATGGCCACGATCGAACAGCGCTGGAGCGCACGCCAGACGGTGTCGGTCCACTGCTACGCGGCACCGGCGCGATGACCGGGCGCGCCCGGGAGGCATGTCGGTGGGGGCGGCATGCCGTGGGGCGACATCCCCGGGGGAGGCGGCATGCCCGGGGGCGGGGGGGCGGCCTGCCGTGGGGCGGCATGCCCGGGGGGGCAGCATGCTTGTCGGCGCGATGCGTCCCGGGGCCATGAACGAGGCAGCCGACCGCGCACCACGGTGCGCGGTCTTGCGCGGGCCGGTGATTCTGCGGGCCCGCGCGGACGTGTGCTCCTGCCGTCCTGCGCAGATCCCGTGGGTCTGGGTGGGTCTGTGATCCTGCGGCACCTCAGCCGCGTGCGCGCTGCTCGGCAGCGTCGAAGGCGGGAACGAGCGGGTCCAGCGCCGCTCGGAGCCGGTCGGCGAGGCCACCCGAGGGCACGAGGAACCCTTGGGCGACGAGGGCTGCGGCAGCACCCGATTCACCGACTTCGCCCACCTCTCCCGCTCCTCCGACGTCTCCCGCTTCTCCGGCCCCGGCCGGCCGGAGCCAACCGTCCAGCGCGATGCGTACGGCGGCGGCGACACCGGCGGCGAGGACCCGGGCCGTGTACGTGTCGTCCGGACGGTCGAGACGCTCGGCGAGGACGGCGGCCAGGGGCGGTTCGATGTCCGCGGTGGCGGCAAGGAAGGCATCGCGCAGCCCGGACTGGGTGGTGACGAGCAGCAGCGCTTTCGCCTCCCGCTCACTCGCGGTCGTGTACTGCTCGATCACCGCCTGAGTGACGGCATCCGCGAGACGCGCTCCGGCGGGCCGGGCGGCGACCGCCGCCGCGAGACGCAGGTCGCGGTCTGCGGTGACGGCCGAGACGATCGCCTGTTCGCGGCTGGCGAAGTAGTTGTTGTACGTACGCGGAGAGACTCCGGCCGCCTCGGCGATGTCCTCGACACGGACCCCGTCCGGCCCGCGCTCCTCGGCCAACCGCAGGGCCGCCTCTCGCAGCGCCTGACGCGTGGCCTGCTTCTTCCGCTCCCGCAGCCCCGAGGGCGGCGCCGGTGGTGTCGTCACGGGTCCAGCGTTCCACATCCCGCTGCGCGCACGCAAAGTTGCGCACACGAAAATCTACGTGCACGAAAACTTGCGCGTACGCAATATTCTCTGCGAGTCTCACCCCACCGCAACACCCGCACAGGGCCACACGGGCCACACGAGCCAGACAAGCCCGGCCCGGCTGGCCAGGCAGAGCGGCCAGGCCAGACAGGAAGGCAGGCACCATGCGCGCACGAGGAATGACCTACGACACCGGCTTCGTCGTCGAAGGCCGGACGTCCCACGACCGCTTCGACCCCACTGTCGTCCGCCGCGAGTTGGCCATCATCCGCGACGACCTGCACTGCAACGCGGTCCAGATCATCGGCGGCGACCCCACCCGCCTGGAAACGGCCGCCGAAACCGCCGCCGATCTGGGCCTGGAGGTCTGGTTCTCCCCCTACCCCCTGGAACTGGAACCCGGGCAGATCCTCGCCCTGTTCCGCGACTGCGCCCACCGGGCGGAACGCCTCCGCCGGCGGGGCGCGTCCGTGGTCTTCGTCGCGGGCGTGGAGCTGAGCGTGATGAATCGCGGCTTCCTCACCGGAGACACCCCCGAGGAGCGCGTGGCCCACCTGATGAACCCCCCGGAACGGCGCCCCGAAGCGATCCGCGGCCTGGGCGTACGCATGAACGCCTTCCTCCGCGAGGCTGCCGCCACCGTCCGCGAGCGCTTCCACGGCCGGCTCACCTACGCCGCCATCCAGTTCGAACAGGTCGACTGGAGCCCCTTCGACATCGTCACCTACGAACTCATCCGCTCCGCCGAGATCGCCCCCCACTTCCGGACCGCCGTACGCACCCTCGCCCAGAACCCCAAGCCCCTCGCCATCACCGGTTTCGGCACCGCCGCCTACCGGGGCGCCGGAGACCGCGGCGGCCGCGTCCTCGACGTAGTCGAACACGACCCGGCCACCAGGGCCCCCCTCCGCCTCGACGCCCCCCACCCGCGCGACGAACCCGGCCAGGCCGCCTACCTCGACGAACTCCTCGACGTCTTCGACACCGAAGGCGTCGACAGCGCCTTCGTCTTCCTCTTCGCCCTCCCCGGCTACCCCCACCGCCCCGACGGCGACCCCCGCGACGACCTCGACCGCGCCTCCCTCGGCATCGTCAAACTCCTGGAGAACCGCCGAGGCCTCACCTATCCCGACCTGGACTGGGAACCGAAGGCCGCCTTCACCGCGGTGGCGCAGCGCTACGCCGGAATCCGGAACCGCGACGAGGACTGACCCGCGCCCCGCCCCCCTCAGTGCGGCGTATGCGCGGTGCGCTCCCCGCTCCGGCACCCTGCGCCGCCGATGTAGTACGCGTTGAGATAGTTCGGCCCCGCCCCCGGAAGCTGCGTCCGCCCCGGGCTCACACACAGGTGGTAGTCGTTCCCGCTCCCACCCCCCTGAACATCCACGTGCAGCCGCACCGTCGTCGTACCGCAGTGGTTGTACGCGGCGAACTGCGACTCCCGAACGCTGTACCGAAAGAAGCCGCACGGAACAGCGGAACCCGCCCCCGCCCGCCGCACCTCCGGCCCCCACTCGGGCCCGGCATGAGCCGGACCGGGAAAGACCATCATGAACAGCGCGGCACCGGACACCGCCGCCAGGGCGACCCGAACCGGGCGAAGGAAGGGCTTCACGGACACTCCTCGGAAGTGAGTCATGACGATGGCTGGCCGAATATCCGGCTCTGCCTGACACCGCGACACCTCTTGAGCGCCGCACCGACATCATCACCGTAACTCTACGTGACTATTCAGTCACGATGCATCACCACATCGGGTGAGGAAGGAGGCGGAAGCATGAACGAGCCCGCGATGCGCGGGGGGCTCCGAAACTCACGACGCCGACGTTTCCGCGTCCCGGAGCAACCGTCACTGGAGGGCACGCCAGTCCGTGCCACGGCCGTAGGACAGGCCCGGCCCGAGGGCGACTCGGCCAGGCGGCTCGATGCCCCGCACCCAGGTGCGTCCGCAGCGGCGCCCGGCCCCCGACGCGCGTCCGGAGTCGCCCGCCGCTCCACGGCGGCGGGCGACTCCGGACGGGGTGTGCCAGGGGAACGCGTCGGGGCTAGCGGTTCTGCAGGGACTTGACGTTGTTGCCGAAGGACCAGCCCTTCGAGCCGTCCCAGTTGAGGGACCACGTCATGAGGCCCTTGAGGGAGCCGTTGAAGGTGTTCCAGGCCTGGCTGACCTGGCTGGGGGCCATGTAGCCGCCGCCGGCGCCGGGCTGGGCGGGGAGGCCGGGGACCTGCTTGTCGTAGGGGACCTTGATGGTGGTGCCCTGGATGGTGAGGCCGTTGTTGAGGCAGGTGGTCTGGGCGGCGAAGCCCTCGACGGTGCCGGCGGAGTAGGAGTCGCCGGAGCAGCCGTACATGCTGCCGTTGTAGTACTGCATGTTGAGCCACCACAGGCGGCCGTTGTCGACGTACTTCTTGATGATGGGCAGGTACGCGCCCCAGATGGACCCGTAGGTGACGCTGCCACCGGTGACGTACGCGGTCTCGGGGGCCATCGTCAGGCCGAAGCCCGCGGGCATCTTGGCCAGCACGCCGTCGATGATGCGGATGAGGTTGGACTGGGAGGCGGAGAGCGTGTTGATGTTGCCGCTGCCGGAGAGACCGGTCTCGATGTCGATGTCGATGCCGTCGAAGTTGTACTTCTTGAGGATCGGGACGACGGTGTCCACGAAGCGGTCGGCGACCGTGCTCGACGAGAGGTCGATGCCCGCGGCCGCGCCGCCGATGGACATGAGGAGCGTGGCGCCGTTCGCCTTGGCCTCACACATCTCGGCCGGGGTGGAGACCTTCACACCCGCGTCCATGCCGTCCTCCCACAGGACGGTTCCGTCCGAGAGGATCACCGGGAAGGCGGCGTTGATGACGTTGTAGCCGTGCTGGGCGATCCGGCTGTCGGTGATGGGGACCCAGCCCATGCCGGGGTGGACGCCGTTCGAGGCGCCGTCCCAGTTCTCCCAGTACCCCTGGAGCACCTTGCCGGCCGGCTTCGGCTTCGTGGCACAGGTGGCGTCGCCCGGAGGATCGGTGGGCGGCGGGGTGGTGGGCGGGTCGGTGGGCGGCGGCGTGGTCGGCGGGTCGGTGGGGGGCGGAGTGGTGGGCGGGGGCGTGCTGCCGCCGGGGCCGGTGAGGGAGATGTCGTCCGCGAGGTACGCGGGCGTCCCGTACCAGCCGTGCAGGTAGACCGTGATCGAGGTGGTGTTGGCGCCGGTGGTGAAGTCGACGCTCAGCCGGCTGTACGACGAGGAGCTGGGCGTCCAGGTCTGCGGCTCACTGGTGGCCCCGGTGCCGGTGGCGCCGAGGTAGACGTAACTGCCCTGGACGAAGGCGCTCAGCGTGTACTTGGCGTTGGGCTGCACGCTGACTGTCTGGCTGCACTGGGCGTTGCCCAGGCCGGACGGGGTGGCCTTCAGCGCGGACGAGCCGGAGTGGGCCGGGCTGCTGGTGACCTCGCCCGAACCGTTGGCGCAGGTCCAGCCGGAAAGGCCGCTCTCGAAGCCGGAGTTGGTCACGAGGTTGTCGGCGTCGGCGGCGCCGGCCGAGCCGGAACCGACCAGGGTGACACAGGCTCCGATGACGGTGGCGGCGCTCACCCCGGCGATCGTGCGGGTCAGGGCGGTCGAACCGCGCCGGTTCCGGACGGCGGTGGAATGCCCGTCGTCCGCCTCGGACAGCGTACGGATTCTCCGACGGAACATGCTGTGCTCCATTCTCGCCACGTGCCGTGGGCGTGAGCGTGCGTGGGGGGGGCGTGGGGCATGGACGCGCGGCCCCGGATGAACTGGAGAAATGCGGTGCGGGGATCGACCGGATCGTAGAAGGGGCGACCAGGCCCGTCAATAGGTCTGGACCAAAGGCGAGCGACTACCGACGAGTCCACTTGCCGGAACTTGACAGACCCGGCATCTCCCGGCGAATCGCTTGAACGGGAGCCCGGTCCGGTGTGAGGGTGCGGCCTGTCCGGCAGCACGGCATGCCGTTCGGGTGGGTGGGGGTCCGACAACTCCACCTGCCCATACGGACGTTGGGTTTGTCATAACCATGGCAAATCTTGTGATGGTTTCCATCACCTCTCACAAGGAGCCCTGATGTTGAAGAAGTTGGCGGTGGCCGGAGCATCCCTGGCCCTGACCCTCGGGGTGGTGTCGCCGATACCCCTCGCCGCGGCCTCCCCCGCCTCCTCGCCCCCGGCGAACACGTCCGGAACCGATCCCGTCGCGGCTGCGGTGGCCGCCGCGGACCGCGCCACGGGCAGCGGCCTGGACGCGCTGGCCAAGGGACCGGCCGAGCGCTACGACCGGCGCCAGGTCATCCCCTGGGCCGACAACCTGTACGCGGTCGCCTACGAACGCACCTACAACGGCTTGCCCGTCGTGGGCGGGGACGCCGTGGTGCTGGCCGACGGCGACGGCACGGTGCGCTCGGTGCAGTCCGCGACCACGGCCCGGATCTCCGTACCGACCACGGCCGGGATCACCGCGAAGCAGGCCGCCGCGACCAGCCGGTCCCGGCTGGCGAAGGTCACGAAGGCCGACGCCCCGCGCCTCGTGGTCCGGGTGGAGAACGACCACCCCGTCCTCGCCTGGGAAACCGTGCTGACGGGCCGGACGAAGCAGGACGTGCCCAGCAGGCTGCACGTCTTCGTCGACGCGGTGACCGGCGCGTTCGTCGACTCGTACGACGACGTCCGGGCCGGCACGGGCCACAGCGAGTGGAACGGTCCGAACCCGCTCACCATCGACACCTCCCGCTCGGGCACCCAGTACGTCCTGCGCGACACCACCCGGCCCGGCCTGCAGTGCTCGGACTACAGCGGCGGGTTGTTCACCAAGTCCACCGACGACTGGGGCACCGGCAACGCGTCGAGCCGTGAGACCGGCTGCGTCGACGTCATGTACGCGGCGCAGAAGCAGTCGGACATGCTCAAGGAGTGGCTCGGCCGCAACGGGCACAACGGCAACGGCGGCAGCTGGCCGACCCGCGTGGGCCTCAACGAGCTGAACGCCTACTGGGACGGCTCCACAGTCACCATCGGCCACAACAGCGCCGGCAAGTGGATCGCCGGCATGGACGTCGTGGCCCACGAGTACGGCCACGGGATCGACTCGAACACGCCCGGCGGCGCCAACCACGAGAGCGGTCTGGGCGAGGGCACCGGCGACATCATGGGCGCCCTCACCGAGGCGTACGCCAACCAGCCCGCCGGCTACGACACCCCCGACTACACCGTCGGCGAGATGATCAACCTCCAGGGCCGCGGACCCATCCGCAACATGTACAACCCGGGCGCGCTCGGCGACCCCGCCTGCTACTCCGCCTCCATCCCCAACACGGAGGAGCACGCGGCGGCGGGCCCGCTCAACCACTGGTTCTACCTGCTGGCCGAGGGCTCCAACCCGGGCGGCGGCAAGCCCTCCAGCTCCACCTGCGACGGCTCCTCCGTCACGGGCGTCGGCATCAAGGACGCCGGCCGGATCTTCTACGGCGGCATGCTGCTGAAGACCAGCGGCATGACGTACAAGCGCTACCGGACGGCCACCCTGACCGCGGCGAAGAACCTGGACGCGAGCTGCGCCCTGTTCGACCGGACCAAGGCCGCCTGGACCGCGATCAGCGTGCCCGCCCAGGCCGGCGACCCGACCTGTACCGGGGTCCAGACCGACTTCTCCCTGGCGCTGAGCCCCGCCTCGGGTGACGTGCAGCCCGGTGCCGCGGCCCGGACCACGGTGACCACCAGCACCGTGTCCGGCGGCGCCCAGCAGATCGCGCTGACCGCCTCCGGCGCGCCGTCCGGGGTGAGCGTCTCCTTCAGCCCGTCGACGGTCACCTCGGGCAGCAGCTCCACCATGACCGTCACCACCGCGTCCGGCACGGCCGCCGGCTCGTACACGCTCACCGTCACGGGCCGCAGCGGGGACAAGACGCACACCGCGCAGTACACCCTGCGGGTCGGCGGCGGCGGCACCCCGTCCACCCCGCCGGACATCGACGTGACGAAGGTGCAGACCCACCTCTCCCAGTTGTACTCCATCGCCCAGTCCAACGGCGGCAACCGCCGGTCCACCGGCAGCGGCTACCAGGCCTCGCTGGCCTACGTCAAGGGCAAGCTCCAGGCGGCCGGTTACACGGTCACCGAGCAGACCTGCACCTCCGGCTGCTCGGCCGGAGCGGGCAACAACCTGATCGCGGAGTGGCCGAAGGGTGACGCGAACAGCGTCTACATGTTCGGTGCCCACCTCGACGGCGTGTCCGCGGGCCCCGGCATCAACGACAACGGCTCCGGCTCCGCCGCCCTCCTCGAGACCGCCCTCAGCCTGGCGCAGAACAACCCGTCCATGAAGAACCGGGTCCGCTTCGCCTGGTGGACGGACGAGGAGCAGGGTATGAACGGCTCCGACTTCTACGCCAGGACGCTGTCCGGTACGGAGCGCGCCAAGGTCAAGGCGTACTACAACTTCGACATGATCGCGTCGACCAACGCCGGCTACTTCGTCAACAACCTGAACTCGGCCGCCGCGGCGCCGATGAAGGCGTACTGGGACTCCCTGGGCCTCGCCCCGCAGGAGAACGTCGAGGGCCAGGGCCGCTCGGACGACTACTCGTTCCAGCTGGTCGGCATCCCCACCTCCGGTTACGCCACCGGCGCCTCGGCGACGAAGTCGTCGGCGGAGGCCGCCAAGTGGGGCGGCACGGCGGGCCGTTCGTACGACCCCTGCTACCACTCCTCGTGCGACACCACCGGCAACATCGACGCCACCGCGCTGAACCGCAGCGCGGACGGCATCGCCTACACGATCTGGAAGACCGCCGTCGGGGAGCAGACCACCCCGGCGAACGACTTCTCGATCAGCGCCAACCCGTCGGCCGGCACGGTCGGCCCCGGCTCCTCGGCCACGGTCTCCGTCTCCACGGCCACCACCAGCGGTTCCGCCCAGACCGTGAACCTCTCCGCCTCGGGCCTGCCCACCGGTGTGACCGTCGGCTTCAGCCCGTCCTCGGTCACCTCGGGACAGACGTCCACGGCGACGGTACGGGTGGCGGACGGCACCCCCGGCGGCACCTACACCCTGACCCTGACCGGCTCGGGTGAGGCCACGCACACCACCACCTACACCCTCACGGTGTCCGGCGGCGGCACGGGCGACACCACCTGGCAGCTCGGCGCGACCTACGCCGCGGGCGACGTCGTCACCTACGACGGCGTCCGCTACCGCTGCCTCCAGGGGCACACGGCCTACCCCGGCTGGGACCCCCCGAACGTCCCGGCCCTGTGGCAGCGCCTCTGATCCCCTGATACGACCCTGAGCCCGGCCGGCCCCCTCGTGGGGGCGGCCGGGCTCAGGCCTGCCGGCCGGGCTCAGTCCAGCGGCTCCAACCCGGCGACGAGCTCGCGCACTTCGCTCATCAGGGACGTCGCCTCCGCGCGGTCGCGGGCGATGCACAGGGCGCCGAACTTCCCGTACTCGGTGACCGCGCTCATCATGTGCAGCACCACCCCGGTCCTCCGGACGGGGTCGTAGCCGATCGGCGAACCGGTCACCGCCGCGATGAGCTGGGACGGCCGCAGCCCCTTGTAGCGGTGGTCCATGAGCACGTCCGACGCCTCGTAGACGTACTCCGTACCGTCCACCACGAAGCGTCCGTCCTCCGTCGGACCGGTGCCGAGGAGGCCCGTCGCCATGGTGAAGGGGTGCTTGGTGGCGGTCTCCCGGAGGTTGATCTCGCACCCCAGCAGGCGCCAGCCGGACCCGGCCCGGGTGGCCAGGAAGTCGACTCCGAAGCCGCCCGCGCCCAGCCCGCGTTCGCGCAGCACCTCGCCCACGCGCAGCCCGTGGGCCACGAGTTGGCCGCGGTACGCGGCGTCGGCGGGGAAGGCGCACCCCTGGTAGCTCTGGGCGTTCCCGGCGAGTACCTGGTCGTGCGTGGAGACCGCCCGGACCGTGCCGTGTTCGGTGAGGCGTCCCTGGAAACTCGGGCTGAGCAGGGGCTCCCCGGCGATCATCTCCTCCGCGATCACCCCGGTCTCCTTCATCAGGGTCACGTACTCGTGCCAGCTGAGCTTGGGGTCCATGAGCGCCGCCCCCGGCAACGCCCGCACGACGCGCTCCGCGACGCCCTCGCCGTCCGGTGCGGCGATGTGCGGATCCAGGGTGAGCCGGGCGTTGCCGAGCCCGCCGCCGAACGCCGAGGAGTCGAGCTTGACGACCAGTTCCCGCACCCCGTCCGCGGCGAGCCGGGCGATCGCCTCGGCGAGCGTGTGGAGGTCGTAGCAGACGCCGGTGCCCCGGGGCACCGGGACGCCCGCGGCGGCGAAGATCTCCCGGCTGGAGTGCTTGGTGCCCAGGGGGATGTGGGCGGCCGAGGACTGGTTGCCGGGGATCCCCAGATCGCGTGCCAGGTTCTCCAGCGGCTCGGACGGTTCGAAGTAGCTGAGCCGCACATCGGCGCCGGCCTCCCGGTGCAGCGCGGTGAAGTCCCGCAGCCGGCTCCGCACTTCGGCGGCCTGGGGGTTCACGGGGTCGAGGACCTTCGTGCTGAGCCACCGGGTGGAGTCGTCGTCGATGGGGGTGATGGTGACGAGCCCGCGCATCCGCCGCATGCGCTCCGCACCGGTCGCCCGCACTCCGCCGCCCAGGAGTCCGAGGTAGTAGTCCACCTGTTCCGTCACGTCGATCATGCCCGGGGCCGTCACGTACAGCAGATGTCCTCCCGCCCGGCCGACCGTGCCGACGAGGGCGGGGCCCAGCAGCCGCTCGGGGAAGTACGTGGCACCGGTGAGCCGCTCCAGCAGTTCGGGGGAGCATTCCCGGCTCTCGATGTGGATACGGGCCAGGGGGCGGCGGCGTGGTTCGGTCACAGCGTCCTCGAAGTCTCGGGTGCCGGGGTGGGATTACGTAAGGCAACAACATGGGTACCGGCGTCGAGGTCACGGCCGCCCACGGTGGCGTGGACACGGCGGTGCGCGAGGGGCTCCAGCCCCTCGTCGCGCGCCAGCGTCAGGAAGTTCTCCACCCAGGTCTTGCGCTCGACGTCGTAGTCCACCCCCGCCACGAGCGCCTCCAGTTCCAGGACGCAGAAGCGCACCCGCTGCCAGGGGCTGCCGCTCGCCGTGGTGGGGAACTCCCGGTCCCGGCGGGTCTCTTCGAGCAGGGCGGGAAGGAGCTCGGGCGTCCGGCGGTCCTCGTCGAGCAGGGCCAGGATCCGGCGCTGCTCCGCCGGGGGCAGCTCCGTCACCGGCACATGCGCGAGCGCTTCGTCGATGTACGCGAAATGATGGCCGATCACCGCCTGCGCCCGGTCGGCGTCGGAGGAGAAGGGGGCGATCATCTCGTCCGCCACGATGATGAGGCCCCCGGGCGCGGTGTGCTCTTTCAGGCCACGCAGGAACATCCGTGTGTCCATATGGTGAGAAGCACCCACGGAAACGGTCACCGGATAGTCGCGTCGGCCGCTGAAGTCGGTAATTCCCGTCCGGTGAGCGGTGACCGAATGGCCGGATGTATTTCTCAGCAGATGGGGAAAGGCGGCCGGACTCGGTTCCACGGCATCGATGTGCGCGTCCGGAAACATTTCGGCGAGCATCACCGTCGGGAGTCCCGGACCGCTGCCCACATCCAGCACCGCTGTCGGCAGGAATGGGGCATGAGCGAGGATCATATGCCCCAACTCCACCATCTGGACCGCATACCCGGGGTGGGTGGCTTCGAAGAGCGCGTACTCGTCGACGCTGATGCGCGCCTCCCACACCTCGGTGAACGTCCCGTTGCCGCCGGTGCTCCCGCTGCCCGGGACCGCGGGACGCAGACCGTGCGCGCGCACGAACTCCGGCACCCCGGGCACCCCGGCGCGATTCAGCAGGTCGCAGGCGAGGGTCGCGATCAGCCAGCTCTCGTGCTCCAGGGCCTCCAGAAGGGTCTCCAGGGCGGGCCCCGGGAGGGGCAGGCCGGCCTCCATCAGACCGGTCAGGGCCGCCGCGGTCCGCCAGACCTCTTCGGCCTTCTCCGGCACCGGCAGCGGGACCCCGGGCGTGGGCGGCAGCCACCCGGCCCGACGGCCGCTGACCGTGAGGGCCGACTCCCGCTGCTGGACCCGCAGGCAGGCGCGGGGCACCCGCAGCTCCAGCCCGTCGTGCCAGGTGTCCACGGCGGCGTCGGTCAGCGTGGCGTACGCGTGCAGACAGTCCCGGAGAACAGGCCATGTGAGGCCGCTCGTCAGATGTATTTCCCTTTCGGGCAAGCCGTTCTGGCATTCCTGCACCGTTTTTGCCACGACGGAGACGAGGCGTGCTGGTGAATCGATGATCCATGCGGGGTGTGAGGATTCCACAACTGCCCTTCCAGGGTGGCCCGACTCGGAGCCGCAGCGGCTCGTACCGGGGAAGCGAGATCGGAATATCCGGCCATCGCCGTGTTCCGTCCGGAAACGCGACGCTCCAGCCTGGGCGAATCGCCCGGTCGGAGCAAGACCGCGTTTTCCGGCTGCGCGCCCCGGGCGGCGGACGGCGCGCGGGTTTTCTTTCCGGGATGCCGCGCGGTGCGCCGACCCGACGTGCGAAAACGGGACCGCGGACGGGCGCCGGCCTTGCCGGTCGTCCCGGGGAGCGCTTCCCCGGGACAACCGCATGTCGAGCGGCGCCGTTTCCGAGAATGGCCGGATGTTGCCAGGGATGGCGAGATCGATTTACCCACGGGCGCCTTGCGGGCCTGCCGGGATTCACCACGCCGATTCGATCTTCGCTTTGCCGGGCCGCGGAATCCCGCGGTGCCGTGCCGCACGCGGACGAACGTGTTCCACGCGGGTCCGTACGCGCTGCCCACCCCACGCGCCCTCGGACCGCCGAGGGAGCGGGCGCACGGCCCGCACCCCCGGAGCGGCATATGACGTTCCTGTGCGTACTCCGCGGGGGAAGGATGCATGGGTCATGGATAGGGTCGGCACCGCACCGGCGTTGATCGTTTGGGTCGGGGACGGATGAGGGGTGGGCGTGGCGGAGCGGAACGACACCGGTGGCGGCCCGTTGCCGGAGCTCTCGGCGCCGCGGTTCGTGGGCCGGGACAGTGAGGTCGCCGCGCTCGACGCGGCCCTGCACCGGCCGAGCGTGGTCCTGATCGACGGCGAGGCCGGCATCGGCAAGACCCGTCTGCTGCGGGAGTTCGCCGCGTCGCACGCCGGACGGGTGTCCCGCACCCTGACCGGCGCCTGCCCCGATCTGCGCGTGCCGTACACGCTCGGCGCGGTCGTCGACGCCGTGCGCGACGGAGTCGGCGGTGCGGAGGGCGTCGCCGGGCTCGGGCTCAGTGGTCTGGCCGGTGCGCTGCGCCCGCTGTTCCCCGAATGGGCGGCCGGACTCCCCCCGGCGCCCGAGCCGTTGGACGACGCGACGACCGCCCGGCACCGGCTGTTCCGCGCCTTCGTCGAGGTGCTCGACCGCCTCGACGTGGCGCTGCTGGTCCTGGAGGACGTGCACTGGGCCGACGAGGCGACCCTGGAGTTCCTGCTGTTCCTGGTCTCGCGGCGGCCCCAGCCGGTGAGCCTGGTGCTCACCTACCGGGGCGAGGAGGTGCCGGCCGACTCCCTGCTGCTGCGGCTGTCCTCCCGGCTGCCCGCCGAGGCCCACCTCGTCCGGCTGGCCCCCAAGGCGCTGGACGTCGGTGAGACCGCCGAGTTCGTCTCCTCGATGCTGGCGGACGAGCACATCTCCACCGAGTTCGCGGCCTTCCTCCACGCGGGAACGGAAGGCGTGCCGCTGGCCGTCGAGGAGACGGTGCGGCTGATGCACGACCGGGCCGACCTGGTCCGCCGGCCCGGCGGATGGGCGCGCCGCCGCCTCGACCGCATCGATGTGCCGCCCACGATCCGCGACGGCGTCCTGGAACGCGTCGGTCGGCTTCGCCCCGACACCCGTACGGTCCTGTACGCGCTGTCGGTGCTTTCCGGCCCGGCCGATCACGGCACCCTGCCGGCGGTGGCGGGACTGCCCGACGAGCGGTTCTCCCCCGCGGTGGCCGAGGCGCTGGACAGCGGTCTGATCCGCGAGAACAGGGCCGGTCAGTGGTTGTTCAGGCACTCGCTCACCGGCCAGGCCCTGTACGCGGTCGTCCCGGTCCGCGAGCGGCGTGGCATGCATCTGCGGGCCGCCCACGCGCTGGAGGACCGGGGGGCGCCGCCCGCCGCGGAACTGGCCCGGCACTTCCGGCTGGCCGGTGAGGCGGAGGCGGCGCGCACCTACACGGAGGAGGCGGCCGGTCTGTGCGCGCAGTCCGGTGACGTGGCGACCTCCGCGCTGCTGCTGCACAGTCTGGTCACCACCGTCCCCCTGCCCGCCGAGGCGGTGGCCAGGCTGGTGGCGAACATCCAGTTCCAGGCCCTGCACGGAGCCGACCCCTATTCGGGCATCGTGCGGTCCCTGCGGGCCGCCCTGCGCGACCGGACGCTGCCGCCCCAGCAGGAGGCGCTCGTCCGCTTCCAGACCGGTCGGGTGCTCATGGCGGCGGGAGAGATGCAGGCGGGCTGGCTGGAGATACGGGAGGCGGTCGCCCACCTCCCGGCCCGTTCGCCGGAGGCGGCGCGGGCGCACCTTCTGCTGGCCCTGCCGTTCGGGCAGGCACGGCCGGCCTCGGAGCACCTGGAATGGCTGAACGGGCTGCCGGAGGTCCCCTCGCTCACACCGTACGACCGCCTGCGGCAGCTGGTGGAACGTTCCTACGCGCTGCTGACGCTCGGGGAGGAGACCGGCTGGGACGTGGCCGGGGAGATCCCCGACGAGGTGGCGGGCACGCGGGAGGCGGAGATCTCCGCGATCGGCCATGCGAACGTCGGTGAGGAGGCCATACGGTGGGGCCGTTACGCCGAGGCCGCGGCACGCCTCGACCGCTCCCTCGCCCTCAGCGAACGCTTCGAACTCCTCGACTACCTGGGCACCATCGCCGCCGTGCGCACCCGCCTCGACTGGGCGACGGGCGCCTGGGCGGGACTCGCCGAGCGGGCGGCACGGCTGAGTGACGACGATCTCGGGATGCGGCTGCGGGACAGGGCCGCGGCGGCCCTCGTCGCGGGTCTGCTCAAGGCCGCGGCCGGCGACCGGAAGGGCGCCGAGGAGCGGCTGCGCTTCGCCGGACGCGACGATCAGCAGCGGGTCGAGGCCGCGACCGCCCTGGCGAGGCTGCGCCTGCGCGACGGGGATCCGGCCCAGGCGCTGCGCCTCACCGAGGAACCGGCCGAGATCACCGTGGTCCGGGGGCTGTGGCCCGGAGTCACCGAGGTCGCTCTCGTACGGGTCGAGGCGCTGCTGGCCGTGGGCCGGCCCACGGAGGCCGCCGAGCTGGTCACGGCGCTCGAACGCAGCCTGGACGGCAAGAACGCGCCCGCGCCCCGCACCGCTCTCATGACCTGCCGGGCGCTCCTCGCGGAGGACGGCGGCCGGTTCGCGGATGCCGCGGAGCTGTTCGCGCGGGCGGCCGAGGCGTGGGACGCGCTGCCACGCCCGTACGACGCCCTGCTCGCCAGGGAGCGTCGGGGGCACTGCCTGCTCGCCGCCGGCCAGGACGGCGCCGGCGTACGCCTGCTCACCGACGTCGCGAAGGAACTGTCGCGGCTCGGCGCGCAGGGCGACGCGGGCCGGGTGACGCGGGCACTGGGCGGGCGGCGGGGCACCCGCAGGCCCCCCGGCAGGCCCGGTTACGGCGACCGGCTCTCGCCGCGCGAACTGGAGGTCGCCCGGCTGCTGGTCGAAGGCCGGACGAACCGGCAGATCGCCGACGAACTCGTGGTGTCCGCCCAGACCGTGGGCACCCAGGTGAGGTCGGCGATGCGCAAGCTCCGGGTGGCCTCGCGGACGGCGCTCGCGACCAGGCTCCTGGAATCGGGCCTGGTGGTCGCCGACCGGCCGCCGGGAGACGAGTAGGACGAGAACGACGAGAAACGGCGAGAAGGACGAGTGGAGCGACGAGTAAATGGTCCGCGCTTCGCCCGACCCCGACCCGGTGCGAAAAAACCCGCGCCCGGGGAGCCGGACGATTGATTACCTCATGTGAGTGATCGAACAGGGCCGCGAACGTGGCCACACTTGTTTGTCATGTCACCCGCGAACCAGCCGGCGCACGAACCGGCGAAGGGCCCGTGCGCGCCCGCGCGCCCCGGCCCGGATCTCCCCGTACCGAGCGAACCGTCCCGCAAGCCGTCCGGCGAACCGCCGACGGACACGACGGACACGACGGACACCTCGGCGCTTCGCAGCGCGCACGCTCCGGGCACCCGCCGGGGCCCGCACGGCGGGGACCCGCTCGACGAGGAGTACGGCCCCCTCTGACGAGGATCCCGGCCGGTGCTTCGCATCTCCCGCACGCGTACCCGCACCCCTTGCCCGCACCCGTACGTCGGAAGACCCCTGTCCCCATACCCCCGTTCGAACGTCCCACAGGGAGCGATAGATGAGGCGAAGAAAAGCAAGGCGTCACGGACGCCGTCTGGGCGCGCTGACCGCCGGTGTGGTCATCCTCGGATTGGCCGTACCCGCCGTCCCGGCCCAGGCGGCCCGGCCGGTCGAGCAGGTTCCGGCCTCCGGGGCCGCGGGCACGACCGACCGCGCGACCACCCCGGGTTCCCCCCTCTCCAATGCCGAACTGGCCGACGTCGTCGCCTCGTCCGGAGGCGGCATCGACGTCACGCTGATCACCGGTGACACGGTGTCCCTCGGTCTGAACGACGACGGCAAGCCCGTCGTGCGCGACACCGAGGCCGCCCCGCGCACCGGCGGACCCGCCACCGTCTTCCACACCATCACCCGCAGGGGGCAGGTCCACGTCGTACCGAACGACGCCATGCACCTGCTGAGCGACGGAGTCCTGGACTGGTCGCTCTTCGACCTCACCGCGCTGTCGAAGTCCGTCGCTGCGGGCGGCGGCGTCCGCGGCGGCGCGGGCACCGAGGTCCCGGTGATCGTCACGTACAAGGACGAGCACGACGTCGCCAGGGCCCCGAAGTTCGCCGGGGCGAGGACGGGCCGAGCGCTGCGGAGCGTCGGCGGCCGCTCGTTCGGCATCGCGGGGAACGGGACGTGGTGGAAGGGGGTACGGGGCAAGACCGGACCGGCCTCCCTCGCCCGCTCGGCGGGCTCCCTCGCCGGGGTCGAGAAGGTGTGGCTCAACGGGGTGTCCGAGGTCAGCCTCGACGTCTCCGTACCGCAGATAGGCACCGGCGTCGCCCGCAGCCGCGGCCTCGACGGCAAGGGCGTCCGCGTGGCGGTGCTCGACACCGGCATCGACGCCGGCCACCCGGACGTGGCCGGCCGGATCGAGGAGAAGACCGACTTCACCGGCAAGGCTCCCGACGCGAAGGACGGCCACGGCCACGGCACCCACGTGGCGTCCACCATCCTGGGCGACGGCGCCGCGTCCGGGGGGAAGTACCAGGGCGTGGCCCCCGGCGCCCGGCTGCTGGTCGGCAAGGTCTGCGACGACGCCGGCGCGTGCGAGGAAGCCGACATGATCGCGGGCATGGAGTGGGCCGCCCACTCCGGTGCCAAGGTCGTCAACATGAGCATCGGCGGTGAGGTCACCGACGGCACCGACCCGCAGAGCATGGCGCTCAACCGGCTCAGCCGGGAGACCGGCACCCTCTTCGTGGTCGCGGCGGGCAACGCCGGTCCGGGCACCTCGTCGATCGGGACTCCCGGCGTCGCCGACGAGGCGCTGACCGTGGCCGCGGTCGACAAGAGCGACAAGATGGCGCCCTTCTCCTCGCGCGGCCCGCGCCCCGGGGACTACGCCGCCAAGCCGGACATCGCCGCCCCCGGCGTCGCCATCGTGGCGGCACGGGCCGCCGGCACCGCCCTCGGCACCCCGGTGGACGACAACTACACGAGCGCCAGCGGCACTTCGATGGCCACCCCGCACGTGGCGGGGGCCGCCGCCCTCGTCGCCCAGCAGCATCCGGAGCTGAGGGGCGACCAGATCAAGGCGCTCCTGATGAGCACCGCCAAGGACCTGGGGTACGACGAGAAGGCGCAGGGCACCGGCCGGGTGGACCTCGCCGGGGCCACCGGTCCGCGGATCGTCGCGGCGGGGAACCTGAGCTTCGGCCGCCGCCCCCACGGCAGCGCGCCCGTGACCAGGACGGTCACCTACTCCAACCTGACCGGCACCGCGACGACGCTGGACCTCACGGCCTCGGCGACGAGCGGTGGCGCCTCTGCCCCGGCGGGTCTGATCCGGCTCGACCGGAACAGACTGACGCTCCCCGCCGGTGGATCCGCCGACGTCGAGGTGACGCTCGACGGCGCCGCGCTCGGCGCCCATGGGTCCTACGGCCGCTGGGACGGCCGGCTGACCGCCCGCGACACGTCCGGGACGGTCCGTACGGCGACGCGCGTCCAGGCCGTACTGGAGGCCGAACGTGCACCGCTGACCCTGAATGTCGTACCGCCCGAGGGCGCCACCTCCGTCACCTACGGCGACGCGGTCTTCCTGCCGGTCGACGACAAGGACCCCCTGTACGACGGCCTGGTCGCCGAACCCGGTGCCGAGTCGACCACCGCCCAGCTGTACAAGGGCAGCACCTACGCCGCCACCATCCCGGTGACCTGGCAGGACGGCTCGGGCGAGGAGCAGCGCGCGGTCCCGCTGGCGCCCGAGGTGAAGATCACGGGGGCGGCCACGGTCACGCTGGACCTGCGCAAACTGGTTCCCGTGAGCGTGCGGACCTCGGCGGCCACCGAGACCTACTCCGCGGTCACGTCCACCGCCCGGATCTCGGCGACGGGGGCGTGGACGATGGCGACCGCGCTCCGGTCCGGCTACCAGGCCCGGGAGACCTCGCACTGGTGGGCGCTGCCGACCAAGAAGGTGCGTACGGGCACGCTGACCCAGAACACGTACAGCGTCCGGACGACCCCGGTCGTCACCATGAAGGCCGTCGGCGGCGGGACGCCCCTCGATCTGGCCGCCCGCTACCAGACCCCGGACACGGCCCTGGTGACCGTCGAGGGACGACAGCTGCCCAACGGTCTGCTGGCCGGGCAGGAGGCCGTCGCCGCGATCCCGCGGCTCGCCACCGGGGGGCGCGTGCCGGTGGTCGACGCGGGCAGCGGGACCCCCGCCGAACTGGCCGCGGCCGGTGTGGACGGCAAGCTCGTCCTGATGACGCCGACCGACCTGTGCGGCACCACGTGCGACTTCGCCGAGCTGCGGGACACCCGGGTGAAGGCCGCCGCCGCCGAGGGCGCCAAGGGCGTCCTGGTCGCGGCTCCGGGTCTCACCTCGCTGGGCGGCGCGTACAGCCAACTGCTGTGCCCCGGCGGCCCCGAGACCTGCCCCGCACTCGAACCGTACGCCGCGCTGCCCGTCGTGAGCGTGGACGAGGGACAGGCCGCCCGGCTCGCCCAGCGGCTGAAGGCCCACCCGGGCACGGTCCGGATCGAACTCGGCGGCAGCGCCGCGCCGAAGGTCTACGCCGCCTCGTTCGTCGCCGAGGGCGCCGTCCCGTCCCACCTCCAGTACCGGTTGGACACCGCGAAGATGCGGCCGGTCGTCCAGCACTTCCATGCCGACCGGCCCGGCACGGTCCACCGGCTGTCCTGGCTGCGGATGTCGGGGTCCACTCCCCTGCTGCCGACGCTCGGCCTGCCGCTCGTACCCACCCGGTCCACGCTCACGGTGTACCTCCAGCCGCAGGACGACGCGGTCGACCGGTTCACCGCCGCCTGGGGTGACAACACCGACCACTCCACACTGACCGGCGCCCGCAGCGAGACCCAGGAGGTGGTCCTCACCCGGCAGAACGAACTGCACTGGAACGAAGGACCGTCCGTGCCGGGAGCCGCTCAGCAGATCCGCACCCCTTCGGGCTACACCGTGGCCTCCGGACCGTGCTCGGCCTGCCGCCAGGGCGACACCTTCTACCCCACGTTCTACGTGACGAGCAGCGCGGGCGGACGCCAGGCCATGACCGGCGTCCTGAACAACCGGTCGCTGACGGAGTACGCCTTCGGCACGAGCGCCTGCGGCCCCACCGCCCCGGAACTGCGCCCCACGGAGGACGCGCTCTGCGACTTCACCCTCAAGGACAAGTCCGGACACGAGATCGAGCGCCGCACCCACGAGGTGTACGCCACGGAAGCCGGGGAGCTCGGATGACGACGAGCAGACCAGCGGCAACCACCACCGTGCGCACGAAAGGATCCGACACGATGCGCGGAAGACTGCGGCGGACCCGGCACGCGATGCCTGGGAGACTGCGGCAAACCCGTCACGCGACGCCCGGGAGAGTGCGGCGAACCCGGCCGGGCAAGGGCGTCCTCGCGGCGATGACCGCCGGAGCGGCACTCCTCCTCTCCGCCTGCAACGGCACCGGTGACCTCACCGCCTACGACCTCCCGGCCGGCTCGGCCCGCTACACGTTCGAGGCCCGGACGAACGGCGCCACGACCCAGTGGGAGTACGTCTCCGCAAGGCCCTCCAAGGACGACGCCCCCGACCAGAACCCCTGCATGGGCGACCTCACCGGCGACAGCACGGGCCCCTGCCGCCCCGAGCCCCTGATCTTCCTCCGGTACGACCTCGGCCTGGCCCTGGACAACACCGCCCGGGCGGGCCGCACCCACCGCATCACGATCACCGCCTACTACCAGGACCGCCTGAGCACCCCGCCGAAGGTCAACGACCTCACCGCCGAAGCCACCTACGACGGCGGCAAGACCTGGAAGAAGGTATCCACCCGGACCGCGGGCCCCAACACCTTCACCGCACACATCAACAACCCGACCACCGCGCACGCCCCCCAGGGCGTCGGACTACGGATCCATGCCTCGGACACGAAGGGAGACACCGTCCGACAGACCCTCCCGACGGCGTACCGCCTGCGCTGAGGGGGAAGGATGCGTGCGGCCGGGGTGGGGGCGTGGTCCCTGCCTCGGCTGCGCGTGTTCCCAAGCCGAACCGCACATGCGCCCGCACACACCCGGCCGAGGCCCGCACCTGCGGAACAACGGAACTGCCGGGCCGATTGCGCCGGCGGAGCCAGGTGGATGATCATCGAGCGATGAACACGGACTACTGGACAGTGCTCGCGGACTCCGAGCGCGAGCAGTGGAGGTACGCGCACGCCGAGTCCGTCGGACCGCTGGCCTTCGGGATGGATCGGCACAGCACCGTCACCGCTATGGCAGGGCACCGTTTCATCTCCTCGGAGAGAGAAATGGAGCCCTGGAACTCGTCGCGCGCCCAGTGGCGGGTCGACTTTCACCGGTCCGCTTCGGACGACCAGCAGCCGGCCGTGAATTGCTACTTCGTCGAAGGAGTGGGGCTGACCTGCGTGCTCGTCGATGGGTTGCGTGGTCCTCAGGTCATCTGTGAGGGAATCCGGCTGATCGGCCGTGTGCCCTCGGAGTTGTCCACCGAGATGGAGGACCATGCGCTGGAGCGAGACGTGGGAATTCGGTTCAGCCTGACGGGCGACCTGTGCTGGCCCGGCTTCGACTTTGAGCGGGGTGCGCAGCGTGCAGGTGACGTGGTCGTGAGCTGGGCTCTCTTCTTCCACACCGGAGGGATCGCCGGCACTTCCTGGGACATTGCTCCGGGTGAGGTCTGGCACCACTCATAGGCCGCCCCTCCCGTCTGCAGGGCCCTATGCCAGGCGGGCGATGCGAGGCCGGCTCCGCCGACGGCGGAGCCGATCTCGTAGGCGGTCAAGGTCGTGGCCCTGTCCGCACGCCGCCTGGCCGATCGGCATCGCCCCGGCCCGTAGACCGGGAGCGGTTCGGCGGAATGCCACGCATCAGCGGCACCAGCGCCCAACTGGTCTGCAGGTTGCCACCGGAGGTTCCCCGCCTAGATCAGCAGGCCATTGCTGACACAGACGACATGGAAAATTGAGCCCAACTTACCGGCAATCCAGGACAAATCAAGACACCGCCCTGACCGCGCAACGCACAGTCCCGAAAGGCGCATTTCACTGATTCACCCATGTCAGCCTGGACCCATTCACGCATAGCCCCGAATCCCAAGACCGGGCCATTTACGTCCCGCAATCATGCATCTAGCAGGAAGGACAGCGATTCCCCTGATAACCCATCAGCACAGGCACCAAATGAGCGTCACGGAAGACGCCCAATGATCCTAACAAGGAGTGCACCAGAACCCGTCCCCGTGGTCATGTTCAGGCTTCGGTGCCCACACAAGGGAAACATTGATCCTTGTCAGCATCGATCGTTCGGGACGCCCCATCCAGGTGGCACATCGCTCAGGAAGCAGATGACGTACTCCCCTCTGACTTCGTTCCCGCCACCGGAAGCACGTACTCACCGGCGAGACGCGCCCAGTGCAGCGGGAGAGGCCGAGCGAGCGGCGGATAGTCGTCGTGGTAGCGCAGCTGGTGCGTGAGCGTCGCCCACTCCGCCGGCCGGTCGGGCAGGTCACCCGCACTCGCACGCCCCGAGTCCGTCAACGCCTTCTCCGACAGACAGCCGAGCACGGTGATCTCCAGTTGCCCAGGGTTCCACGCGGTCTTCCCGGGCGCGGTCCGGCCCTGTGTCGTGGGCACCAGCTTCATGAGCCCCTTCGGCAGTTTCGCCACCGTGTGCGGCTTCGAGGCCGTACTTGCGAAGACACGGCCCTCCGTGTCCGCCGTCCCCCACACACCCTCGGCGAAGCCGACCCCGTCATCGGTGTCGTGGGCGTACCACTCCGGCACTTCACCCCGGGCGTTGGCGTCCCGGACGAGCAGCACCCGCAGATCGTGGCCGTAGAGCGTGTGCCGCTGGGCGGGCTCGGCCCCGAAGCTGAGCATGTCACGGTCCAGTGCACCGTTGCGCAGGCCAGGCCAGCTCTGGCGCAGATTGCCGGCGTCCGCCAGCAGCAGCGTCGGGCGGTCTCGGAGCTGGAAGAGCAGTGCCCGGATCTGCTGCTCGGTCTCCCGCTGCCGGTCCTGCTCCACGCCTGAGCGGGCAGCGGGCCGGGATCCTCCGCGGGCTGCCGAAGCATCGACGCGCTTCCCCGTGCCGGTCTCCTTCCCGCCGCTCGCCGCCGGTTCCCGTGCTTGGGAGAGCAGCAGCAACAGCTTCGGATACGGCACCCATTCGGCTCGCTCTGCGTCCCACCCCTCGATGACGCCCGTTCCGTCGCCGGGGCGCACCCGCACCGCCACCAGCCGGTGGACGGGGCATCGTGTGGGCCCCTTCCTGGTGTGGCGTACGAGCCAGAGCGCCGCGTACTGAAGGTCGCCCGGAACCCCGGCTCCCACCCGGTGGGCGGGCGGGCTGATGGCGCCCAGCTGCCGGAAGGCGTCCAGCCAGGTCCACTTGGCCCGGTGTTCCAGAGAGCTGTCGGTGTCATCGGGAGAGTTCACGAACTGGGTCAGCCGTCCCTGCCGTGCCCAGGCGATGCGCAGCGCGTGCTTGGGGTCGGAGTCCGGGACGGCGGCGAAGCGCTCCTTGCCGGCAATCTCCGTGATCACGACTCCGGCCCCGCCGAGGAGCGGGTTCGCCCGGTCCGCCACGAGCCCGCAGCGCCCTTCGATGGCCTCGGCCAGCCGGACGGCCTTGAGGCGCCCGCGGGCTCGGGTGGTCGGCAGGGCTTCGGCCAAGGACCCCGCGGGCCGGGCCCGGACGCGGATGTCGACCCCCTCGCACTGCCACTGCCAGGTCTCCCCGTCGGCCGACGGCACTTGCTGCCCGGCGGGTAGTCCAATGAGCTTGGGCAGCTCGGCGAGCAGCGTCGCACGGGTTTCCGGGCACTGCCAAAAAACGTCGATCTCCAGGGGGCGGCCGTTCAGTGCGCGTGTCAGCGCCGCCCGCCGTTGCAGAGCCAACTGGGCGTCGCGGACACCCGGCCCGCGTTCGGCGCCGGAACGGGGCAGCAGGGAGGGTGTGTTGCTCCGGGTGACGCGCGTGAGGTCGGGGACCCGGGTCAGCAGGGGGCGCAGCCCTTCCTCGACCCAGGCGTCCAGATCCGCCCGCTCCCGTGGCATCAGCCCGGGCCCGACCTCGTGCGGGCCGATCGACGGGTGGTAAACGATGCCGGCGGCCACGTCCCCGGAACCGTTGATCCAGCGTTCGGGGTCGGAGAAGAGCACTTCGGGCCGGGGGTAGTTGCGCACGATGTCCAACTCGGGCACAAGTGGTGCGGGGCTGTGCCGACGCCAGGCCAGCTGCTTCGACCGCCGGTCATAGCCCAGCGTGTTCACCATAAGCCGGTGGCCCCGGTCCGGCCCTTCCGGCCACGGCAGTGGAGCGTCGAGCAGGACGGTCGTACCGCCGAGTTGGTGGGGGCGTACGTTCAGTTGGGTGGCCCACCGGCGTACCTGCGTGGACACATGGACGCGGAAACGCGGGGCGAACGGCACGGTGTGGACGGTGATGGTAAGGCAGGCCGAGTAGTACCAGGTCTGCCCGCGGCGCTCGTAGCGCTGAGGCGGCCAAGAGACGAGTCGCGCGCCGTCACTCGAGCTCTCGACACGGAAGTGGAGTGTGCTGCCGCCCGTACGGAAGCTCCGGGCGGCCAGCCGGGAGGCGATCCACTCGGGCAGCAGGCTGTAGAGTCGCGCGGCGGGTTCGGCGGTTCCGCCCGCCGAGAGCACACTCTCGGTGAGGTCGACCCATTCCGTCTCCCAGTGGGGCAGACATACCGTCCCGGCCTGGTCGCCGGAGCGGAGCCTCTCCTCGAAATCGGCGCCCTCCGAGTCGTCGTCCTCCCGGTGCATGCCCGCCGCCCAGGCTCCTACCACCGGGGCCAGCACGTCCAGCGGGACGGCGTCCCGCGCGTAGAGCCACGGCAGACGGCCATCCGTCCCGGCGTTGCGGCCGGTCGCGATGACTCCCGGCGCCAACGCCTGGAGCAGGGAGTTGAGCCTGCGCACGGGGAGCCGACGGAAGTGGACGGGGTTCTTGTCCGTCTCGGCATGCATCCTGGAGAGCTCGGCGTGCAGGTCCTCACCGAGCCGCAGCACTTTCATCTCCTCCCGCCAGAATCCGTGGAGCGGATCGGGTTCGTAGGCCGCGACGCGAATGTGGTGGTACACGGAATTACCTCCTGGGGCAGGGGTTCGGCGCTTACGGGTGTGCGGGTACGTCGGCGAGCAGGCGGGTGAGCATGCTGCGCAGTGGCGCGTACAGGGCACGGACGATGAACTGCTTCTCCGCGATCGTCGTGCCGCCGTCGAAATACGGGTCCAGGACGGCAAGGACGCTGTGCAGCAGGCTGGATTCGGAGGTGTCGGGCCGCGCCGGCACGGCGCTGCGGTTAGGGGCGAAGGCTGCATCGACGAAGACCACCCGGGCCGGTACGCCACCGCGTACCAGTCGCCCGATCACCTGCCACAACAGGACCAGCATGTCCCAGGTGACCTGTTCCCGTACATCGTCGTCGAGACAGCTCCACGCCATGGAACGGGCGAGTACCTGGTACCAGTACGAACGGGCGAGGCGGCGGAACTCCTCCGCTCCTTGCTCGACGGTGGGTTGTCCCTGTACCAGGGTGGCGAAGTCACCGCCGGTGACGGCGCGGACGACCCAGTCGTTGACGGCGTTGACGGCCAGGTGAAGGTCCTCCGGGTGCGGATGCGGCCGTGCCAGGAAGTAGACCGTTCCAATGGCCGCCTCGTCGTCCTCGTTGAGAATGTTGTGGCCGCGTTCCAGCGCGAGGAGGGGCGCCACCAGGATGTCCGCTTCGAGGTCCTTCAGGTGCTCGACGTCACCCCGGCGCAGTGATCGGGCGTGGTACGCGGACGGCGCCTCGTCCTCCGCGGTGATCTCCTCGTCGTCCGACACCAGGCACAGCACCTTGTTGTGCCAGCGGACGTTGAGGTTGTGCAGTGTGTCGGCCACCACACGTGCCTCGGCATAGCTGCCGACCAGCAGGAGGATCTGGTCGCGCCCCGGAGGAAGAGAGAGCAACTCTTGCTGGAGCGGGCCACCTTCAGTGACCTCGTACTCGTCTCCGCCCTCGCCCAGATGGCACGCGATGCGACGCAACTTCTCCGGGCGGTCGTCCGGATGGGTTCCCGACATGCGCAGCTTCTCGTCGCCGTCGTCGATGAACTCGAAGCGCATGGAGCTCTCGTTGGCGATGCGTTCGGTCACTTCGGCCGGCGGTTCGATGACCACACCGACCGGGACACAGACGTGGTAGCGGCTGGACGCGCCCGCCCAGCTGCTGCCCGACATGAGCAGCAGGTGGGCACCGGGCCTGCCGTCGACGGAGGTGAGATCGGGGATGGCGCGCAGCAGCTCACGTCCGACGCCGCTGCACCGGAAAAAGGTCAGTTCGCCACTGCGGACTCCGCCCGTGTCCTCACCCGGGACCCGGAACTGGAAGCCGAGCACATTGCCCATCGGTGCCTCGGGCACCATCGGGCCGTAGTCGAGCGGCCGGCGGTACATCGTGTTGAAGCCCAGGCTGAGGGCGGCCTCGACGCGGGGCCACATGGCGTTGATCATGGCGAGCCGTGGTTCCAGGGCGCTGAGCAGCAGTGTGAACTCGAAGCGCTCCGCAAGTTGTTTCCGCCATTCCGCGGGAGTCTGGGGCGGAGGCTTGGCCTTCCTGCGGCGTCCGCGCTTCTTCTCCTGTTCCTCCTCCTCGCGCCGCCACTTGTCGTACGCCTCCTGGTACTTCCGCTGCCGGGCAGCCATGTACTTCGGGTCGATGGCGAAGACCTCGTCCATGACCTCGGTGAGGCGGCGCCGGGTGTTCTCCGGGTTGCCGGTGTGGAGCAGTTCGTTGAGGAGGGTGGTCAGCCGGCCGAAGTCCTCCTGCGTCCTGCGGTGACGGTCGCCGAAGGGGTTGTCCCGGAACGCGTCGAGCAGTTTCCCGAGGGCCTCGCGAGGGGCGTGATGAGGGTGGTCCCGACCGCTGTCGTCGGGGAGTTCGTAGCGTTCGTCGAGGAGCCCCAGCTGGAGCGTCCAGGCGCTGAAGTAGCCCGTCCGCACCCACTTGCGCAGCTCGTACCCGGCGACGAGCATCGCGTACAGCCGGTCGGTGGCCGCGCCTGCGGTGTTGAGCGCGGCGGCGAAGGTCTCGACGTCCCTTTCGGAGAGCTGGGTGCGTCCACCGGCCGCAAGTTCCCGGATCTTGTGCCGACTCAGCTGGTCGATGAGGCCCTTGTCCTCGTCGCTGGCGAGGACCACGGCGGGTGCGAAAGTCCGGTCGAGCTGCATCTGGACACGGTCGGCCTCGTCGATGATCACGAGGTCACTACGGCGGCAGGCGAGTTCGAGAAAGCGGATGCGCTCACCGTTCTGAGGGCGGGGCGGCGAGGCGTCGATCAGCCCGGCCGGCGTGGCCACCCAGATCAGGGCGCCGACCAGGGTACGAGCTCCGTGATGGCGGGGACAGGCGGACCAGTACGGGCAGCTCGTCACCCTCTTCTGCCACTCGGAGTGCCGTCCGTCGCTCGGGTCACGCCGCAGGGCCGAAGGGGGCCGGAGCCGTGAGCAGGGTGCCTCGCCGTAGGCGAGCGGTTCGGTCGTCGACGTGGCGCCCTGCCGTATGACATTGAGCAGGCAGGATGTGCCGAGGTAGGCGAAGGCGGGGTCGTCGTGGGCGAGCAGTCGGTGCTCGCCCCGGCCCGCCAGCCGACGGTGCAATCGCTGGGCGTGCCGCTCACGGCCCGAGGAGCCGAGCACGGGTGCGGCGGCGCCGTCGGTGTAGAGGTCGTAGAGCCGGACGAGCTTCAGCACCTCCGCGACATCGGTGACGACGATGGTGGTGCGCTTGCCCAGCTTGGCGAGATGTACGGCGATGATGTCGCGCAGTGTGCTCTTGCCGGCGCCGACGATGCCGAGCAGATGCTGGATGCCGTCGACCGTGAAGGCGAAGTCCTCGTCCTTCCTCGCCTTGTGGAAGGTTCCGTTCTCGTTGGTGGACAGGTCGAACGACCGTAGCCGCTCCAGCCACCGTGGTGCCCGGCCCTTGCCGGAGCGAGCGTGCTGGGCGTCCATCTCCGCCGCCGTGCGCTCCAGGTTCTCCCTGGTGAAGATCAGGGGCTCGCCGCCGCCGGCCGGTTCCAGGTCCATGTCGTGAGCGACGAGGGGGATGTGGGGGACCGGCGGCAGGTCGACGACGGCCATGGTGCGACTGACGGGGAAGGCGTGCGGGCCCTGACCCGCGGCCTGCAGGCGCCTGCCCGCCAGCGGTGGTGCGGCACGCAACAGTTGTTCGTAGGCGGAGAAGCGGTCACCGGCGACGGAGAGGTCGCGGCGGACAGCGGGTGTCTCGTCGTCCGGTACGTCGTAGGCGCGCACCCTGGGGTCGAACCTCTGGTAGGTGTCCAGCGCCTCCAGCCAGGCACGGCTCCGGCGCAGCGTCCACAGCGAGTACCTGGCGATACGCAAGGTCTTTGCCGCATCGGATGGCAACGCTGCCCGGTGCGCCTCGGCGAACCCGTACCCGCTGAACAGCACCCAGGCGCTGCCCGCAGGGCTGCCCGGCATCATCTTCTCCTGGAGGTAAAGGCCGAGTTCGACCTGGCAGAGGGTTTCCAGCGCTCGCTGGGACACGGAGGACGCCAGGAATGCTTTGAGCGCGTTGAACACGTCGGTCAACGGCGGGGTGAGACTACGCATTGTCCTTCTCCTCTCGCCGAGCCCATCCCAGGCCGGACACAAGATCTATGGGGGTGGTGAGCACCAGTCGGTCCCGCAGGAGCGCGGGAAGGGCGTCGGCGAAGGCCTGCCTGTAGCCGTCCCGTCCGGCAAGCGCGTCGGGGACCACGACGAGGGTGCGGTCCGCAAGGGGCGCGCTGTCGGTGAGATGGGCTGCAAGGAGCGCCGGCTGAAGGCGGTCGTACACCTGGATGTCCACGATGCGGGGGCCGGTGTCCCTGAGCCGGTAGGCGGGCAGAAGACCGGCCAGGGTCTCGTAGGCGACTTCGGCGCGCTCCAGTGCCTCCCGGACGGCTTCGTCGGTGCGGTGCGGCAGTACGAGGTACCACCGCAGCGAGCGCTGCAGGATCCACGCCTGGTCCGGGTCACGGATGAGCCGCGGACGGGCGTCGCGCGGGCAGTCCTCCCCCTCGCACCAGACTTCCGCGCCGGTGCCGGACGGTTCGGGTACGGGCACGGCACTGCCCCTGGGCAGCGCGGGGAGCCTGCACGAGGGGCAGTACAGGAAGTCTCCGTCGACGAGCAGGAACTCGGGCAACGGACCGTAGAGGTTCTTGACCCGGCTCCAGACCGCCCTGCTCCAACCCGGCGCGAAGCGGTCCTGCTGGTGGACGACCGGGTGACGCGTCAGGAACGCCCTGCACGGCCGGTAGCGTTCCTCTGTTCCACTCCTCGCGTGCAGGTCCCCGAGGAGCGCGCGGGCGTGGCCCGCCACGCCTCCGTCCGGTCCGTGCGAGGCCACCTCGAGACACGACCGGGTCGCCATCCGGCCGACCCGGTGCACCAGCACGGTGCCCGGCGAGACCAGGGAGGTGGGGACCGCGAAGAGCGGGTCGTCGGACGGTCTGGTCCGACACCACTCCCACAGCTCCGGAAGACCGCTCGGCGGCGCCTCCCCCACATCGAGGCAGCGCATCACCGTGTGATCCAGCGCCCGCTGGGCGAGGCCGGGATAGGGCAGGGTGAAGGAACGGAGCCCTTGGAGCTCGGAGAGAGCCGCCACCATGCGGGCGAGTTCACCGAAGAGGGCGCTGCCCACGCCCTCGGGCGCCTCGCCGGCGTCCGGTCGATCGGCCCAACCGGTCGGCCCCACCCTCATGCCGCGGCCTCGCCGACGGACGACGCCGTGCACCAGCGCGCCACTTCGCACCGCTCGCAGGAACGTCCGGGCCGGGCCGCGTACTGGTCGTCCCCGTGCCATTCGGCCACCATCGCCCGCAGTACCTTCTCGGCGGTGACCCGATTGGCCGGGGCGAAGGGATCGATGATCTCCAGGTCGGCTCCGCCGGGGCGCAGCACCTCCAGCTCGACCCGCGCGCGGAACGGATCACCGCCCAGGTCACCGCGGGCGATCAGCACGACGGCCAGGGCCAACTGCGGATAGCGCTCCAGCAGGGGGCGGTCGGACCGCCGATCGGTGACGGAGGTCTTGGTCTCGCGCCACACCCATGACCCGGCGTCCCGGTAGAGCAGGTCGGGCGCGGCCAGAACAACCACGTCGGCGGCTGTGTCGTGCCGCACCACCCGGGGCTCGGTCCGCACATCCGTACCGTCCCCGACGTACCGCAGCGGACAGACCGCGGCGTGGCGCCGCAACAGCTGAACGCCGAGGGCGCGTTCGTGTGCGGGCAGGTCGAATCCCTCCGGTACCCAGTCCTTCGGGATCTCGACCGTGCAGGGCCGAGGCGATCCGTGGGCGTGCCGTTCGGCGAGGAAGGCGTGCAGCGCCCGGCCTCGCTCGGCCGTCACCTCGCGTTCGACGGAGTCCGCCGGGGGCAGGTGCAGGCGACGCATATGGTCACGCGCGGGGCAGGCTCGGTAGGCCCGCCCGTTGGTGACCGACCAGGTGCGGCGGGGCCGGTCGTGCGCCTCGATGCCCAGCAGTCCGGGCGCTGTACGCAGGGCCGGGCACACCGACAGGTAGGGGCATCCACCACAGGCGGCCCCCGGGCGGTACTCCCGTCCGTCCAGTACGCCGGCCAGGGCAGTGGGGCCGTGTTCGCGGTACCGGGCACGCGCCTCTTCCCGGCTTCCCGCGAAGAGTTCCCGCGTACGGCCGTCGAAGAGCGCGAACTCCACGATCCGTACATGCTCCGGCGGTGGTCCGGGGGCGCCCTCGGCCAGCACCAGGGCGACGGCCGCAGTGAACCCGTCGGGCGGCAGGTCCCGCAGGCGGTGCACGGGGAGACGAAGCTCGCGGTAGGCACCATCGGGGGAGGCCAGGCAGCGGCCCCACACGGTGAGGCGATACTCCTGCGCGTCGCGCGGGTCGGGACCGGACGGCCGGTAGCGGTAAGTCCACGGCTCGGGCACCTCGTGCAGGGGGCGTTCCGGATCGAGGGGGAAGGCCGCCTCGTACAACGTCACGCCGTGGTCCGACCAGGTCCGCAGACCGTCGTGCATAGAGCCGGTACGTGTCCGGGGCGGGTGGCCGGCAGGCCCCGAACGGATGTCGCAGGCAGCCATGAAGGGGCCCAGAGCGAAGTGCTCCAACCGCTCACGGCGCCGCGGTACGGGGTCGGTGGTGTGGTAGCCGCGGGTCTTGAGAGCGTCAGCGGCGGGGCATCGGAACTCTCCTCCCTTGAACATTCCGGCGGATACCGTGATGACGTCGGACGTGCGGGTCACCCCGTCGGGGGGCAGCCATGGCTGTGACATTTCATGCTCCATTTCCGTACGGAGGAAGGGTGAATGGCCGTGAGGGAGATCGAGGAGGTCGGCGAGGTGGAAAGGCGCTACGAAGTGCTGGACATGGTCGGCGACGGCGGCCAGGGCGATCTTTTTCTCGGGCGTGACCGCAACAGCGGGCAGAAGGTGGCGTTGAAGCTTCAGAAGGCCCGGGACCTCGGACCCGAGAGCGATTTCCACTGGGCCGGGGATGAACTCCTCGAAGAGGGAAAACGCATGATGATGCTGACGGGAATCCAGGCGATTCCCGAAGTCATCGCCACGGGGACACACCGGCGACGCCGGTGCCTGGTCATGGAATTTGTCGAAGGGCATCAACTGCAGAAGGTGCTGTCTGCGGCACTGCCCGTTAAGGATCCTGGGACCGTTGCGGCCGTCATCGGCCAACTGTGCGAAATTCTGGCAGAAGTCCACGACCGGAATCTGGTGCACTGCGACCTCAAACCCGAGAACGTCATCGTGCAGCCGGACGGCCGTCTCCGGCTCATTGACATGGGCCACGCGGTCGTGGCGGATCAGAAGACGGAATGCGCACGCGGCACGCGCGGCTGGGCCTCCCCCGAGCAGTCCGACGCGTGCCGGCCAGGTCTGACGCGGCAGGCGGATATCTTCGCACTCGGCTGCATTTTGCTGGAGATGACCGTGATGCGCCTTCCCTACGGCGGACAGGAAGAGCGGGCGGAAGAGGGCACCCCGGTGCTGCCGGCCGACCGGCTCGCCAAACTACCCCCGGAGTTCGCCTCCCTGGCGCTGTGGATGGTCCGGTGGAAGGCGGCGGAACGCCCCGCGGATGTCCGTGACGTATTCGACCAGCTCCGCTGCTACCTGCCCCAGCTAGGCTCGCGACGGCCGTCGAAGCCCCTGCGCCCGGACCCGACCGAGTACTACCGCACGTATCCGCCCCGGCTTTGACAGTGAGCCAACGGCCGCCGACCGAGCGGGTCACCTCAGCCCTTCCAGCCGCTCTCGGACCTCCCGCACCCCCTCACGATCCATCCGCTCACGCAGCACGATGACTCTCTCCAACTCCCGCACCGCCGCGTCGGTGTCGCCTGCGGCCACCAGGACATCAGCGAAGAGCATCCGTACCTTGTCCTCGTTGGGCCAGTTCTCCTGTTCGCGGTAGATGCCGGAGGCCTGCCGGAACAAGGTGATGGCCTCGTCCCGTTCGGAACGGGCCAGGTGCACCTTGGCCAGGGTGAACAGCACATCGGCCAGACCGCTGCGCTCCGTCGTGCGCTCCACCACGCCCAGGGCGTCGGCGCACCGGCGGAGCGCCTGCTCGTGCACGCCCCGGTCGAGGTCGATCGCGCCGAGAACGTTCAGAACAGCCGCCTCCCCGACCCGGTCGGACGCCTCCCGGCACAACTCCAGTGCGCGGCCCAGCGCTTCCTCCGCACCCGTCCGGTCACCCTGCTTGCGCAGGGTGAGTCCGAGCCGGTGCAGCGTGCGGGCCAGACTCAGCCGCCCTTCCGCGCTGCGGTCCTCCTCGCTGAGCCGGACGGCCCTGCGCAGGTTGCCCACAGCCAAGTCGTACTCGCCGAGCCTCCAGTGAGTCCCTGCCAGCGACCGGTGGACCATGGCGCGATCGACCGGGCCGGCGACGGCTTCCGCCGCCTCGGCGGCGTACCGGAGGTTCTGCCGAGCATCATCGAGCAGGCGACGGCGCCACTGGTAAATAACCAGGGCCATCGGAAGCAACCACACGTACCGGTCGATACGCTGATTGATCGCTAAGCGAATGCCTCGCTGGACGGCGGGGTACTCCTCGTCCAGGAACGCCATTGCCTCCGCGAGGTCCGCGAGGTCGGTGACCCTGACCGCTCCGGGCTCACCAGTTGGCAGAGTGCGTTCACGATCGAGCACCCGGTCGCAGGCTCGGACGTTGTGCAGTTGGTGTTCCAGCACCTGCTGTACGGTCGTCCGCTCGATCTCCACGGCCTCTCCGTCCGGCACTGGACGCACGTACCGAAGGGCGAAGGCCCGCACGAGGTCGTGCAGCCCGTAGCGATCACCGTGATGTTCCACGAGGTTCGCCGCCACGAGGTCCACCAGGGCCCGGTCGGTACGCGTCCCCTCGCCCACTGCCCGTCCCAGGTCCATCACCGCCTCCCAGGAAACGCTGGGCCCGGGGTGGACGGCGAACTGCCACAGCAGCAGTCGAGCTTCCTCGTTCAGCACGCGCACGGAGCAGTTGAGTGCTGCGCGGACCGACAGTTCGTGCTCGGGCCGGTCCAGGGTGTCCAGCATCGCCCGCTTCCGCTCATCCTTCATCTCCTGCACCAGGGCAGGGAGGGTGCGCAGCGGACGCGCACCACCTTCCAGGAGCCGGGCCACCACCACAAGGGCCAGCGGCAGTCGGCCACAGAGATCGACAAGTTCACTGAAGGCCATGGCGTGCTTGACCCGGTCCTCCGTTGACACCTTCTCCTGGAGCACCTCCAAGGCGTCCGCCTCGTGCAGCGGCTCCATCTTGCGGAACAGCACCCTTCTCTCGGACTGCAGCCGCAAGAGGTCGTTGCGACTGGTGACGATCACAGCGCAGGTCCCGTCTCCAGGAAGCAGCGGCAGCACCTGCTGGGCGCTGAGCGCGTCGTCGAGGACGATGAGCACCGACCGGTGGGCCAGCGCCGACCGCAACGCGTTGCTCTTGCTCTCCGTTCCGGTCACTGTGGTGTAGGGCGGCAGCGTGGCCAGAAAACCGTCCAGGATCTCGTCCGGTTCGGCGGGCCGCACGTCTCCGTCGGCGAATCCGTTCAGTTCGCCACGCAGCACCCCGTCGGGAAACCGCTCCCGCAGCCGACCGGCGAGATTCTCGGCCACCGTGGTCTTCCCGACACCCGCCATGCCGCTGATCAGGACCAGCGCCAGATTGCCGGCATCCTGTTCCTCGCACACGGCCTCCAAGAGGTCGCCGATCAGCTCGTCCTGCCCGATCGGCTCACGCCGGCCGCCGGGCAACTGGTCCGGAACAGGGGGAAGGAGCACCCCGCCAGGCCGGCCGTTCTCTCCCCGGACCTGGTCGATGGCGCTCTGTACACCGACATCCGCTTTTCCGTTGCGCTTCTCCCACTTCTTGATGAGCCGCTCACGCTGGGAATCCGGCAGGTCTGCATGGGCGAGCAAGTAGAACCGGAAGATCTGGGGCAATTCCGGAGCGCGCTCGAACCATTTCTCCGTCTCTTCGCGCAGCCATTTGGCCTCCCTGGACTTGTAGGCGGCGTCCAGCCGCGCATACACGGCGGCCATCAACTCGGCCCGTAGCTCCTCCCGACGCAAGTGGAAGCCGGCCTCGGACAGTCCGTGCAACGGTTCGTCCTCGCCGTTCCACTCCTCCAAGGCCGCACCGAGCAGCTCGAACTGCGCTTTGCAGGTCAGCCCCTCAGCCTGCTTCACTTTTGCGCGGAATCGGAGCAGGTCGACGTCCCCCACCGGCACGCGGAGCGTGCAGTAGCCCGACTTGCCGCCATGGGGCACGGACTCCCGGCCCAGCCGCTTCCGCAGGTCGGCGACGACGCGGTCTACCAGATCGCCGACGTCCTCGACGCCCTCCCAGAGGACTTGGGCGATGTCCTGCCTCTTACATCGACAGTCTGGCGAGGTCACCAGGAGCGCGAACAGGGCCGCTACCTTCGACCCTTCGACCACCCTCCTGCCGCCGCCCCCTTCGGCTCGCACCGGGCCCAGCACGTACCCCTCCATCGCCCTCCCCCTCACCGCGCCGCAGTCAGTGATCCGGCCCCTCGCCGACGCTCCTTCATCAGTGCGCCGTGCTGTGCCACTTCACACGCGATTGCTTCTTCACGCCCCCCTTGGACTCAGTTATCCCTCAGTTTTCGCTCTGCGGCCCCGCTTCACCCCCGGGCACGATGGCACCAGCCGCTCACAGAAGCACAAAACGGCGGCTTAGCCATCCATCGACTCATCAGAGAGGAACTGCGAACCCGATGAACAGCCGTCAGCGCAACCGCCGGGCAGCCCGTCTGCGCCAGTCCCCCGACTGGCCGCCGAGCCGCCGCCGGCGCCCGGCCGTCCGGACCGAGGACACCACCCCGACGACCCCGCCCACCGAGGCGCCGGATACCTCGTCCTCCGAGACCGCCTGAGCGCAACAGTTCGTGGGTGCCCGTTCTGCACGGGCACCCACCAGCCTCCCGAACTTCGTCACCAGCGAACTCGCGGCCTGGCTGCCGCGTTTGCTACACGCTCGTGGTCAAGGACGGCGTTACCTGGTCGAGAAGACCACTACCGCATACTCACGCATCAAAGCGAGGCTGATGGGACTCATGTCCACTTGATGCGCATATCAGTCGGTACCCCCTCTCGTCACAGAGCCCATCTCGTCCAGCATCTCGATATCTCCAGCACCTCCAGACTCGGCTTCCCGCAGTCCGAAGAAAGGACATTTCCTGATGTATCCACCACACAGCAGTGCGTTCGCCTCAGTGAGGCGGCACTTCGACGATCCCCGGATCAGTGACGCGGTCTTCGTGCTCGTCCCCACGGACGCCGACGAGGCTGATCCGGTCCGGCTGACCGCCACCGAGACGCACGAGGCCCTGTACGGCCCCGGCTCCGACCCGCAGTTCGCCACCGCGGTCTGGAAGGAGGTCATCCGCACGGCGCAGAGCGACCTGTCTCCGGACAGCACGGGGAAACTCCTGGCTATCTGGCTGGCTCTGCCCCGGTTGACCGGGACGGTTCACCGGGTCTGCACGCGCCTGCGGGCCGACCGGTCGGACGTGGAGGCCGAGATGGTCCTGGCTCTCCTGGAGAAGTTGGCGGATCGGGACGGCGCGAGCCGTCTCACCGACTCCTCCCTGCTGCATGTGGCGCGCGCCAGGGCGTGGCATCTCGGCCGGGAGGGGCTGCGGGAACTTCCCTCCACCCAGATCGAACGCATCACCGAGGAACGCGCTCTCACCGCGTCCGGCGAGGAGGCGGACGTTCCGGCGACGGAAGGCCTGGACGTACGGGTCGACCGTCCGGACGGCCCGGACGGGCTGTACGCACCGCTGCGTTTCCGGGTGCGCCCGGAGCATCTGCGCCGCCAGGGAATCCTCATCGACACCGACGACGAGCCGCAGGGCCGCTCGGCGGGTCACAGCCCCGGAAAGAGGCGAAGGCCCGGGCGCCGCGCGAACACCCGGCCGGTGCGCCCTGCGGGGAGGCGAGGGTGAAGGACCCGGAAGAGGGCCGCCTCAGTTTCACGGAGATGTTCGACCTGCCCGTCGCAGTGGACCTGCGCACGGCGGCCCGAGCGCTCGGAATCGGCTCGACGACCGCGTACCGGTTGATCCGCGAGCACGAGTTCCCCTGCCCCGTCCTCCGCATCGGACGTAGGTACAGGATTCCGACCAACGAGCTGATGCGTGCCCTGGGAATCGAGGACCGCCCGCTGTACAGCGTGGACCTGGAAGAGGACACGAACGATCAGAGCGTCGGCTTCTGACGGTAACCACCGTGCGGTTCCGTGGCCTCGGCCGCGGAGCCGCACGGCCCTGCCCCCTATAACGGGCCGTTCGGCGCCGACGTGCGCCGCACGGTTCTCCACGGTTGCTCGGCAATCGAAGGACGAAGGTATGCCCTCCCGCTTCTCCGAGCGGTTCTGCGGCCGACAGCCCGCGCGCGTGGGTCAATTCGTGAACCCGCCGGCGACCACCGACCCGAGCTACGGCGAGCATGCCTGAACGAATGGGTCGGCCCCCCAGCTGACTGCCGGAAGCCAGCACCGCTCCCAGAACCTCGTTCCGTCCCGTACCCACGACGTCGAACGTCAGGAAACGGGGAACCAGACCGACAGGCGCTTGGCAATATCCGGCACATCGATGTTGTCCTGCGCGACGTCCTCGACGAACGGGCCAGCCACGGAGACGGGCGGTGGGGCGGTACTGGCGCTGACACCGTTGAACCGCAGGAAGACACGCATGGCAAGCCAGGCGGTGCGCTTGTTGCCGTCGATCAGCGCGTGATTGCGAGCGACGGAGTGCAACAGCGCCGCCGCCTTCTCATGGAGCGTGGGATACAGCTCGGCCCCGAACACGTTCGTCCGGGGCCGTTCGATCGCTGACACCAAGAGTCCCATGTCACGCACGCTGTGCTCGGTACCGTTAACCGTGCGAGCGATGGCCAGGATCTCGTCGATATGGATGTAGCGCGCTTGGGTCACTTCAGGTAGTCCAGGATCTCCGCATCGCTGTCCATCAGCTCGGCCAGGACGTCATCGACCTTCAGCTCGGCCCGGTGCTGGGCGTCACGGATGGCCTCGATGGCAAGTTCCTGCTTGCTGCGACCCTCTCGACGGGCCCGCTCGGTGAGCTTCGCGTCAAGGTCTTCGGGGAGTCGGAGTGTCATAGCCATACAGGAATGATACCGGACTGGTATCTGGGTACGAGGTGCGTGCGACGAGGCAGCGGCACGCGCCGCCACTGGCGAGGTGCAGCCGGCCCCGGACAAGAGTCCTTGCCCCGGTCTGTGACCTGGGGCCGGAGAAGAGACGTCCGAGGTCGAGGCCTCCGATATTCGAGCGTCATGAATTCCGCATCACGCATCGCCGCGAGACCCACACCGGCCCTTGAACCCGCAGCTCAGAGACCCTTCGCGGCCGGTTCAAGAATCGCGACGCACTCCACATGGTGCGTCATCGGAAACAGATCGAACGCCCTCAACGTCCGCACCCGATACCCGCCCTCAGCGAAGTAGGCGATGTCCCGCGCCAGCGCCGCCGGGTCGCACGCCACGTACGCGATGCGGCGCGCTCCGAGCCCCGCGAGCTGCTTCACCGTTGCCTTGCCCGCGCCGGCGCGCGGGGGGTCGAGGACGATGAGGTCGCATTCGGTGATGCCGGTGCGGGGCAGGACCTGTTCGACCTTGCCGTGTTCGATGCGGACGCGGTCGAGGTCCTTGAGGTTGTGGCGGGCGTCCTCGGCGGCGCGCTTGCCGGACTCGATGCCGAGGACCGCGCCCTTCTCGCCGATGCGCTGGCCGATGGCGCCGGCGAAGAGGCCGACGCCGCAGTAGAGGTCGAGGGCGGTGTCGTTCTTGCGGGGCAGGAGGCCCTGCATGACGGCGCGGACGAGGGTGTCGGCGGCCTGGGGGTGGACCTGCCAGAAGCCGCCGGAGCCGACGCGGTAGGTGCGGTCGTCGGCGCGTTCGCGGACGAAGGCGCGGCCGTGGACGCGGTGGACGCCGCCGTCGCGTTCGTCGACGCGGAGGACGGAGACGGGCTTGTCGAGTTCGACGAGGGGGAGGCGGCCGCCGGGGCGGGGGGTGAGGATGACCTGGCGGTCGTGGGAGCCGGTGGCGGCGATGGCCTCGACCGAGGCCATGCGGGGCCAGTCCTGGTGCTCGACGCCGAGTTCGGTGACGCCGGGGGCGGCGATCATGCAGTGGTCGATGATCTCGACGTCGTGGGAGCGGTGCTTGCGCAGGCCGACACGGCCGTCCTCGTCGATGGCGTACTGGACGCGGGTGCGCCAGGCGGGCACCTCGCCGGCCGGGAGCTTGTCGCCCTCGGCGGGCATGACGGTGCCGTCCCAGCCCGCCTCCTCGGGGGTGAGGCCCGCGAGGCGCTTGAGCTGTTCGGCGATGACCTCGCCCTTGAGGCGGCGCTGCGCGCCCGGCTTGGCGTGCTGCCAGTCGCAGCCGCCGCACTTGCCGGGGCCGGAGAACGGGCAGGGCGCCGGGACGCGGTCCTTGGACGCCTCGATGATCCGTACCGCGTCGGCGCGCAGGAAGCGGGAGTCCGTGGCGCCGTCGGTGACCTTCGCGACGATCTTCTCGCCGGGCAGGGTGTGGCGGACGAACAGGACCCGGCCCTCGTCCGTACGGGCGATGCAGTGGCCGCCGTGGGCGACCGGGCCGACCTCGACCTCGTACTCCCGGCCGACCAGCGACTCCGGCCGCGACTCCGGCTGCGTCTCCCCGGTCTGCGGCGACGTGGGTTCGTTCTGCATGAGGGGAGGGCTCCAGAGCTCAAGGGGGGACAGCGGGCGGCCGGACAACAACCTACGAGTCTACGTGGGTGTCGTCCGGCCGCCGACCACCGGCGAACGCGTGGCCTCAGCCCTTCGGTGCCGGTTCCTTCGGCTTGCGTTCCACCGGGCCCCGGCGGACGGAGCCGGGGGCGGTCCAGTCGGCGCGCCTGCGGGCCCGCCTCTTGGCGGCCTCGGAGGACTCCAGCTGGTACGGGACGGAGGTGACCATCACGCCGGGGGTGAAGAGGAGCCGGCCCTTGAGGCGCAGGGCGCTCTGGTTGTGGAGCAGGTGCTCGTACCAGTGGCCGACCACGTACTCCGGGATGTAGACGCTCACGACGTCGCGCGGGCTCTCGCGGCGCAGGCTCTTGACGTACTCGATGACCGGGCGGGTCACCTCGCGGTACGGGGAGTCGAGGATCTTGAGGGGGACGTTGATGCCGCGTCGCTCCCAGTCCTCCCTGAGGGCCTTGGTCTCGGCCGGGTCGACGCTGATGGAGAGCGCCTCCAGATGGTCCGAGCGGATGAGCTTGGCGTAGGCGAGGGCGCGCAGGGTGGGGCGGTGGAGCTTGGAGACGAGGACGATGGAGTGGACCCGGGAGGGGCGCATCGTCTCGTCCGCGGGGGTCTCGTCGGCGGCGATCTCCTCGGCCACGCGGTCGTAGTGGCGGCGGATGGCGGTCATCGTGCCGAAGAAGATCACCATGCCGAGCAGGGCGACCCAGGCGCCGTGGGTGAACTTGGTCGCGAGGACGACGACGAGCACCAGGCCGGTGAAGAAGGCGCCGAAGGTGTTGATGGCCCGCGAGCGGATCATGTGGCGGCGCTTGGCGGGGTCCTTCTCGGTGCGCAGATGGCGGTTCCAGTGCCGGACCATGCCGGTCTGGCTGAGGGTGAAGGAGACGAAGACGCCGACGATGTAGAGCTGGATGAGCCGGGTCGAGTCGGCTCCGTAGATCCACACCAGGAGGATCGCCGCGCCGGCCAGGAGCACGATGCCGTTGGAGAAGGCGAGCCGGTCGCCGCGGGTGTGCAGCTGCCGCGGGAGATAGCGGTCCTGGGCCAGGATCGAGCCGAGGAGCGGGAAGCCGTTGTACGCGGTGTTCGCGGCCAGGAAGAGGACGAGCGCGGTGGCCGCGGCGAGGATCACGAAGAAGAACGTCCCGTCGCCGAAGACGGCTGCCGCGACCTGGGAGATCACCGGGTCCTGGACGAATCCGGAACCCACCGGCGTGCCGTTGCTGATCAGGTCCTTCGCCGGGTTCTCGGCCATTTTCACATCGGTGGCCATGGCCAGTCCGATGATGCCGCAGAACATGGTGACGGCCAGCAGGCCCATCATCGCGAGGGTCGTGGCGGCGTTCTTGCTCTTCGGTTTGCGGAAGGCGGGGACACCGTTGCTGATGGCCTCGACGCCGGTGAGCGCGGCACAGCCGGAGGAGAACGCGCGCAGCAGCAGGAAGACGAGGGCGAATCCCGCCAGGCCCTCGCGTTCGGGCCTGATGGTGTATCCGGAGGTCGGCGCGTGCATCGTGTCGCCGAGGACCAGTCCCCGGAAGGCGCCCCACACGATCATGATGAAGACGCCGGCCACGAAGAGGTACGTGGGGATGGCGAAGAGCTTGCCGGACTCCTTGACGCCGCGCAGGTTCATCAGGGTGAGCAGCACGATCGCGGCGATGGCGCACAGCGTCTTGTGCTCGACGACGAAGGGGATCGCGGAGCCGAGGTTCTCCACCCCGGAGGAGATCGACACGGCGACCGTCAGGACGTAGTCGACCAGCAGCGCGCTGGCCACGGTCAGTCCGGCCTTGGGACCGAGGTTGGTGGTGGCGACCTCGTAGTCGCCGCCACCGCTCGGGTACGCGTGCACGTTCTGCCGGTACGAGGCGACGACGGTGAACATGAGCACCACGACGGCGACCGCGATCCACGGGCTGAAGTGGTACGCCGACACACCCGCGATGGACAGCACCAGCAGGACTTCGCCGGGTGCGTACGCCACCGAGGACAGCGGGTCGGATGCGAAGACGGGGAGGGCGATGCGTTTGGGGAGGAGCGTCTCCCCCAGCTTGTCGCTGCGCAGGGCCCGGCCGATCAGGATCCGTTTGGGCAGGTCGGTCAGTTTGGACACGCTGAGGATCGTAAGGGTTTCGTATGGGACTCTCCGACGCACCACCCCCGTGGCCCCGCAATCTCCTGCGGTCGGACGGAAAGGCCGCGGAATCCTTAACGCAATCCTTGCGCCGTCGTCGCGCGAATGCGCGCAAATGCCCTGCGGGCCGTGTCGGACCGCGTCGCCTTTGCCACAGGGACGGCGCGATGGCCAGACTCGAATGAGGCAACGCACCCCGCGCCGCATAAGCTCATCCTGGGCAACGGCACGAAACCGTTGCCCCATTGTTTGCCCGGCCAGCCGAGGAAAGAGTGTGAGCAGGGTGTTTTCGCAGGTCAGCCGGACGACCAGGACTGCGAGGTAGGCGCAAGGTGCACATCGTCATCATGGGCTGCGGGCGCGTGGGAGCCGCTCTCGCGCAGACCCTGGAGCAGCAGGGGCACACGGTCGCCGTGATCGACCAGGACCCCACGGCGTTCCGGCGCCTGGGCTCGGGTTTCGGCGGCCGGCGGGTCACGGGCGTGGGCTTCGACCAGGACACGCTGCGCGAGGCGGGGATCGAGGAGGCCGGCGCGTTCGCGGCCGTGAGCAGCGGCGACAACTCGAACATCATCGCCGCCCGGGTGGCGCGCGAGATGTTCGGGATCGAGAACGTCGCGGCCCGGATCTACGATCCCCGGCGCGCCGAGGTCTACCAGCGCCTCGGTATCCCCACGGTCGCCACCGTGCGGTGGACGGCGGACCAGATGCTGCGCCGGCTGCTGCCCTCGGGCGCGGAGCCGCTGTGGCGCGATCCGAGCGGTGGGGTGCAGCTCGCGGAGGTGCACACGACGCCGTCGTGGATCGGCCACAAGATCAGCACGCTCCAGGAGGAGACGGGTGTGCGCGTGGCCTTCCTCACCCGTCTGGGCGAGGCGATTCTGCCGTCCTCGCAGACGGTGCTGCAGGAGGGCGACCTCGTCCACGTGATGATGCGGACGGACGAGATCGCGAAGGTCGAGGCGGCCTTCGCCGAGGGCCCCGAGGAGGGCGGTCACTGATGCGTGTCGCGATTGCCGGGGCCGGCGCGGTGGGTCGTTCCATCGCGGGCGAGCTGCTGGAGAACGGTCACGAGGTGCTGCTCGTGGACAAGGCGCCGACCGCCATCTCGGTGGAGCGGGTGCCGATGGCCGAGTGGCTGCTGGCGGACGCCTGTGAGATCACCTCGCTGGACGAGGCCGCGCTGCAGCGCTGCAACGTGGTGATCGCGGCGACCGGCGACGACAAGGTGAACCTGGTCGTCTCGCTGCTCGCCAAGACGGAGTACGGCGTTCCGCGGGTGGTCGCCCGGGTGAACAACCCGAAGAACGAGTGGCTGTTCAACGAGGCCTGGGGCGTGGACGTGGCGGTGTCCACGCCGCGTCTGATGTCGGCCCTGGTCGAGGAGGCGGTGAGCGTCGGCGATCTGGTCCGGCTGCTGCGCTTCAGCCACGGCGACGCGAACCTGGTCGAGCTGACCCTGCCGCCGGAGTCGGCGCTGGCGGGGACGCAGGTCGGGGAGGTCGCCTGGCCCGAGGACACCTCGCTGGTCACGATCATCCGCGGGCAGCGGGTGCTGACGCCCAGCACGGAGGAGACGCTGGAGGCCGGTGACGAGCTGCTGTTCGTGGCCGCCCAGGCGCGCGAGGAGCAGCTGGAGGACCTGCTGTCGGTCCGCCGGGGCGACCACGCCGAGGACTGACCGGCGCGGGAACGTGCGCGAGGGGCCCGGTACCGCCAGTGGCGGTGCCGGGCCCCTCGTCCGTGTGCCGTGCGCTCCGGTGGGTCGGAGCGTCCTGGCGTGTGTCAGAGCTCCTGGCCGCGGGCCGCCTCCGCGGCGGCCGCCTTGCGGGCCTTCTCGGCCTGCTCCTCGGCCTCCATCTCGGCGAAGACGTCGATGGGCGGCGGGGCCTTCGCCAGGAAGACCCAGGTGAGGTAGACGGCGAGCAGGAACGGCGGGATCTTCAGGGCGACCAGGACCCAGCCGAACTGGGTGGTGTCGGCCCACCAGTACAGCGGGAAGAGGATCGCGCACTTGGCGAGGAGGATCAGCCCCCACGCGTAGCTGGCCTTGGTGTACGCCGTCTTGCGGCCGGGGTTACGGGTGCGCCAGGAGAGGTTCTCCTTGAACACCGGGCCCAGGATGAGGCCGATCAGCGGGACGCCCGCGAGGGCGGTGACCAGGTAGGCGAGGGCCAGACCCAGGGTGTAGAGCATGCCCGGGAGGTAGAAGTCCTTGGCGTTGCCGGTCATCTTGGCGAAGACCACGCCGAAGGCGACGCCGAAGACACCGCTGAAGGCGTGCTTGACGGTGTCCTTGCGGATCAGCCGGACGGCCACGAGCACCAGCGACACGGCGACGGCCGCGATGGCCGAGTTCGTGAGGTTCTTGTCGATGGTGAAGATCGTGACGAAGAGGAGTCCGGGCAGGACCGTCTCCACCATGCCGCGCACGCCGCCGAAGGCCTCGAAGAGCGCGGCCTCGGTGACGGCCTTCGCATCGGCCTCCTGCTGGTCGGTGGTGCGGTCCGTGTCGGACGTCGGCTTGTCGAGAGACGTCACCGGCTACTCCTTGCCGAGCGGTCGGAGTTCGTATTTGGGGTTGAACAGCACCCGGCGCCCGTGGCTCATGGCGATGCGGCCGGAGGCGATGAGCTTGCGGCCCGGCTCTATGCCCATGATGGAGCGGCGGCCGAGCCAGACCACGTCGAGCGGCGCGGTGCCGTCGAAGAGCTCCGCCTCCAGGGCGGGGACTCCGGCGCGCGGTCGCAGGGTGACCGTCCGCAAGGTACCAGTGACCTTCACGATCTGGCGGTCGGTGCACTCGGAGATGCGGGTGCATCCCGACGCCTGCGCGTCCTCCTCCAGCTCCTCGCACTCCAGGTCCTCCTGGGAGCTGGAGAGGCGGTCGAGCATCCGCCGGAAGCGCCCGGACGGCCGCTGGGCCTTCGGGGACTTCTCGAATCGAGGAACAGCACTCATACCCGAAGGGTACCGGTCCCCCGGGGTCCCGGCGGGTGGCCACCGTCTCACTCGAACGGGTTATCCCCGTGGCCCCGCTCACGGCCCGTCCGGGGGGTGCGGCAGGGGCTCACGCCTTCTCGAAGCGGTAGCCCATGCCCGGTTCGGTGACGAAGTGGCGGGGGTGCGAGGGGTCGGCCTCCAGCTTGCGCCTCAGCTGGGCCATGTAGACCCGCAGGTAGTTGGTCTCGGTGCCGTACGAGGGCCCCCAGACCTCCTGGAGCAGCTGCTTCTGGCTGACCAGGCGGCCGCTGTTGCGGACCAGGACCTCCAGCAGATGCCATTCGGTCGGGGTGAGCCGTACGTCGCGGCCCGCGCGGTGGACCTTCTTGGCGGCGAGGTCGACGGTGAAGTCCTCGGTCTCCACGAGCACCACCTCGTCGCCGCCGTCCTGGCCGACGGGCTCGGCGCGCCGCACCGAGGCGCGCAGCCGGGCCAGCAGCTCGTCCATGCCGAACGGCTTGGTGACGTAGTCGTCGGCGCCCGCGTCCAGGGCCTCGACCTTCTCGTCGGAGGTGTGCCGGGCCGAGAGGACCAGGATCGGCACCCGGGTCCAGCCGCGCAGTCCCCGGATCACCTCGACGCCGTCCATGTCGGGCAGGCCCAGGTCCAGCACGACGACGTCGGGGTGGCGGGCGGCGGCCAGCTGGAGCGCGGTGGCCCCGTCCGGCGCCGCGTCCACCTCGTACTTGCGCGCCTTGAGGTTGATCACGAGGGCGCGCACGATCTGCGGCTCGTCGTCGACCACGAGCACCCGGGTCATCGGGGTCCTGCCTTTCTGCCGTGTGTACGCGGGGCGCGGGGCGTTCCGCGGTTCATGAGGTGACCCGCGCGGGCAGGTCGGGTCCGACCGGGGCGTGCCCGGGGGCCGCCTTGAGGGTCAGGACCATGGTGAGGCCGCCGCCGGGCGTGTCCTCCGCGTCGAGTGTGCCGCCCATGGACTCGGTGAAGCCGCGTGCGACGGCGAGGCCGAGGCCCACGCCGGCGCCGCGCGGGGCGTCCCCGTAGCGCTGGAAGGGTTCGAAGATGCGTTCCTTGGCCTCGTCGGGGACGCCGCGGCCGCGGTCGGCGACGCGGAGTTCGACGCGGTCGGCGAGTGCGCTGGCGGCCACGGTGACGCGGTCGCCCTCGGGGCTGTACTTGACGGCGTTCTCGACGACGTTGGCCACGGCCCGCTCCAGCAGTCCGGGGTCGACGGCCACCATCGGCAGCGTTTCGGGGATGTCCAGGTCGACGCTGTCCTCGGGGACGCCGCCCAGGGCCATGGGCACCACCTCGTCGAGGTCGATCTCGCGGATCAGCGGGGTGACGGTGCCGGTCTGCAGGCGGGACATGTCGAGGAGGTTGCCGACGAGGTGGTCGAGGCGGTCGGCACCGGCCTCGATGCCTTCGAGGAGTTCCGCCTCGTCGTCGTCGGACCAGGCGACGTCGTCGGAGCGCAGGGAGCTGACGGCGGCCTTGATGGCGGCGAGCGGGGTGCGCAGATCGTGGCTGACGGCGGCCAGCAGGGCGGTCCTGATCCGGTTGCCCTCGGCGAGCCGGCGGGCCTCCTCCGCCTCGTCGACGAGCCGCTGGCGGTCCAGGACGACGGCGGCCTGGGCGGCGAAGGCGCCCAGCACCCGGCGGTCCTCGGCGGGCAGCACCCGGCCGGAGAGCGCGAGGGCCATGTGGTCGCCGACGGGCATGTCCGCGTCGGCTTCCTCGGGCCGGGTCACGGGCGCCGGGCCGACGCTCCCCGCGCAGGTCCACGGTTCGACGTCGCTGGTGCGCTCCAGCAGCGCGACGGACTCCATGCCGAAGGTCTCGCGGACCCGGTCCAGCAGCGCGGCCAGGGTGGTCTCGCCGCGCAGCACGCTGCCGGCCAGGAAGGAGAGGATCTCGGACTCGGCGCGCAGCCGGGCGGCCTGATGGGTACGGCGGGCCGCCAGGTCCACCACGGAGGCCACCGCGACCGCCACCGCGAAGAAGATCACGATGGCGACGAAGTTCTCGGGGTCCTGCACGGTCAGGGTGTGGGTGGGCGGGGTGAACCAGTAGTTCAGCAGCAGCGAGCCCACGGCGGCCGAGGCGAGGGCGGGCCGCAGTCCGCCGAGGAGGGCCGCGGCCACGGTCATGAAGAGGAAGAGCAGGACGTCGTTGGCGAGCCCCGGGCCGTTCTCCAGGCCCTTGAGGAGCAGCGCGAGCAGGGCCGGTCCCCCGACGCCCACGAACCAGCCCCAGATGATGCGGGCCCGGCCGAGCCGGGCGCCGCGGGCCATGGGCAGGCCCCGGCCCTTGGCGACCTCGTCGTGCGTGACGATGTGGACGTCCAGGTCGGTGCCGGACTCACGGGCGACGGTGGCGCCGACGCCGGGTCCGTAGATGTACTGCCAGGTCTTGCGGCGGCTGGAGCCGAGGACGATCTGGGTGGCGTTGACGCCCCGGGCGAATTCGAGGAGCGCGGAGGGTATGTCGTCGCCGATGACGTGGTGGAAGGTGCCGCCCAGGTCCTCGACGAGGGTGCGCTGGACGGTCAGCTCCTTGGGCGAGGCGGAGGTCAGTCCGTCGCTGCGGGCGACGTAGACGGCGAGGATCTCGCTGCCCGAGCCCTTGGCGGCCATCCGGGCGGCGCGGCGGATGAGGGTGCGGCCCTCGGGGCCTCCGGTGAGCCCGACGACTATGCGCTCGCGGGCCTGCCAGGTGGTGCGGATGTTGTGCTCGCCCCGGTACTGCTGGAGGTATTCGTCGACCCGGTCGGCGACCCAGAGGAGGGCCAGCTCGCGCAGGGCGGTGAGGTTGCCGGGGCGGAAGTAGTTGGAGAGCGAGGCGTCGATCCGGTCGGGCTTGTAGATGTTGCCGTGGGCCATCCGGCGGCGCAGGGCCTGGGGCGACATGTCGACCAGTTCGAGCTGGTCGGCGCGGCGGACCACTTCGTCGGGGACGGTCTCGCGCTGGCGTACGCCGGTTATGGACTCGACGACGTCGCCGAGGGACTCCAGGTGCTGGATGTTGACGGTGGAGACCACGTCGATACCGGCCTGGAGGAGTTCCTCGACGTCCTGCCAGCGCTTGGCGTTGCGGGAGCCGGGGACGTTGGTGTGGGCGAGTTCGTCGACGAGGGCGACGGCGGGGGCGCGTTCCAGTACGGCGTCGACGTCCATCTCCGTGAAGACGGCGGAGCGGTACTCGATCTCGCGGCGCCGGACCTCCTCCAGGCCGTGCAGCATCACCTCGGTGCGCGGCCGGTCGTGGTGCTCGACGAAGCCGATGACGCAGTCGGTGCCCCGCTCGACCCGGCGGTGCGCCTCGGAGAGCATCGCGTACGTCTTGCCGACGCCCGGTGCCGCACCGAGGTAGATCCGAAGTTTGCCGCGCCCCATGGCCCCATTGTCTTCCCGGTCCCGGTCACCACCAGCGGGACCGGTGGCCGCCGCGCGGCGGCCACTGTCGAAAATACCCCGTGGATATCCGGCATATCGGGCGCGGGGTGGGGCGGTGACCCGTCTTGACACAACTCTGATGCCACCGCCGCCACCGCCGTCGTCAGTGGTGGAAGAGGCGCAGACCGGTGCGGGCGAGGGCGATCCCGTGGGCGCGGCAGGCCTCCGCGACCTCGTCGGACCGGATCGATCCGCCCGGTTCCGCGATGCAGGTCACACCGTGGCGCCGGGCGTGGTCGACGTTGTCACGAAAGGGCAGCGAGCCGTCCGAGACGAAGGCGACCCCGGTGAGCCGGGCGAGCCAGGCGGCGCGCTCCTGCGGGCCGATCTCCGGCGGCTCGCCGCCGAGCGCGTCGCGGCAGCGATCCCGCTCGTCGGCGGTGAGGTCGCCCTCGACGAGCCTGATCTGCCAGTTGATCCGGTCCTGCCGGCGGATTCCCCCGCGGAAGGCGAGATCCCGGACGAGGGGGTGCCGGCGCAGCCACCAGGTGTCCGTCTTGGCCCCGGCCAGCCGGGTGCAGTCCACCCGGGACTGCTGTCCCGCGCCGATGCCCAGGGCCATGCCGTCCTTGAGGTAGCAGACCGCGTTGGACTGGGTGCGGCGCAGCACCACGAGTCCGAGGAGCAGGTCCCGCCGGGACGCGTCGGTCATCTCCCCGGTGACCACCTCGGCGAGGAGGCCGGCGGAGACGGGGACGGGGTCGCGTTCCTGGGAGAGCCGCAGGCCGTAGACCTCGCGGGACTCGGCGGCGGGCGGGGTGAAGTCCGCATCGGCCTCCAGTACCAGGAAGGACCCGTTCCGCTTCCTGCCGAGGGCGGCGGCCACGCCCGGCGCGTAACCGGGGGCGACGATGCCGTCGCAGACCACGCGGGCCAGCAGCTCGGCCAGTTCGGCGTCGACCTCGTGCGAGACGGCCGCGAAGTCCCCGTACGAGGACTTGGGGTCGCCGTCCCGGGCCCGCAGATAGGCGCTGGTGAGCGGTCCCACGGTGGCCGGGTCGACGCCGTGCTGCCGGGCGACGGCCTCGTCGACAGGACCGGCCAGCGCGGCCCCGGCGGGCGAGACGTGCTTGAAGGAGGCCGCGGCCGGGACACCGAACACCTCGGCGGCCTCGCGCACGAGCTGCCAGGCGTTGAGCGCGTCCAGCCAGTTGATGTAGGACGGGGTGCCGCACAGCACCCGGAGCGGGGCCCGCCCCGGGTGCACGGGGGCCGCCTCGGCGGCGGTCTGCTGGGGGTTCATTCCGTAACGCATGCGCACTGTCGCACTCCTGGTCGGACGGGCCGACGGAGCGCCCAGGCGGTCGGCAGCTCCTCCGTGGAGGGGTCGCTTCCCGGTGGTGATCCACCCTCGCCAGTCGCGACGGTGACGATGGTAGACGGCGACCGGGGCCTCCCGCCGGAGAACGCCCGGACGCGGCGGCGGGAAGCCCCGTGACCTGCGGCTCAGTGCTCGATGATGTGCCCGTCGCTCAGCTCCAGCACCCGGTCCGCGAGGCCGAGCAGCTGGGCGTCGTGGGTGGCGACGAGGGCGGTGACGCCCTCGCTGCGCACCACGGCGCGCAGCAGCTCCATGACGGCCAGGCCGGTCTCCTGGTCGAGCTGGCCGGTCGGCTCGTCGGCGATCAGGAGGGCGGGCCGGTTGGCGAGCGCGCGGGCGATGGCGACGCGCTGCTGCTGGCCGCCGGACAGCTCGCCGGGGCGCTGGGCGGCGTGGTCGGCGAGGCCGACCAGGGAGAGCATGAGCGAGACGCGCTCCTCGCGCTCGCGCGGGTCGGCCTTGCGCAGCCGCAGCGGTACGCCGACGTTCTCGGCGGCGGTCAGGATCGGGATCAGGCCGAAGGACTGGAAGATGAAGCCGATCCGGTCGCGGCGCAGCTCCAGCAGGCCGTTCTCGCCGAGCGTGGAGAGATCGGTGCCGTCGACGGTGATCCGGCCGCCGTCGGGGGTGTCCAGACCGCCGACCAGGTTGAGCAGCGTCGTCTTGCCGGAGCCCGAGCGCCCCTTGAGGGCGACCAGCTCGCCGCGCGGGATGTCGAAGGAGACGCCGCGCAGCGCGTGCACGGCGCCCGCGCCGGAGCCGTACGACCGGTGCAGGTCCTCGATCCGGACCATGGGGCCCTCGGCGACGGCGGTGCCGCCTCCCGCTCCGTTGTCCGGCGCGGCGCTTGTCTCGGTCATGTCGCTCCCCGTGGGTCCTCGGTCCGTCGGCCGCCAGTATGGGCACGCGGTGCGGGGACGGGCAATGCCCGGGGCGGGTCCGTGGGGTCCCGCCCCGGGGCATCCGGGCCGGTCAGGGCGTCCGCGCGCCGTCCACGAGCTGCCGCAGCGCGATGTTGAGCCGCAGCACGTTGACGCGGGGCTCGCCGACGAAGCCGAGGATCCGGCCGTCGGTGTGCTGCTCGACGAGCTGGTGCACGCGCGCCGGGTCGAGGTGGTTGCGGAGGGCGACGCGCTGGACCTGGAGGCGGGCGTAGGCCGGGGAGATGTCGGGGTCGAGGCCGGAACCGGAGGAGGTGACGGCGTCGGCCGGGACGTCGGAGGGGTCGACCGGGTGGCCGGGGACGGAGTTGTCCTCGACGACGGCGGCCTTGGCGGCGGTGACCCAGTCGATCAGCTCCTTGTTGTCGCCGGAGCGGTTGGTGGCGCCGGAGAGGATCAGGGAGTACCGGGTGTTGACGCTGTTGGTGCCCAGCCCGTTGGAGGGCCGGGGCTGGAACCAGCGCAGATCGGGGGCTGGGGTGTCCTCGCCCTTCTTCGGCGGCAGGTCGTAGCGCTGCCCGATGAGGTCCGAACCGACGGTCCGGCCGTCGGCGGTGATCTCGGAGCCGTTCGCCCGGCCCGGCATGAGGCCCTGGGCGACGCCCGTGACGACGAGCGGGTAGAGGACTCCGCAGACCAGGGTGAGGACGAGCAGGGCGCGCAGTGCGGCCCAGAGCTGCCGTGCGGAGTTGCCGAGTGAGGTGTTCATGGCGGTTCAGCCGATCCCGGGGACGAGGGAGAGGAGCAGGTCGATGATCTTGATGCCGATGAACGGGGCGACCAGGCCGCCGAGTCCGTAGATGCCGAGATTGCGGCGGAGCATCGCGTCGGCGCCGCTGGGCCGGTAGCGGACGCCCTTGAGGGCGAGCGGGACCAGTGCCACGATGATCAGCGCGTTGAAGATCACCGCGGAGAGGATCGCGGAGCGCGGCGAGGCCAGATCCATGATGTTGAGGGTCTCCAGACCCGGGTAGACCGCGGCGAACATCGCGGGGATGATCGCGAAGTACTTCGCCACGTCGTTGGCGATGGAGAACGTGGTCAGCGCGCCCCGGGTGATCAGGAGCTGCTTGCCGATCTCCACGATCTCGATGAGCTTGGTGGGGTCGGAGTCCAGGTCCACCATGTTCCCGGCCTCCTTGGCGGCCGAGGTTCCGGTGTTCATGGCCACGCCGACGTCGGCCTGGGCGAGCGCCGGGGCGTCGTTGGTGCCGTCCCCGGTCATCGCGACGAGTCCGCCGCCGGACTGCTCCCGTTTGATGAGGGCCATCTTGTCCTCGGGGGTGGCCTCGGCGAGGAAGTCGTCGACGCCGGCCTCCTCCGCGATGGCCTTCGCCGTCAGCGGGTTGTCACCGGTGATCATGACCGTGCGGATGCCCATGCGGCGCAGTTCGGCGAAGCGTTCCCGCATGCCGTCCTTGACGACGTCCTTGAGGTGGACGACGCCCAGGACCCGGGCCCCGCGCCCGTCCTCGCCGGCCACCAGCAGCGGGGTGCCGCCGGCGCGGGCGATACGGTCGGCGAGCTCCTCGGCGTCCGGGGAGACGGTGCCGCCCCGCTCCCGCACCCAGGCCACAACCGATCCGGCCGCTCCCTTGCGGATACGGCGTCCGTCGAGGTCCACGCCCGACATCCGGGTCTGGGCGGTGAACTCCACCCACTGGGCGCCGGACAGTTCGCCCCGGGTGCGCTCGCGCAGCCCGTACCGCTCCTTGGCGAGCACGACCACGGACCGTCCCTCGGGCGTCTCGTCGGCGAGCGAGGAGAGCTGCGCGGCGTCCGCGAGTTCGTCCTCCGTGACCCCGGCCACCGGCAGGAACTCGGCGGCCTGCCGGTTCCCCAGGGTGATGGTGCCGGTCTTGTCGAGCAGCAGCGTCGACACGTCGCCCGCGGCCTCGACGGCGCGCCCGGACATGGCGAGCACATTGCGCTGCACCAGACGGTCCATGCCGGCGATGCCGATCGCCGAGAGCAGCGCCCCGATGGTGGTCGGGATCAGGCAGACCAGCAGCGCGGCCAGCACGATCATGGACTGCTCGCTGCCGGCGTAGACCGCGAAGGGCTGGAGGGTGACGACGGCCAGCAGGAAGACGACGGTGAGGGAGGCCAGCAGGATGTTCAGGGCGATCTCGTTGGGCGTCTTCTGCCGGGCGGCGCCCTCGACCAGGGCGATCATGCGGTCGATGAACGTCTCGCCCGGTTTGGTGGTGATCCGGACGACGATCCGGTCGGAGAGCACCTTCGTCCCGCCGGTGACGGCGCTGCGGTCGCCGCCCGACTCGCGGATGACCGGGGCCGACTCGCCGGTGATGGCAGACTCGTCGACGCTGGCCACCCCTTCGACGACGTCCCCGTCGCCGGGGATGACGTCACCGGTCTCGCAGACGACCAGGTCGCCGACGCGCAGATCGGTCCCGGCGACCGCCTCCTCGCCGCCGGCGGTGACCCGGCGGGCGACCGTGTCGGTCCTGGCCCGGCGCAGGGTGTCCGCCTGGGCCTTGCCGCGGCCCTCGGCGACCGCCTCGGCCAGATTGGCGAAGACCGTGGTCAGCCAGAGCCAGGCGGTGATCGCCCAGCCGAACCAGTCGGTCGGGTCCAGTACGGCCAGCACGGTGGTGAGCACCGAGCCGACCAGCACCACGAACATCACCGGTGACGTCACCATCACCCGGGGGTCCAGCTTGCGTATCGCGTCGGGCAGGGCCGCGACCAGCATCCGGGGGTCGAACGCCCCGGCGCCGACGCGCCCTTCGGGACCGGGCCCGGCCGCCGTGTCGCGGTGCGGTGCGCGGACCGGAGTGGTTGCGGACATGGTGTGTTCCTGCTTCGTACGGAGGGTCATGACGCCAGCCCCTCGGCCAGCGGCCCCAGGGCGAGGGCGGGGAAGTAGGTCAGCCCGGCGACGATCACGACGGTGGCGCCGAGCACCCCGCTGAACAGCGGGCGGTGGGTGCCGAGCGTGCCGGCGGTCGCCGGTACGGGCCGCTGCTCGGCCAGCGAACCGGCCAGGGCCAGGACGAACACCATGGGCAGGAAGCGGCCCAGGAGCATCGCGAGGCCGATCGTGGTGTTGAACCACTGGGTGTCGGCGTTGAGGCCGGCGAAGGCGGAGCCGTTGTTGTTGGCGCCGGAGGTGTAGGCGTACAGGATCTCGGAGAAGCCGTGCGCGCCGGTGTTGGTCATGGAGTGCGGCGGGGTGGGCAGGGCCATCGCTGCGGCGGCGAAGCCGAGGACCAGGGCCGGGGTGACGAGGAGGTAGCAGGCGGCGAGCTTGATCTGCCGGGTGCCGATCTTCTTGCCCAGGTACTCGGGGGTGCGGCCGACCATCAGTCCGGCGATGAACACGGCGATGACCGCCATGATCAGCATCCCGTAGAGACCGGAGCCGGTGCCTCCGGGGGCGATCTCGCCGAGCTGCATCCCGAGCATGGTGATGCCGCCGCCGAGTCCGGTGAACGAGGAGTGGAAGGAGTTCACCGCACCCGTCGAGGTCAGCGTCGTGGCCACGGCGAAGAGGGACGACCCCCCGACGCCGAACCGGTTCTCCTTGCCCTCCATGGCCCCGCCGGCGATCTCGAAGGCGGGCCCGTGGTGGGAGAACTCGGTCCACATCATCAGCGCGGTGAAGCCGAGCCAGATGACGCCCATCGTGGCGAGGATCGCGTAACCCTGCTTGAGGGAGCCGACCATGCGGCCGAAGGTCCGGGTCAGGGCGAAGGGGATGACGAGGATCAGGAAGATCTCGAAGAGGTTGGAGAGCCCGTTGGGGTTCTCGAAGGGGTGGGCCGAGTTGGCGTTGAAGTAGCCGCCGCCGTTGGTGCCCAGCTCCTTGATGACCTCCTGGGAGGCGACCGCGCCGCCGTTCCACTGCTGCGAGCCGCCCGTGAACTGCCCGACCTCGTGGATCCCGGAGAAGTTCTGGATCGCCCCGCAGGCGACCAGCACGAGCGCGCCGAGCACGGCGATCGGCAGCAGCACGCGGACCGTGCCGCGCACCAGATCGGCCCAGAAGTTGCCCAGTTCGCCGCCGCGCGTGGCGGCGAAGCCCCGCACGAGCGCCACGGCCACGGCGATGCCGACGGCGGCCGAGACGAAGTTCTGCACCGCGAGGCCGCCGGTCTGCACGACGTGGCCCATGGCCTGTTCGCCGTAGTAGGACTGCCAGTTGGTGTTCGCGACGAAGGAGGCGGCCGTGTTGAACGCCTGGTCCGGATCGATCGAGGAGAAGCCGAGCGAACCGGGCAGCGCGCCCTGGAGCCGCTGCATCAGGTACAGGAACAGGACGCTCACGGCGGAGAAGGCGAGAACGCCGCGGAGGTAGGCGGGCCAGCGCATCCGGGTGTCCGGATCGGCGCCTATGGCCCGGTAGATCCAGCGCTCCACCCGCAGATGGCGGGTGGAGGTGTAGACGCGGGCCATGTGGTCACCCAGCGGGCGGTACGCCAGGGCCAGGGCCACGAGCAGCGCGAGCAGTTGGAGCACGGCTGCGAGGACGGGGCTCATATCGGACTAGAACCTCTCCGGATACAGAAGGGCGAGGACGAGATAGCCCAGCAGGGCCACGGCGACGACGAGACCGACCACGTTCTCTGCGCTCACAGCTTCGCCACCCCCTTGGCGACGAGTGCCACCAGCGCGAAGACCGCGATCGTGGTGACGACGAAGGCCAGATCGGCCATCGGATGCTCCCGGATGAGGTGCGGAGGGTTGGGACCCTCCGAGCAAACCCCTCGCCGGCCCCGCCGTGACCTGCGTTGATGCCTTCCTTACGGAGACGGACGCACCCTTGACGGCGTCCGTACGTGCCCGATACGCGCCCCATACGCACGCCCCCGCGCGCCGCTCCCCCGTCCCTCTCCCCCGGGCATGCGAAAAGGCCGGTGGCCCGCGCCCCACGAGGGGGTACGGGCCACCGGCCGGTGTGCCGGGAGGGTGCGGGTCAGCGCACCTCGGTGATCTCGGGACCGCGCTGGAGACCGGCCATGCCGCCGGAGAACCGCGATCCCTCCTGCTCCTCCTGCTGCACGCCCTCGGGGACCATCTGGGCGTCGTTGGGGAGCTTGAGGACGATCGGGTCGCGCGGGGCCATCGGGCCCTCGCCGCGGACGACCACGGTGTCCCGGAAGATCGTCTCCAGCAGGCCCGCGGCCTCCGGCTGCACGGCGCCCTGGCCGGAGATCACTCCGCGCAGGAACCAGCGGGGACCGTCGACGCCCACGAAGCGCACCAGCTGCACGCCGTTCGTCCCGTCGGGGAGCTGTACGGGGACCTGCGCGCGCAGCTCCCAGCCCAGCGGGCCCTCGACCTCGTCGATGATGCCGCCCTGCTGGGTGATGCCGGCGGCGATCTCCTCGCGGACCTCGCCCCAGATGCCCTCCTTCTTGGGGGCGGCGAAGGCCTGCAGCTGGATCGCGCTGTCGCGCATCACGACGGTGGCCGCGACGATCGCGTCGCCGGCGACCTCCACACGCAGCTCCATGCCCTCGACCCCGGGGACGAAGATCCCGCCCAGGTCGACCCGTCCCTCGCCGGGCTTGGACACCTCGCCGATGTCCCACGGGCCGTCCGGGCGCGGCGCCGGCGGAAGGTTCGTCCGGCGCGAGGCGCCCTCGGTGTCACCCTGCTCGTCGACGACCTGCTCGGCCTCGCGCGTCTCGTCCGCCGTGTCCTCGGCGGAACCACTGTTCTTGCGACGTCCGAACACGTCACTGTCCTTCCCGGTCGGATTCGACCGAAGCGTAGCCGTTCCCGCCCTGGGGAACCCCGCCCCGGACGCCATCAACACCAACGGCGGCATGACCGCCGGTGGACCCGAAGCCCCCTTCGGCCCGCGCCGAACCGGGGAGCTCCGACACTTCGTGGAAGCGCACCTTCTCGACCTGCTGCACGACCAGTTGGGCAATCCGGTCGAACCGCTCGAACCGCACGGTCTCGCGAGGATCGAGATTGATGACGATCACCTTGATCTCCCCACGGTACCCGGCATCCACCGTCCCCGGGGCATTCACCAGGGCGACTCCGCAGCGTGCGGCGAGGCCGGACCGGGGGTGCACGAACGCGGCGTACCCGTCCGGAAGGGCGATCGAAACCCCGGTGGGGAGTACGGTCCGCTCGCCGGGTGCCAGCTCGGCGGCCTCGGTCGTCACGAGGTCGGCCCCGGCGTCCCCGGGGTGTCCGTACGACGGAAGGGGAACCTCCGGGTCGACCCGGCGGATCAGCACGTCGACGGGGTGGCGCATCAGGGGTTCACCTCGAAGGCGCGGGCGCGCTTGACCTGGTCGGGGTCGGCCATCGCCGCCTGGATCTCGGCCGGCCGGCCGTTCTCGATGAAGTGGTCGACCTTGACCTCGATGAACAGGGCCTCGGCGCGGACCGCCACGGGCCCGTCGGGGCCGCCGATCCGGCCGGTCGCCCGGGAGTAGATCTTGCGGCCGTGCACGGCGGTGATCTCCGCGTCGAGGAAGAGCACGGTGTCGACGGGCACGGGGCGGACGAAGTCGGTCTCCAGCCGGCCGGTCACCGCGATCACCCGCAGCAGCCAGTTCAGCGAGCCGAGCGTCTCGTCCAGCGCGGTGGCCAGCACCCCGCCGTGGGCGAGGCCGGGAGCGCCCTGGTGGGCGGCCTGGACGGTGAACTCCGCGGTGACGCAGACGCCCTCTCCGGCCCGTGCCTGGAGGTGCAGCCCGTGCGGCTGTCCGTCGCCGCAGCCGAAACAGTGTTCGTAGTGCGCGCCGAGCAGTTCGCCGGGGGCCGGGGCTTCGGGGTGCCGGACCGGTTTCACCGCGTCGGCGGGGGGCGTCAGAGCCGCAGATGTTCCACTCACAGGCGCAGACCTTACCCGCGCGGCTCCCCGCAGGTCGCGCCGTGCCAAGCTTGGATCCATGCAGCCCTCCACCCCGCCGTTCGACGAACGGCTCACCGCACCCCGTTCGTGGTGGTTCATCGCCGTTCTGGTCGGTATCGCGTGCGCGCTGATGCTGCTGCCGCTGGGCACCCTTCCGCTGCTGGCCGGTCTCGCGGGCGGCACGGCGCTGTCGGCGGTCGCGGTGAGCGCGTACGGCTCCGCCCGGATCCGGGTGGTGGCCGGTGCCCTGGTCGCGGGGGACGCGCGGATCCCCCTCTCGGCGCTCGGCGAGGCCGAGGTGCTGGACGGCGAGGAGGCGCGCGCCTGGCGTTCGTACAAGGCGGACACCCGGGCCTTCATGCTGCTGCGCAGCTACATCCCGACGGCGGTGCGGGTGACGGTCACGGATCCGGCGGACCCCACGCCGTACGTCTATCTGTCCACGCGGCAGCCGCGGCAGCTGGCGGCGGCCCTCGGGGCGGCCGCTCCGGCGGCCTGACGCCCTTCTCAGGCCTTTCCGGTGCCGGGGCCCCCGGTATCCCCGGGAAGGCCCTCGTACGGGGTCTCGGGCCGTTCCAGCGGCGGCAGCCCGGTGAGGCGGTCCCAGGGGATCTGCCGGCGGCGCAGGTCCTTGCGGACGCGCTCGGCGAGCTTCCTGGTGTCGCGCCGGTTCATCATCGCGCCGACGGCCGCGCCGATCAGGAACGGGATGAGGTTCGGCAGGTCGCGCACGGTGCGCTTCATGATCTGGTGGCGCAGTTCGCGCTTCATGTGGCCGCCGAGCGCCGCGTCCACGGACATGGGCTGGGCGATGTCGATGCCGCGCTCCTCCGTCCAGGACGTGAGGTAGGCGGTGGAACGCCGTCCGAGGCCGCCGGGCGGGCGCTGTCCGTAGACCTCGTGCAGCTCGGCGACGAGCTTCATCTCGATCGCGGCCACACCGGTGATCTCGGCCGCCAGCTCGGTGAGCATGGCGGGAGGTACGGGCATCATGGCCACCGCGCCGATTCCGGCACCGACGGTGGCGGTGCCCCTGGTCGCGCCGGCGATGAGCCGGTCGGCGATCTCGTCGGGCCCCAGGCCCGGGAACTGCGCGCGCAGGGTGTCGAGGTCACGCACGGGAACGCGGGGAGCGATGTCGATGATCAGATCGGCGATATGGCCGACCACCGCCTTCGCACTCTCCCCGCTCCTGCGTACGCCCCGTTTCACTGATGTCAGACGGCCTGCCCCGGTCACGGGCTCCGTCCGCTCGGCCTGCTCGGCCCTGTCGGCCGCATCGGCCTCGATCGCGGCGATGGCCGCCTCGACCGCTTCGAGCGAGGCCGGCAGGCCCCGCCCGTCGTCGTCCTGCTCGTCGGGCCTGGGTGGCAGGGCGGACCGCTCGGCAGAGGCTGCTGTGCCTTCTGCCGGGCCTGTACCGCCCTGTCGCGCCTCCGGCTCTCCGGTCCTGCGCCGGCGACGCCGCTTCCGGAACGGTGAGTCCCGTGTCACGGCGACCGGACCTCAGTCGCAGTCGCGGCAGATCGGCTGGCCGTTCTTCTCGCGGGCCAGCTGACTGCGGTGGTGCACGAGGAAGCAGCTCATGCAGGTGAACTCGTCCGCCTGCTTGGGCAGGACCCGGACGGCCAGCTCCTCGTTGGACAGGTCGGCGCCGGGCAGCTCCAGGCCCTCGGCCGCGTCGAATTCGTCGACGTCGACGGCGGAGGCCGTCTTGTCGCTCCGGCGGGCCTTGAGCTCTTCGAGGCTGTCCTGGTCGACGTCGTCGTCGGTCTTGCGTGGGGTGTCGTAATCCGTTGCCATGTCGCTCTCCCCCTCTGGGTGTATGCGGTGTCTCAGCGCACGTAACGCGTGAGAGGCCGGACTTGTGCCCGACCCGAGGCGGAGATTTTGCCTCACATCAAGGTCTGTTACTCAATCGACACCCAAAAGGACCGCTCGAGAGTGATCGGTTTGGGTGGCGATGGGGACCGTACACGGTCCCGCTGGTGCCGCTCACGGGCGCCACCCCGTGTACTTCCCGTGATGCGGGCCCCCGAAAACCCCGGCTATCACCGGATTTCCACGGGATCCATCGTCACGGAGCGTGGACAGGCGGAAAATCGCTCCTGTGATCGATCACACAGGAACGGCTCGGGAGCCGGTCCAGAAAATTCCGCTTAAAGCGAACGAAACTGCTGCGTGTGCCGGACGCCTCGCCCGGCCTCTCAGACGGGAAGTGAGACGCGCATCACAAGACCACCGCCTTCGCGAGGCTCCGCGATGATACGGCCTCCGTGGGCGCGCGCGACGGACCGCGCGATCGACAGGCCGAGACCGACCCCCTTGTCGCTGCCCGTGCGCTCCGTACGCAGCCGTCTGAAGGGCTCGAAGAGGTTGTCGATCTCGTACGCCGGGACCACGGGTCCGGTGTTCGTGACGACCATCAGGGCCTGGCCGGGCAGCAGCTCGGTGGTGACCTCGACCCAGCCGTCCCCGGGGACGTTGTAGCGCACCGCGTTCTGGACGAGGTTCAGCGCGATCCGCTCCAGCAGGACGCCGTTGCCCTGGACGACCGCCGGAGCGAGCACGGCCCGCATCTCCACGCCCTTGGCCTCGGCCTCGCCCCGGGCCTGGTCCAGCGCCCGGGAGGCCACCTCGGCCAGATCGACGGGTTTGCGCTCGACGATCTGGTTGTCGCTGCGGGCCAGCAGCAGCAGGCCCTCGACGAGCTGCTCGCTGCGCTCGTTGGTGGCCAGCAGCGTCTTGCCGAGCTGCTGGAGCTCGGGGGGCGCCTCCGGATCGGAGAGGTGGACCTCCAGCAGCGTGCGGTTGATCGCCAGCGGCGTGCGCAGCTCGTGCGAGGCGTTGCCGACGAACCGCTGCTGCGCGGTGAACGCGCGCTCCAGCCGGTCCAGCATGTCGTCGAAGGTGTCCGCCAGCTCCTTCAGCTCGTCGTCGGGCCCGTCCAGCTCGATCCGCCGGGCCAGGTCCGTACCGGCCACGGTGCGGGCGATGCGGGTGATCCGGCCCAGCGGCGAGAGCACCCGCCCCGCCATGGCGTAGCCGAAGGCGAAGGCGATGACGCTGAGGCCCACCAGGGCCAGCAGCGATCTGTTCAGGAGCGTGTCCAGCGCCTGCTGGCGCTGGTGGTTGACGCAGGCGTTCATCGCGGCGTTGAAGTCGTCCGCGGACGCCTTCTCCGGCAGGTTGCAGATCTCGCTGGTCACCTGGCCGTTGGCGATCTTGAAGGGCAGCTCGCTGCCCACGTGCAGGGCCTGGGCGGCCAGCATGTAGATGATCGACAGCAGGAGGATGCCCGCGATCAGGAACATGCCGCCGTACAGCAGCGTGAGCCGTATCCGGATGGTCGGCCGGAGCCAGGGGTACGGGGGCTCCTGCTGCTTGGGCTCCCAGGTGGGTTTGGGGGGCGCCGACGCGGGCGGCGGGACGGTGGGCACGGGCCTCAGATCCGGTAGCCGGAGCCGGGCACCGTGACGATCACCGGCGGCTCGCCGAGCTTGCGCCGCAGGGTCATGACGGTCACCCGGACCACGTTGGTGAACGGGTCGGTGTTCTCGTCCCAGGCCTTCTCCAGCAGCTGCTCGGCCGAGACCACGGCGCCCTCGCTGCGCATAAGGACCTCCAGGACAGCGAACTCCTTGGGCGCGAGCTGCACCTCCTGGCCGCCCCGGAAGACCTCGCGGCGGTTGGGGTCGAGCTTGATGCCCGCGCGCTCCAGGACGGGCGGCAGGGCCACCGTCGTACGACGGCCCAGGGCCCGGACCCGTGCGGTCAGCTCGGTGAACGCGAAGGGCTTGGGCAGATAGTCGTCGGCGCCGAGCTCCAGACCCTCCACCCGGTCGCTGACGTCCCCGGACGCGGTGAGCATCAGCACCCTGGTGGGCATGCCCAGCTCGACGATCCGTCGGCACACGTCGTCGCCGTGCACCAGCGGGAGGTCGCGGTCCAGGACGACGACGTCGTAGTCGTTGACCTCGATGCGCTCCAGGGCGGCGGCACCGTCGTACACGACATCGACGGCCATGGCCTCCCGGCGCAGTCCGGTGGCCACCGCATCGGCGAGCAGCTGCTCGTCCTCCACGACGAGTACGCGCACGGCGTTTCCTTCCTCAGTGCTTCACGGGGTTCACGGGCCCGTACGGGCGGGCCCGGACAGGTGGCGTGCGGCTCCATCCTGCCCGGAACACGCATAAACCGGCGGTAAGACGGCGCTGCCCCACCTGCGGCTTCCGGGAATTCAACGGATTCCCGGGCCAGTTGAGGTTTCTCTGAGGGTTGGGCCGGGGAGGACGAATGCACACCCGCGATCACGTCTTGTATGTGGCGTGCCACAGGTCCCTCCGGCCCCGGAGAGTTGCGTGATCACCCGCCCTACCGCCTCGGCGGAGGGAAACCCGGGCACACCCCCGTGCCACCGACCCACGATGAGGGGGCGCTTCATGGACGCTTTCACCGCAGGTCTGCTGCAACGCATCAAGACCACCGAGTCCGACCTCACCAAAGCCCGCGAGACGGGCGACGACTTCCTCGCCGACGTCGAACAGAGCGAACTGGACGATCTCCACCGCCTCGCGGCGGAGCACGGCGTACACATCGGCGCGACCAGCGTCTGAGCCGTCACGAGAAGGCCCCTCGGTGCTCCACAGGCACCGGCGGGGCCTTCTCGGTTCCGCGGCCCTCCACGGCCCGTACGCACGCCGTGGGGCGCGTCGGGCGGCCGGGCCCTCCCCCGGGTCAGTCGTGCCAGGCGCCCAGGTCCTCCAGCAGCGCCTGGAGGGGTTCGAACACGCCCGGTGACGCGGCCACGGTCAGTCCGCCGTCGGCGGGCTCCCCGGGCCGTCCGCCGGTGAGCGCGCCCGCCTCCCGGGCGATCAGGTCCCCGGCGGCCAGGTCCCAGGGGTGCAGTCCGCCCTCGTAGTAGCCGTCCAGGCGGCCCGCGGCCACGTCGCACAGGTCGATGGCGGCCGAGCCGCCGCGCCGGACGTCGCGCAGCCGCGGGATCAGGACCCGGGCCACCTCCGCCTGGTGCGCGCGCACGTCGGCGACGTAGTTGAACCCGGTCGACACGAGCGCCTGGGCCAGCGGCGGGGCGGGACGGCAGCGCAGCCGGGCACCGTCCCCGTAGGGCCCGCCCTTCGCGTACGCGCCGCCGCCGAGGACGGCGTGGTAGGTCTCGCCGCGCATCGGGGCCTCCACCACGCCCACGACCCGTTCTCCGTCGCGTTCGGCGGCGACGGAGACGGCCCAGGTGGGCAGGCCGTAGAGATAGTTCACGGTGCCGTCGAGCGGGTCGATCACCCAGCGGATCCCGCTGGTCCCCTCGGAGCTGGCACCCTCCTCGCCGAGGAAGCCGTCCCGGGGGCGGCGCTCGGTGAGGAAGCCGGTGATCAGCTGCTCGGCGGCGATGTCCATCTCGGTGACGACGTCGACCGGGCTGGACTTGGTCGCGGCCACGCCGAGGTCGGCCGGGCGGCCGTCGCGCAGCAGGGCGCCGGCCCGGTGGGCGACGTCCAGGGCGAGGTCGAGCAGTTCGGACAGCAGGGGGTCGGTCACGGCGCTCCCGGAGGGGTGAGGAGGGGCTGCGGACGGTGGCGGAGGCGTCACGCGAAGGGGCTGTCGGCGCCCGCGGCGGCCGGCTTGGGCGCTCGGGCGGGACAGCAGCCGACCGGGCAGAGGTCATGGCTCGCCCCGAGGGTGCCGAGGGCGCACCGCTCGGGGCCGCGGCCGCTCTCGGTGGCGGCGCGCTCCAGCACCAGCTCGCGGACGGCGGCGGCGAAGCGGGGGTCCGAGCCGACGGTCGCGGAGCGCCGGACGGGCAGGCCCAGCTCGGCGGCCTTCGCGGCGGCCTCGGTGTCGAGGTCGTAGAGGACCTCCATGTGGTCGGAGACGAAGCCGATGGGAGCCATCACCACGGCCGGGACCCCGTCGGCGTGCAGGGCCTCCAGGTGGTCGCAGATGTCGGGCTCCAGCCACGGGATGTGCGGGGCGCCGCTGCGCGACTGGTAGACGAGCTTCCAGGGGAGGGTGACGCCGGTCCGGTCGGCCACGGCGTCGACGATCAGCCGGGCCACGTCCAGGTGCTCGGCCACGTAGGCGCCGCCGTCCCCGTGTCCCTCGGCCGGGCCGGAGGTGTCGGCGGCCGAGGTGGGGATGGAGTGCGTGGTGAAGGCGAGGTGCGCGCCGGCCCGTACGTCCTCGGGGAGCTCGGCGAGGGAGGCGAGGACGCCGTCCACCATCGGCTCGACGAAGCCGGGGTGGTTGAAGTAGTGCCGCAGTTTGTCCACGCGGGGCACGGGCAGCCCCTCGGCCTCCAGGGCGGCCAGTGACGCGGCGAGGTTCTCGCGGTACTGGCGGCAGCCGGAGTAGGAGGCGTAGGCGCTGGTGGCCAGGACGGCGATGCGGCGGTGTCCGGCGCGGGTCATCTCGCGCAGGGTGTCGGTCAGGTAGGGCGCCCAGTTGCGGTTGCCCCAGTACACGGGCAGATCGAGTCCGTGGCCGGCGAAGTCCTCGCGCAGGGCGTCGAGCAGCGCCCGGTTCTGGGCGTTGATGGGGCTGACGCCGCCGAAGAGGAAGTAGTGCTTGCCGACCTCCTTGAGCCGCTCCTCGGGGATTCCCCGGCCGCGGGTCACGTTCGCAAGGAACGGAACCACGTCGTCCGGTCCTTCGGGGCCTCCGAAGGAGAGCAGCAGCAGGGCGTCGTAGGGAGCGGGATCACGCACATCGGACATGGCACCGATCCTGCCACCCGCCCCGCGCCCCGTTTCCACCGACACCGGCCGCCCGGGACCGTCGCGCGGGGGCGGGCCGTGCCGCCCGGAAACCCACTGTCGGACATGTCGCCCGCGACCGTAAGCTGTATCGGCCGCATTCACCCCTGACATCGCGCGTGCCCACGCCGTTCCGGAGATCCCTTGTCCAGTCCCTATCGCGCGATCTTCGCCGCACCCGGCTCCCGGGCGTTCTCCGCCGCCGGATTCCTCGGCCGGATGCCGCTGTCCATGATGGGCATCGGCGTGGTGACCATGGTGTCCCAGCTGACCGGCCGGTACGGGCTGGCCGGGGCGCTCTCGGCGACGCTGGCCATGTCGGCCGCGGTCGTCGGTCCTCAGATATCCCGGCTCGTCGACCGGTACGGACAGCGCCGGGTGCTGCGGCCCGCGACGCTCGTCGCGCTGGCGGCGGTGGCCGGGCTGCTGGTCTGCGCGCAGCAGGGGCTGGCGGACTGGACGCTCTTCGTCTTCGCGGCGGGCGCGGGGTGCGTGCCCAGCGTCGGATCGATGGTCCGGGCCCGCTGGGCGGAGATCTACCGGGGCTCGGCGCAGCGGCTGCACACCGCGTACGCGTGGGAGTCGATCGTCGACGAAGTGTGCTTCATCTTCGGCCCGATCATCTCGATCGGGCTCTCCACGGCCTGGTTCCCGGAGGCCGGACCGCTGATCGCGGCCGGATTCCTGCTGGTCGGCGTGGTCTGGCTGACCGCGCAGCGGTCCACGGAGCCGGTGCCGCATCCGCAGGCCCGGCACACCACGGGCTCCGCGCTCTCCTCCCGCGGCCTCCAGGTGCTGGTGATCACCTTCGTGGCGACCGGGGCGATCTTCGGGGCCGTCGACGTGGTGACGGTGGCGTTCGCCGAGGAGCGCGGGCACAAGGCCGCGGCCAGCCTGGTCCTCGCCGTGTACGCGCTGGGCTCGTGCCTCGCCGGAGCGGTCTTCGGCCTGCTGCGGCTGCGGGGGAAGCCGTCCACACGATGGCTGGTGGGTGTGTGTGCGATGGCCGTGAGTATGATCCCCCTCCAACTGGCCGGGAACCTTCCGTTTCTGGCCGTGGCGCTCTTTGTCGCGGGCCTGTTCGTCGCACCGACGATGGTGACCACCATGGCTCTCGTCGAACAGCACGTACCCCGCACCCGGCTGACCGAGGGCATGACCTGGACCAGCACCGGGCTCGCCGTCGGCGTGGCGCTCGGCTCCTCGGCCGCCGGCTGGGTGGTCGACGCCTCCGGGGCGGAGGCGGGGTACGTGGTGCCCGCCGTGGCGGGAGCGCTCGCGGCCGCGGTGGCGTTCCTGGGGTACCGCCGGCTCAGTGGACCGGCTCCTAGGGAAGGGCGCGGGGAAGATGACCGACACCTACGCACGGACGACGACGAGCGCGTGGCGTAACTGGGCGGGCAACGTCACCGCCCGTCCGGCACGGACCGTGTCCCCCGCCTCCGTGGACGAGCTGTCCGAGGCGCTGCGCCGGGCCTCGGAGGACGGGCTGAAGGTGAAGCCGGTCGGCACCGGCCACTCCTTCACCGCGACGGCGGCCACCGACGGGCTGCTGATCCGCCCCGATCTGCTCACCGGCATCCGGGAGATCGACCGGGACGCGATGACGGTGACGGTCGAGGCCGGCACCCCGCTGAAGCGGATGAACGCGGCGCTGGCCCGCGAGGGCCTCTCGCTCACCAACATGGGCGACATCATGGAGCAGACGGTCGCCGGGGCGACCTCGACCGGGACGCACGGCACCGGCCGCGACTCGGCGTCCATATCGGCGCAGATCCGCGCCCTGGAGCTGGTCACCGCCGACGGTACGGTGCTGACCTGCTCGGAGACCGAGAACCCCGAGGTCTTCGCCGTGGCCCGGATCGGGCTCGGCGCGCTGGGCGTCATCACGGCGATCACCTTCGCCGTGGAGCCGGTCTTCCTGCTGACCGCCCGCGAGGAGCCGATGACCTTCGACCGGGTCACGTCCGACTTCGACGAGCTGGTCGCGGAGAACGAGCACTTCGAGTTCTACTGGTTCCCGCACACCGGCAACACCAACACCAAGCGCAACAACCGCAGCGCCGGTCCCGCGGCCCCTCCCGGGCGGATCAGCGGCTGGATCGAGGACGAGTTCCTCTCCAACGGCGTCTTCCAGGTGGCCTGCTCGCTCGGCCGGGCGGTCCCCGCCACGATCCCCTCGATCGCCAGGGTCTCCAGCCGCGCCCTGTCCGCGCGCACGTACACCGACATCCCCTACAAGGTCTTCACCAGTCCGCGCCGTGTCCGGTTCGTGGAGATGGAGTACGCCCTGCCGCGCGAGGCCGCCGTGGAGGCGCTGCGCGAACTCAAGGCGATGGTGGAGCGCTCGCCGCTGCGGATCAGCTTCCCGGTGGAGGTGCGCACGGCCCCGGCGGACGACATCGCGCTCTCCACGGCGTCGGGCCGGGACAGCGCCTACATCGCCGTGCACCTGTACCGGGGCACCCCGTACCAGGCGTACTTCACGGCGGTCGAGCGGATCATGACGGCGCACGCCGGCCGTCCGCACTGGGGCAAGGTCAACACCCGGGACGCCGCGTACCTGTCCGGGGTGTACCCGCGCTTCGACGAGTTCACCGCGGTGCGGGACCGGCTGGACCCGGACCGCCTGTTCGCCAACGACTATCTGCGCCGGGTACTGGGCGACTGACCCGCGACCTCCCCTCGAAGCGCACACGCAACGGCCCCGTCCGGAGTTCCGGACGGGGCCGTTGCGTGCCGGGGCCGCGGGTTCAGCGGCCGGTGTCGCCGGTGGCCGGCGCGCCCTCCTGCGCGGGGGCGCTGCCGGCGTCCGAGGGCGCGGGGGACGCGCCGTCGCCGGTGGCCGACGGGGTGGGGGTGGCGGACGGCTGCGCGCCACCGCCGGTGCCGGTGCCGCTGCCCGTGCCGTCCGACGGGGCCGGGGTGGGCGTCGGCGCGTCGGTGGCGGCGCCGCTGTCGCGCGGGTCCGGGCGGGTGCTCCCCCCGTCCCGCGGTGCGGTGGGCGCCGGGGAGCCGTCCCCGGCCGGGGTGGTGGCGTCGCGGTCCGTGCCGGTTCCGGGGGACGGCCGCGGGTCGGTGGATCCGCCCGATCCGCGTTCGCCGCGCACGACCGAGCCGACGGTGGTGCCCTGACCACCGCTCAGGTCGTTGCCGGAGAGCAGTTCGAAGGTGGTGATCCCGATCATGGCGACGACGAACACCACGGCGGCGCCGAGGGCCGAACGCTTCCAGCCACGGATCCGGGTGCCGTGCGTGGTCGCCGAGGAGAAGGCGTCGTCCTGGTCCGCGGGGGCGACGGCGAGCGGCCGGGTGCCGTCCACCGCGCGCAGCTGCCGGGTCCGCTCCGCGTCGGCGGGGACCTGACGCAGCACGGTCGTGGCATCCACCCGGCGCAGCGCCCGCGTGGCGTCGGCGTCGGTGTCGGCGGGGTCGACGCGGCCCAGCACCGTCGTGGCGTCCGCCGGGCGCGGGATCGCGGTGGTCGGGGCGGACGCGGCGGCCTCGCGCAGGGCGATCCGCGTACCGGCCGTCCTCCACTCCGCGTCCGGGTCGCCCGCGTCGCGCGTCTGGCGCGTATGCACCGTCACTTCGCGGTCCGGGTGCTTGACCTGGACGGTCACCTCGCGGATCTGCTCGCCCGTGCGCCGGAAGAAGTGCTGGAAGACGGAGCCCCCGCAGGTGGCCACGACGCTCATCACCCCGGCGCCCATAATCGTCCCGTAGACCCCCAGTTGGGACGCCGCGACGGCCGCCGCCACCGCAGCCACCGCGCTGCCCGCCACCTGGGGCAGGCTCAGATCGATCCGCCTTTCCTTGGGTTCTATGTCACTTTCCGGCTTCTGCACCATTTCCAGCCCTTGATTGACATCGCTCCCACCATGCACCAACAAGGGACAATTGAGCGAAGCGGATAGTTCCGTTTACGGTGATTCTGTGAAGCAGGACACGCACGACGGGCATCCCGTCCCCAACTGGGTACGCCAACTCCCGTGCCCGACGAGAACTTGGACGGCGCGGCGGTCCACCCACATGGTCCGAATGGAGTACTGTGGCGAGCCCTGGGGCCGGACACCCATGCGGATGTCCGGAACCTTCGGGAGGGGGCCGAAGGAGGCACTCGATCCGGCGGCGCGGCGGCATCGCACGGGGGCCAGCTACACGGAGTGACCATCGGTCACTGTGTGTTGCGCGAAGAGGCCACCGTGTCACACCGGCGATCACGGGCTCACGCCCGACACGCCGGGCAACACGGCAATGTTGTGGCAGGCTGCACCCGGGCAGGCCACACTCGACTAGCGGAAGCAGCGACGCACGTGACGTCGGCAGGCACCACCCGGGAGGTCCCCATGCCCGAACTGCGTGTCGTGGCCGTCTCCAACGACGGCACACGACTGGTGCTCAAAGCTGCGGACAGTACGGAGTACACGCTTCCGATCGACGAGCGGCTGCGAGCCGCCGTGCGCAACGACCGCGCCCGGCTCGGCCAGATCGAGATCGAGGTGGAGAGCCACCTCCGGCCCCGCGACATCCAGGCCCGGATACGAGCCGGCGCCTCCGCGGAGGAGGTCGCCCAGTTCGCCGGGATCCCGGTCGACCGTGTCCGCCGCTTCGAGGGCCCCGTGCTCGCGGAGCGCGCCTTCATGGCCGAGCGCGCCCGGAAGACTCCCGTGCGCCGTCCCGGCGAGAACACCGGCCCCCAGCTCGGCGAGGCGGTGCAGGAACGACTCCTGCTGCGCGGCGCCGACAAGGAAACCGTCCAGTGGGACTCCTGGCGCCGTGACGACGGCACCTGGGAGGTCCTGCTGGTGTACCGGGTCGCCGGCGAACCGCACTCGGCGAGCTGGACCTACGACCCGCCGCGCCGGCTCGTCCAGGCCGTGGACGACGAGGCCCGTTCGCTGATCGGCGAGACGGACGACGTCGCCGCGCCCGAGCCCAGCTTCCCGTTCGTCCCCCGGATCGCCCGGCTGCCCCGCGACCGGCCGCTGGACCGCGCCCTGGACCGCCAGATGGAGCGCCCCGCTCCGCCGCCTCCCCCGGAGCCGGAGGAGCGCATCGGCGGGGTCACCGCGAGCGAGCGGGACTCGCTGACCAGCCTGCTGGAGGCGGTGCCCAGCTTCCGCGGCGACATGGTCGTCCCCGAGCGCCCGGCTCCGCCCGAGCCGCCCGCCCTCGAACCGGCCCCCGTGCAGGAGCCCGAGGCGGAGGAACCGCCCGCCGCGTCCGCCGGCGCGGGCGCCGCGTACGCGGACGTGCTGATGCCGCGTGCGGTCGCCGGTCACCGCGACCGGCTCACCGGGACGACCGACCGGCAGGCCGAGGCCGACGGGGTCCGTCCGGGCCGCCGGGCCGCGGTGCCGAGCTGGGACGAGATCGTCTTCGGCACGCGCCGCAAGAAGCAGGACTGAGGGACCGGGTGACCGCAGCATGACGAGGGCCCGTACGCAGCGGCGTACGGGCCTTTGTCGGCTGCCCGCGCGGAACCGTGCCGCCCGGTACGGTTCCGGCGCTCCCCTACTGGGGGTCGGGACCCGTGGCGACCGGGCGGGACTCGTCGGCCGACCACTGCGACCAGGAGCCGGCATAGAGCGCGCTCGGGCGGCCGGTGATCTCCAGGGCCAGCACCTCATGGGCGCCGGAGACCCCGGAGCCGCAGTAGACACCGATCTCCGTACCGTCCCCCTCGGCACCCACGGCGCGGAACCGGGCGTCCAGGGCGTCCGCGTCCAGGAAGCGTCCGTCGGCGCCGGTGTTCTCCGTGGTGGGCGCGGAGACCGCGCCCGGGATGTGGCCGCCCACCCGGTCGATCGGCTCCACATCGCCCCGGTACCGCTCGGCGGCGCGGGCGTCGAGCAGCAGACCGGAACGGGCGAGCGCCGCCGCGCCGTCCGCGTCCAGCAGCGGCATGGAGCCCGGTACGGGCACGAAGTCGCCCTCGACGGGCTCCGGGGTCTCCTTGGACAGCTCGCCGGTCCAGGCGGCGAGCCCGCCGTCCAGCACCCGGACGTTCCGGTGCCCCGTCCAGCGCAGCAGCCACCAGGCACGGGCCGCGGCCCAGCCGAGCCCGCCGTCGTACACGATCACGGCACTGTCCCGGCGGACGCCCGCGCGTCGCATCACCGCGCCGAACGCCTCCGGATCGGGCAGCGGATGGCGTCCGCCGTCACCGGCCGGACCGGCGAGTTCGGCGTCCAGGTCGACGAAGACCGCGCCGGGCAGATGACCGGCCTCGTAGTCGGGCAGGCCGTGCGGCCCGCCCAGCTGCCAACGTACGTCCAGGAGCACCGGCGGACGTGGCCCCGCCGACTCGCTCGCACATGCGGATGCGGAGATGATGGGCTTCATACCGGCCATCCTCGCGCAGCGACCGGCCCGCCCGTAACCACGCCGAAACGGCTCCACCGCCCGAATCCGGATCTCCTCCGTCGAGATCGCGGTGACGGCGGCGCGGCCGGGGCGCATCACGCGTCCGGTGGTGCGAGCATCTTCACGGGGCGTACACATCCCGTACCGCACAACGGCGCGCCGGCCCCGATCCCCCCGTACGGCCACCACGATGGTCGGAGGAGAGAGTGACGATGACCGAGGCTGCCGCCCGACGGACACCGGGAACGCCCTGCTGGGTCAGTCTGATCGTGCACGGCCTGCACACCACCCAGACCTTCTACGCCGAACTCTTCGGCTGGGAGTACGGCCCCGGGCCCGAGCAGCTCGGCCCGTACGTCCGGGCGCTGAGCGACGGCAAGGAGGTGGCGGGGCTGGGACTGCTCTCGCCCGACCGGCACCTGCCGATCGCCTGGACGACCTATCTGGCCACCGACGACGCCGATGCCACGGCCGAGGCGATCCGGTCCTGCGGCGGCACGGTGGGGGTGGGTCCGCTGGACGCCGGCGAGGCGGGCCGGATGGCGGTGGCGTCCGATCCGTGCGGGGCCGTCTTCGGGATCTGGCAGGCCGGTTCCCACGCCGGTACGGCGCAGACCGGGGCACCCGGCACCCCTGTGTGGAACGAACTGGTCACCCGGGAGACGTCGACGGTCGCGAAGTTCTACCAGACGGTCTTCGGCTACGAGACCGAGGCGGTCGTCTCGGCCGACTTCGACTACCAGACCCTGCACCTGGGCGGGCGCCCGGTGGCCTCGCTGCACGGGGTCGGCAACGCCCTTCCCCGGGACCGGGGCCCGCACTGGATGACGTACTTCGAGGTCGCGGACACCGACGAGGCCGCGCGGCGCGTGGTGGAGCTGGGCGGCCATGTCCTCCAGCAGCCGCGGGACGGGTCCGCGGGCCGGGTGGCCACGGTGGCCGACCCGGAGGGCGCGGTCTTCACGATCGTGCGGTCGGAACACCGCTGAACCGCGGGATCAGCGGCCCGGGGCCTGTGCTCCGGGCCGCGCCGCCGGGGCGCCGATCATCAGCCCGGCGGTCAGACAGGCGAGCAGCACCGCGCCGACGGCCCACCACAGACCCGTGGTGTAGGCGTGCAGAACGGCCGTCGCCACCCCGTCCGGCGAGGTCACCCGGCCCATCCCGGTGGCGAGCACCGTCGCGGTCAGCGCGCTGCCGAGTCCGGAGCCCAGGTCCTGGCCCGCGGTGACCGTCCCGGCGCGTACGCCCGACAGCCCGGGGCCGCCGGCGGCCGTCGCGGTGGCGAGGAGCGGCATGAGGCCGAGTCCGCCGCCGAACCCGACGAGGACGAGCGCGGGCAGGACGTCGGCGTAGCCACCGCCGCCGCCGAGCCGGGTCATCAGGACCAGGCCGAGCGCGGTGGTGAGCAGACCGCCGATGATCAAGACCCGGGGGGCGACCCGGGGCATCAGCCGGGCGGCCACCTGCGTCGCGCCGATGACGGCGCCGACGGTCAGCGGCAGGAAGGCGGCGCCGGCCGTGGAGGGGCTGAACCCGACGACGCCGAGCAGGTAGTACTGGCCTGCCGAGAGGGCCGCCAGTGTTCCCCAGCCGGCCAGGGCCAGGGTGAGGAAGGAGCCGGCCCGGTCGAGTCCGGTGGCCGGGGAGGCCTCGGGGCGGGTGTCGGTCCGTCCGGCCTGCCACACCAGGTACGTGATGAGCAGCGCCCCGCCCGACGTCAGGGCGGCCACGATCAGCGGGTCGGTCCAGCCGTGGGTGTCCGCCTGGGCGAGTCCGTAGCCGAGGGCGGCGAGGGCGGCGGTGCCGAGCAGGATTCCGCCGGTGTCCATCGGGGCCGTCGGGGGTTCGGGGCGTTCGTGGACCAGGGCGAGCGCGGCGAGCAGGGTGACGACGGCCAGCAGGGCGACCGCGAGCAGGCAGACGCGCCAGCTCATGAATTCGATGATCCATCCCCCGGCGAAGACGCCGAGGGCCGAACCGCCCGCGGCGGTCGCGGCGTAGACCCCGACGGCGCGGTGGCGTTCCCTCGTATCGGTGAATCCGCTCGTGACCAGGGCCAGCGCCGACGGGATCAGCAGCGCGGCGGACGCCCCCTGGAGGAGCCGGGCGAGGATCAGCGGTTCCTCGGCGCCGGTGAGCCAGCCGAGTGTCGAGGCGACCGCGCAGCCGGCCAGCCCGATGACGAAGGTGCGCCGGCGTCCGACGCGGTCGGCGAGGTACCCGCCCACCAGCAGCAGACCGCCGAAGGCGAGCGTGTACGCGAGGTAGAGCGGGCTGAGTCCGTCGGTGCGCATGCCCAGATCGGCCTGGACGGCCGGGGCCGCCAGGTTGAAGGACGTGAGGTCGAACAGGACCAGCAGCTGGGCCAGGGTGATCACCACCAGCCCCCACCAGCGGCGGGGGTCCGGCGGTGCCGCGTCGCCGGGCGGGGCGGCGGGGACGCCGAAGCCGTGGACCGGGTACGTCGGCGGCCCGAACCCCTGCGGCGTGCCGAACGGCGCGGGGACGGTCGGGGCGTGGGCGGGCGGCGAGGGCACCCGCTGCGGTGCGGCGTCCTTCACGAGCGGGACGGGCCGCGGGGCCGGGGCGTCCTGCACCAGCGGGACCGGCTGCGGGGCCGGGGTGTCCGCGGGCCGTTCCGGGGCGAAGTCGAGGAGCCCGGCCGCATGCCGTCCGAGCTGGGCCAGGACCGCGCCGGGCAGCCACTCCTCCGGGGACTCCTGTGCGGTCCGGTCGGCGATCTCCTGCGGGGTGGGCCGCGCGGCCGGGTCCTTCGCCAGACAGGCGCGTACGAGACCGAGGAGGGAGGCGGGCACTCCGGTGAGATCCGGCTCGTCCTCGGCGATCTTGAACAGATGGGCGGGCAGACCGGTGTCGGCGGCGCCGAAGAGCAGCCGTCCGGTGGCCGCGTGGACGAGGACCGCGCCGAGGCAGAAGACATCGCTCGCCGGGGTGAGTTCCCGGCCGCGGACCTGTTCGGGGGACATGAAGCCCGGGGAGCCGATCAGCATGCCGGTGCGGGTGTGCAGGCTGTCCCCGGCGAGGCTGTCCATGGCCCGCGCGATGCCGAAGTCGATGACGCGGGGCCCGTCGACGGTGACGAGGACGTTCGACGGCTTGAGGTCGCGGTGGATGAGCCCCGCCTCGTGCACCGCCCGCAGGGCCAGGGCCAGCCGGTTGGCCAGGACCAGGACCGAGTGCTCGGGCAGCGGCCCGTAGTCCTTGCCGACGACGGTGCTCAGATCGGGCCCGGGAACGTACCGCGTGGCCACCCACGGGACCTCGGCCTCCGGATCGGCGTCCAGCACCTCGGCGGTCCACTCGCCGCCGACCCGCCGCGCGGCGGTCACCTCGCGGGCGAAACGCCTGCGGAACTCCTGGTTCCCCGCGTACTCCGCCTGGACGACCTTGACCGCCACGGTCCGTCCGGCGTCCGACCTGCCGAGATAGACCAGGCCCATGCCTCCCTCGCCCAGCCGGGCGATCAGTCGGTACGGGCCGATGCGGGCCGGGTCCTGGGAGGTCAGCGGTTTCACGCAAGCAACATAGGGCAACTCCCGCACCGTCGCGGGTGATCGGCCCAATCCCCGGGGAAGTCCGGTGGATTCAGGGGGTATTGACCGGCAGCACATCCGGTGACAGCGCGCCCGCGCGGGCCGACGCGCTGGTCATCCGGCGGCGGTGGTGGCTGCGGCACAGCACCTCGTACCCGATGTCCTCGGCCGGGCGGTTGACGTCGCCGACCACGACCTGGGCACCCTCGACGACCATCCGGCCGCCGACGGTGCGGGCGTTGTGGGTGGCGCGGGCGCCGCACCAGCACAGCGCCTCCACCTGGAGCGCCTCTATCCGGTCGGCCAGCTCGATCAGCCGCTGGGAGCCGGGGAAGAGCCGGGTGCGGAAGTCCGTGGTGATGCCGAAGGCGAAGACGTCGAGGCCCAGATCGTCCACGACACGGGCCAGTTGGTCGATCTGCTCCGGGGCGAGGAACTGCGCCTCGTCGACGATCACGTAGTCGGCCCTGCCGCCGCGGGAGAGCTGGTCGACGAGGTGGGCGTACAGGTCCATGCCCTCGGCCGCCTCGACGGCCTCGGTGACCAGGCCCAGCCGGGAGGAGAGCTTCCCCTGCCCCGCCCGGTCGTCCCGGGTGAAGATCACGCCCTGGAGCCCGCGGGCCGAGCGGTTGTGCCCGATCTGGAGGGCCAGCGTGCTCTTTCCGCAGTCCATCGTTCCGGAGAAGAACACAAGCTCGGGCATGAGGGGGCTATGACCTTTCGGGAGGGGGGAAGGGGCCGGACGGCAGTCTACGAGCGTACTTCGAGCAGGGGGACGAACTGCTCGACGGGGGTCATGGAGCCGTGCATGCCGACCATCGCGGACTCGTGCGGCTCGTTGACGGAAGCGGTGATCACCACGTCGTCCCGGGCCGCCGCCACCACGTCGCCGATCCGGCCGAGGACCCGCTCGTCGACGCGCGGACCGAACCAGCCCGCGGCGACGGCCTCCTCGCGGCTCGCCACCCAGAACTGCTCGCCGAGCACCTCGCGCCAGACGGTCAGCACATCGGCCTCCGCGCCCGGGACGGCGTACGCATGACGGGCACGGCCCTCGCCGCCGAGGAGCGCGACGCCCGCGCGCAGCTCCCAGTCCTCGTCGAAGTCGATCCGGGAGTGCTCGTCGAACGGGATGTCGATCATGCCGTGGTCGGCGGTGATGTAGAGCGCGGAGCGCGGCGGCAGCTGCTCGGCCAGGCGCCGGGCCAGCCCGTCCACGTACATCAGCTGTCCGCGCCAGGCGTCGGAGTCCACTCCGAAGCGGTGTCCCGCGCCGTCGACCTCGCTGTAGTAGGTGTAGACGAGCGAGCGGTCCCCGGCGGCGAGCCGCTGGGCGGCGACGTCCATCCGCTCCTCGCCGGCGAGCCGGCCGAGGAAGGAGCCGCCGCTGAGCGCGACCTTGGTCAGCGGGGTCTGCTCGAAGGCGGGGGCGGAGACCTGGGCCGTGCGCACACCGGCGGCGTCGGCGAGCTGGAAGACCGTCGGGTAGGGCTGCCAGGCCTTGGGCGGGGTCCACGGCTTCCAGCGGAGCTGGTTCATCAGCTCGCCGGTCTCCGGGTTGCGCGCCGTGTATCCGGGCAGACCGTGCTCGCCCGGCGGCAGACCGGTGCCGACGGAGGCGAGCGAGGTCGCGGTGGTGGCCGGGAAGCCCGCGGTGATCGGGCGGCCGGTGCCGCCGCGCGAGCTGGGCAGCAGGGAGTGCAGGAAGGGGGCCTCGTCCGGGTGGGCCCCGATCTGCTCCCAGCCGAGGCCGTCGATCAGGAACACGCAGTTCCGGTCGGCGGGGGTCAGCTCGGGGATCGCGGCGGTGAACCCGGGGACCTCCTGGCCCGCGACGAGCGTGGGCAGCAGATCGGCGAGCGATCCGCCGCCGTACTCCGGCACGGGGGCGCTGTCGACGGACAGCAGGACGGGGTCCTGCCAGGCCGGCTGGGCCATCAGCGGCCGGCCGCCGTCGCGGCGGTGGCCTCGGAGAGCGCCTGGGCGAAGGCGAGCGTCTGGCGCACGGTGTCCGGGCCGTCGCCGGCCTCGCTGACCCGCAGGCTCAGATCGTCGGCGGTGGAGCTGCCGGTGTAGCCGTGGTCGGCCTCGCAGTTGGGGTCGCCGCAGGCGGCGGGCTCCAGATCGATCCGGGAGACCGCGCCCCAGCCGATGGTCAGGACGACCTCGCGGGGCAGGGTGCCCGCGACGTACTTCTCGGGGTTTGCGACGACGCGGCTGACCACGACCGAGGAGATCCGGTCGAGCTTGACCGACTCCGTGGAGGTGGTGGCGTACGGCGAGGGGGAGCTGGTGTCCGCGTTCTGCTCGTCGGTGTGGCTGACGATGAAGCGGGTGTCCGTGAGCACCAGGACCGTGACGTGCCGGCGCACCTCGTTGGAGTCGAACGTCGTCTCCTGGTGCACCAGGTACGAGGCGACCGGCTCACCGCCCACGGCGGCCTCCACCGCCTCGGCCACGAGGGCCGGGTAGTAGCCGCTGCGCTCGATCGCCGCGCGCAGCCCCTGGGTCGTCGTACCGGTCTTAGCCATGGACACCATCCTACGGCGGACCGATGGCTGCCGGGGACGCCCGTGACGGCCCCGGGGGGCGGGGCCCCGGGGGCCACGTGTCAGTAGTTGGAGAGCCTGCGCGGGCCCAGATCGGTACGGGGCGGCGGAGGGGAGAGCCGGACGCTCGCGCCGAGGACGGTGAGGCCGTGCGGGGCGACGACGACCGGCTCCAGCGCGACGGAGACGACCTCGGGGTGCTCGTCGACCAGTCGGGAGACCCGCAGCAGCAGTTCCTCCAGCGCGGCGGTGTCCACCGGGGCGGAACCGCGCCAGCCGAAGAGGACGGGGGCGGCCCGGATGGACCGGATCAGCTCGGCGGCGTCGCGGTCGGTGGCGGGGACCAGCCGGTGCGCGGTGTCGCCGAGGAGTTCGGACGGGGCGCCCGCCAGACCGAACGAGAGGACGGCGCCGGCGGCCGGGTCGATGGTGGCGCGGACGACCGTGTCCACACCGCGCGGGGCCATGGACTGGACGACCGGACGCAGTTCGGCGGGGGTGCCGAGCAGATCGGTCAGCTCGCCGTACGCCCTGCGCAGCGCGGTCTCGCCCGCGAGGTCGAGGCGGACCCCGCCGAGGTCGGCGCGGTGGCGCAGATGGGGGGCGGTGGTCTTCAGCGCCACCGGGTAGCCGAGCCGGGCCGCCGCGGCGACCGCCTCCTCGGGGCCGGGCGCGGGCAGCGTCGGCCGGACGGTGATGCCGTAGCAGGCCAGGAGCGCGCGGGCCTCGTCGTGGTCCAGCGGCTTGCCCCGGGGGTCGGGGTCCTGGCCCAGCAGGGTGTCGATGAGCGCGGCGGCGGCCGGTTCGTCGATGGTGTCGTCGAGGAATTCGGGCACCTTGCCCGGCAGGGCCGCCTGCCGCCGCCACTGCGCGTACCGCACGGCCTCCGCGAGCGCCCGCACCGCCCGCTCGGCGGCGGGGTACGCGGGGATCCGGCCGGCGGCCCGGGGCGTTCCGGCGGCGGCCCCGGGGTCGGCGGCCGTCGCGGACGCGGGGGCGGCGGGTGCGGAGGCCGCCGTCGCGGAGGCGGCGGGTGCGGCGCCGGCCGGCGTCGCGGCGCGGGTCGTCGTGTCCGTGCCGGTCGCGGGCGCCGGGCGCGGGGCGGCGGGCTGGGGGCGCTGCTGGGCGACCGTGCTGGTCGCGGCGGCCAGGGCCTCCGCCAGACCGCCGATCTCCACGTGCACCACGGCGACCGGCTTCGCCGGACCCGCGGCGGCCGCCGCGTGCAGGGCGGTCGCCAGCACCTCCCCGTCGCCGGACTCCGCCTCCCCGTCCTCGCCCACCCACGGGATCGCCGTCACCACGACCGCGTCGCAGCCGCCGTCGGCCAGGGCCGCCGACAGCGCGTCGCGGAAGTCCTGCGGCGTCGCCGCCGTGGTGAGGTCGACGGGCGGCCGGGGACGCAGCCCCTCCGCCAGGCAGGCGTCGTACGTGAGGAGCCCGAGCGACTCCGAGTTGCCGAGGATGGCGACGCGCCCGCCCGCGGGGAGCGGCTGGTCGGCCAGGAGCAGCCCGGCGTCGACCATCTCCGTGACCGTGTCGACGCGGATCACGCCGGCCTGCCGCATCAGCGCGGAGACCGTGGCGTCCGGGATCCGGCTGACCGGGACGGCGTGGCCGGGCGGGGTGGAGCCGCTGTGCCGGGCGCCCTTGACCACGACGACGGGCTTCACGGCGGCGGTCCGCCGGGCGAGGCGGGTGAACTTGCGGGGGTTGCCGAGCGATTCCAGGTACAGCAGGGCGACGTCGGTGTCCGGGTCCTCGTACCAGTACTGCAGGAAGTCGTTGCCCGAGATGTCGGCCCGGTTGCCGGCCGAGATGAAGGTGGAGAGCCCCGCGCCGCGCCGGTAGAGACCGGACAGCAGGGCGATGCCGATCGCGCCGGACTGGGTGAACAGGCCGATGCGGCCGGACGCGGGCCGCTCGGGTGCGAGGGAGGCGTTGAGCCGGACGGCCTCGGAGTTGTTGATGATGCCGAAGGCGTTGGGGCCGATGATCCGCATGCCGTACGAACGGGCCTGGCGCACCAGTTCGCGCTGGCGCTCGCGGCCCTCGGCGCCCCACTCGGCGTATCCGGCGGAGAGGACGACGAGGCCCTGGACGCCGTGCTCGCCGCAGTCGGCGACGGCTTCGGGGACGCGGTCGGCGGGGACGGCGACCACCGCGAGGTCGACCGGTTCGCCGATCTCGCCGAGGGAGCGGTGGGCGGGCACGCCGTCGAGGCTGTCCTGGCCGGGGGCGAAGGCGTGGTTCACGGCGTGGACGCGGCCGGTGAACCCGGCGGCCAGGAGGTTGCGCAGGACGGTGCGTCCGACGCCGCCCGGGTTGCGTCCGGCGCCGATGACGGCGACGGAGCCGGGGGCGAGGAGCCGCTGCACGGAGCGGGCCTCGGCGCGCTGTTCACGGGCGCGCTGCACGGCCAGGGACTCGGCGGTGGGTTCGAGGTCCAGGGTGAGGTGGACGGAGCCGTCCTCGAAGCTGCGTTGCTGGGTGTAGCCGGCGTCCCGGAACACCTTGATCATCTTGGTGTTGGCGGGCAGCACCTCGGCGGCGAAGCGCCGGATGCCGCGTTCGCGGGCGACGGCCGCGATGTGTTCGAGGAGGGTGGAGGCGACTCCGCGGCCCTGGTGCGCGTCCTGGACGAGGAAGGCCACCTCGGCCTCGTCGGCGGGGGCGGAGGCGGGGCGTCCGGTCGCGTCGATCCGGTCGTAGCGGACGGTGGCGATGAACTCGCCGCCCACCGTGACCGCGAGGCCCACCCGGTCGACGTAGTCGTGATGGGTGAAGCGGTGGACGTCCTTGGCGGAGAGCCGGGGGTAGGGCGCGAAGAACCGGTAGTACTTCGACTCGTCGGAGACCTGCTCGTAGAAGCTGACCAGCCGCTCGGCGTCGTCCGTGGTGATGGGCCTGATCCGGGCGGTGCCACCGTCGCGGAGCACCACGTCCGCCTCCCAGTGATCGGGGTAGGCGTGATGCGGACTCTGCTCCGGAGAGGGCTGCATGGGCAAAGCCTACGGCGCCGCCACCGGTCGCGTGGGGCACGGGGCCGGGGCAGTCTGGGGTGGCCGGGCGGCGGTGGCGCACCCGCGAGGGCGCGCGGCGCGGTCCGGCCGGAGCACCGCGCACTGCATGAGAGACTGGTCTAGACAACTATTGATTCGTGAAGGGCAGAACCATGGCTGAGCGCCGCGTCAACGTCGGTTGGGCCGAGGGCCTGCACGCCCGCCCCGCTTCCATCTTCGTCCGTGCCGCCACGGCCTCCGGCGTCCCCGTGACGATCGCCAAGGCCGACGGCAACCCGGTCAACGCCGCCTCGATGCTCGCCGTGCTCGGCCTCGGCGCGCAGGGCGGCGAGGAGATCGTCCTGGCGTCCGACGCGGAGAACGCCGACGCCGCTCTGGACCGCCTCTCCAAGCTGGTCGCCGAGGGCCTGGACGAGCTCCCCGAGACCGTCTGACCCGGACCGGCCGCACCCGCCGGAGCACTCCGCGCCGAAACCGCGCCACCCCCCGACCGGGGCGGCGCGGTTTTCGCTTTCCGGGGCGCCGCGTCACCGCCGGACGAATCGGCGACGACCTTCGGCACGAATAACGGCACCCCTGGAAAGAAAACCGAATTCAGGGCAGCAGAAAAGGCCCCCTCGAATTCCGCTCCTCTTTGTATACGGCGCCTTCATTACGAACGGCCGCTCGGGGTGTGTACGGGATGTTGCGCATTCCTCACCTTCCCCGCGGGGGCGGAACGGCGCAGCCGGTGCGCGGCCCCGGCCCGCTCGGCCTGCTGGGCGGTGAGGGCCCTGGCCCGTTCGGCGTCGCCGCGCGCCACGGCGTCCACGATGGCCCCGTACTCGGCCCAGACGTCGCCCGGCCGGGACGGCGGGTCGGCCGTGTACATCCAGGCGATCTTGTGGCGGAGCTGGGTGAGCAGAGCGATGAGGCCCGGACTGCCGGAGGCCTGGGCGAGCGTCTCGTGGAACCAGGCGCCCAGGGACCGCAGATCCTCGCCCTCGCCGCGCCTGGCCCGCTCCTGACCGAGCCTGACCAGGCCCCGGAGCACCTTCAGATGCGCCTCGGTGCGGCGCCGCGCGGCACGGGCCGCCCCCAGCGGCTCCAGCAGCGTCCGCATCTCCAGGAGGTCGACGGCCTCCTGCTCGGTGGGTTCGGCGACACAGGCTCCGGCATGTCTGCGGGTGACCACGAACCCCTCGGACTCCAGGGTGCGCAGCGCCTCGCGCACCGGCACGCGGGAGACCCCGTACCGTCGCGCCAGCACCTCCTCGGTGAGCCGGCTGCCGCGTTCGAAGACACCCGACACAATGTCTTCACGAATGGCCGTGCATACCGAATGCGCTGGAATACGCATGTCCGAACCCCCGCCCTCGTCCCCGCGGATCGCGGCCGATCGACACCTGTCCCGTGACTCTATTGCAATGCGGACGCATTTCCGATGCCGGGCGTTCATTCATGAATATCTTTTGGCCCCGGGACGAGTCGCGCGCGGGTGTCCCATGCCTCCCCCGGACACGCCGAAGGCCCCGGCGGTGCGTGCCGGGGCCTTCGGGGCGTCGCGGGTCTCAGAGGGAGACGCCGTGGGCGCGGAGGTAGGCGATCGGGTCCGTGTCGGAGCCGTACGAGGGCGTGGTGCGCGCCTCGAAGTGGAGATGAGGACCGGTCGAGTTGCCGGTGGAGCCGGAGAGTCCGATCCGCTGCCCGGCGGCGACGCTCTGGCCGACGGACACACCGATCGAGGACAGGTGGCCGTACTGGGTGTACGTGCCGTCCGTCATCCGCAGCACGATGTTGTTGCCGTACGCCCCGCCCCAGCCGGCCTCGACGACCGTGCCGGCGCCGACGGCGACGACGGAGCTGCCGGAGGCGGCGTGGAAGTCGATGCCGGAGTGGCTGCCGGAGGACCAGAGGGAACCGCTCGACTTGTAGCCGGTGGAGACGTACGTCCCGGCGACGGGGAGCCGGTACGCGCCGAGGCGGGCGCGCTCGGCGGAACGGGCGGCGCGGGCGGCGCTCTCGCGGGCCTCCTCGGCGTCGGCGGCGCGGGCCTCGGCGGCGGCGCGGGCCTTCCTCTTCGCCTCCGCCCGGAGCTCGGCCTTCTTCTTCGCCTCGGCCTTCTTCCTGGCGGCCGCCTCGGCCTTCGCCTTCTTCTTCGCGGCGGCGTCGGCCTGGTGCTGCTGCGCCTCGGCCTGGGCGCCGACGCGGTCGGCGAGGTCCTGCTCGATGGCGATGACCTGGGTGAGGCCGGTGTCGGCGGCGGACGGGGTCTCGGCGTCGGCGGCGACGGACGGGGAGGCCAGTGCGCCGACGACTCCGGTGGTGGCCAGGGTCGCGATGCCGACGGCCTTCGCACCGGCGCGGGTCAGACGGCCCGGGGCACGATGCTTCCCGGTGGCACGGGTGAACGCCATGGAGTGGCTGGTCCTTTCCTTCCTTCTCGCCTACCGGGTTAGCTGACGGGTTCGGAGCAGGAAGGTCTCCTACGGATGCCGTGACCCCGGTCCGGGGCATGGGCGTCCGATTCACCCCAGGGACTGCGTGGGTCCCCGGCTCCCCCGGCTCGCGCCTGAGGGGGACTCGGCGATGGCTGCCCGGTACGTCACGGATGCGGCATACGGGTGCGGACAGCGGAGCCGACGCTAAGCGGCGGCACGGAGGCGGACCAAACGGACAGCCGGATTTGTCGCACATCCCACAGGGCGAACAGCCACCTTCCACCCCAAAACAGACAAAAGGGATGGACCGCACGGAGTGTTCTCCGTGCGGTCCATCCCTCGGTCCCGTTCCCTCCGGACGCGTCCGTCGACGACGCGACCGGGCCGGCCGGCCCTCAGCCCGTGACGACCGACACCTCTCCGATGCCCAGGGCCCGGACGGGCTCGGCGATCTGCGAGGCGTCCCCCACCAGGACCGTGACGAGACGGTCCCCCGGGAACGCGTTCACGACGGCGGCGGTCGCCTCCACCGTGCCGGTCTCGGCGAGCCGGGCGTACAGCGTCGCCTGGTAGTCGTCCGGCAGATGCTGCTCGACCTGGTCGGCGAGGGTCCCGGCGACGGAGGCCGCCGTCTCGAACTTCAGCGGGGCGACCCCGACGAGGTTCTGCACGGCCGTCTCGCGCTCGGCGTCCGTCAGCCCCTCGGCGGCCAGCGTGCGCAGCACCTTCCACAGGTCGTCCAGCGCCGGACCGGTGGATTCCGTGTCGACCGAACCGCTGATGGCGAGCATCGAGGCACCCGTCGCCCCGGAGGCCGAGTCGGGGGCCGAGGAGCGCAGCACCTGGGCGAAGGCGCGCACGCCGTAGGTGTAGCCCTTCTCCTCGCGCAGCACCCGGTCGAGCCGGGAGGTCAGCGTGCCGCCGAGGCAGTAGGTGCCGAGCACCTGCGCGGGCCAGACGCTGTCGTGGCGGTCGGCGCCGATCCGGCCGATCAGCAGCTGCGTCTGCACCGCGCCCGGACGGTCCACGATCACCACGCGGCCGGTGTCGTCGGCGGTGATCGGCGGGGCCGGGCGGGGCTCGACGGTGTTGCCCGACCAGTCGCCGAGGGTGTCGGCGAGCAGCGCGTCCAGGTCGATGTCCGTCAGGTCACCGACGACCACGGCGGTGGCGGTGGACGGGCGGACATGGGCGTCGTAGAAGGCGCGCACGGCCGCGGAGTCGATCCGGGACACGGTCTCCTCGGTGCCCTGGCGCGGCCGGGACATCCGGGCCGTGGCCGGGAAGAGCTCCTTGGAGAGCTGCTTGGCGGCCCGCCGGGCGGGGTTCGCCTGCTCGTGCGGGATCTCGTCCAGGCGGTTGCCCACCAGGCGCTCGATCTCGCTGTCGGCGAAGGCTGGGGCGCGCAGCGCCTCGGCGACCAGCCCGAGCGCCTTGGGCAGCCGGGAGGCCGGGACCTCCAGGGAGACCCGGAGGCCGGGGTGGTCCGCGTGGGCGTCCAGGGTGGCGCCGCACCGCTCCAGCTCGGCCGCGAACTCCTCGGCGCTGCGCTTGTCGGTGCCCTCCGACAGGGCCCGCGCCATGATCGTGGCGACGCCGTCCAGGCCCGCGGGCTCGGCGTCCAGCGGGGCGTCGAGGAAGATCTCGACGGCGACGACCTGCTGTCCGGGGCGGTGGCAGCGCAGCACCGTGAGCCCGTTGGGCAGCGCGCCGCGCTCGGGGGCGGGGAAGGCCCAGGGCTTGGCCGCGCCCGGGGCGGGCTGCGGGTGGTACTGCATCGAAACTCCAGTCGCGGCAGCGTCGGTCACTGGTCCGCCCCCTCGTGCGCGTCGGTGTCGGTGTCGGCGTCCGCCTCGTCGGCCGGTTCGACCGGCTCGTAGACCAGGACCGCCCGGTTGTCGGGCCGCAGCTGGGCCCTGGCGGCCGCCTTGACCTCGTCGGCCGTGACGTCGAGGACCCGGTGCACGGCGGTCAGGGCGAGCTGGGGGTCGCCGAACAGCACCGCGTACCGGCACAGTTCGTCCGCGCGGCCCGCGACGGTGCCGAGGCGGTCCAGCCACTCGCGCTCCAACTGGGCCTGCGCACGTTCCATTTCCTCGGGGGTGGGGCCCTCCTCGGCGAACCGCGCCAGCTCCTCGTCGACCGCGGTCTCGATCTGCGCCACCTCGACGCCGCCGGACGTCTTGACGTCCAGCCAGCCGAGCGAGGGCGCGCCCGCGAGGCGCAGCAGCCCGAATCCGGCGGCGACGGCCGTCCGGTCGCGGCGGACCAGGCGGTTGTGCAGCCGGGACGACTCGCCGCCGCCGAGCACGGTCAGCGCGAGGTCCGCGGCGTCGCACTCCCGGGTGCCGTCGTGGGGCAGCCGGTAGGCGGCCATCAGGGCCCTCGCCGGGACCTCCTCGCGGACCTCCTCGCGCAGCTCGCCGCCGATGGTCTCGGGCAGCGCGCCGTCGCGCGGCGGCCGCTTGCCGTCGTGCGAGGGGATCGATCCGAAGTACTTCTCGATCCAGGCGAGGGTCTGCTCGGGGTCGATGTCGCCGACTACCGAGAGCACCGCGTTGTTCGGCGCGTAGTACGTACGGAAGAACGTCCGGGCGTCCTCCAGCGTCGCGGCGTCCAGGTCGGCCATCGAGCCGATCGGGGTGTGGTGGTACGGGTGGCCCTCCGGGTAGGCGAGGGCGGTCAGCCGCTCGAACGCGGTGCCGTACGGAACGTTGTCGTAGCGCTGGCGGCGCTCGTTCTTGACGACGTCGCGCTGGTTCTCCATGGACTCCTCGTCGAGCGCGGCGAGCAGCGAGCCCATTCGGTCGGCCTCGAGCCACAGGGCCAGCTCCAGCTGGTGCGCCGGCATCGTCTCGAAGTAGTTGGTGCGCTCGAAGCTCGTGGTTCCGTTGAGGGAGCCGCCGGCGCCCTGCACGAGTTCGAAGTGTCCGTTCCCCTTCACCTGTCCGGAGCCCTGGAACATCAGGTGCTCGAAGAGGTGAGCCAGTCCGGTGCGTCCCTCGACCTCGTGGCGCGAGCCGACGTCGTACCAGAGGCACACCGCGGCGACCGGGGTCAGATGGTCCTCGGAGAGCACCACGCGCAGGCCGTTGGCCAGACGGTGCTCGGTCGCTGTCAAGCCGCCGGAGCCGGCCTGGGCTGTGGCCGTGTGACCCATGGGCATGTACGTCCCTTCGATCGCGATACTGGTTTTACTGCGAGACCTGCCACTGTAAGCAAGCGCACCGACACCTGGCGAAGTTCCCGTACCGCGAAAGTTCGCGGGAAAGAGGGTCACCACCGCCTCGGGGCGGACGGAGAACGTGCTTTGGGACGGGTCGAGGTCCACGTTGTCAGTGGGGCGGTCCACAATGGTGCGCGTCAGAACCTGAGGAAACCCGAGGGAACCTGAGGTTGCCCGATCAGAATCCGTGAAGGAGTCGCAGCAGCGATGGCCCGCCGCAGCACGAAGACCCCGCCGCCGGACGACTTCGAGGAGAAGATCCTCGACATCGACGTCGTCGACGAAATGCAGGGCTCCTTCCTGGAGTACGCGTACTCGGTGATCTACTCCCGGGCCCTGCCGGATGCCCGCGACGGTCTGAAGCCGGTCCACCGCCGCATCGTCTACCAGATGAACGAGATGGGCCTGCGCCCCGAGCGCGGGTTCGTGAAGTGCGCCCGGGTGGTCGGCGAGGTCATGGGCAAGCTGCACCCGCACGGCGACGCGTCGATCTACGACGCGCTGGTGCGCATGGCGCAGCCCTTCTCCATGCGGCTCCCGCTGGTCGACGGCCACGGCAACTTCGGCTCGCTGGGCAACGACGACCCGCCCGCCGCCATGCGGTACACGGAATGCCGGATGGCCGACGCGACCTCGTTGATGACGGAGTCGATCGACGAGGAGACCGTCGCCTTCCAGTCGAACTACGACGGGCAGGAGCAGGAGCCGGTCGTCCTCCCGGCCGCGTATCCGAACCTGCTGGTCAACGGCACGACCGGGATCGCGGTCGGCATGGCGACCAATATGCCGCCGCACAATCTGGGCGAGGTCGTCGCGGCCGCCCGGCACCTGATCAGGCACCCGGGCGCCGACCTGGAGACCCTGATGCGGTTCGTCCCCGGGCCCGACCTGCCCACCGGCGGCCGGATCGTGGGCCTGGGCGGCATCAAGGACGCGTACGCCTCGGGCCGCGGCACGTTCAAGATCCGTGCCACCGCCTCCGTGGAGAACGTCACCCCCCGCCGCAAGGGCCTGGTCGTCACCGAACTGCCCTTCACCGTCGGCCCGGAGAAGGTGATCAGCAAGATCAAGGACCTGGTCGCGGCGAAGAAGCTCCAGGGCATCGCCGACGTCAAGGACCTCACCGACCGCGCGCACGGTCTGCGTCTGGTCATCGAGATCAAGAACGGCTTCGTGCCCGAGGCCGTCCTCGAACAGCTCTACAAGCTGACGCCGATGGAGGAGTCCTTCGGCATCAACAACGTGGCGCTGGTCGACGGACAGCCGCTCACGCTCGGCCTCAAGGAGCTCCTGGAGGTCTATCTCGACCACCGCTTCGACGTGGTGCGCCGGCGCAGCGAGTTCCGCCGGGGCAAGCGCCGCGACCGGCTGCACCTGGTCGAGGGCCTGCTCGTCGCGCTGCTCGACATCGACGAGGTCATCCGCCTCATCCGTTCCAGTGACAACTCGGCCCAGGCGAAGGAGCGGCTCATCGAGCGCTTCTCGCTGAGCGAGATCCAGACCCAGTACATCCTGGACACCCCGCTGCGCCGGCTGACCCGTTTCGACCGGATCGAGCTGGAGAGCGAGCGGGACCGGCTCAACACGGAGATCGAGGAGCTGACCGCGATCCTGGAGTCGGACTCCGAGCTGCGCAAGCTGGTCTCCTCGGAACTGGCGGCGGTCGCGAAGAAGTTCGGCACCGACCGGCGCACGGTGCTGCTGGAGTCGGCCGGCGCGCCGGTCGCCTCGGTACCGCTGGAGGTCGCGGACGACCCCTGCCGGGTGCTGCTGTCGTCGACGGGTCTGCTGGCGCGCACCGCCAACGACGACCCGATCGTGTTCGCCGAGGACGCCAAGCGGGCCAAGCACGATGTGATCGTGTCGGCCGTCCCGGCCACGGCGCGCGGCGACGTCGGGGTGGTGACGACCACCGGGCGGCTGCTGCGCCTGGCGGTCATCGATCTGCCGCAGCTGCCCGGCACGCACGCGGCGCCCGTCCTCTCCGGCGGGGCGATGGTCTCGGAGTTCCTCACGCTGGAGGCTGACGAGGAGGTCGTCTGCCTGACCACGCTCGACGAGTCGTCCCCGGGGCTGGCGATCGGCACGCTCCAGGGCGTCGTGAAGCGCGTCGTGCCCGATTACCCGGCCAACAAGGACGAGCTGGAGGTCATCGCCCTCAAGGACGGCGACCGCGTCGTCGGCGCGGCCGAGCTGCGGACGGGCGAGGAGGACCTGGTCTTCGTCACCTCGGACGCGCAGCTGCTGCGGTATCCGGCGGCGCAGGTCCGTCCGCAGGGCCGTCCGGCCGGCGGCATGGCGGGCGTCAAGCTCGCGGCCGACGCCGAGGTGCTGTCCTTCTCCGCGGTGGACCCGGCGGCGGACGCGATGGTGTTCACGGTCGCCGGATCGCACGGCACGCTGGACGATTCGGTGCTGACCTGCAAGCTCACCCCGTTCGACCAGTACCCGCGCAAGGGCCGGGCGACCGGTGGCGTGCGCTGCCAGCGGTTCCTGAAGGGCGAGGACGTGCTGGTGTTCGCCTGGGCGGGTGCCGCGCCGGCGCGCGCCGCGCAGAAGAACGGCGCGCCGTCCGAGCTGCCCGAGCCGGACCCGCGCCGCGACGGGTCGGGGACGCCGCTGGCGGCCCCGGTCGCGGTGGTCGCCGGTCCCGTGTAGTCCCCGGCCCGGCGGCGGTGGCGCGTCAGGCGTCGTCGTCGCCGGGCTGCTGCACGTAGCGCAGAACGCCCCACATGGCTCGCTCGTGTGCGGCGTCCCGCGTCGTTTCCGGGCCGGCCTCCCCCGCCGCCCGGCAGCTCTCCAGTTCCTTGCGCAGGGCGGACGCGTCGATGCCGGAGCCGATCAGGACGAGACGGGTGAGCCGGGGTTCGTCGCGGGCCCAGGGACGCGGGGCGAAGCGCAGGAACCGGCCCACGGCGTGCACCCCGTAGGCGTTGTCCCGGTCGCCGTCGCCGAAGTCGGCATGTCCCTTGATGCGGTAGAGGCCCTCGGGCCGGGAGTCCAGGAACTCCATCAGCGCACGCGGGTCCATGGGGACGTCGGCGGTGAAGTCGACGCTCTCGTACGCCGTGTGCAGATGGTCGCCGTGCGCCTCGCCGGTCTCCTCGGCCCGCTGTTCCAGGTACAGGTCCTCGAACGTGAGCTGCCGGGCCCTCTCCTCGACGTCGGGGCGCAGCGCCGGGTCGAAGAGCAGTTCCGGGTCGATCCTTCCGTGGACGGCGGGGACGACGGCCGCGGTGCTGCCGCTCGCCGCGACGGCCTCGCGCACCCGGGCCTGTTCGGCCTCGTCGGCGCGGTCCGTCTTGTTCAGCACGACGAGGTCGGCGACGGCGAGATGGCGGTCGATCTCGGGGTGCCGCTCCCGGGTGGCGGAGAACTCGGCGGCGTCCACGACCTCGACCAGTCCTCCGTACAGGATGTGCGGGTTGTCGCTGGCCAGGATCATCCGGACGAGTTCCTGGGGTTCCGCCAGCCCGCTCGCCTCGATGACGATCACATCGAGGCGGGCGGCGGGGCGGGTCAGGGTCTCCAGATAGGTGTCCAGTTCGCTCGCGTCGACCGCGCAGCACAGGCAGCCGCCGCCGAGCGAGACCGTCGAACCGACCTGTCCGGACACCGTCATGGCGTCGATCTCGATGGTGCCGAAATCATTGACGACGACGCCGATGCGGTTGCCCGCGCGGTGGTGCAGGAGGTGGTTGAGCAGGGTCGTCTTGCCCGATCCCAGGAATCCCGCGAGGACGATGACGGGGATCTGCCGGCTGCGGGAGGGGGACGACACGTTCGACGGGGCCTTTCCTGAGGGTCAGACGGTCGGGACCGTCTGCGGCGGGGGCGGGCCGACGTAACGGGCCGCCGGGCGGATGATCTTGGTGTCCTCCGCCTGCTCCAGGATATTGGCGCTCCAGCCGACGACCCGCGCCGCGCAGAAGGTCGGGGTGAACATCTCGCGCGGCAGCCCGCACAGCTCCATGACGACGCCGGCGTAGAACTCGACGTTGGTGTGCAGTTCGCGGCCGGGCTTCAGCTCGGCGAGGATCGCCTCGACCTGCCGTTCCACCTCGACGGCGAAGTCGACCAGCGGGCCGCCGAAGTCCTGGGCGAGGGAGCGCAGCATGCGGGAGCGGGGGTCCTCGGTGCGGTAGACGGGGTGCCCGAAGCCCATGATCCGGTCGCCGGCGAGCACCCGCTCGCGGATCCAGCCGTCGATGCGGTCGGGGGTGCCGATCGCGTCCAGGGTGTCGAGGGCGCGGCTGGGCGCTCCGCCGTGCAGCGGCCCGGAGAGCGCGCCCACGGCCGCGACCAGGCAGGCCGCGAGGTCAGCTCCGGTGGAGGCGACGACCCGTGCGGTGAACGTCGAGGCGTTGAAGCCGTGGTCGACGGTGGAGATCAGGTACTGCTCGACGGCCCGTACCCGGGCGGCGTCCGGGACCTCTCCGGTGAGCATGTAGAGGTAGTTGGCCGCGTACGGCAGGTCGTCGCGCGGCTCGACGGGGTCCAGGCCCCGGCCCAGGCGGTACAGGGCGGTCAGCACCGTGGGGACGGCGGCGCAGGCGGCGAGCGCGTCGTCGCGCCGGCGGTCCGCGTCGATGTCGTACACGGGCCGGAAGCCGGCCGAGGCGCCGAGCAGGGAGAGGGCCGTGCGCAGCCCGGAGAGGGGGCCGGATTCGGCGCTCGCCCGCGCTATGGCCGGCAGGGCGTCGCGCACCCCGGAGGGCAGCCGGCGCAGCGCGGCGGTACGGGCGGCGAAGCCGGCACGGGCCTCCGGTCCGGGCAGTTCGCCCTCGGTCATCAGGTACCAGACGTCCTCGAAGCTCCGGGTCTGCGCGAGTTCGATCGCCGAGTACTGCCGGTAGTGGTAGAAGCCCTCGCGGCCCCGGACATCGCCGAGTGCGGTGTCGGTGACGACGACACCGGCGAGGCCCCTGGGGGCTTCGAGCGGCGCGGGGGCGGTGGTGGTCGTCATTGCTTCCTCCAGGGGTGCCGTCGTCGCGCGGACCGCACCGGGAGAGTCCGGCGGAAAGATCCTGCGACGCCTGTTGACATTGATTCGACTGTCCATGCTTGACTGGAGATCTGTCAATGTTGATTGAATCAATATGGATACGGTGGGCGGCATGACGGATCAATCAGGGGCGGCCTCTTCGGCGGCCGGGCAGGACGGGCCCGGCCTGCGCAGACTCACCACGCGCGAGACGGCCGAACGCCTGGGCGTGAAGCCCGAGACGGTGTACGCGTACGTGAGCCGGGGTCAGCTCAGCAGCAACCGCGCGCCGGGCGGGCGCGGGAGCACGTTCGACGCGAGGGAGGTGGAGGCGCTCGCCCGACGGACGGGGCGCAGGGAGCACGCGGCCCCTTCCGGGGAGCCCGCCTTCCCCACCGGCATCACCCTCATCGAGCGCGACGCGTACTACTTCCGGGGCGTGGACGCGACGGAGCTGGCCCGGAACCACGCGTACGAGGAGATCGCCGAGTGGCTCTGGACCGGAACGCTGCGGCCGGGAATCCGGTTCACGGCACCGGCCGACGCACGCGCCGCGGCCCGCCGGGCGGTCGCCGCACTGCCCCCGCACAGCGGCTCCACGGACCGGCTGAGGGTGGCCGTGGTGGCGGCGGCCACCACGGATCCGCTGCGGTTCGACCTGTCGCGCGAAGCGGTGCTGGGCGGGGCCAGGAGCCTGATCCCGACCCTGGTCGCCGCGCTGCCCGCGCTCGGGGAGGAGGCCCCGACTGCGGACGCGGACGGCGTTCCACCGGGGCTGGCCCGGGAACTGTGGCCGAAACTGACCCGCCGTCCGGCCGACGAGGCGTCACTCGCCGTCCTGGACACCGCGCTCGGGCTGCTGATCGACCACGATCTGGCGGCGTCCACCCTGGCCGCCCGGGTCGCGGCCTCGGCCCGCGCCCATCCGTACGCGGTGGTCTCGGCGGGGCTCGGAGTCCTGGAAGGCCCCCTCCACGGCGCGGCGAGCGGACTGGCCCACCGCATGCTGGCCGAGGCGCTGGAACGGGGCGGCGCGGCCCCGGTGGTCGCGGACCATCTGCGGACGGGGCGGCGGGTGCCCGGTCTGGGGCACCGGCTCTACGCCGGTGAGGACCCTCGGGCCGGCACCCTGTTCCGCCTGCTCGAACGGGTCCCCGAGGCCGCGCTGGCCCTCGACGCCGCCCGGGACGTGGTCACCACGGCGACCCGCCACATGCCCCTGCACGCCAATGTCGACCTGGCGCTGGCCGTGCTCTCGGTCTCCTCGGGCATGGCCGCCGAGGCGGGCGAGACGGTGTTCGCCGTGGCCCGCACCGCGGGCTGGATCGCCCATGCCCTGGAGGAGTACGGGGAGCATCCGCTGCGGATGCGGCCGAGCGGGCAGTACACCGGCCCGCGCCCGCCCCAGCCGCTCCCCTCCGCGGACGGCCCAGGGAGCGCAGGTCCGGACCGGACGGAAACATCTCCGCAATAGACGGCGTCGTTGACGCAAATAAGCAACGGTCAGCGGGAAGTGTTGCGCGGGGGCTGGGCCGTCGAACCCCGGACCACCAGTTCGGGCTCGAAGAGCAGTTCGTCGGAGGGCACCTTGCGGCCCCCGATCTGGACGGAGAGCAGTTCGACGGCCGCCCGGCCCATGGCCTCGATGGGCTGGCGGACGGTGGTGAGCGGCGGCTCGGTGCAGTTCATGAACGCCGAGTCGTCGTAGCCCACGACGGAGACGTCGGCGGGCACCGAGAGGCCCCGCCGGCGGGCCGCGCGCACGGCGCCGAGGGCCAGCGGGTCGCTGGCGCAGATGATTCCGGTGACGCCGTCGTCCATCAGCCGGGCGGCGGCCGCCTGCCCGCCCTCCAGCGAGAACATGGCCCTGGCCACCCAGGCGTCCGGCACCGACCGCCCGGACTCCTCGGCGAGCACCCGGGCGGCGGCCAGCTTGCGCTGCGAGGGCATGTGGTCGGAGGGGCCGAGCACCAGGCCGATGCGCTCGTGGCCCAGCGAGACGAGATGGCGCCAGGCCTGCTCGATGGCGACGGAGTCGTCGCAGGAGACACAGGGGAAGCCGAGGTGGGCAATGGCCGCGTTGATCAGGACGACGGGGATCTTGCGGTCGGCGAGCACCTTGTAGTGGTCGTGCGGGGCGTCGGCCTGGGCGTACAGACCACCGGCGAAGACCACGCCCGACACCTGCTGCTGGAGGAGCAGTTCGACGTAGTCCGCCTCGGAGACGCCGCCCTTGGTCTGGGTGCACAGGACGGGGGTCAGCCCCTGCTGCGCGAGCGCGCCGCCGACCACTTCGGCGAAGGCGGGGAAGATCGGGTTCTGCAGTTCGGGCAGGACGAGGCCGACCAGCCGGGCCCGCTCCCCTCGCAGCTGGGTCGGGCGCTCGTAGCCGAGAACGTCCAGCGCGGACAGGACGGCCTGTCGCGTGGCGTCGGACACCCCTGGCTTGCCGTTGAGCACCCGGCTGACCGTGGCCTCGCTGACTCCAACCTTCTGGGCAACCTGAGCAAGTCGTCGCGTCATGAACGCAAGATTAGCGCAAGAAGCGCAAGAAGATTGCGTGGAGTGGGAAACAAGACGATTCTCGGAACGCATCGGAATGCGTTCCGCCGTTCCCCTGCCGTACGCCCTGTCCTGCCCTGCCGGAGCACCGCACCCTCCGGACCTCCGAGCGCGTCCTCGAACTCCGTCGCCCGGCCGGTGACGCTCTCTCGCGGTCACCGTACTCGCCACCGGCCTCCCCGCGGCACCCCTCGGCCGCACCCCGCGCGACGGCAGGCTCCGACGCCGACGCGGTCACACCGCCCCGGCGCCGGTGAGCGCCCGCACCTCGGTCTCCGCGTGCCTGGCCTCGTTGGGCGGTTCGTCCGAGGTGACGGTACCGATCCAGCCGGCCAGGAAGCCCAGCGGGATCGAGACCAGACCGGGGTTCTCCAACGGGAAGAGCTGGAAGTCCACTCCGGGGAAGAGCGCGGTGGGGCTGCCGGAGACGACCGGCGAGACCAGCACCAGCACCACGGCGGGGATCAGGCCGCCGTACACCGACCAGACCGCACCCCGCGTGGTGAACTTCCGCCAGAACAGCGAGAAGAGCAGCACCGGCAGATTGGCCGAGGCCGCGACGGCGAAGGCCAGGCCGACCAGGAACGCGACGTTCAGGTTCTGCGCGACGAGCCCCAGACCGATGGCGGCCACCCCGATCCCGGCGGCGGCGATCCGGGCGACCGCGACCTCGCTGTACTGCCGGGAACCGGGCCGCCGCAGCGAGGCGTAGAGGTCGTGGGCGACGGAGGCGGAGGAGGCGAGGGTGATCCCGGCGACGACGGCAAGGATCGTCGCGAAGGCCACGGCCGCGACCACGGCGAACAGGATGGTCCCGCCGGTCGATCCCTCACCGCCGCCGAGCACCAGGGCGAGCAGCGGAACGGCCGTGTTCCCCGCGGCGTTGGACTCCCGCACGTTCGCCGTACCCACCAGGGCCGCCGCCCCGAAGCCGAGCACGATCGTCATCAGATAGAAGCTGCCGATGAGGCCGATGGACCATACGACCGAACGGCGCGCGGCCCGCGCGGTGGGAACCGTGTAGAAGCGCGACAGGATGTGCGGCAGCCCCGCCGTACCGAGCACCAGCGCCAGCCCGAGGCTGATGAAGTCGAAGCGGGCCGTCCAGCTCCCGCCGTACCGCAGACCCGGCGCGAGGAAGTCCTTCCCGTATCCGCTGCTGTCGGCCGCCGAGTTCAGCAGTTCGTTGATGTTGCCGTGGAAGTGCACCAGGACCAGCACCGTGAGCACCACGGTGCCCGCCATCAGCAGGACGGCCTTGACGATCTGGATCCAGGTGGTGGCGCGCATCCCGCCGAGGGACACGTAGACCACCATCAGCGCCCCCACGCCGATGACCGTCCACGACCGTGCGGCGCCGCTCGTACCGCCCATGAGCAGCGCCACGAGGCTCCCCGCGCCCACCATCTGCGCCACCAGGTAGAGCACGGAGACGGTGACCGACGAGGTACCGGCGGCGATGCGCACCGGCCGCTCGGTCATCCGCGCCGCCACCACGTCGGCGAGCGTGAACCGCCCGCAGTTGCGCACGAGTTCGGCCACGAGCAGGAGCACGACCAGCCAGGCGACGAGGAATCCGACCGAGTAGAGCATCCCGTCGTACCCGAAGAGCGCGATCAGCCCGGAGATCCCGAGGAACGAAGCGGCCGACATGTAGTCGCCGGCGATGGCGAAACCGTTCTCCATCGGGGAGAACAGCCGGCCGCCCGCGTAGAACTCCTCCGCCGAGCCGTGGCGGCTGCGGCTCACCCAGGTGGTGATGCCGAGGGTCACCGCGATGAATGCGCTGAACAGCAGCAGCGCCAGGGTCTGGTGGTTCCCGCTCAACGCCCGATCCCCCGCGTCATCTCCTGGGTGTCCCAGCGCAGATCGAGCGCCGCCCGGTCCCTGCGCAGCCGCGCGTGCCGCGCGTACGCCCCCGTGAGCAGGAACGTGGTCAGGAACTGTCCGAGCCCGACGACCATCGCCACATTGACCGCTCCGGCGACCGGCCGGTCCATCAGTCCCGGCGCGGTCACCGCCGTGACGACATAGGCCAGATACCAGACGAGGAAGGCGAGAGTGGCGGGAACCACGAACCGCCGGTACCGCCGGCGCACCTCCTGGAAGGCCTCGCTGCGCTGCACCTCCAGATAGATCTCCGCCGCGCTGGGGGTGCGCCGCGGGGCGGCGGGCGAGGGCACCCGGGCGGGCTCGGCGTCTCCCGCTCCCTCCGGCTCCCCCCATCCGGAGGCCGTCGCGTCGTACCACGGGTCGTCGAGGCGCGTCCCCGCGGCCTCGCGCCCTGCTTCCTTGTCCACCGAACAACTCCCCTGATCCACGGACCACTTCGGCCGCGTACCCAAGAATGGGCAGATCGGGAAGATCTCGGGCACGTCATTCCCCGGACTTCACCTCTTCAGGTGAAGGATCTTCCGGGTGGCCGTGCGAGCCCTCGAACATACGCGTACCGCACGGCCTGGGCCCGGTCCCGCAGCCCTGCCTTCGCGAACAGGTTGTTGATGTGGCTCTTCACCGTCGCCTGCGAGATGTGGAGGCTCCGGGCGATCTCCGCGTTGGACAGGCCCTCGGCGATCAGCGCCAGCACCTCGGCCTCACGCGGCGTCATCCCGTCCGGCGGCTCCGGATCCCCGCCGCGCTCGACGGGCAGGGGCTCCGCGGTGACCTGCTCCAGCAGCCGTCGCTGAATGGTGGGCGAGAGCCCCACCTCCCCCGAGACCACCGCCTCGATGGCCCGGACGATCTCGTCTCCCCCGGCGTCCTTGGTCAGATAGCCGCGGGCCCCCGCCCTGAGCGCAGGGAAGAGCGAGTCGTCGTCCGCGAACGTCGTGAGCACCACCACCTGCGTCCCGGGGAACTCCGCGCGGATCCGCCGCGTCGCCTCCACCCCGTCGCAACGGGGCATCCGCAGGTCCATCAGCACCACGTCCGGCGCGTGCTCGGCGACGAGGGCCACCGCCTCGTCCCCGTCCTTCGCCGATCCGACCACCTCGATCCCGGGCAGCAGGCCCAGCAGCATGACAATGCCCTCACGGACCACCGACTGATCGTCGGCGACCACCACCCGCGCACTCACGCGGGCACCCGCAGACTCACCACGAACCCCTCCTCGCCGGGTCCCGCGTCCAGCGTCCCGCCCAGCAGTTCGGCACGCTCCCGCATCCCCAGCAGACCGTAGCCGGAGCCACTGACAGCCAGCTCTCCCGCCGTGCCTCCCCCGCCCTCGTCGCAGACCTCCAGGGCGACCGTGTCGGGCCGGTACTCCAGTCTGATCACGACCCTGGCGCCGGGGGCGTGCTTGCGTACGTTGGTCATCGCCTCCTGCGCCACGCGTCTGACCGCCTGCGAGGCCTCGGCCGTCAGCGTGCGCGGCTCCCCCTCCACCCGGACCTCGACCGGCTCCGCGGCCACCAGCTGCCGCAGGAAGTCCTCCACGGGCGACACCTCCCCGCGCAGCGCGGAGAGCGCCTGACGGGTCTCCGCGAGCCCTTCCCGGGCCATGGAACGGGCCGCGACCACCCGCTCCAGAACCAGGTCCCGGAACTCCCCCGCCGGTTCCCTCTCGATCAGCAGCCGCGCCGCCTCCAGGTGCACGAGCTGGGCGGAGAGGCTGTGCGCGAGCACATCGTGGATCTCCCGGGCGATCCTCGACCGCTCGTCCAGCGCGGCCGTCCGGGCCTCCGCCGCGAGCGCCGCCCGCTCCTGGGCCAGGAGCCGCTGCGCGGCCCCCCGCGCCTCGGCGTCCAGGCGCAGCACGTAGCCCGCGAGGCAGAGCCCGACGGTGGTGGCCGCGGTGGACGGCCAGTCATCGGTGTTGACCACGGCGTAGGCCCCCAGCGCCACCGCGGTGGCGGGCAGCCCCGCCGCGAACGGCAGCCGTTCCAGGGCGGTGACCGCACAGGCGCACCAGAGCACGGTCGCCGGCACCCCGGCCCCCGCCTGCTGCGCCCCGAGAGCGGCGAGCATGAGGAGGGCCAGCAGGCCCAGCGAGGGCCACAGGCGGTGCTCCAGACTGGTCCGGAAGAACGCCACGGCGACAGCCGCGCACCCGGCCACCCCGACCAGGCCGACGAGGATCTCGAAGGGGCCGAACCGGCCGCCCGTGAAGGTCCCCCAGAGCATCAGGACGAGCAGCCCCAGCCTCACCACCCAGCCGATCACGGTCCGGGAGCGGGTACGCGACTCGCGGGCGAGGGCCTCTCTCGACGGCCAGCCCGTCCAGGCAGCGGATGTCACAGGCGGTCCTTCCCCACCGGCTGCCGGGGCGAAGTGCCCCCGGCAGAGACACCGTACGGCTCCTCGGGGGCGGCCCGTCGGGTCAGAAGGCCCTCTCGCACCAGCAGGGTGACCGCGAGAGCCGCCATCAGGGCGGGACCGCCCTGATGTATGCCCAGTGCCGCCGCAAGCCCGTACAGAGCCGCACGGAGGACCAGGCCGCCCGCCCAGACGTAGACGGTCGCTCTGGTGCCCCTGCTCCACAGCGTTCCGTCCTGGGCCCGCCAGACGCGCGTGGTCCACGCCCAGCCGGCGCCCGTGACCGAGCCCACGGCCAGCTCCGCGCCGAGGACGGCGACAGCCGATGCCTCGTGGTGCACGTCGAGGAGGTCCGGCTCGCGCAGCGCCAGCACGAGCAGCACGCCCGGCAGGACCCATCGGCGCCGGTCGCCGGAGAGCGGCCGGGCGGAGAACCGGCGGACCACGACGACGGCCACCACCGCGACGATCACCACGGCGTTGACGAGCCCGGACATGGGCGCCTCCGGATTGCGAGGAAGTTCGGTGACTTCGACGCTACGGAAAGTCGCCGGCCGCGTGATCGGCCCACGGGTGGATCACGGGTGGAGCCGTTGTCTCCACCCGTGGGTGGAGACAACGGCTCCTGGTGCCGGTCCGGACCGGCTGGGCGCCTGCCCGGGGCCGAGCCGGACGGCGAAGCGCCCGGACCGCCCCCGCGGTGTCTCAGACGTCGATGCGCGAACGGTCCAGCGTGGCCGCGGAGCTGGTGATGAACTCCTTGCGGGGCGCCACCTCGTTGCCCATCAGCAGATCGAAGACCTTCTCGGACGATTCGAGATCGCCGATGTTGATGCGCCGCAGGGTGCGGTGGCGCGGGTCCATCGTCGTCTCGGCCAGCTGGTCGGCGTCCATCTCGCCCAGGCCCTTGTAGCGCTGGATCGAGTCCTTGTACCGGACGTTCTTCCGCTGGAGCTCCAGCAGTCGCTGGCGCAGCTCGTTGTCCGAGTACGTGTAGATGTACTTGTCCTGGCCCTTCTTCGGCTGGACCAGCTCGATCCGGTGCAGCGGGGGCACCGCGGCGAAGACCCGGCCCGCCTCGACCATCGGCCGCATGTACCGCTGGAACAGGGTCAGCAGCAGGATGCGGATGTGGGCGCCGTCGACATCGGCGTCGACCAGCAGCACGATCTTTCCGTAGCGCGCCGCGTCGATGTCGAAGGTCCGGCCGGATCCGGCTCCTATGACCTGGATGATCGCCCCGCACTCGGCGTTCTTCAGCATGTCGGAGACGGATGCCTTCTGAACGTTGAGGATCTTGCCCCGGATCGGCAGCAGAGCCTGGAACTCACTGTTCCGCGCGAGCTTGGCGGTGCCGAGCGCGGAGTCGCCCTCGACGATGAACAGCTCGCTGCGCTCGACGTCGTCGCTGCGGCAGTCGGCCAGCTTCGCGGGCAGCGAGGAGGACTCCAGGGCCGTCTTGCGGCGCTGGGCGTCCTTGTGCTGCCGGGCGGCGATGCGGGTGCGTGCCGCCGCCACGGCCTTGTCGAGAACAGCCCTGGCCTGCGCCTTGGCGTCCCGCTTGGTGGAGGTCAGGAACGCCTTGAGCTCCTTGGCCACGACATTGGCGACGATCCGGTTGGCCGCCGAGGTGCCGAGGACCTCCTTCGTCTGGCCCTCGAACTGCGGCTCGGCCAGGCGGACGGTGACGACCGCGGTGAGACCTTCGAGGGCGTCGTCCTTGACGATGTCGTCCTCGGCGACCCGGAGGAGCTTCGCGGAGCGCAGCACCTCGTTGACGGTCTTGGTCACGGAGCGCTCGAAGCCGGTGACGTGCGTGCCGCCCTTGGGGGTGGCGATGATGTTGACGAAGGACTTCACCGTGGTGTCGTAGCCGGTGCCCCAGCGCATCGCGATGTCGACGGCCAGTTCCCGCGTGACCTCGGTCGGCGTCATGTGGCCGCGGTCGTCGAGGACCGGCACGGTCTCCTTGAACGTGCCCTGCCCGGTCAGGCGCAGGACGTCGCAGACGGCCTTGTCCTGGGCGAGGTACTCGCAGAACTCGCTGATGCCCCCGTCGAAGCGGAAGGTCTCCTCGGTCTTGCCCTCGCCGTCCAGGCCGCGCTCGTCGCGCACGACGATGGTCAGGCCGGGGACGAGGAAGGCCGTCTGGCGGGCCCGCTGGTGGAGCGTCTCCAGGTTGAGCTTGGCGTCCTTGAGGAAGATCTGGCGGTCGGCCCAGTAGCGGACGCGGGTGCCGGTGCGGGTCTTCGGCACCCGCTTGCCCTTGCGCAGACCGTTGGCCGGGTCGAAGGGGCTGTCGGGCCCCTGCTCGGTGAAGATGCCGGGGACACCGCGCCGGAAGCTGATCGAGTGGACCGCGCTGTTGCGGTCGACCTCGACGTCGAGACGGGCGGAGAGGGCGTTGACGACGGAGGCGCCGACGCCGTGCAGACCGCCGGAGGCGGCGTAGGAGCCGCCACCGAACTTGCCGCCCGCGTGCAGCTTGGTCATGACGACCTCGACGCCGGAGAGACCGGTCTTGGGCTCCACGTCGATCGGGATGCCCCGCCCGTTGTCCCGGACCTCGACGGAGTTGTCGTCGTGGAGGATGACCTCGATGTGGTCGCAGTACCCGCCGAGGGCCTCGTCGACCGAGTTGTCGATGATCTCCCAGAGGCAGTGCATGAGGCCGCGGCTGTCCGTGGACCCGATGTACATGCCGGGGCGCTTGCGAACCGCTTCGAGCCCCTCGAGTACGAGCAGATGCCGCGCGGTGTAGTTGGAACCGTCTCGGTCTGCTCCGGTCAGCAGCGCAGTGGACGGCACGGACGTATCGGCGGTCACGCGGTTCGCTCCTCGCTGAATTTCAAATGGGGCCCAGTGGGTAACGGGCTCGGCTTCGGTCGCCGCTGAGAGGGTACCGAGGCCTGGTAGAGCGGTTGCAACGCCACCCTCGGAGAACCCTCACAGTAGTCCAGCCTCGCATACACGTTCGATCCCTCCTTGGAGTGACGTGCACATCACGTTCCCTTCCAGGCATGAACCATTTAGGCTCCGGGCACGTCCTCATGAACAAACCGGCACGCCAGCCGGCGGGACCGACCCACCCCAGCAACGCGAAACCGTAGCGCTACGCAATACGGCACATTCGCCGCGAACCGGCAACAGACAGCCATCCTGAGAAGAAGTTTCGAAGAAATGCCACGAGCGGGAACGTTTTCGGCCTGGTTGGATGTTGACCCTGGTACGACAGCTCGTCGAGCTAGAGAAGAGGCGACGTGACTACTGTTCTGACCCCCGCGAGCCCGCTGACCGCAGCAGACCGCTGTGACCGTTGCGGCGCCCAGGCATACCTGCGCGTCGTCCTGATCAGCGGCGGTGAACTGCTCTTCTGCGCCCACCACGGTCGCAAGTTCGAGCCGGAACTCAAGAAGATCGCCGCGGAAATACAGGATGAGACCGACCGGCTGACGGCCGTCCAGGCCCAAGCCGCCGAAGAGGAACACTGACACCTCGCATCCACGACGAGCCAGGGACCGGTTCCTTACCGGCCGACGGGCGGCTCCCCTTCAAGGGGAGCCGCCCGTTCTCGTATGCGCGGGGCCGCCGCCGTCAGGCGGCACCCTTCATCCACTCGAGGGCGGCGGAGATCCGGGTGTAGACCCCCGGGCTGCCCGCCCGACCGCAGCCGTTCCCCCACGACACCAGCCCCACGAGCCGCCCCTGGGCCACCAGAGGGCCTCCGCTGTCCCCCTGGCAGGCGTCGTACCCGCCCTGGGGTTCGCCGGCGCAGAGCATCGACGAGGCCTCGTACGTGCCCGTCCTGCCGCCGGGATAGGCCCGCTCGCAGGAACTGTCCGGCAGCACGGTCACGTCGGCGGAGCGCAGCGACGACGCGTAGTCACCGTTGCCGGTCGTGTCACCCCATCCGTAGACGACGGCCGCCGTCCCGGACGCGTACGCGGGGTCGCCGGCCTTCGCCGGCCGGATCACGTTCTGCTCGGGCAGCGCCTCGGCGAGCGTGAGCACGGCGACGTCCCCGCTGTTCGTGGAGGCGTCGAACCCCGGGTTGACCCAGGTCCCGCTCACGGCGATCTCCTTGCCGCCCGTACCGTTCAGTTCGTCCCGGCCCGCAATGACCCGCAGATCGGGGACCTGTGCGACATCGCCGCCCAGCGCCTCACGGCTCAGGCAGTGGGCCGCCGTCAGCACCTTCTTCGGCTCGACGAGGACGCCGCCGCAGAACTGACCGGCACGGGTACCTCCGAACCGGTCACGGCTGGCGAGTGCCACCACCCACGGACTGTCCTTCACATGGGCGGGCCGGCCGCCGATGATGATGCTGTCCGCGACCGCCGGGGCAGGGGACGCGAGGGGTATCACCGCCGTTGCGGCAGTGAGGGCGAGTGCCCCGGTCACGGCGCGGACGACTGTACGGAACATGCGTACTCCCGACTCTGTGATGGTCTGTGCCTACCCAGAGTCATTCCGTCGACCCCAACCCGCACCCGCGACAGAGGCCGGGGGCCCGGATCCATGGATCCGGGCCCCCGGCCTCTGCTGCGTCGCGCCCCTGCCGGGATACGGCCTAGTCGAGGTAGTCGCGCAGCACCTGCGAGCGCGACGGGTGACGGAGCTTGGACATCGTCTTGGACTCGATCTGACGGATGCGCTCACGCGTCACGCCGTAGACCTTGCCGATCTCGTCCAGCGTCTTCGGCTGGCCGTCGGTGAGACCGAAGCGCATGGAGACCACGCCCGCCTCACGCTCGGACAGGGTGTCGAGCACGGAGTGCAGCTGCTCCTGGAGGAGCGTGAAGCTCACCGCGTCGGCCGGGACGACCGCCTCGGAGTCCTCGATGAGGTCACCGAACTCGCTGTCCCCGTCCTCACCCAGCGGGGTGTGGAGAGAGATCGGCTCACGGCCGTACTTCTGGACCTCGATGACCTTCTCGGGGGTCATGTCGAGCTCCTTGGCCAGCTCCTCCGGCGTGGGCTCGCGGCCCAGGTCCTGGAGCATCTGGCGCTGGACGCGCGCGAGCTTGTTGATGACCTCGACCATGTGCACCGGGATACGGATGGTGCGGGCCTGGTCGGCCATGGCGCGGGTGATCGCCTGCCGGATCCACCAGGTGGCGTACGTGGAGAACTTGTAGCCCTTGGTGTAGTCGAACTTCTCGACAGCACGGATCAGACCGAGGTTGCCCTCCTGGATCAGGTCCAGGAAGAGCATGCCGCGGCCGGTGTACCGCTTGGCCAGGGAGACCACGAGACGGAGGTTGGCCTCCAGCAGGTGGTTCTTGGCGCGGCGGCCGTCCTCGGCGATGATCTCCAGCTCGCGCTTGAGCTTGGGGGCGAGCTTGTCGGAGTTCGCCAGCTTGTCCTCGGCGAAGAGACCGGCCTCGATGCGCTTGGCGAGCTCGACCTCCTGCTCCGCGTTGAGGAGCGGGACCTTGCCGATCTGCTTCAGGTAGTCCTTGACCGGGTCGGCGGTGGCACCGGCGACGGCGACCTGCTGCGCGGGCGCGTCGTCCTCGTCGTCGTCGGAGAGGACGAAGCCCTTGTTCTCGCCCTCGCCCTCCTCCTCCTCGACCTTGCCGGCCTTGACCTCTTCCACGGCGTCGTCGCCGTCGAGGATGTCCTCGTCCTGCTTGCCGGCCTTCTTGGCCGCGGTCTTCTTGGCCGCCGTCTTCTTCACGGCGGTCTTCTTCGCCGCCGCCTTCTTGGCGACGGCCTTCTTCGCGGGCGCGGCAGCGGCGGTGTCATCGGCCGCGGCGTCCACCGTCTCGGCGGACGAGGTGGCGGTGGCCGCGACGGTCCTGGTCACGGTCGTCTTGGCGGCGACGGTCTTGGTCGCGGTGCGCTTGACCGGGCTCTTCGCCGCGACGCTGCTCTTGCGGGCGCGCTTCGACGGCTCCGCTGCACTGACCATCAGCGTCACACCCTCTTCCTCGAGGATCTGGTTGAGGCTGCGCAGAACGTTCTTCCACTGGGTTGGCGGAATCTGGTCAGCCTCGAAGGCCCGACGCACGTCGTCGCCGGCGATCTGCCCATCAGCCTTTCCCCGCTCGATGAGCGCCATGACAGATTCGGACTCGGCGATCTCCGGCGGGAGCGTACGGGATGTGCTGGCCGACACGAACAACCTCTCGGAACGATGGAAACGGCTTCCGGTCCGGCCCCGGAGGGCTGGAACCGACGACCGCCGGGCTGGGAATGTACCGACGGCGCGCGGGTTGGGCCTCAGAACTGCACAGCGCGTGGAACAGCTGCTGTATTCCTTCCGAGGCGGTCACCTCTTAAGTCATCGCGCTGTTTCGAGGAGTGTTACGCCCAATCCGCGTGGCCCGAGTCACACCCCATTTGCCACAAACAGCACGGAAGCGGCATGACTCGACCATTGTGCCGCCGAACTCGGACGTTCGGCGGCACAGGGCCCGCGCGCTCCGGACGCGCCGCGCTCAGTGCTCGCGCGGCGCCGGCACGACGGGCTGGACCACCAGCAGCTGGCGCATGGCCCCCTCGGCCGCGTCGGGATCGCCCGCCGCGAGAGCGTCGACGATACGGGCATGGTGGGCGAGGGAGGCGTCGCTCGGCCGGTCGCAGCCCGTGACCGGGCCGCCGGAGACCTGGAGCGCGGCGCAGACGATCCCGGAGAGGTGCTCCAGCATGCGGTTGCCCGCCGCCTGGATGAGCAACGAGTGGAACTCGGCGTCCGCCCGCGCACAGGTGATCACATCACCCTGCCCGATCGCGTGCCCCATGATCTCGACCATGTCCACAAGGCGCTGCTGAAGGTCCTCGCGCCCATGGCCGGCCGCCAGGCGCGCGGCAAGGGGTTCGATCGTCCAGCGCAGCTCACCCAGCTCGCGGCGCTGGTCCTCGCGCTGCGGGCCGTACGCGCGCCATTCGATGATGTCGGGGTCGAGCAGATTCCAGTCGGAGACGGGCCGGACCCTGGTCCCCACATTGGGGCGGGCGCTGACCAGGCCCTTGGCCTCCAGTACGCGCAACGACTCCCGGACCACGGTGCGGGAGACCTCGAATCGCTGGCCGATCTCCTCGGGCACCAGGGGCCGGTCGGCACCCAGGTCACCGGAGACGATCATCTGTCCCAGCTGCTGAACAAGTTGGCCGTGCAGGCCCCGGCCCCGGCTGGCCGTGCCACGCCGGGCCACCCGGCCGAGCTCGGTATCGGCCCCCTCCCAGGACCGGGCGGCGGCTCGCTCGCCGGACGGCGCCTCCGCGTAGGTGAATCGGTCGAGTTCGCCCGGACCGGCGAGGCCGGAGTCGACGGTACGGGCGGCGGTCATCGGGGTGTGCGCAAGGGTACTCACGCATCCTTTGTCGGCGCCGCTTCGCCGCCCCTTGAGGTCTTTGGTGAAAAGCACACGAAAGGGTGATCGGCGTCGACCTCCCAATTGACGCCTAAGTGGTATAAAACCGGCATTCTCAATGGAGTTCCGAGGGCCTTGGCGATCTTCAGGCGCCCCGCACCCCTCCGTGCGATCACCAACGCACTCTGCCGCGAAGGCTCGTGAACAGATACGCGCAGACAAGGACCGACAACGACAGTGCCAATGCCGCCCCGACGGGGTGGGCCACCACGCGCACTCCGGCCAGCAGCCACCGGTCGGCCTCGTGCGGCCATCGCAGCCAGGCCAGTTCCCTCAGTCGGCCCGGAAGCCCGTTCGCCGAGCGGGCCGTCGGCGCCTTCGGCACCGCCTGGAGCAGCGGAACCATGAGGACGGGAACGGCGAGTACGGCCGCCACCCCCGCCGCCGTCACGCGGAAGATTCCGGCCGCCAGCAGCCCCGCCCAGGCGCAGCCCACGCTCAGGCAGGTCCAACTCATGGCCAGCGAAAGTGCGTTCGGCGGGATCCCGACCAAGTCGGCCCCGTAGAACAGCCGCAGGGACTCCGCCGACACCGCCACCACGAGCAGGGCCAGGAGCAGTGCGACACCGCCCGACACCGCGAGCTTGGCAAGGAGGAGTCCGAGCCGTCGCGGGACGGTTCCCCGGCCCGCGGCGAGCGCGGGATAGCGGAACTCGTCGCCGAAGGACAGTGCGCCGAGCAGACCGGCCCCGAGTGCGGCGGGTGGCAGCGGCAGCAGCGGGGGCCAGCCGGCGAGCACCTGCGGAATCGGTGTGCGGCCGTCGCGGGCGAGCAGCACCGACACCGCGGCCGAGGCCACGAGCGTGGCGAAGATGATCATCGTCGTGGTTCTGACGCCGAACAGGCGCCGCAGCTCGTAACGCACCGGCCGCATCGGTCCCCGGGCCGGACGCCGCCGGATCGGCGGCGCCTGCACGGCAGCGCTCCGCCCTGCCGGCTCCGGAACACCACCCCCCGCAGACCCACCGCCGGCGGCACCTTCGGCATCGACATCGACATCACTTTGGGCGTCGGGGAACGTCGTGGTGGCGGAGGAGGGAGCGGACGCGTCGGCAGGATCGAGGCGGGGAGGGCAGGTGTCGCCGACCTCGTCGGCCAGCAGATGGACGGGGAGTCCGTGCCGGAACGCCACGTCGCCGATCTCCGCACAGCTGCTCCCGTAGACGGAGATCAGGCTGCTGCTCGCCCCGGTGACGACCTCGACGGGACGGCGGGACGCGCGGGCCTCGCGGCTGACGATCGAGGCGAGCCGGGCGGCGTGGGGCGAACGGACCGCCACCCGGGGGCGCAGCCGGGTACGGGAGAAGTCTCCGACGCTCTGGTCGGCAACGAGCCGGCCGGCGTCGACGGTCACCACACGCCCGGCCGTCCGGGCGGCCTCCCTGGGGTCCGGCGTGGTGAAAAGGACCGTGCCGCCCCGGGCCGCGTGGGACCGGAGCATCTCGCGCATCCAGTCGGCCTCGCGCGCGACGAGCCCGTCGGCGGGCTCGTCCAGGATCAGTGTGTGCGGGTCGCCGAGCAGGGCGGAGGCGAGTGCGAGCCTGCGGTCCATACCGAGGGAGAGCGTGCCGATGCGCTGGTCCCCCAGTCCGTCGAGACCGACCGCGTGGAGCAGTTCGTCGGCCCGGGAGGCGGGCACCCCCGCCGCCGCGCAGAGCATGCGGAGCTGCCCCCGGGCGGTGCGGGCCGGGTGGCCCGGCACGTCGCCGAGCAGCACCCCGACCTCTCTGGCCGGATGGGTCACACGGTGCAGCGGCCTGCCCCTGAAGTAGGTGATGCCCCGCCCCGGTTCCAGTTCGAGCATCAGCCGCAGGGCCGAGGTCTTGCCGGAACCGGTCGGGCCCAGCAGTGCCGTGACGCAGCCCGGTTCCGCTTCGAACGTGAGGTCGTCCACGGCGGGCGGCAGTCCGCGGTGGCGGGCGCTGGTGAGTCCGATGGCCTGGAGCATCGCTTCTCTCGCAGGAGGTGAGACCGCTCGGCGGCAGGGCGTATCGCAGTACGATAACCCGACATATCGGACTTTCCGTGGACCATCGTCGCAGCGTCGCGGTCCGCGGCCCGGCCCCTCCGGCCCCGCGCGTCGGCGCGCGGGCTGCCTCAGACCTCGGGGCGCAGCATCGGTGGGTTCAGCACCGTGGCGGACCCCGCCCGGAACAGCTGGGCGGGGCGGCCCCCCTGCCGCGTGGTCGTCCCGCCCGCGGGCACCAGGAAGCCGGGCGTGCCGGTCACCTTGCGGTGGAAGTTCCGCGGGTCGAGCACCACGCCCCATACCGCCTCGTACACCCGGCGCAGTTCACCGACCGTGAAGGTGGGCGGGCAGAACGCCGTGGCCAGCGAGGAGTACTCGATCTTGGAACGGGCGCGCTCCACACCGTCGGCCAGGATCCTGGCGTGGTCGAAGGCCAGCGGAGCATGCCGTTCACCGTCCTGCCCGTAGCCCCCCTCCGGCCCCAGCAGGTCGTCGACCGGTGCCCAGCGCGCACTGTGCGCGTCCCCGCCCGCCCGCGGCGCCGGCAGATCGGGGGCCAGGGCCAGATGGGCAACGCTGACGACCCTCATCCGGGGATCGCGTTGCGGATCCCCGTACGTGGCGAGCTGTTCGAGGTGCGCGCCGTTGCCGGCCTCCGGGTTCACCGGGTCGTGCGCGCAGAGCCCGGTCTCCTCCACGAGTTCCCGGGCGGCCGCCGCACCGAGGTCCTCGTCGGCTCTGACGAACCCGCCGGGCAGCGCCCATCGCCCCTGGAAGGGTGTCTCGCCCCGGCGGACCACCAGCGCGCAGAGCGCGTGACGGCGCACCGTGAGCACGACCAGGTCGACGGTGACAGCGAAGGGCGGAAAGGTCGACGGGTCGTAGGGCGGCATGCGGTGATCATAGTCGTCTGCCTGACGATAAACACTCCCTTCATGACCATCTTCTTGGTGCACGGCGTCCTGCCGCACACCGCGCCGGCCGCGCTCCGCCCATCGGTGGCGACGGGGCCCTTCCGTGCGCACAGCCCCCGTGCGGGGTGGGTGCGGTGCCGGGGTCCGGCACCGCACCCACCGGTTCAGCGACCGGTCCTGGTCCCGCGCCGCCCCCGGGTGCGCCGGCCCGGCACCCGGCGTCCGCCCATCGCCGTCGCCGGTCGGGTGGACGCGGAGTGGCCCCGGCGCCGGACGGCCCGCCGCATCGGTGCCGAACGGGCCCCCGCGACCCGTACCGCACCTCGGCCACTCCTCTGCCGCACCACGCGCGCACCGCCCGGCCGGTCCCGGATCTCGCACTCCTCTCGCCGCCCGCGTTCACCCCGCAGGCAACGCCTCAGCGTCTCCGGGTCCAGGCCCTGGTTGCAGGCCTCGTGCAGGAGCTGGGCGAACGTGTACCCCGGGTCCGCCCGCAGGGCCAGGCCCAGAGCGACGCGGGCGGCCGGCTCGTCACCGGTCGACCACGCCACCCAGCCGGCCAGGGTCAGCGGCGCTGCCGCGTGCTCCTCGTACGGCGTGACGCACCGCCGCGCCAGTGCGCGCCACAGCCTCAGCGCCGGACCCGCGTCCGGGCCCTCCATCCACTCGGCCGCGCGGTCCCGGGTGTCACGGTCCTGAAGACCGAGGATCACCTCGGCGGCCTCCTCGTCACCGATCAGCCGGTCGTCGTTGATGTCACCGAGCGAGGCCGTGGCGGCCGGGGCCGCGGCGAGGCGCGTCATCAGCTGCCGGGCCAGACCCAGCGTCGTGTCCCCGACCTCCCGGTGACCGGCCTCGTCGAGGAGCTTCGGCACGAGCGCGGCACCCACCGAGTCCAGCGCCCGCTGCTGCGTACGGCCCGGCTCACCGGTCCGAGGAGCCAGCCGGGCCTCCATCTCCCGCAGCGAGCCGCGTACCTGGATGCCCGCGTACGCGGCCGCGGCCGCCATCACCGAGGTGCCCGGCATGGCCAGAGGATTGCCTTCGGCGGGGCAGCACCGGGTATCGGGGCAGACATACGACCAGTACCGGTCGCCGGAGATGCAGAGGGCTTCGAGGACGGGCACGTCCAGCGCCCCGCAGGCCGTCCGCAGCCGCTGGGCGAACGGCCGCAGGCGCTCCATCGTCGCGCTGCCGGTCTCACCCTCCGCCGGGTCCTGGCAGAGGAAGACGACGATCGCGTCGGGTCGTCCGCCGCGCCGTTCGCTGCCCTTGATCAGGCACTCCGCGAGCTGCTCGGCGACCGGGGGCCATTCCTGCGGGGACTCGGGGATCCCCAGCCTGAGCCGTCCGCCGAACCTGCCCCGGCCGCCGTGCAGGGCGACCATGACCACGCTGTCGTTCGGATGGAATCCCATGAGGTAGGGAAGGGCATCGGCCAGTTCCGCAGGACCTCGGAGAGTGATCTGCTGTTCGTCGGACGGGCCGGTGGGTTCGTGGCGCTTGTTCATGCCACGACGGTCCCGCGTTCCGGCGAAATCCGCTACCCCCTGTGGATAACTTACCCACAGAGGGTGATCACACCTGGTGGCAACGGCTGCCCGTGAGGCCGGTCAGGATTCGGGCACCCACACCTTGGGCCAGTCCAGACCGCGCAGCCGGGCGTCCAGGCCGCCGTCGCAGTACATCAACGTGCCGACGCAGTAGCCCGACTTGGGCGACAGCAGGAAGAGCAGCAGTTCGGCGACCTCCTCGGGAAGCCCGGCCCGGCCGGCCGGAATGGACTTGAGGAAGGCCTCGATGCCCGCGGCGGTACGCGGGTCCTTGCGGGCCGCCTGGGTCATCGGGGTGTCGATGAATCCGGGCGCGATGGCGTTGAGACGGATGCCGTCGGCGATGTAATCGGCCGCATGCGTGCGGGTGTAGTAGGCGATGGCGGCCTTGGTGGCCGGGTACGTGAGAACCCCGCCTGCGTCGTCCGAGGCGTCGGCGAGCGTACGGGCCGCCTCCTCGTCACCCGCCAGACAGGCCTCGGCCAGCCGCGGGTTCCAGCCGGGCTGAGTGGTCGTGGAGTTGGAGGAGGCGAGCACCACGGAGGACTCCCCCGCCGCGGCGAGCGCCGGGCGCAGTTCCTCCAGCAGTCCGATGGCGCCGAAGTAGTTGACCGAGACGAGCAGGCTCGCGGGCCGGCCCGCGCCGCCCGAGATGCCCGCGAAGGGGACCAGACCGTCGAGGCGCCCGTCGGCGAGGCGGGTCACCTCGGCCGCAGCCGCCGTGCGGCCCTCCGGGGTGCCGAGGTCGGCCTCCACGTCGGCTCCACGCAGGTCGACGCCGATGACGCGGTGCCCCTGCTCGGTCAGCCGGGCGGCGATGGACGCGCCCATTCCGGAGGCGGCTCCGGTGACGGCGATGGTTCCCATGATGGTGTTCTCCAGATGTGTCGGGTGGGGGGTGTGCCCGGCGGCCGATCGGCCGCCGGGGCCGGCCGGCACGTTGTGCGTGCCGGAGTAGGGGTCGGGGCCCGCTTCCCGGCCGGCCGCCCGTGCGGAGGGCCGTACCGGACGCGGTGCTGCCGGGCCCGTGGTCAACGGGGCCCCGGGCCGCCCCCGTACGAAGGGGCGGCGTTCAGGCCGGCCGCGACGAAGGCCATGACGGCGGCCATCGGCGGACGCGGGAGGCGGCCGAGGTCGGCGTCGTCGGACTGCGGCTCGCCGTAGACCGAGAGCAGCAGGTCGTAGGTCATGCGCAGGCGGTCGGCGACCTCGGCGCGGGACAGCTCGGGCCGGGCCGCGGCCAGCAGTTCGTTCCACGGCTCCGGCCCGAACCAACGCGCGTCGAACGGGAGCTCACGGCGGCGCAGCACGAGGCGGGCGAGCAGATGCATCAGCATCCGGCCCGTCGGCCGGGCGGTGAGCTCGTCGACGGGGCGCACCAGCAGGTCGACGAGCTCCTCGACCGACGCCGGGCGACCCTCCGCCAGCCGCTGCTCCATGCTTGCGAGCGGCTGCGCCCACAGAGGGCCGAGGCGACGCTCCAGCAGGGCCGCGACCAAGTCCTGCTTGGTGCCGAAGTGGTAGTTCACGGCGGCCGGGTTCATTCCGGCCGCCGCGTTCACGGCACGGACGGAGACCTGCTCGTAGCCCTTGGCGAGGAACAGGCGCTCTGCGGCGTCGAGCAGTGCCGCCCGGGTGGAATCTGTGGACATAACCCCATGAGAGCACCCCTCGGACAAACTTTCAATCAGTGATTGAAAATGCCGGGAGGTGCCCTGACACGGACTGCTCGCTGCCGTTGTTCTCCGTTTCCGTGTGCCGTTCGGGACTGCCGGCTCAGCCCGCCGTGGCGAGGACCAGGGGCAGCACCTGGGTGCTGCCCGCCTGGCGCAGGAGCCGGGCGGCGACCGCGAGGGTCCAGCCGGAGTCCGTGGAGTCGTCCACGAGCAGGACCGGCCCCGGCGTGGCCGCCAGGGCGCGCGCCAGCTCGTCCGGCACGGCGAAGGCGTCGGACAGCGCCTTGAGACGCTGGGCCGAATTGCTGCGGCGTGCCGCGTGCGTGCCGTCCGGACCGGTGTGCGCCAGCGTGCCCAGGAAGGGAAGCCTACCCACGTTCGCGATGCCCTCGGCCAGCGAACCGACCAGCTGCGGACGGGTCAGCGAGGGCACCGCCACCACGCCCACCGGGCGGTCGGTGGCGTCCGCCACGTTCGGCGCCCAGCCGCCCGGGGAGCGCGCCCAGTCGGCGAGGACCGCCACCGCGGCCCGCAGCACGTCGTCGGGAACCGGCCCGTCGGGGGTGCTGTCGGCCAGCAACGGGCGCAGTCGGTTGCCCCAGCCGATGTCGGAGAGCCGGCCGAGCGCCCGCCCGGTGGCGCTCTGGTCCTTGGCCGGGATGCGGCCCTTGAGGTCGACCCCGAGCGCGGCCATCCCCGTCGGCCACATCCGGCGCGGCTCGATCTCCACGCCCGGCCGGTCCAGCTCCTTCTCGGCGCCCGTCAGCGCCTCGGCCGACACGGCGCTGTCGGCCCAGGGGCCGGCGCAGTTGTCGCAGCGCCCGCACGGGGCCGCCCCCTCGTCGTCCAGCTGACGGCGCAGGAACTCCATCCGGCACTCGGTGGTGCTCGCGTAGTCGCGCATCGCCTGCTGCTCGGCTGCCCTCTGCCGGGCGACCCAGGCGTAGCGCTCCGCGTCGTACACCCAGGGGGCCCCGGTCGCCGCCCAGCCGCCCTTGACCCGCTTGACGGCGCCGTCGACGTCCAGGACCTTCAGCATCGACTCCAGCCGACTGCGCCGCAGGTCCACCGCCGCTTCCAGCGCCGGCACGGACAGCGGCCGCCCGGCCGCTTCGAGGGCCGCCAAGGTCTGCCGTACCTGCGCCTCGGGCGGGAATCCCGCATCGGCGAAGTAACGCCAGATGGCCTCGTCCTCCCGGCCGGGCAGCAGGAGCACGTCGGCGTGGGCCACACCTCGGCCGGCGCGGCCGACCTGCTGGTAGTAGGCGATGGGCGAGGAGGGCGAGCCCAGGTGTACGACGAAGCCGAGGTCCGGCTTGTCGTAGCCCATGCCGAGCGCCGAGGTGGCGACCAGTGCCTTCACCCGGTTCTCCCGCAGGTCGGACTCGGCCTGGAGGCGGTCCGCGTTCTCCGTCTTGCCCGTGTACGAGGCGACGTGGAAGCCACGCTGTCGCAGGAAGGCGGTCGCCTCCTCGGCCGCGGCCACCGTGAGTGTGTAGATGATCCCCGAGCCCGTCAGATCGTTCAGATGCTCGGCGAGCCAGCCCAGGCGGTGGGCGGCGTCCGGCAGTTGGACCACGCCCAGGCGGAGGCTCTCCCGGTCCAGCGCACCGCGCAGCACCAGGGCCTCGCCCGCCCCCGTGCCCAGCTGGTCGGCCACGTCCGCCGTGACCCGCGCGTTGGCCGTCGCCGTGGTGGCCAGGACGGGCACGCCCTCGGGCAGTTCGGTGAGCATCGCCCGCAGGCGGCGGTAGTCCGGGCGGAAGTCATGGCCCCAGTCGGAGATGCAGTGCGCCTCGTCGACCACGAGCAGGCCCGTCGTCGCCGCGAGTCTCGGCAGTACCTGATCGCGGAAGTCCACGGAATTGAGCCGCTCCGGGCTGACCAGGAGGACATCGGTCTCGCCGCGCTCGACCTCGCCGTAGATCGTCTCCCACTCCTCCGGATTGGCCGAGTTGATCGTGCGGGCCCGGATGCCCGCGCGCTCGGCCGACTCCACCTGGTTGCGCATCAGCGCGAGCAGCGGCGAGATGATCACCGTGGGGCCGGAACCCCGTCTGCGCAGCAGCGCGGTGGCCACGAAGTAGACGGCCGACTTGCCCCATCCCGTCCGCTGTACGACCAGTGCCCGGCGCCGCTCCCGCACCAGTGCGGCCACCGCCTGCCACTGGTCCTCCCGCAGCCGCGCCGTGCCCTCGGGGGCACCGACGAGCTCGGCGAGAACGGCATCGGCTTCAGTACGCAGCTCCAGGTTGTCCATGACTCCATGCAACCCGATGGGTCCGACAATCGACGACTTCACCCCGCGTGATCGCACCCTCACCCGGGGTCCGCAGCCGGAATCCAGGGGTGTTTCCGCTGGTCCTCGCTGTTCGGGCGGGACGGGTGGCGTCATCCGTGGCTGGACTGGGCAGGGATATGCGTGTCATTCCGGCTGATTACCGTCAGCCTCGCCAATTGCTCGTTGCCGCCTGCCGATACGCCAGGAAGAATTGGAGTCGCTCCCCGCACGGTCTTTTCGCGGGCCCGGAAGGGCTGTGCCGCGGCGCGCCCTCACCCGACCCTGCCCGCATCGTGGGCGCGTATGCGAAGGGAGGACCGTGACCTTCGGATTCGCCTCGTCCGCGGCCACTTCGATGTCGCCCGCCGCCGACTCCGCCAACCGCCTTGCCAGGATGCTCGAACCGGCCGAGTGGGCCGAGGCGGGCATACCGCTGCTGCGCAGTCCGCGCGAGGTGGTCAGCGGCCTGCACGCGCGGCACCGCCCGACGCCGGCGACGGCCGTCGTCGCGGTGCTCGACCACGAGGAGCGGCTGACCGCCAGCGCCTCGTTCCCCCGCCGCTCGGTGACGGCCGACGGCTGGGAGTTCCGCAACGCGCTGCTGGCGCACCTGCGCCGGGTCATCCCGCACGATCTGCGCCGCCGCACTCCGGTGCGTACGGCCGTCCTGCTCTACTGCCGCGAGGGGGACGAGCGCTGGACGGAGGAGGACGGCGCCTGGATGTGGGGACTGAGGGATGCCTGCACGCTGCACGGGCTGCGCTGCGGTGCCTACATCACGCTGACCCGAGGCGGCTGGCAGGTGCTGGGCGAGGGGCGTGGCGGCCGGCGGCCGAACTCCACCTCCGTGCCGTCCCCTCTCTCCGAGACCGCGACGGACCAGGACACGGCGCCGCTGCGCACGGGCGGTGGAGCCGTCCAGGCACTGCACCGCGCCGCGGCCCGCTGACCCGGGACGTGGGCCCGGCCGCCCTCGCGGGCGGCCGGGTCACCACGGTCGGGTGAACGCGCCGCGGGTCAGACCGCAGCGCCGAGCGCGGCGTTGACCTCCTGCGGGTCACCGCAGACGATCAGCAGGGCACCCGCACGGGTGCGGGCCTCGGACAGGGCGCGCGCGGCGGCGGTGTCGACGGTTCCGTTCACCGCCACGATCACCACCGGGCGGGACGCCGTCCGGTCCAGGGAAGCGGCACCGGCGAAGAACACGTCGTCGCCCGCCTCGTGCTGGGCCCAGTAGGCGGCCTCGCCGAAGGACAGCTCGTGCGTCGCCCACGGGTGCGGATCGCCGGTGGTGAGCACCAGGATGTCGCCGGGCGCGCGGCCGGAGTCGAGCAGCAGGTCCACCGCTTCGTCGGCGGCGTCGAGCGCACCGCCGGCCGCCGCGGGGATCAGCTGGAACTGCGGCGCGGAACGATTCTCCGTCCGGGCCGCCTGGGGCGGGCCGGGAACGGGGTGCGGGCGCGGCGCCGGGGGCGCGGGCCTCGCGGGGCCGGGACCCGGGCGACCGGGACGCGGCGTGGCCGCGGAACGCGGACCGGGTACGGGACGAGGGGTCGACGCGGTGCGGCCGGTGGCCGGAGTGGCGCGGGGACCCTGGGCGCTCTCGTGAATCTGAGGCTCCTCGGGGATGAGAGGCATGGGTGGTTGTCTATCAAACGCCGCCGCACGGGGCAGCGGCGGGGGGCGATGTGCGCACGGTCAGAAGTCGAAGCCGAGTTGGCCCCCGTCTTCCAGTGCGGCCGCCTCGGCGGAGATACGGACCTTCTTGAGGTGCCGCCACCGGGGCAGCGCGTCGAGGTAGGACCACGAGAGGCGGTGGTGGGCCGTGGGCCCCCTCCGCTCCAGCGCGGCCCGGTGCACGGGGGACGGATATCCGGCGTTGGCGTCGAAGGCGAAGTCCGTGTACTCCCCGGACTCCGCGCCGAGTTCGGCCATCATCGTGTCCCGGCGGACCTTGGCGATCACCGAGGCGGCCGCGACCGCGATACAGGACTGGTCGCCCTTGATCACGGTGCGGACCTGCCAGGGACTGCCCAGGTAGTCGTGCTTGCCGTCCAGGATCACCGCGTCCGGCCGCACCGGCAGCGCCTCCAGGGCGCGCACGGCGGCCAGCCGGAGCGCGGCGGTCATCCCGAGTTCGTCGATCTCCTCCGGCGAGGCGTCACCGAGTCCGTACGCCGTGACCCAGCGCTCCAGCAGCGGAGCGAGTTCCGCGCGGCGCTTGGGGGTGATCAGCTTGGAGTCGGTGAGTCCGGGAGGAGGTCTGCGCAGGCCGGTGACCGCCGCACACACGGTGACCGGACCTGCCCACGCTCCGCGTCCGACCTCGTCGACACCGGCGACGGTCTTGGCACCGGTGGTGGCGCGCAGTGAGCGCTCGACGGTGTGCGTGGGTGGTTCGTACGGCATGGCGCCAGCAAGAGTACGCCGATGGGGACGTCGGCGACACCCCGGGGCGGCCGGGAAGACGCGGCGCGGTCCGGCGGCCCGCGCACCGTGCCGACGGGGGCCGGGAGCGGACCCGGGGCGCGTGCGGTGACGGGGTGCTCCGGGACGGGGCCGGCGCCGGGCCGCCCGCCCGGCTCAGCCGGGACCGGAGCGGTAGAGGGGCATCGCGACCCGGTCGATCAGATCGGCGATCTCCTCGTCCGTCCATTCGCTCCCGCACACCTTGCCGCGGTACATCATCATCGCGGGGATGACGTCGAGGGCCAGTTCGCAGAGGGCCTCGGGTCGCACCTCGCCGCGTTCGACGCCTCGGCTCACCACCTGCCTGATGAGGGTGGTGGAGGGAGTGATCACACCGTTGAGGATCACCGACTGGAAGCGCTCGGCGGTGTCGGCGTCACATTCGTGAATGACCGCGCGCAGCGCGGAGCCCGAGGTGGAGAGCATCGCGTCGCGGAGCCGGAAGCAGAGCTGGAGGAGGTCGTCGCGGATGTTCCCCCCGTCGGGGGCGTCGCCGATCGGGGGCAGGGCGCTGCGGAGCGCCTCCGCGACCAGTTCCTCCTTGGACGACCAGCGCCGGTAGACGGCGGCCTTCCCGGTCTGGGCACCCGCCGCGACCCCTTCCATGGTCAGCCCGTTCCAGCCGACCGTGCTGAGCCGCTCCAGGGCGGCGTCGAGGATCGCGCGCTCCAGCACGGGACCGCGGCGGCGCAGGGACACCACCGGCTGCCGGGCGGCGGCGGCCGATCGCGAAGTAGCCATCAGTTTCACTCCATCGGAAACGGGGCGGGTCGGGGTGACTCGACGAACCGGCGCGGGGAGGGCGGGGGCCCGCCGGCCGGTTCGGGGGATCGGGACACCGAGCGACGACGAAGGACTCAGTGAACGCTTGCGTTCCTTGAGGGGGATTCACTACCGTAGACGCAACAGTGAACGGATGCGTTCACTAATTCATTTGTGGGGGAACCGTAGTGACCACCTCTCAGTTAGAAGCACGGAGCGCACCGGGTGCGGCGCGGCGACAGGGCCGCCCCGGGATCGCCCTGGCCGTCATCGCCGCCTGCCAGTTGATGGTTGTGCTCGATTCGACGATCGTCAACATCGCTCTCCCGGGCATCCAGAACGCGCTCGGCTTCTCGACCACCGATCTGTCGTGGGTCCTCAGCGCGTACACACTCACCTTCGGCGGTCTGCTGCTGCTCGGCGGCCGGGCCGGCGACATCCTGGGCCGCCGCCGGGTGTTCCTGACGGGCATCCTGGTCTTCACCCTCGCCTCCCTGCTCGGCGGATTCGCCCAGGAGCCCTGGCAACTGCTGGCGGCCCGCGCGCTCCAGGGCATCGGCGGCGCCATCGCCTCACCGACCTCGCTCGCCCTCATCACCACGACGTTCCCCGAGGGCCCCGAACGCAACCGCGCCTTCGGCGTGTTCGCCGCGGTTTCCGCGGGAGGCGGCGCCATCGGTCTGCTCGGCGGCGGGATGCTGACCGAATGGCTCGACTGGCGCTGGGTCTTCTTCGTCAATGTGCCGATCGGTGTGCTGATCGCCGTCCTGACCCCGATGTACATCAACGAGTCCGAGAAGCACCCGGGCCGCTTCGACATCGCGGGGGCCCTCACGTCGACCCTCGGCATGGCCTCGCTCGTGTACGGCTTCATCCGGGCCTCGGAACAGGGCTGGCGGGACTCCCTCACCCTGGGATCCTTCGGCGCCGCGGTGCTGCTGCTCGCCTCGTTCGTCCTTGTCGAGATGCGGGCCAAGGAACCGATCACACCACTGCGGATGTTCGCCGACCGCAACCGCTCGGGCACGTATGTGATCATGCTCAGCCTGGCCGCCGCGATGTTCGGCATGTTCTTCTTCATCGTGCTGTTCGCGCAGAACGTGCTGGCGTACTCGCCGATCGAGGCGGGTCTGGCGTTCCTGCCCGTGACCGTCGCGATCGTGGTGGGCGCGGGGCTCTCGCAGCGCTTCCTCCCGGTGCTGGGCCCGAAGCCCTTCATGGTCACCGGTGCCTCGTTCACGGGCGTGGGCCTCATATGGCTGACGTTCATCTCGCCGGACAGCTCGTACCTCTCCGGCGTCCTCGGCCCGATGCTCGTGTTCGGTGTCGGCATGGGGCTGAACTTCGTGACCCTCACACTGACGGCGGTCTCCGGCGTCGCCCCGCACGAGGCGGGTGCCGCCTCCAGCCTGCTCAACGCGAGTCAGCAGGTGGGCGGTTCGCTGGGCCTGTCCATCCTGGTCACCGTCTTCGGCACGGCCAGCCGCGACGAGGCGGAGAAGCAGGTCCCGAAGTTCCTGGCACAGGCGTCGCCGGAGCAGAAGGCCGAGTTCGCCAGAACTCATGAGCTGCCCGGAAGTTGGGGCCACACCGTGCTCGCCCAGGGCATATCGACCGCCTTCCTGGCGGCGGTGGCCATGGCGGTTCTCGCCCTGCTGACGGCCGTGCTGGTGATCCGGGTGCGCAAGAGCGACCTGGACGCGCTCAGCGGGAACGCGGCTGCCGGGGGGCCGGTCGCGTAGAGGCGTACGGACGGCGGCGGGTGATCCGGCCGACACGGATGTCGCGCCGGCCTGGGGAGACACCGCGCCGGCCCGCCGGAAGACCGGCGGGCCGGCGGGGCAAGGGCCGGTTCGTGCGGGAATCAGTACGGGTCGTAGGGGTCGTACGTCTCGTCGCTCCCGCCGCGGTCCCCGCCGTTGTCGCCCGTGCTCAGGCTTCCGCAGTCCCGCAAACGGTGGACGGGCTTCCAGTCCCCCAGGATGTCCCGGGCACGGGCCTCGCCCCAGCTCGTGGCGTACCACGGTTCGTCCGAGTCGAGCAGCCCCCGCTGGATCTCCTCCAGGGCGCAGGAACGCAGGGGTTCCGGCAGGGTGTTCAGGGCCGGGACGGCGTCGGCGGAGAGACCGCGGAGGTACTCGATGTCGATGGAGTGGGCGTCGCGGTAGCGCTGGACGTTCTGTTCGGCGATGAGGCCGTCGGGTGAGACCAGTCCGAAGACCAGGACTCCGACGGCCGCGCTCGCCGCGACGGCGCGCGGCAGCATGCGGGCTCCGAAGAAACCGGCGGCCATGATCAGGACGAGAACCACGCCCAGCCAGAGTTCCACGGCGGCCACGGAGATCCGCAGCCGTGTCAGTCCGTACGCGTCGACGTAGAGGTCCATACGCCGCAGCGCCGACGCCACGACGACGAGCGTCAGCAGACAGAGCGTGCCGAGGACCCCCCGGACGAGGGTGCGGTCGCGGGGGCCTCCGCGCGGTGCCCAGCGCAGCGCGAGCGCGATGACCAGGAGGGTGAGCAGTGTGGCCCAGAGCAGTTGCCAGAAGCCCTGGCGGGCGTACTGGGAGTAGCTGAGATCGGTCTCGGCCATCACCTTGTCGTAGCCGCCGAGCAGCACCGTGAGCTGAATGGCGAGGAAGGCGGCGAAGAGCAGGTTCAGGACAATCAGCGGCAGGGCCCATTCCAGCCGTCCCCGCGGCTTGCCCGGTTCCGTCGTCAGTCCGTCCCAGCGCACGGGCGCCGCCGCCGTGTACGCGGCGGCGAGGGCACCGACGAGGCCCAGCAGGCCCAGGAAGAAGCGCCACGGACTGTCGCTGATGGACACATCGGGCATCAGGTCGCCGAGGACGTCGGCGAAGGCGGCGTCGGCGCTCGCGAAGAGCGCGCCGAACACGAGGAGGAGCACGAACGCGACGGCCGCGGAGCGCAGGACGACGCCCCAGCGGCCCCGGGAGCCGGTCATCCGGGCGCGCATGCCCCGTGCCGCCCAGCCCAGCGCCTCCGCGACCGAGGTCAGGACCCCCAGCGAACCGAGGAAGACCCCGATCCAGCTGCGGCTGCCGTGCAGCGCCAGTGAACCGAGCGCGAAGGCGGACACGATGGCGAGGAAGCTCGGCCAGCCGGCGTCCCGGAGGGCCGGGACGGCGAGCAGGGCGAGTCCGCCGACCGCCCAGACGGCGGTCCAGGGCCGCAGTCGGCGCGTGGTCGGGCGGACCGCGAAGTAGGTGGCGAGCGCTGCCGGGATCGCGACGACGAGCAGGTTCAGACCGATGCCGTCGCCGAGCAGCGCGGCGCTCAGCAGCGCGGTGGCGAGCGCGGACCAGAGGGTGCCGACGGGAATGGTGCCGGGCACGCCCGTGCGGAGCCGCGTCATGTCCGACGGGGTCGCCTGGGCGGTTCCCTTCGGCCTGCCCCAGGGATCCTTGGTGGCGCCCGGTCGCTCCTGGCGGGCGTAGGCGGGAATCCTCGGCGGTTCCTGGGCCGGGGACGCCGCACTGTACGCAGCAGCGGCCGGGGGAACGCGCGGCGGCGCGTTGTCGGCGGTCGGCGCGGCCGTGGAGAGCGACGCCGCAGCGGCGGAGCCTTCCGTTCCGCCGTGCTGCGGCTGCTGCGGGGCCGGGACCGTCTCGGCTTCCCGCGCCTCCTGCGCGGGCCCGGAGGCCGGGGCCGGTGACGGTGCCGCGCCCCCCGTCTGTGCCGGGACCGGCGACGGCGGCGGGGCGGACACCGGCTCCGCCGCGTCGTTCGGGCCCGGGACGGCGGGCGGCGTGGACGCGCGCTCCGGCCGGGGCGGCTCTGGTATGTGATCGGACACGGGACCCCTCCCCACCGGGGTCCGCTCGCGCGGCCTCTGGCTGCACGGCCCCCCGGCGTCTCATTCGATGCGCGCCGTCGAGATGATCACCGAGGGCGGCGTGGCCGAAAGAGTAACCCTGTGCGCACGGTGTCAGCCGTCCGAGGCGGGGCTGTGGCAGGACCGTGACAGTCGGACGCGCACCGGTGTCGCGCGTGCGGACCCCGCGGCGACGCCCGACCCGTCGGGCCGGGCACCACCGGGAGGGAGCGGTTCAGGTACTACCGGGAACGGTTCCGGTGCTACCCGGTCGTCCAGTCGGGCACGTCCTCCGTCTGGGCGACCCAGGCCGCCGGAGGCGCGCCCGTGGTACCGGCGGCGACCACTCCGCCGACGATCGCGCAGGTCGTGTCGACGTCTCCGCCCGCCTGGGCGGTGACCCAGAAGGCCTGCTCGAAGTCGCCGAGCCCGCGGGCCGCGGACCAGAGGGCGAAGGGGACGGTGTCGTGCGCACTGGTCCGGCGGCCGTTGCCGAGGACGGCGGCGACCGTGCCCGCGTCGTTGTAGTCCAGCATGTCGCGGGCCCTGCGCAGCCCGGCGCCGACCGCGCTGCGCGGCACCAGGGCGATCACGCCGTCCAGCAGGTCCGTCGCCGTGGGCGGGCCCGAGGGCGCGGCGGCGAGGGCCGCGGCGGCCGCGACCGCCATCGCCCCGACCACGGCCTCGCGGTGCTGGTGCGTGGTGTACGAGGAGATCTCCGCCTGGTGCGTCGCCTGCTCGGGGTCGTCCGCGTACCAGGCGCCGAGGGGCGCGATGCGCATCGCCGAGCCGTTGCCCCACGATCCCTGGCCCTGGAACAGCGCGGAGGCGAGTTCACGCCAGTCGCCGCCCTCCCGGACCAGCCTCAGGAGGCGGTTCACAGCGGGGCCGTAACCCCGGTCGAAGTCGTGGTGGATCGCGAAGGAGTGGGCGAGGGCGTCCTGGTCGATGCGGCCGTGCCGGTGCAGCACGGCCACGACCGAGGCGGCCATCTCGGTGTCGTCGGTCCACTGCCACGGACCGGGCGGCAGCGCGCGGTCCTTCAGGAGCGGATAGTTGGCGGGCACGAAGAACTGGGAGCCCAGGGCGTCTCCCACGGACAGGCCGCGCAGGCTGGCAAGGGCGCGTTCCACGCGCTGGTCAGAAGTGGATTCGGTCATCGTTTCCACTCTATCCGGTGATGCCGTAGGGCTCAGGTGTGCGCCAGCGCTCGAAGGGGCGGTCCAGGGTGTACCGCCCGTCCTTTCCGAGCAGCAGTGTCCGCGACTCCCCGTTGCCGGGATTGGACAGCGACTCGAATTCGGCGACGGACCAGTGGAACCAGCGCATGCAGAACAGGCGCATGGTCAGTCCGTGGGTGACGAGGAGGACGTTGGGCGGGTGGTCGGGGTCCTCGAAGCTTCGGTGCAGGCTCTCCAGGAAGGCGCCGACGCGGTCGTACACATCGGCGCCGGACTCGCCCTGTGCGAAGCGGTAGAAGAAGTGTCCGTAGGCATCGCGGTAGGCCTTCTGGAGCCGCACGTCGTCGTGGTCCTGCCAGTTCCCCCAGTCCTGCTCGCGCAGCCGGGGCTCCTCGCGCACCCTGACCCGCTCCAGGTCCAGCCCGAGGGAGCGGAACGTCTCGTGGGTGCGGCGGTAGGGCGAGATGTACACGCTGACCCGCTCCTCGCCGAACAGCTCGCGCAGCCGTGTTCCGGTCTCGCGGGCCTGCCGCAGTCCCGTCGAGGTGAGTCTCAGCGCGTGGTCGGGCTCGCGCTCGTAGACGGTGTCGTCGGCGTTGCCCTCGGACTCCCCGTGCCGGACGAGGACGATGCGTTGCGGTCGTGCCATGACTCGACCCTAGATCGAGTCGGCGCCGTTCGAGCAGTTGTCCGGAATTCGACGCTCTGTGGCGACGGCGGAGAGCTCCTCCGTCACACCGTCCACGAGGGTTCGAGCTGGACCACGTCGCCGGCCAGGGCGGCCACGTCCTCCTCCAGCTGGGCGCGTTGCGAGAGCCGGTCGACGCTTCCCGGCCGGTACTTCCCGCGCTCGGCGCCGGACTGCCACATGGACAGGACCAGGAACTCGTGGCCGGGTGCCTCGCCGAACACTCCGCGCACCATCCCGGGCGATCCGGCCATCGCCGGGTTCCACACCCGCTGCTGCATCAACGCGAAGTGGTCGACCCGCTCCTCGTGCACGGTGCTGTGCGCCACCCTGATCACGTCGACATCACCGAAATGGGGCTCGAAGCCGGTCTTCACGTCGAAGCGGTGCTCGAACAGCTTGACCTGGACATCGGTGCAGGTCCCGGACTGCGCGGCGGCCAGGGCATCGTGCCCGCGTGCCATGAAGGAGTCGTAGAAGACCCGGTTCTCCCAGAAGGCGAAGACATGCGCCACCTCGGGCCGGGTACGGCTCCAGCCGCCGCCCTGTCCCCGGAAACCCGGCTCACCCAGCAGCCCCGCCCACTTCCGCTGCCCCCGTTCGAAACCACGACGGTCCACCACGCTGCAGCGAATCCACTTGACCAGCACTGCGCCATCGTACGGGCCCCGGACGTGGCATGGGTCACGCTCGGACGGAGTGCATCAGAACCGGTCAGCACCGGCACGCGGGGGTCCGGAGCACGGTGGCCCGAATGCGCCCCTGGAACCCAAGGCGGTTGGTTCCACGGTCCGTTACGGACATCATCGGGTGGTAAAACCGGAGCGACGGCCCCGTGTGAAGGAGCGAAGTCGGATGAGCACTCCGAACAAGGACATCGAGAAGATCGAGATCCGGCTCAAATGGGATCCCAGTCCCCACGGCGAGCCCGATCACGACCTCGACATCATCGCCGCGACCTATCCGGCCGGGGACCCGTACGGCGACCCCGCGTACCTGGTGCACTTCGACAGCCGTGCTCCCGACGGCACGATCACGCTCAACCGTGACAGCAGGACCGGGCAGGGCCTCGGTTACGACGAGATCATGACGGTGGAGCTGCACCGGGTGTCGGAGTCGTACGGCCGGGTCGTCATCGGCGTCGCCATACAGCAGCGGGACGGGCGAAGGACCTTCGCCGAGGTGGCGAACACCGGTGTGCAGATCCGCGAGGGGTACACCGTCCTCGCCGAGGACGACTTCTCGTCCGTCGGCGCAGCGACGGCCGCCGTGGTCGCCGAGTTCGTCCGGGACCCGTCGGGGGCGTGGCGGCTCCAGGACACGGTCCGCGGATTCGACGGGGACGCCGATGCGTTCGCAGCCTCCATGGGGAACCGCCCGGCCGGAGCGTGACCGGGAGGGCGCGGCGGCGCCGGGACACCGGCGGCCGGCCGCGCACCGTCGACCGCACGGTCCGCGCTGTCGCACGCCCCCGGTAGTCGGCCGTCGCCCTCGTCCGCGATGATCACACCATGAACGACGGCATGTGGACAGGGGTGGCGGACGCCGTCACGTCGCACGTCCGGGACTTCTTCGCCGGCCACTCCGTCGAAGTCGTCGACTACGACGTCGGTCCGGAGCGGCGGTGGGCGCTTCCCGGTCTGCGGGTGCTCGTCGTCGGTCCCGGCCCGCGCGACTCGGGCTGGGCCTACGTGACCGCGGGCTGCGGCGCCGTGAGCGGTCCCGGGGAGCACGGTCTCGAGTTCCTCATGACGGCCCAGGTCCGTGACCGGCGCTTCATCGATCTGATGGCGATGACCGCGTACTACCACCGCGGCGGGCACCCGCTCGGCCTCCAGCACAGCATGCCTCTGGGTGAGCCGTGGCTGCCGGGTTCCGCCTGCGACCACTTGCTGATCAGTCTGCCGTACCTCCACGGCCCCGGACTGGAGCACTGCCCCGTCCCCCGCGGCCGCGCCCGCGTCCTGTGGGTCCTGCCCGTCACCGCGGCCGAGATCGCCTTCCGCAGGGAGCACGGGCACGAGGCGCTGGAACAGCTCTTCGACGAGGTGGGCATCGTCCCCACCGACCCGTTCCGGGCCTCGGTCGTCTGACCTGCCGTGACGGCGCGTGGCCCCGACCCACGCCGCACCGTTCGGCATCGGCACCGGCATCGGCACCGGCCGACAACGCGGGAGAGGGAGCCGGCGCGTGGCCGGCTCCCTCTCGCCTCGTCAGGTCAGTGACCTCCGCAGCCGATGCTCAACGAGGCATCGGACGCGGTTCCGTCCGCTGTCAGCTGCAGCCGCTGGTCGAGCCGCAGCCCTCGCAGATGTAGCAGGAGCCGGCGCGCTGCATCTTCGTACCGCAGGAGAAGCAGAGCGGGGCGTCCGCGCTGATGCCGAGCTGCATCTCGACGAGCTCCGCCGAGGTGTGCGCGGTCTTCGGGGCGGGGGTTTCGAGAGGGGCGACGGCCTTCAGGGGCTCCGCCTGGAGGGGGGCCGACTGGGCCCGGCTCTCGGCCTCCAGCTGCTCCTCCTCGAACGTCGGCTCGTAGGAACCGGTGTCGAGGTGGCGCTGACGCTCCTCGGCCGAGTGGATGCCGAGGGCCGAGCGGGTCTCGAAGGGCAGGAAGTCGAGCGCCAGGCGGCGGAAGATGTAGTCGACGATCGACTGCGCCATCCGCACGTCCGGGTCGTCCGTCATACCGGCCGGCTCGAAGCGCATGTTGGTGAACTTCGAGACGTAGGTCTCCAGCGGGACGCCGTACTGGAGGCCCACCGACACGGCGATGGAGAAGGCGTCCATCATGCCGGCGAGGGTGGAGCCCTGCTTGGACATCTTCAGGAAGACCTCGCCGAGACCGTCGTCCGGGTAGGAGTTGGCGGTCATGTAGCCCTCGGCGCCGCCCACCGTGAAGGAGGTGGTGATGCCGGGACGGCCCTTGGGGAGACGCTTGCGGACCGGGCGGTACTCGACGACCTTCTCGACCGCGGTGCGGATGGTCTCCTCGGCCTTGGCCGTGACGGCCTCCTTCTCCTTCTCCTTGGTCTTCGCGGAGAGGGGCTGGCCGACCTTGCAGTTGTCGCGGTAGATGGCGAGCGCCTTGACGCCCATCTTCCACGCCTCGAAGTAGACCTCCTCGACGTCCTCGACGGTGGCCGTCTCGGGGAGGTTCACCGTCTTGGAGAGCGCGCCGGAGATCCACGGCTGGATGGCCGCCATCATGCGGACGTGGCCCATCGCGGAGATGGAACGCTCGCCCATCGCGCAGTCGAAGACCTCGTAGTGCTCGGTCTTCAGGCCGGGGGCGTCGATCACATTGCCGTGCTCGGCGATGTGGGCGACGATCGCCTCGATCTGCTCCTCCGGGTAGCCCAGGCGGCGCAGGGCCTGCGGGACCGTGCCGTTGACGATCTGCATCGAGCCGCCGCCGACGAGCTTCTTGAACTTGACCAGGGCGAGGTCGGGCTCCAGGCCGGTGGTGTCGCAGGACATCGCGAGACCGATGGTGCCGGTGGGCGCGATGACCGAGGCCTGCGCGTTGCGGAAGCCGTTCTTGGCGCCGAGGCGGAGGACGTCCTGCCAGGCCTCCGTCGCGGCGGCCCAGATCGGGTTGTCCAGGTCGTCGCCGTGGACGGCGACGGCGTTGGCGTCGGCGTGCTGCTTCATCACGCGCTGGTGCGGCTCGGCGTTGCGGGCGTAGCCGTCGTACGGGCCGACGACAGCGGCCAGCTCGGCGGAGCGCTTGTACGAGGTGCCGGTCATCAGCGAGGTGATGGCGCCGGCGAGCGCGCGGCCGCCGTCGCTGTCGTAGGCGTGGCCGGTCGCCATCAGCAGGGCGCCGAGGTTGGCGTAGCCGATGCCGAGCTGGCGGAAGGCGCGGGTGTTCTCACCGATCTTCTCGGTCGGGAAGTCGGCGAAGCAGATCGAGATGTCCATCGCGGTGATGACCAGCTCGACGACCTTGCCGAAGCGCTCCGAGTCGAAGGACTGGTTGCCCTTGCCGTCGTCCTTGAGGAACTTCATCAGGTTCAGCGAGGCGAGGTTGCACGACGTGTTGTCCAGGTGCATGTACTCGCTGCACGGGTTCGAGCCGTTGATCCGGCCGGACTCCGGGCAGGTGTGCCACTGGTTGATGGTGTCGTCGTACTGGATGCCGGGGTCGGCACAGGCCCAGGCCGCCTCGGCCATCTTGCGGAAGAGGGACTTGGCGTCGACCTCCTCGATGACGTCACCGGTCATGCGAGCGCGCAGCCCGAACTTCCCGCCGGACTCGACGGCCTTCATGAACTCGTCGTTCACACGGACCGAGTTGTTGGCGTTCTGGTACTGGACGGACGTGATGTCGTCGCCGCCCAGGTCCATGTCGAAGCCCGCGTCGCGCAGGGCGCGGATCTTCTCCTCCTCCTTCACCTTGGTCTCGATGAAGTTCTCGATGTCGGGGTGGTCGACGTCGAGGATGACCATCTTGGCCGCACGGCGCGTGGCGCCGCCCGACTTGATCGTTCCTGCGGAGGCGTCGGCACCGCGCATGAAGGAGACCGGACCGGAGGCGTTGCCGCCGGAGGAGAGCAGTTCCTTGGAGGAGCGGATGCGGGAGAGGTTCAGGCCGGCGCCGGAGCCGCCCTTGAAGATCATCCCCTCTTCCTTGTACCAGTCGAGGATCGACTCCATGGAGTCGTCGACGGCCAGGATGAAGCAGGCGGAGACCTGCTGCGGCTGGGGCGTGCCGACGTTGAACCAGACGGGAGAGTTGAAGCTGAAGATCTGGTGCAGGAGGGCGTACGCCAGCTCGTGCTCGAAGATCTCGGCGTCGGCGGGGGAGGCGAAGTAGTGGTAGTCCTCGCCGGCCTTCCGGTACGTCTTCACGATCCGGTCGATCAGCTGGCGCAGACCGGTCTCGCGCTGGGGAGTGCCGACGGCCCCGCGGAAGTACTTGCTGGTGACGATGTTGACCGCGTTCACCGACCAGAAGTCGGGGAACTCGACGCCACGCTGCTCGAAGTTGATCGAGCCGTCGCGCCAGTTGGTCATGACGACGTCACGACGCTCCCAGACCACCTCGTCGTACGGATGCACGCCGGGGGTGGTGTGGATGCGCTCGATACGCAGGCCCTGCTTGGTCGCAGTCGACTTGGCTCCCTTACCGCGGGAACCTCGTGCCGGGCCGCTCGCCGTCTCTGTCATGCCGCCTCCCATATGTGGGCAAAAACGCCCTGAAGTGCCGAGAACTTCCCCGGGCACAGTCTGTCTCTGATGCCCCCGACGCCACGCACAGCGTCCGGAGCAGGTCTACGTGCCGTCCGGCCGCCGGTCGTCGGACCGGTCGGGCGGACAGGTGGTGCCGCTCAGTCGGCGGCGACGGCGGGAACGGGGACCTCAAGGGTCTCGCCGGTCCCGCGGGTTTGTGCGGGAGGCCGTCCGTCGCGGAGTTCCGCGATGGCGGCCTCGAAGTCTTCGAGGGTGTCGAACGCCCGGTAGACGGACGCGAACCGCAGGTACGCGACGAGGTCGAGTTCCTGCAGGGGGCCGAGGATGGCCAGACCCACGTCGTGGGTGGTCAGCTCGGCGCTGCCGGTGGCCCGCACCGCCTCCTCGACCCGCTGGCCGAGCTTGGCGAGCGCGTCCTCGGTGACCGGCCGCCCCTGGCACGCCTTGCGCACGCCGGAGATGACCTTGGTACGGCTGAAGGGCTCGGTGACACCGCTGCGCTTGACCACCATGAGCGAACAGGTCTCCACCGTCGTGAAACGGCGGGAGCAGTCGGGGCACTGGCGGCGCCGGCGGATCGAGGTCCCGTCGTCGGTGGTGCGACTGTCGACGACCCGGCTGTCGGGGTGCCTGCAGAAGGGGCAGTGCATGGCTCCCAACCCTCCTTCACAGCACGACTGAATAGCCTCTTCAGGCCCGGCGACGGGCCCTCGAAGCGGTCTCAAGCATAGGCGATGACCACACCCCCGACGGACGGGGACCACAACTTCTGGGTGGCTGGAGCAATCCAACCACTAGATCTTGGGTTGGGTCGCGCATTTGGCCCTAGCGCGTGTCGCGCGCCCCGGGCGGCCGGAAGGCAGCGTACGACCGACCACGAGGGTACGGGAAGCAGGCTGCGCCACCGATCTCGGGGCTCCCCTTCCCGGGCCGCCCCGACCGCCCGGGAAACGGCGCGCCGCACCCCCGGGGCGCCCCCGGGAACCACCCCCGCACCTTCGCCACCGGCGGGCGCACGCTACCGTAATCGTCCGAATTGCCCGCGGGCCCGCGCGCCCCGGGAAACGGTGGAGAAACCCTCGGACGACACCGCTCCACGGCGCACGAAAGCCCCCCAGGGCTTCGCTCATACACCTGACGTCGAACCCCCGGCAGACTTTTATTCGTTTTTCACTCGAACGTGTGTTTGGCGCAACCTTTCGAAAGCTACTACCGTTGTCCAGCTAGGGAGACCATTCGAGAGGGGCCGACGTGACCACCACCGCAGACAGTGCCATCATCACTGCCCAGGACCGCTCGCAGAGCCGACTCGAGCCGGTGCATGCCATGAATGACTCAGTCACGAACGCGGAGGAGCCCGCGCGCCCAGCGCGCTCGCTGCCCGGACGACCTCCCGGTATCAGGGCGGACAGCTCGGGACTCACGGACCGGCAGCGGCGCGTGATCGAGGTCATCCGGGACTCCGTCCAGCGGCGCGGCTACCCCCCGTCGATGCGCGAGATCGGCCAGGCCGTCGGCCTGTCCAGCACCTCGTCCGTCGCCCACCAGCTGATGGCACTGGAGCGGAAGGGCTTCCTCCGCCGGGACCCGCACCGCCCCCGCGCCTACGAGGTGCGCGGCTCCGACCAGCCGAGCACCCAGCCCACGGACACCACGGGCAAGCCCGCCGCCTCGTACGTGCCGCTGGTCGGCCGGATCGCCGCCGGTGGCCCGATCCTCGCCGAGGAGTCGGTCGAGGACGTGTTCCCCCTCCCCCGCCAGCTGGTCGGCGACGGCGAGCTGTTCGTGCTGAAGGTCGTCGGGGACTCGATGATCGAGGCCGCGATCTGTGACGGGGACTGGGTCACGGTGCGCCGCCAGCCGGTCGCGGAGAACGGCGACATCGTCGCCGCGATGCTGGACGGCGAGGCCACGGTCAAGCGCTTCAAGCGCGAGGACGGCCATGTATGGCTGCTCCCGCACAACGCCGCGTACCAGCCGATCCCCGGCGACGAGGCGACCATCCTCGGCAAGGTCGTGGCGGTGCTGCGCCGGGTGTGAAGGCCCTGGCCGCACCCCTTCGAGCACCATCACGGGGCCCTTGAGAACCGGCTGCGCCCGCCGGTCCTCAAGGGCCCCGTCGCATGCCTTCGCGACAGCCGTCCCGGGCGCGCGGGGGCGGCGCTGCCGCCGTCCCGTACGCGCCCGGACCCGGCCCGGCTACTTCCCGTCGGCCTTCGCCGCCGCGTCGATCGCGGCCAGCGAGCGGCGGGCCTGATTGCGGTCCGTCGTATACCAGAAGTCGGGCAGGGAAGCCCGCAGATAGCTGCCGTAGCGTGCGTTGGCCAGCCTGGGGTCGAGCACGGCGACGACGCCCTTGTCGCCCGTCGCCCGGACGAGACGGCCGGCCCCCTGCGCCATCAGCAGCGCCGCGTGGGTGGCCGCCACGGCCATGAAGCCGTTGCCGCCGGCCTGCTCGACCGACTTCTGCCGGGCGCTCATCAGCGGATCGTCGGGGCGCGGGAACGGAATCCGGTCCATGACCACCAGCTGGCAGCTGGGCCCCGGGACGTCGACGCCCTGCCAGAGCGAGAGCGTGCCGAAGAGACAGGTCTCGGGGTCGGCCGCGAAGTTCTTGATCAGCTCGCCCAGGGTCTCCTCCCCCTGGAGCAGGATCGGCTTGTCCAGCCGGCCGCGCAGCTCCTCGGCCGCCGCCTTCGCCCCCCGCATCGAGGAGAACAGCCCCAGGGTGCGCCCGCCGGCGGCCTCGACCAGCTCGGCCAGCTCGTCCAGCATGTCGGTCCGGGAACCCTCCCGGCCCGGGGTCGCCAGATGGCGGGCGACGTAGAGGATCCCCTGCTTCGGGTAGTCGAAGGGCGAGCCGACGTCCAGGCCCTTCCACTGCGGGACGTCGTCGCCGACCGTGCCCTCCGGGGAGAGGCCGAGGGACGCCCCCACGCCGTTGAAGTCCCCGCCGAGCTTGAGCGTCGCCGAGGTCAGCACCACGGAGCGCTCGGAGAAGAGCTTCTCGCGCAGCAGTCCCGAGACGGAGAGCGGGGCGACCCGCACCGAGGCGCCGAAGCGGTCGTCCCGCTCGTACCAGACGACGTCGTACTCCGAGCCCTGGGTGATGCGCTCGGCCACGCCGTGGATCGACTCCACGGAGGCCAGTGCCTGCTTGCGGACCACGTCCTCGTCCTGGACGGACTTGTCGCGGGTGGAACCGAGCGCGGTGATCACCGTACGGGCGGCGTCGCGCAGCGCCGTGAGCGCGTACCCCAGATCCTCCGGGACCTCTTCCAGGCGGCCGGGCAGCGCCAGCTCCATGACCCGCTCGAAGCCCTCGGAGGCGGTCTGCAGGGCATCGGCCGCCTTCTCGTTGACCAGCTTCGCCGCCCGGCGCACGGCGCGGTTGACCTGGCCGGGGGTGAGCTCTCCGGTGGCGACGCCGGTGACGCGGGAGACCAGCTCGTGCGCCTCGTCGACGATCAGCACCTCGTGCTGCGGGAGGACCGGGGCGCCCTCGATGGCGTCGATGGCCAGGAGCGCGTGGTTGGTCACCACGACATCGGCGAGCTTCGCCCGCTCCCGGGCCTGCTCGGCGAAGCACTCGGCGCCGTACGCGCACTTGGAGGCGCCCAGGCATTCACGCGAGGAGACCGAGATCTGGCCCCAGGCCCGGTCCGAGACACCCGGAGTGAGGTCGTCCCGGTCGCCGGTCTCCGTCTCGTCCGCCCAGTCCCGCATACGCAGCAGGTCCTGGCCGAGCTTGCTCGACGGGGCCGCCGCCTCGAAGGGGTCGAAGAGTCCCTCCTCCTCGTCCTGCGGCACGCCCTCGTGGAGGCGGTGCAGACAGAGGTAGTTCGACCGGCCCTTCAGCATGGCGAACTGCGGGCGGCGGCGCAGCAGCGGATGCAGGGCGTCGACCGTCCGCGGAAGATCGCGCTCCACCAGCTGCCGCTGGAGCGCCAGCGTCGCCGTGGCCACCACGACGCGCTCGCCGTGCGCCAGGGCGGGCACCAGATAGCCGAGCGATTTGCCCGTGCCGGTGCCCGCCTGGACGAGCAGGTGGGATTGGTCGTCTACGGCCTCGGCGACGGCACCGGCCATGGCGGCCTGTCCGGGGCGCTCCGTACCGCCGACGGCGGTCACGGCGGCGTGCAGGAGATCGGGGAGGGTTGGCTTCGTCATAGCCCGGCCAGCCTACGGGGCGCCACTGACACCGACGGTCATTCCTGGACTCAGGGGGTGGGGTGCAGCGGGTTGGCGACGCTGCCGTGGACCGCCGCGTGCGGGCGTTCGGGCCGGTCGCGGTAGCCGTCCAGATGCAGGCGGTTGCGGTTCAGACAGAGGCGCTCGATCCGCGGCGTCAGCATGTCGAACAGCTCGAAGCGTTCCTTCAGCTCCGGGAACCGGGCGTGGTGGCGCAGGATCTCCGCCCGCACGAGTGACCAGAAAGTGTCCTCCGGGACGTCCAGCTGTTCCTCGCAGAGCGGGGAGAGGAAGCGGAAGACGCCGGTGAAGAGTCCCGAGTGGATGAACTGGGTGAGGAAGGCGGGTTCCTCGGTGAGCAGGACGTCGCGCACGTCCCGGGGCATCGAGTCGTGCTCGGGCAGCGGCCGGGCGCTGACGTTCACGTCGTCGACGAAGTCCTTGATCGCCAGCCGGACGGGGACGTCGTTCCCGTCGAAGACCACGATGGCGTTCTCGCCGTGCGGGGAGAAGACCGTGCCGTAGCGGTAGAGGAAGTGCAGCAGCGGCGGGAGGAGCGCGGCGAAGAGCCGGGTGAGCCAGGCGGTCGGGGTGAGTCCGGAGCGGGCGACCAGTTCCGCGGTGAAGGAGCGGCCCCGCGGGTCCGTGTGCAGCAGGGAGGCGAGGGTGCGGGCGCGTTCGCCGGGGGCCAGGCGCGGCGGCAGCGGTTCGCGCCAGATCGCGCCGAGGATCTCCTTGAACTGGTACGGCGTCTCGGGGAGGTGGTCGTAGAGCGGATGCTCGACCGTGACCGAGGCGACCTCCCCCAGGAGGATGACGCCGCAGGTGTCGCGGAGGAAGGGGTCGTTGTCGCGCAGTCCCTGGACCCAGGCGGTGACGGCGGGGGCGGCGACGGTGCGTTCGGTCGGCAGACCGCGCCAGACCAGGGTGTTGAGAATGGAGAGCGGAAGCTTGACCGTGTGCCGGTCGGGGCGGGCGACATTGGCGAAGGTGCGGATGGACTGCTGGGGCAGGCGCAGGTCCTCGTCGGCGTGGAGCGGCACGATGTCGCCCGCCGCGATGGCCGGGGCGAACAGGGGCACGATCCACTCGTCCCACTGCCAGGGGTGGACGGGGAGGAAGAGATAGCCGTCCGGGTCGAGGCCCCGCTCGCGCAACGAGGCGGCGAAGGAGGCGCGGATGCGGGGTTCCAGCTCCTGGGCGTAGAGGGTTTCGCGGTCGGTGAGCGGACCGGTGCCCCGGTAGGCGGCGATCCGCTCGGAGACGGCGATCCACGGCAGGGTGACCGGGACACGTGCCTCGGGCGCGTAGCGGGAGGCGTCGGTGGCGGAGAAGCCGAGCCGCCCCTTGTTGGCGACGATCCAGGGGTGGCCGGTCTGGTGGCCCTCCAGCGCGGCGTAGTCGAGGTCGGCCAGCTCGGCCGCGGTCAGCGCCCGGTGGTCGAGGCGGGCGTCGGCCGTGAGCGTGGTCGTCAGCTCGCGGACCAGGTGGCCGAGCGTGGCGCCGTCCAGACCGAGGAGCCGCCGGGACCGGGCGAGGAACTGGAGCGGATCGCGGAAGGGGACGCTGTCCGCGTCCGGATCCGCCACGGGTCCCCCGGCTCCCTCCGCTCCGGCGGCCGCCTCGGCCTCGGTGGCGGCGATGCCCGCGGCGCGGATCGAGTCGGGCGCCACGCGCCAGCTGCCGTAGACGCCGCGCCGCGCGGTGAAGCGGAGGCTGCCGCCGTCGTCGAGGACCAGGCTGTACGCGCCGTCCCCGACGGCCCGGGGCACGGGCTGGATCACCTCCTCGTACGCGAACTCGCCGAGCATCTTGGCGAGCATCCGGGCGGCGGCCCGGTCCCAGACCGCCGGGTTGAGCTCCGGGGTGCTGAGCAGCAGGGGCGAGGGGGCCGCTGCGTCACGGCTCACGGGATATTTCGGCACGGGGACTCCTCAGGGGACCGACGGGATGCGAGCGGTGCGGTGCAGGGTTCACAGCTGGGCACGGTGGGCTCGGTCGCGGACCATCAGCGCGGCCCGCTTCTCCGGGAGTGCGAACTCCGCGGAGTAGCGGAATCCGGCGCCGAGGAAGGCGGAGACGGACGGGGTGTTGCGGACGTCGGGTTCCGCCACGACGCGGGTGCAGCGGGGGCGGTGGTCCAGGACGAGGTCCGCGACGGCCCGCAGCAGGGTGGTGCCCAGGCCCCGGCCCCGGTGGGCGGCGGAGCCGATGAGCACATGGATGCCGGTGTCGTGCGGGCGGATCGGGCCGTAGCGCGCCAGCCGGTCGAGGTCGGCCCGATAGATCTCCCAGTAGCTCATCGGGACGCCGGCGAGGACGCCGAGGCAGGGCACGCTGCGGCCGTCGCCGTCGAGCTGGGGGGTGAGGTGCGCGGCCGTCACGCTCTCGTCCCCCGCGAGTTCCCAGAAGGCCGCGACGGCCGGGTCGTTCATCCAGCCGGTGAGGGTGGGGAGATCGCGTTGCAGCGTCACGGGGACGAGCTGGAACGCGCCGGCCGGTGTGGGGACGGGAGGCCACTCGCCCGGCCGGTCGAGGAGGCCGGGGTCCCGCGCGCCGCGCCGGGGCGCCGGTGCCTCCGTCCCCAGCAGCGCGCGGAGTTCCGCCGTGAGCCGTGGCTCCGGCGGGTCCTCGGTACCCGAGCCGGGCCACGGGACGGGGCCGGGGCCGGGGCCGGTGTGCGCATCGGCGGGAGGCACGGCGGGGCTCTCCTCTCTCGGGGGTTCGGACGGTTCCCGGCGCGGGCGAGGGGCCGGTTCTCAGCCGTGCAGCGGGTTGCCGACGGAGACGTAGACGGACTGGGTGTCGACGGGTCCGACCAGTTCGTCGAGGCCCTGGAGGCGGGTCAGCATGTTGGCCTTGCAGCGCAGTCGGGGCGTTTCCAGGAGGTGGGCGGGGAGCGGTGATCCGGTGGCGGTGACGGCGGCCGAGCCCAGGAAACGCCGGAAGGCGGCGAGGAGCACCTGTTCGTCGGCCAGGCGCTGGGCGCCGAACGCTCCGATCAGCCCGAAGACGTTGTTGATGCCCAGGTAGTACGCGAAGCGTTCGTCGGTGACGGCGTCGGAGACGAAGGTGTCGCTGACCGCTCCGATGCCCGGAAGACGGTGGTCGAGCGCGGTGCGGTGGGACTCCCGGAAGTAGTAGCCCTGATTGTCACGGTAGCGGCCGCCGACCGGCCAGCCCTCGGCGTCGAGCAGGACCAGGGTGTTCTGCTGGTGGGCCTCCAGGGCGACTCCTGCGTGGCCGTCGAGCCAGAGGACCGGGTGGACGACCCGCTCCAGGTAGCGCAGGAACCATTCGGCCGCCACGGCCGTCGTGGTGCGTCCGGTGACGGAGGCCAGCCGGCGAACGACGTCGGCGAGGCGCGAGCGCATCTCCGGCCGGTCCGGCCAGGGGCGCGGGGCGGTGAGACCGGCGATGCAGACCGCGTCGTCGTTCCGGCCGAAGGGGTTGTGACGGAGCATCACGTCGAGGCCGGGGACGGGATCGCCCTCGGGGGTGTCGACGGCGATCCAGGCGGGGTCGCGGACGATGTCGAAGCCGGGGTGCGCCTCCTGCCAGACCCGGTCGAGGCCGGTGCGCAGCAGACGGTGGACCTCGACGCCCCGGTGCAGCTCCTTGCGGAGGTTCTCCCGGCGGGAGTTGGTGATGCGGACGCCGAGGGAGAGCTTGAGCATGAGGTCGGTGCCGGGGCGCTGGACGGTGCGCACCGAGGAGGTGGGGTGCCAGGCGGGGCCGTACGGACCGAGGTCGTGGAGGAGCCCGGAGTCGGCGAGGGCGGCGACCTCCGGGCGGCTCATCAGGTCGCGGGCCTGCCAGGGGTGGAGCGGGAGCGGCACGGTGTTCCCGGGGAGGGGCAGTCCCTCGGCGTGGCGCGCCGCGAGTTCCCCGGCCGGGACCGTGCGTCCGCGGGCGGTCCACGCGGAGTCGGTGGCGAGGACGGACCGGTCGACGGCCATCCAGTGCAGCGGGAACGAGCCGTGGGTCTCGGGAGAGTAGAGGCGGGACTCGGTGTCGGAGAGTCCTTCCCGGCTCTTGGGCGAGGGGTGCAGGGGGTGGCCGAACAGGAGCGACTGCTCGGCGGTGAGGAAGAGGTCGGCGGCGGCCGGGGCGACGGGGCGGCGCCGCCGTACCTCGATGAACCCGGCGGTGCGCCGTACCGAATCGGCGACCCTGCCGACCATGTCGGCGCTCTCGCGGTGGCCCGCCTCCCGGCCGAGGAGGGATGCGACGGTGACCGCGTCGGCGGTGGGCGCGCCGCCGGGGGCCGTCTCCAGGGCGGGCGGGCCGAAGCGGTGCCAGCCGGTGGCGGACCAGTGGCGGACGGGGACGAGCAGGGCGGTGCCGCTGGCGGGGAGCGGAATGCGCAGGGTGTCGCCCTCGGGGCGGGGCAGGTCCCGTTCGCGGACCCAGCAGCGGAGCAGGTTCTCGATGCCGGCGGCGTCGGCGGCGCGGAGCGGATCGGGATGGTCCAGGGGGTCGGCGGACTGTGCCGGGGCGTGGGACACGGTCCTGGGAGTGTGCCACTGGGCGTGCGGCACCTCCTTCTGGCGCGGCACGGTCGACGGTTCCACGGCGAGCTGGCCGCAGCTCGCGGCTTCTCCCCGGTGGTGGGTGCAGGGCGGGCCGTCGGCCTCGGGCGCGGGGGTGGGGTTCACGGCGGTCTTTCTGTGGGGGTGTGCGGAATCAGCGGACCGACCCGGTCGCGGTCCGTCGGTGCGGGGAGCGCTCGGCGGCGGCCAGCGCGTCGGCGAGGCGGTCGACGACCGCCGCCGCCTGTTCGTCGGTGAGCGTGAGGGGCGGGAGGAGGCGGACGACCGTGGAGTGGCGGCCGCCCAGTTCCACGATGAGTCCGCGGCGGAGGCATTCCTGCTGGACGGCGGTGGCGAGGGCCGGGTCGGGCGGGGCGGCGCCGGTGGCGTCGGCGGGTGCCTCCGGATCGACGAGTTCCACGCCGATCATCAGTCCGCGCCCCCGGACGTCGCCGATGCTCGGGTGGTGTCCGGCCAGGGACCGCAGTCCGGCGAGCATCCGGGCGCCGAGCTCACCGGCACGACGGTCGAGGCGGTTCTCCCGGACGTAGGAGAGGGTGGCGGCGCCGGCGGCCATGGCGAGCTGGTTGCCCCGGAAGGTGCCGGCGTGGGCGCCGGGCTGCCAGGTGTCGAGTTCGGCGCGGTAGACCACGACGGCGAGCGGCAGGGAACCGCCGATGGCCTTGGACAGGACCATCACGTCGGGGACGGTGCCGCTGTGCTCGACGGCCCAGAAGGCGCCGGTCCGGCCGACGCCGGTCTGCACCTCGTCGGCGATCAGGGGGATGGAGCGGGCGGCCGTGATCTCCCGCATCCGGCGCATCCAGCCGTCGGGGGCGGGGTTGACTCCGCCCTCGCCCTGGACGGGTTCGAGGATCATGCCGGCCGGGGTGCGGGTGCCGCTCTTGGGATCGTCGAGCACGCTCTCCGTCCAGCGCGCGGCCAGCTCCGCGCCGCGCTCGCCGCCGGTGCCGAACGGGCAGCGGTAGTCCTGCGGGAAGGGCAGCCGGGTCACCCGGACGTCCTCGGCACCGCCGGACGCGGCGAGGGCGCCCGCCGTCATCCCGTGGTAGGCGCCGGTGAAGGCCAGCAGCCCGCTGCGGCCGGTGGCGGCGCGGACCAGGGTGAACGCCGCCTCGACCGCGTCCGTTCCGGCGGGGCCGCAGAACTGGATGCGGGCGTTGTCCGCGAACTCCCGGGGCAGGGTGGCGAACAGCTCGGTGGTGAAGGCGTCCTTGACCGGTGTGGCGAGGTCCAGGACGTGCAGCGGGGCGCCGGAGTCGATGACCTTCTTGATGGCTTCGAGGACCACCGGGTGGTTGTGCCCGAGGGCCAGCGTGCCCGCCCCGGACAGGCAGTCCAGATACCTGCGCCCGTCCGCGCCCTCGATGGTCAGACCCCTCGCCCGCACCGGAACGATCGGCAGCGAGCGCGCGTAGGTGCGCGCGGACGACTCGCGCAGCGACTGACGGCGCAGGATGCCCTCGTGCGGCGCCGGGTGCGGTGCCGGAGCTGGTTCGGTCACGGCCACGGCTGTTGTTCCTCCCGCTGTAACAGTTGCGTTGCACGTCGGCACGATTCCGTACGGACGGACCGCACGGGTGAACCCTGTCTGCGTGTCCCCCGTACGTACCAACGACGCCGGGGGCCGGAGATCACGGGTAAATCCGAAGATCCTCGCGGAACGGTGCCCTGCCGCACGCCGCCGCCGGCGTCACCGGCATAGTGGGGGGCCGTGCCGTGGCCCGGGACGTCCTCCCGGTGACCGCGGCGTGTCCGCCCGGGGGTGAGCCGCCGTCCGGCGGACGGGGCCCGCACGGGCCGCATGTGCAGTACGGAAGCGTTGAGTTACGAAGTCCCAGGGGGATCACCAGATGCGACTCATACGACCAGGGTTCACCGCACGCCGGGGAGGGAGCGCGCGCCGCGCCCCCTCCCCCGTGCTGGCCGTCGCCGCGGTCACCGCGGTCCTCGCCCTCACCGCCACGGCCTGCGGGCCGGACGAGGAGAAGGCGGCCTCCGAGCCGAGCAGCAGCGCCACGGGCTCGTCGTCTGACGGCGGGATCACCGTCCCGGACGATCTGAAGAACCGGCTCAAGCAGCACGGGATCGACCTCGACCAGTGGAAGAACGGCGAGTGGAAGAACTGGGACAAGGACACCTGGCTGCGTGAGGCCAAGGACTTCGTCAACCCGATCATCGAGGGTCTCTGGGACGGGGACCGGATGCGGGACGCCGACAAGGCGCCCGAGAAGCCGGTCGACAACGACATCTCCGGCGACGTGGGAGTGACGGACCCGACGCCCGTGCCGGTGCGGGCCGTGGGCGTGCGGACGCCGCTGCACGACGCCGCCCCGGAGTCGGGGAAGCTGTTCTTCGACAGCCCCGAGGGCTCCATGGTCTGCTCGGCGACCGTGGTGCAGGACCCGGCGCACCCGGGCAAGTCCAACCTGGTGTGGACGGCGGGCCACTGCGTGCACGCGGGCAAGAAGGGCGGCTGGTACCGCAACATCGCCTTCGTGCCCTCGTACAACAACACGGGCCTGTCCATCGACGAGCTGCGCAAGAACCCGCCCAAGGACAAGATCGCCCCGTACGGCGTGTGGTGGGGCTCCTGGGCGCAGACCTCGCAGCAGTGGATCGACCAGGGCGCCTCGGTCGGCGGGCTCGGCGCGCCGTACGACTTCGCCGTGCTGCATGTGACGCCGGAGAAGGGGTCGGACGGCAAGTCCCTGGAGGAGACGGTCGGTTCGGCGCTTCCGGTCGACTTCAACGCCCCGGCGGTGCCCAAGATCGCCGCGATGACGGCGACCGGCTTCCCGGCGGCCCCGCCGTACGACGGCCAGAAGCTCTACCGCTGCCAGGACAAGCCGGGCCGGCTCTCGCTGACCGAGAACGACCCGACGATGTACCGCATCGGCTGCTCGATGACCGGCGGTTCGTCCGGCGGCGGCTGGGTCGCGACCGGACAGGACGGCAAGCCCGCGCTCGTCTCCAACACCTCCATCGGCCCGGTGACGGCCGGCTGGCTGGCCGGACCCCGCCTCGGCAAGGAGGCCAAGGGCGTCTACGACGCGGTCAGCAAGAAGTACGCGAACGAGTGACACCGGACCGCCTTCCGCCCGGGGGCGGATGACGGTTCCTCAGGGGTTCTCGGCGCACCGGCCGTCGAGGGCCCCTGAGCCGCTTCGCGCCGCGGCCCGCGGTGCGGACGTGGCGTCGAACACCCTTCCACCCGTCATAGGGTGGTGCCCGCGCCGTGGCCGGCATGCGGCCGGCCCGGTCTGCGGCATGACACGCTCATGCCATTTCCATGCTTTCAGGGGGATTTTCACCATGCGATCCATACGTCCGCTGCTCACCGCGGCCGGACTCGTCGCCGCGCTCACGCTGACGGCCACCGCCTGCGGTCCGGAGGAGGACCAGGCGTCCGACAAGCCGAGTGCCTCGGCCTCCGCGGACAAGGACGGCTCCGGCGGTCTGCCCGACGGTCTGGCCGACACGCTCAAGAAGCACGGCGTCGACCTCGACAAGTGGAAGAACGGCGAGTGGAAGAACTGGGACAAGGACACCTGGCTGCGTGAGGCCAAGGACTTCGTCAACCCGGTCATCGAGGGGCTGTGGAAGCCCGACCGGATGAAGTCCGCCAAGGACCCCGCCAAGACCATGTCCGCCGGGGACTTCTCGGGCGACCAGGGCGTCACCGACCCCGAGCCCAAGCCCGTCACGGCCCAGCCCGAGAAGACGCCGTACCACAACTACGCCGCCCCGGTCGGGAAGGTCTTCTTCGACTCGCCCGAGGGCTCCATGGTCTGCTCGGGCACCGTCGTCAAGGACCCGAAGAACCCGGGCAGGTCCAACCTCGTCTGGACCGCCGGGCACTGCGTCCACGCCGGTTCCAAGGGCGGCTGGTACCGCAACATCGTCTTCGTGCCCGCGTACAACGACAAGGGCAAGAGCGCCGCGGCGCTGGAGAACGCGCAGCAGTACGAGATCGCCCCGTACGGCGCGTACTGGGCGGACTGGGCCGCGACCTCGGGCGAGTGGATGCGCGACGGCGGTCCCACCGGCGGCGAGGGCGCCCCGTACGACTACGCGGTGCTGCACGTGAAGCCGGAGAAGGGCACCAAGTCCCTGGAGGAGACGGTGGGCAACGCCCTGCCGGTCAACTTCGACGCTCCCGAGGTCGCGCAGATCAGCGCGATGGGCGCCTGGGGCTACCCGGCCGCTCCGCCGTACAACGGTCTGATCATGCACAAGTGCGTGGACCGTCCGGGTCGGCTCTCGATCAGCCCCTCGACCCCGACGATGTACCGCATCGGCTGCACGATGACCGGCGGTTCCTCCGGCGGCGGCTGGTTCAGCGAGGCGTCGAACGGCAAGCTGGCCCTGGTGTCCAACACCTCCATCGGCCCGGTGACGGCCGGCTGGCTGGCCGGACCCCACCTGGGCGAGGGCGCCGAGCAGATCTTCACGATGATGAGCGACAAGTTCGGCAGCCGCTGACGGCCGGACCCGCTCCGCGACAGGCGAAAGGCCCGCTCCCTCACGAGGGAGCGGGCCTTTCCGCGGACGGAGAGCGTCCGCGGAGGTCAGTGCACGGCGGGCACGAACACGGCCAGTTCCGCCGCCAGTTCCTCGTGGACCCGGGCCTTGAGCAGGGTGCCCTCCGACGTGTGCTCCTCGGAGATCACCTCGCCCTCGGCATGCACCCGGGAGACCAGTCCGCCCTGGATGTACGGCACGAGCGCCTGGACCTCGACCGAGGGCCTCGGCAGCTCGCTGTCGATCAGCGCGAGCAGCTCGTCGATTCCGGCACCGGTCCGCGCCGACACCGCGATCGCGTGCTTCTCGTTGCGCAGCAGCCGCTGGAGGACCAGCGGATCGGTCGCGTCCGCCTTGTTGACGACCACGATCTCGGGCACGTCCACCGCGCCCACCTCACGGATCACCTCGCGCACGGCGGCCAGCTGCTCCTCCGGGACCGGGTGCGAACCGTCCACCACGTGCAGGATGAGATCGGACTCCCCGACCTCCTCCATGGTGGAGCGGAACGCCTCGACCAGGTGGTGCGGCAGATGCCGTACGAACCCGACGGTGTCGGCGAGGGTGTAGACCCGCCCGCTGGGCGTCTCGGCCCGGCGCACGGTCGGGTCGAGGGTGGCGAACAGGGCGTTCTCCACCAGCACACCCGCACCGGTCAGGCGGTTGAGCAGCGAGGACTTGCCCGCGTTGGTATAGCCGGCGATGGCCACCGAGGGGACCTTGTTGCGCTTGCGCTCCTGGCGCTTGATCTCGCGGCCGGTCTTCATCTCCGCGATCTCCCGGCGCATCTTCGCCATCTTCTCGCGGATCCGTCGCCGGTCCGTCTCGATCTTGGTCTCACCGGGACCACGGGTGGCCATGCCGCCCCCGCCGCTGGATCCGCCACCGCCCATCTGACGGGACAGCGACTGACCCCAGCCGCGGAGCCTGGGCAGCATGTACTGCATCTGCGCCAGCGACACCTGGGCCTTGCCCTCCCGGGACTTGGCGTGCTGGGCGAAGATGTCGAGGATCAGGGCGGTGCGGTCGACCACCTTGACCTTGACGACGTCCTCCAGATGGATCAGCTGGCCGGGGCTCAGCTCACCGTCGCAGACGACGGTGTCCGCGCCCGACTCGATCACGATGTCGCGCAGCTCAAGGGCCTTGCCGGAACCGATGTAGGTGGCCGGGTCGGGCTTGTCACGGCGCTGGTAGACCGCGTCCAGCACCTCGGCGCCCGCCGTCTCGGCGAGCGCGGCCAGCTCCGCGAGGGAATTCTCCGCGTCCTGCACCGTGCCCGAGGTCCAGACACCGACGAGCACCACGCGCTCCAGGCGCAGCTGCCGGTACTCGACCTCGGTGACGTCCTCGAGCTCGGTGGAGAGGCCCGCGACACGCCGCAGGGCGGCGCGCTCGGAGCGGTCCAGCTGCTCGCCGTCCCGCGCTCCGTCGATCTCGTGGCTCCAGGCGACGTCCTCTTCCATCAGGGCGTCGGCCCGAAGGCTCTCGGTGAGGCTCTCGGTGACATTCTCCGTGGCACTCCGCGCGTTCTGCGCGTCCTGGGGAAGGGAAGAAGAGGAGGTCATTGGATCCTTACGTCGAAAGGTCTGGGTTTCATCAGTCACAACGCGTGACCTCCCGGGATGATTCCCGCGGGGGGAATTCTCCGGTCCGGCCGCCGCGGCGACCCGTTGATAGTGGCACGGCGGCCCGGGGACGTCACGCGGGTTTCGCGGCGGCCGGCCGCGTTTCCGCGCGCCAGTCGGGATGTCCCGGCATCGGCGGTGTGCGCGTGCCGTACAGCCAGCCCCTGAGGAACGCGGTCAGGTCACGGCCCGCGACCCGGGAGGCGAGGGCAGTGAAATCGGCCGTGGCGGCGTTGTCGTCCCGGTGACGGCGCACCCAGAGCCGCTCCAGCCGGCCGAAGGCCTCGGTGCCGATCTCCTGGCGGAGGGCGTAGAGGACGAGCGCGCTGCCGTCGTACACGACCGGCCGGAAGAGACTGATCTTGTGGCCCGGCGAGGGCGGCGCGGGGCGCGCCGGCGGGCCGCCCGCGGCGCGCCAGTCGTCGGAGCGGGCGTAGGCGGCGCGCATCCGCTTCTCCAGCGCCGGGCCGCCGTGCTCCTCGGCGTAGCGCGCCTCGTACCAGCTGGCATGCCCTTCGTTGAGCCAGAGATCGGACCAGGTCCGGGGCGAGACGCTGTCGCCGAACCACTGGTGGGCGAGTTCGTGGACCATGACGGAGTCGACGTACCAGGCGGGAAAGGCGTCGGTGAACATCCGGCGCTCGAACAGGGAGAGGGTCTGGGTCTCCAGCTCGAACCCGGTCTCGGTGTCGGCGACGAGCACGCCGTAGTTCTCGAACGGATAGCGGCCCACCTGGCGTTCCATCCACTCCAGGTGTCCGGGTGTCCTGCTCAGCCAGGGCTCCAGTTCCTCCCGCTCGGCGGCGGGGACGACATCGCGCACGGGCAGCCGGTGCGGGCCGGTCCGTTCGACGACGGCGGAGCGGCCGATGCTGACCTGGGCCAGTTCCGTGGCCATGGGGTGCTCGGTGCGGTAGGTCCAGGTGGTGCGGTCGCCGTGGCGGGCCCTGCCGGTCCGCACCCCGTTGGCGACCACGGTCAGCTCCTGCGGGGCGGTGACCCGGAAGGTGAAGTACGCCTTGTCGGCGGGGTGGTCGTTGCCCGGGAAGACGCGGTGGCCGGCGTCCGCCTGGTTGGCCATGGCGAGCCCGTCGGCGGTCCGCACCCAGCCGCCGGTGTCGCGTTCGCCCCCCGGATCGCTGGTGTGCCGGACGGTGATGCGTACGGGCACGCCCTCGGGGAGGGAGCCGATCGGTTCGACGATCAGGTCCTCGCCGGACACCGTGAAGTCGGCGCGCACCCCGTTGACGGCGACCGAGCGCACGGTGCCCCGGGTGAAGTCGAGGTTGATCCGGTCGAGCGCCTCGGTCGTGCGCGCGTCGATCGTGGTGACGGCCTCCAGGGGCCTGTCGTTGTCGCCCCGGTAGTCGAGGGCGATGTCGTAGGCGAGGACGTCGTACCCGGGGTTGCCCAGGTGCGGGAAGAGCGGGTCCCCGATGCCCAGCGGCACCGGGGCGGGCAGGGTGGCGGCGACGAGCGTGGAGACCGTTGCGGCGGCCAGCACGGCGGCCCGCAGCGGGCGGGAGAGGAACGGCATGGACTACGGCTACCAGCGCCGCCCCGCACTACAGGGACGCCGCGCGCCGCGCCACTCGAACGGGGTCCGCCGCGGCGGACGGGGGAACGCTCAGAGGGCGGTGGCCGGGTGCTGGGCACGGCTCACGTCGTACACCCCCGGCACCTCGCGCATGGCGCGGATCAGCGCGGGCAGTCCGGCCGCGTCGGGGAGGTGGAGCGTGTAGGTGTGGCGCACGCGCTGTTCGCTGGGGGGTTCCACGGTGGCGGAGACGACGGCCGCGTCGGCCCCGGCGATGGCCTCGGTGAGGTCGGCGAGCAGCCGCGGCCGGCCGAAGGACTCGGCGACCAGGGTGACCCGGCAGGCGGGGGTGTCGCCCCAGCTGACGGGGACGGGCACCCGGCCGACGGCGGCCATCCGGCCGACGGCCGGACACTCCAGCCGGTGCACTGTGACGGCGCCGCCGCGCACGGTGAATCCGGTGACGTCGTCGGGTGGCACGGGGCTGCAGCAGCCGGCCAGCCGGACCGGGGTGTCGGGTCCGTCGACCACGGCGCCGACGGTCCGGGCGGGCTCCCGGGCCGTTCCGGTCCGTGCCGGGCGGCAGGGCTGCGGTACGGGGCCGCGCGCGCCGGCCGGGGCGGTGTCCTCGGCGTCCTGCGGATGGGCGTCGAGCCAGCCGGTGATGGCGATGCGGGCGGCGGGGGTGCGGGCGTGGTCGAGCCAGGCGGGCGAGGGGCCGGAGGCGGCGTCCTCCGCGAGCAGGAGCTGCACGGTGTCACCGTCGCCGAGGACCGTGCCGAGGGTGGCGAGCCGTCCGTTCACCCGGGCGCCGATGCAGGCGTGCGCGGCGTCGCCGTACTGCGCGTAGGCGGCGTCCACGCAGCTGGCGCCCGCGGGCAGGCCGAGCGTGCCGCCGTCGGTGCGGAAGACGGTGATCTCGCGGTCCTCGGCGAGGTCCGCGCGCAGGGTGGTCCAGAAGGTGTCGGGGTCGGGGGCCGACTGCTGCCACTGGAGGAGCCTGGAGAGCCAGCCGGGGCGGGTGGGGTCGGCACGCTCCCCGTCGGCCGGTTCGGCGCCGGCGATGCCGTCGGCGGCGTACGGATTGCCGAGCGCGATGACGCCGGCCTCGGCGACCCGGTGCATCCGGTGGGTGCGGATGAGGACCTCGGCGACCTCGCCCCGCGGGCCCACCACGGCGGTGTGCAGCGACTGGTAGAGGTTGAACTTGGGCGAGGCGATGAAGTCCTTGAACTCGGAGATCACCGGTGTGAAGCAGGTGTGCAGTTCGCCGAGGACGGCGTAGCAGTCGGCGTCCTCGCCGACCAGGACCAGCAGCCGGCCGAAGTCGCTGCCGCGCAGTTCGCCGCGTTTCATCCGGACGCGGTGGACGGAGACGAAGTGGCGGGGCCGGACGACGGTCTCGGCGGGGATGCCGGCCTCGCGGAGCACCGCGGAGACCCGGTCCGCGGTCGCGGTGAGCGCGTCGTCGCCGGTGGTGGCGGCGGAGATCAGGGCCCGGGTGTGCGCGTACTCCTCGGGGTGGAGGATCGCGAAGACGAGGTCCTCCAGCTCGGTCTTGAGCGCCTGGACGCCGAGCCGTTCGGCGAGCGGGATCAGCACGTCGCGGGTGACCTTGGCGATCCGGGCCTGTTTCTCGGGGCGCATCACACCGAGGGTGCGCATGTTGTGCAGCCGGTCGGCGAGCTTGATCGACATCACGCGGACGTCGTCGCCGGTGGCCACGAGCATCTTGCGGAAGGTCTCGGGTTCGGCCGCGGCCCCGTAGTCGACCTTCTCCAGTTTGGTCACGCCGTCGACCAGGTAGCAGACCTCCTCGCCGAACTCCTCGCGCACCTGGTCGAGGGTGACCTCGGTGTCCTCGACGGTGTCGTGGAGGAGGGAGGCGGTGAGGGTGGTGGTCTCGGCGCCGAGCTGGGCGAGGATCAGGGTGACGGCGAGCGGGTGGGTGATGTACGGCTCGCCGCTCTTGCGCATCTGTCCCCGGTGCGAGCTCTCGGCGAGGACGTAGGCCCGGCGCAGCACCGAGAGGTCGGCGTCGGGGTGGTGGGCCCGGTGCGTCTCGGCGACGTGTCCGATGGCGTCGGGCAGCCGGTCCCGGGAGACCGGGCCGAGCAGTGCGACGCGGCCGAGCCGGCGCAGATCGATCCGGGGACGGCTCCGCCTGCGGGCGGGAGCACCTGGATTGGTGGCCTCTGCGCTCATGGGGCACCTCCGGCTGCGTCGACCGGCGGGTGGAAGGTGCGGTCGCGCCTCCGGGCCGGTGCTTGATGCTACCGAGCCCACCACGTGGCGGAGTGCCGCTCTCGCTCAGCGTGAAACGGATCACCCATTCGAGCGAAGTGCTATCCGTTCAGCGTTTCGAGCCACGCCGTGTCGATCTTGCCTTCGGCGACGATCTCGGCGGGGCCGGTCATCTCGATGCCGCCGTCGGGGTGCTCGGTGATGACGAGGGTGCCGCCGGGCAGGTCGACGGTGTACGTGACGGGCGTGCCGGTCACGGCCGGGTCGGCGCCGTCCCGGCGGGCGGCCGCGACGGCCACCGCGCAGGCGCCGGTGCCGCAGGAACGGGTCTCGCCGGAGCCGCGCTCGTGGACGCGCATCGCCACGTGCCGGGGGCCCCGGTCGACGACGAACTCGATGTTGACGCCGTCGGGGTAGACCGGGGCGGGACCGTAGGCGGGCTCGGCGATGAGCGCGCCGGCGTGCGCCAGGTCGTCGACGAAGGCGACCGCGTGGGGGTTGCCCATGTTCACGTTGCGGGCGTCCCAGCTGCGGCCGTCGACCGTGACGGTGACGCCGTCGGCCGGGAGTGCGGCGCGGCCCATCGCGACGGTCACGTCGCCGTTCTTGGCGAGGTGCACCTTCTTGACCCCGCCACGGGTGGCGACGGCCAGGTCGCCCTCCTCTGCGGCGCCGGCCCGCTGGAGGTAGCGGGCGAAGACACGCACGCCGTTGCCGCACATCTCGGCGACGGAGCCGTCCGCATTGCGGTAGTCCATGAACCACTCGGCCTCGTCCGCCATGGACCGCGCCTCGGGGTGGGCGGCGCTCCGCACGACGTGGAGCAGTCCGTCACCGCCGATGCCGGCGCGGCGGTCGCACAGCCCGGCGACGACGGACGCGGGCAGGTCCAGGGCGTTGTCCGGGTCGGGAACGATCACGAAGTCGTTCTCGGTGCCGTGGCCCTTGAGGAAGGCGATCTGCGAGGTGGTCACGGGACAACTGTACGAGGCGGCGCCGACAGCGGGGAAACCGGCGCGGGTCCGTCAGCCGCGCAGCCGGGCCACGCGCCAGACGGCCAGCGCGACCAGCGCGAGCGCCACGGCGGCGTACAGGGCGACCACGCGCCAGTCCGCGCGCTCCCCCGCGCCCCGGCTCGGCAGTCCGGGCCAGGTGTAGCCGACGCGACGGGCGGCCATCATGCCCCAGCCGGCCGCGCAGCCGCTGATCAGCAGCCCGAGCATGGCGACCACCGGGCCGCCGTCGCCCACCTCGAAGGCGAGCGGGAAGGCGAACATGAGGGAGCCGAGGGCGGCGAGCATCACGATGGGCGCGAGCTGCCAGATGCGCAGCCGCCGGGCCGGCCGCAGCTCGACCTCGACCTCGGGGGTCACGGTCGGCTCGTCGGGCCCGTCGGGGCTCAGGCCGCCCGCGTCGTGCCGCGTCGGCGATGCGTCTCGTTCCGTGTCGCGAGGGCCGGCCTCCATCGCCACGCGCCCTCCCAACTCGGACTCCACTGGTCGATCGATGCTCGATGATGGCACGCTCCGGGTCCCCGAACTGACGGGCAGGGCGTCCCGATGCCATCACGTGATCAGGCTGTAACCGCCCGTTCGACCAACGCCAGCGCCTGGCCCGGGAGTTCCCCGCGGTGCTCGACGGCGCCGTTCAGCCACCGGACGCGCGGGTCGCGGCGGAACCAGGAGTCCTGACGGCGCGCGAAGCGTTTGGTGGCGCGCACGGTCTCGGCGCGCGCCTCGTCCTCGGTGCACTCCCCGGCCAGGGCGGCGAGGACCTGCTGGTAGCCGAGGGCGCGGGAGGCCGTGCGGCCCTCGCGCAGCCCGCGCGCCTCCAGGGCGCGGACCTCGTCCACGAGTCCGGCCTCCCACATCCGGTCGACGCGGCGGGCGATGCGCTCGTCGAGTTCGGGACGGGCGACGTCGACGCCGATCTGGACGGCGTCGTAGACCGCGTCGTCGCCGGGGAGGTTGGCGGTGAAGGGCTTGCCGGTGATCTCGATGACCTCCAGGGCGCGGACGATGCGCCGGCCGTTGCTGGGCAGGATGGCGCGGCCCGCCTCGGGGTCGGCCGCCGCCAGCCGTGCGTGCAGGGCGCCCGAGCCGCGCAGGGCGAGCTCCGCCTCCAGGGCGGCACGGACGTCCGGGTCGGTGCCGGGGAACTCCAGGGCGTCGATCGCGCCCTTCACGTAGAGGCCGGAGCCGCCGACCAGGACGGGGGTGCGGCCCTCGGCGAGCAGCCGGTCGATCTCGGCGCGGGCCAGGCGCTGGTACTCGGCCACGCTGGCGGTCTCGGTGACGTCCCAGATGTCCAGCAGGTGGTGGGGGACGGATCCGCGTTCGGCCGGGGTGAGCTTGGCGGTGCCGATGTCCATGCCGCGGTAGAGCTGCATGGAGTCGGCGTTGACCACTTCGCCCCCGAGCCGCTGCGCGAGGAACACCCCCAGGTCGGACTTTCCGGCTGCGGTGGGACCGACGACGGTGATGACCCGCGGTGCGGGAGCTGGACTTGTCACCGGCACAGTCTCGCAAACCTCGGGGCCGTTCCCGAACGGACGATGCGGGAGGGACGGGCCGGACGCCGTATGACGAGCCGTCGAGTAAACTGACGACTACATATGGGTGGTTTCTCACGGTTCCGCCGTCGGCCTCCCCGGTCCGCCCCCGTCGGCGGCCCGGAGTGCGCCGGGGCGGGGCGGGTAGGCGGAGCCGGAGAGAGCACGCGCACGCAGCCCCCAGCAGAGAAGGTGCCCGATGGGCCTCATGGACAGTTTGAAGGCGAAGCTCGGCCCGGCGAAGGACAAGATCAGCGACCTCGCGCAGCAGCACGGGGACAAGATCGACCAGGGGCTCGACAAGGCCGCGCGGACCGTGGACGAGAAGACCAAGGGCAAGTACAGCGACAAGATCGTGTCCGGTACGCAGAAGGCGAAGGACGCGAGGGAGAAGCTGTCCCACAAGGACGGCGACGGCAAGCCGCCGGCTCCCGGCAGTACGCCTCCCGCCTCCTGACCCCGGTCCGGACGGGGCCGCACGTGTAAAGGCCGCGGAGCACGACGCTCCGCGGCCTTTACGCGTGCGGGCGGGCCCGTCAGGACCAGGTGGCGACCAGATAGCCCACGCCGTAGGGCGCGTCGTCGTACAGCAGTCGGCCGGCCGGCCGGGCCCCCTGGGCCGCCCCGGCGAGCAACTGCCAGGGCGCGCGGCCCGCGGCCTTGAGTTCGTAGGCCAGGGTCTCGTCCAGCGCCATCAGCGCGTCCGGGTCCGCGGCGGCGAGGGCGCGGGCGGCGGCCGCGTCGAATCCGGCGGCGCGCTCGTCGAGGTAGCCGGGGGCCTTCAGGGTGCGGCAGGCGCTGCCGTCGCCCATCACCAGAAGGGCGACCCGGTCCGCGCGGGCGGCCAGCGCGCGCCCCTCGGCCACGCAGCGGGCGGTCTCCAGCGGTTCGCCCACCCCGAGCGCCTCGACGGGGGCGGCGTCCCATCCGGCGTCGGCCAGCAGCCAGGCGCCGACGGCGAGGGACGGGGCGAGCGGGCGCTCGGCCGTCGCCCCGAGGTCGCGTCCGAGCCGTACGCCGAGGTCGACGCCGAACTCGCGGAAGTCCCCGGTGGCGCCCTCGGGGTGCGGGCCGCGGCCCGCGAGGCCCGCCGGACCGACCACGACGAGGAGATCGGGCCGGGAGGCGGCCAGGACGCCCAGGGCGTCGGCGCACGCGGCCCTCAGGGGGTCGAGTTCGGGCGCGGCACCGGCGGCGACGTCGGGGACGAGCAGCGGGGGGCAGGGGCAGACAGCGGCGGCGACAAGCATGGGGGGCAGCGTACTGGCCGCCCGTCGCCCGGCCGTGTGCCGCCCGCGTACGACGGAGTGCGGCCGCGCCCGCGCCGGGGCGGGCGGGCCGCACTCCGTGGCGGAGCCGGTCGGTCCGGTCAGTCGCAGCCGCAGCCGGGGGCCGAGGCGGCGGGCAGCGGCTCGGGGACGCCGATCCCGGGCAGGCCGAGCATGACGCCGGCGGGCTCGGCGGCCTCGGCGGCGTTGCGCCGGGCCCAGGCGTCGCCGGAGCGGGTGCGCCGCACGGCGAGGGGGGCGCCCTCGGCGAGCAGGTGGTGCGGGGCGGCGTAGCTGATCTCAACGGTCACCACGTCGCCGGGCCGCACGTCCTCGTCCGGCTTGGTGAAGTGCACGAGGCGGTTGTCGGGGGCGCGGCCGGACAGGCGGTGGGTGGCACCGTCCTTGCGGCCCTCGCCCTCGGCGACCATGACCTCCAGGGTGCGGCCTACCTGCTTCTTGTTCTCCTCCCAGGAGATCTCCTCCTGGAGGGCGGACAGGCGCATGTAGCGCTCCTGGACGACCTCCTTGGGGATCTGGCCCTCCATGTCGGCGGCCGGCGTCCCGGGGCGCTTGGAGTACTGGAAGGTGAAGGCGTTGGCGAAGCGCGCCTCGCGGACCGCGTGCATGGTCTGCTCGAAGTCCTCCTCGGTCTCCCCGGGGAAGCCGACGATGATGTCGGTGGAGATCGCGGCGTCGGGCATCGCGGCCCGCACCTTGTCGATGATCCCGAGGAAGCGTTCCTGCCGGTACGAGCGGCGCATGGCCTTCAGGACCCGGTCGGAGCCGGACTGCATGGGCATGTGGAGCTGCGGCATCACGTTCGGCGTCTCGGCCATGGCGGCGATCACGTCGTCGGTGAAGTCGCGCGGGTGCGGCGAGGTGAAGCGGACCCGCTCCAGGCCCTCGATCCGTCCGCAGGCGCGCAGCAGCTTGGAGAACGCCTCGCGGTCGCCGATGTCGGAGCCGTAGGCGTTGACGTTCTGGCCGAGCAGGGTGATCTCGGAGACGCCCTCGGCGACCAGGGCCTCGATCTCGGCGAGGATGTCGCCGGTCCGGCGGTCCTTCTCCTTGCCGCGCAGCGCCGGGACGATGCAGAAGGTGCAGGTGTTGTTGCAGCCGACGGAGATCGAGACCCAGGCGGCGTACGCCGACTCGCGGCGGGTGGGCAGCGTGGAGGGGAAGGCCTCCAGGGATTCGGCGATCTCGATCTGTGCCTCCTCCTGGACGCGGGCGCGTTCCAGCAGGACGGGCAGCTTGCCGATGTTGTGCGTGCCGAAGACGACGTCGACCCAGGGGGCCCGCTCGACGATGGTGTCGCGGTCCTTCTGGGCGAGGCAGCCGCCGACGGCGATCTGCATGCCGGGGCGCTTCGTCTTCATCGGGGCCAGGCGGCCGAGGTTGCCGTAGAGCTTGTTGTCGGCGTTCTCGCGGACGGCGCAGGTGTTGAAGACGACGACGTCGGCGTCGCCGTCGGAGCCCTCGGGCGCCCGTACGTACCCGGCGTCCTCCAGCAGACCCGAGAGCCGCTCGGAGTCGTGGACGTTCATCTGGCACCCGTAGGTGCGCACCTCATAGCTTTTTCTGACGTCCACTGCTTCGCTCCGGTTGCCGCTGCTCATGCGACAAGGGTAGGCGCTGCCCGGACACCTCCCGTCGCAGCCGGGGTCGCACGGGTGCGGGATCACGGACCGCCCCTGGTCAGGGCAGGGACGGACCTGGCAGGATCGCCGCCATGCTCCCGGCGCTCTCCCGAACGGTCCGGCGGCGCTCGCTGCGGGCGGGCGCCGTCCTCGCCGTCGTGCTCGGACTGCTGCTGTGGTGGCTGCTGCCCCTGGGGGAACCGGCTCCGACGGGCTCGCTGACCTTCAGCACGGGGGTGCGCAGCGGTGTCTACCAGCGCTACGGCGAGCGGCTCAGGGGCGCTCTGGACAAGGATCTGCCGAACGTCTCCATACACCTGCAGACCAGTGAGGGCTCGCAGCAGAACATTTCCCGGGTGGCGACCGGCCGGGCGGACTTCACCATCGCGACCACCGACGCGGTCGCCACGTACCTCCGGGACCGCAAGCCCGGTTTCGAGCGGCTGCGCGGCTGTGTGCGGCTGTACGACGACTACATCCAGCTCGTCGTGAAGCGTGGCTCGGACATCGGCAAGGTCGCCGATCTGCGGGGCCGGACGGTCGCGGTCGGACAGCCGGGCTCGGGGGTGCGGCTGGTCGCGGACCGGATCATGACGGCGGCCGGGCTGGACCCGGTCGAGGACGTGACGGCGGTGCCGGCCGGGATCGACACCATGCCGAAGCTGCTGGAGGACGGCCGGCTGGACGCCTTCTTCTGGTCGGGCGGGCTGCCCACCAGCGCGGTGGCCGATCTCTCGGCCCGCTTCCCGATCCGGCTGGTGCCCCTGGAGGAGGCTCTCGTCAAACGGCTCCAGGCGGCCGGCGGCTCGACGCGCTACTACCGCTCCGCCGTGATGCCCGCCGACGCCTATCTCAACGCCCAGCAGGGCCAGGCCGTCCCCACGGTCGCGGTGGCCAATGTGCTGGTGACCACCGACCGCACGGACCCGGCGATGACGGAGGCGTTCACCCGTACCGTGATCGACAGCCGGGACCGGATCGGCCGTGAGGTGCACGCCGCGCAGCTGGTGGACCTGCGCACGGCGATCTACACCGATCCGCTGCCGCTGCACGAGGGGGCCAAGCGGTACTACCGCTCGGTCAAGCCCTGACGGGCCGGGGCGTCCTCAGCTCCGGGGGTCGTCGCGGGGCACCGAGACGGTCACGCACAGCCCGTGCGGGGTGTTGCGGGAGCAGGACAGCGTGCCGCCGCCCGCGGCGAGCAGCGCCTTGGAGATGGAGAGGCCGAGGCCGGAGCCGCTGATGTTCTGGTGCTGGGAGCTGCGCCAGAACCGGTCGCCGATGCGTTCCATCTCCTGGTCGGTGAGGCCGGGGCCGTGGTCGGCGACGACGACGGTGGCATGGGCGCCGGCCGAGGCGACGGAGACCCGGACCTCCTCGTCCGCGGGGGTGAACTTGAGCGCGTTGTCGATGACGGCGTCGAGCGCGCTGGACAGGGCGACGGGGTCGGCCCAGGCGGTGACGGCCGGCAGGTCGTCCGCCCGGAGCCGTACACCCTTCTCCTCGGCAACCGGACGCCACGAGGCGACGCGCTCCGCGGTCAGCGCGCCGATGTCGGTGAGCCGCAGATCGGCGTCGGCGTGCTCGGCGAGGGCCAGATCGAGCAGGTCGTCGAGGACCTGGCCGAGGCGCTTGCCCTCGGTGCGCACGGAGGCGATCTCCTCGTTGCCCTCGGGCAGTTCGAGGGCGAGCAGCTCGATGCGCAGGAGCAGTGCGGCCAGCGGGTTGCGCAACTGGTGCGAGGCGTCGGCGACAAAGGCGCGCTGCTGCTCCAGCACGTCCTCCACGTTGTCGGCCATCTCGTTGAACGAGCGGGCCAGGCGCCGGAGTTCCGGCGGTCCGCCGGAGGCCGCGACCCTGGAGCGCATCCTTCCGCTGGCGATGTCGTGGGCGGCGGCGTCCAGGGTCCGTACGGGCAGCAGGACCCAGCCGGTGAGCCGGTTCGCCGCGCCGAGCGCGACCAGCATGGCGACCACCTCGCCGGCGGCGATCAGCAGCCAGCCGCGGAGCGTGCCGGAACGCATCTCCCCGGTGGGCGAGTCGATGACGACGACGGCGATCACGTCGCCGTCCCGGACGACCGGCGAGGCCACGACGACGCGTCCGTCCTGCCAGGGCCAGACCTGCGGCGGATCGTGGCTGCGGCGGCCGAGCAGCGCCTCCTTGAAGGCCTGGCGGCCCTCGCCCTCGACGGGCAGCACCCAGGCGGCGGGGGCCTTGGCCATCGCGGTGTCGTCGCGGTAGAAGACACCGGCCCGGATGCCGTACACCCCGGCGTAGGTCTCCAGTTCGATCTGGAGGGTGCGGCGCCGCTCGTCGTAGCCGGTGGTGCGCTCGGTGATGAACTGGGCGAGCGCCGCGAAGCGCGCCGTGTCGTCGATGCGGTCGATGACGACGCGCTGCTGCTGCGCCGCCGCGACGCTGACCGCCAGCGGGAAGCCGAGCGCCAGCAGGACGCTCGCCATGAGGACGATGAGCAGCGGAAGCAGCCGGGTGCGCAACGGGAACGGTCGCCTCTACGCGGACGGGGCGACGAGCCGGTAGCCGACCCCGCGCACCGTCTCGATCAGGGCGGGCAGCCGCAGCTTGGAGCGCAGTGAGGCGACGTGCACCTCCAGCGTGCGCCCCGTACCCTCCCAGCTGGTGCGCCACACCTCGCTGATGATCTGCTCGCGGCGGAACACCACCCCGGGACGCTGGGCGAGCAGGGCCAGCAGATCGAACTCCTTGCGGGTGAGCTGGACTTCGCTGCCGTCCACGCTGACCCTGCGGGTCGGCAGCTCGATGTGCACGTGGCCCAGGCGCAGCGCGGCGAGCGGGGTGGGCGCGGTGTCCTCGCCGGCCGTCTTGCGGCGGCTGACCGCGTGGATGCGCGCGAGGAGCTCACCGGTGTCGTACGGCTTGGTGACGTAGTCGTCGGCGCCGAGGTTGAGGCCGTGGATCCGGGAGCGGACGTCGGCCCGCGCGGTCACCATGATCACGGGCACGGAGCTGCGCTTGCGGATCTTCCCGCACACCTCGTAGCCGTCCTGGTCGGGCAGTCCCAGGTCCAGGAGGACGACGCCGAAGGGCTCGGTGTCGGTGGGCAGGAGCGCCTGGAGGGCCTCCTCGCCGCTGCGGGCGTGCACCACCCGGAAGCCGTGCCGGGCGAGGATCGCGGACAGGGCGGCGGCCACGTGGTTGTCGTCCTCGACGAGCAGCAGTCTCATGGGCCCCCCTCTCCGAAGGCGTGGTCTCGGTGTGCCGTGTACGGTCGCGTACGCCTCTGGTCACTTCCCCGTATCGGGGCGTTTCACGTCAGGGTGTACCAGGGCATCCACTCCGATGACGGGCGGACCAGTCAAGGGCCCGCCCGTTGCATCCGGGTTTCCGTTATGCACCCGGTACGCCCCGGGGGTTCCACGGGTCGTCCCGTTCACGCATAGTGTCCGGTTGCCGCCGGATCGTTATGCTCAATTTCCGCTCAGATGTAATGACGCTGGTCGCACTGCGTCACTAAGGTCCTTGCCAACCGAGGAGGACGGAGCAAGAAGCCGATGAGCGGAGTTTCAGTGACCAAGGGCGTCGAGGACGCTGCACCCGCGGCCGGCGACCTGGTGGTGCTGAGCAACGTCAACAAGCACTTCGGCGCGCTGCATGTGCTCCAGGACATCGACCTGACGATCGCCCGCGGCGAGGTCGTGGTCGTCATCGGGCCGTCCGGGTCCGGGAAGTCCACGCTGTGCCGCACGATCAACCGCTTGGAGACGATCGACTCGGGCGCGATCACGATCGACGGGAAGCCGTTGCCCCAGGAGGGCAAGGAGCTGGCGCGGCTGCGCGCCGACGTCGGCATGGTCTTCCAGTCGTTCAATCTCTTCGCGCACAAGACGGTGCTGGAGAACGTGACGCTCGGCCAGCTCAAGGTCCGCAAGGCGGACAAGAAGGCGGCCGAGGAGAAGGCGCGCGCGCTGCTCGACCGGGTGGGGGTCGGCGCCCAGGCCGACAAGTACCCCTCCCAGCTCTCCGGCGGACAGCAGCAACGCGTGGCGATCGCACGGGCCTTGGCGATGGACCCCAAGGTCATGCTCTTCGACGAGCCGACCTCCGCGCTCGACCCGGAGATGATCAACGAGGTGCTGGAGGTCATGCAGCAGCTCGCCCGCGAGGGCATGACCATGGTCGTGGTCACGCACGAGATGGGCTTCGCCCGGTCCGCCGCGAACCGTGTGGTCTTCATGGCGGACGGGAAGATCGTCGAAGAGGCCACGCCGGACCAGTTCTTCAGCAATCCGCGCAGTGACCGCGCCAAGGACTTCCTGTCGAAGATCCTGCACCACTGACGAGGCTTCGGCACCGGTCCCACGGACCGGCTGATCACTCACATCGCGTCAACCCTAGGGAATTTCACCATGCAGCTTCGTAAGGTCACCGCCGCCTCGGCCGCCGTGCTCGCACTCGCCCTGACCGCCACTGCCTGCGGTTCCGACGACAAGAAGGACGACTCGTCCGGTTCGGGCGGCGGCGGGAAGATCACGATCGGCATCAAGATCGACCAGCCCGGTCTCGGTCTGAAGACGCCGGACGGCAAGTACACCGGTTTCGACGTCGACGTCGCCACGTACGTCGCCAAGGAGCTCGGCTACGCCGCCGACAAGATCGAGTTCAAGGAGACGAAGAGCGCCGACCGCGAGACGGCGATCTCGCGCGGTGACGTCAAGTTCATCGTCGCCTCCTACTCGATCAACGACGAGCGTCTGCAGAAGGTCGACTTCGCGGGCCCGTACCTCCTCGCCCACCAGGACATCCTGGTGCGCGCGGACGACGACTCGTTCAAGTCGCCGTCCGACCTGAACAACAAGAAGCTCTGCTCGGTCACCGGCTCGACCTCGGCGAAGAACGTCCACGACAAGCTGGCCCCGAAGGCGCAGCTCCAGGAGTTCGGCGGCTACTCGGAGTGCCTGACCGGCCTGGAGAACAAGGTCGTCGACGCCCTGACCACGGACGACAGCATCCTTGCCGGCTACGCCTCGCAGGACGCCAACAAGGGCAAGTTCAAGCTGGCCGGCTTCAAGATGACCAACGAGAACTACGGCATCGGTCTGAAGAAGGGCGACGCCGACCTCAAGAAGAAGATCAACGACGCGCTGACCAAGATGGTCTCGGACGGCTCGTGGAAGAAGGCCGTGGACGCCAACTTCGGTCCGGCCGGCTACAAGAACGAGGAAGCGCCGAAGATCGGCGACGTCGTCAAGTGAAGCAGGGCTGACCGGGCGCGCCGCCGCTGACGGCGGCGCGCCGTGCCCTCCTACACGTGGAAGCACGGGAGATCGTGTTCGACTTTCTTGAAGGTTATGACCTGTTGGGGGCCTTCTGGGTGACGGTGAAGCTCACCGTCTACTCCGCCCTCGGCTCCCTCATATGGGGAACGCTGCTGGCCGGCATGAAGGTCAGCCCGGTCCCCCTGATGCGCGGCTTCGCCACCGGCTACGTCAACATCGTCCGGAACACCCCGCTGACCGTGATCATCATCTTCGCGTCGCTGGGCCTGAACCAGACGCTGGGTGTGAACCTCGGGGCCAGTGACTTCACCGCCATCAACTTCCGGCTCGCGGTGCTCGCCCTGGCCGCCTACACCGCCTCCTTCGTCTGCGAGGCCCTGCGGTCCGGCATCAACACGGTGCCGGTCGGCCAGGCCGAGGCGGCGCGTGCCCTCGGCCTGACGTTCACGCAGGTGCTGTGGCTGATCATCCTTCCGCAGGCGTTCCGTTCCGTCGTCAACCCGCTCTCGAACGTGCTGATCGCGCTGACGAAGAACACCACGGTCGCCTCGGCGATCGGTGTGGCGGAGGCCTCGTACCTGATGAAGGGCATGATCGAGGCGGAGGCCCAACTGCTGCTGATCGCGGCCGTCTTCGCCTTCGGCTTCATCGTTCTGACCCTCCCGACCGGCCTCCTCCTCGGCTGGGTGAGCAAGAAGGTGGCGGTGAAGCGATGAGTTCCGTCCTCTACGACGCCCAGGGCCCCCGCGCCAAGCGGCGGAACATCCTCTACACGGTCCTCTTCCTGGTCGCCGCCGCGGCCGTGGTGTGGTGGGTGTACGACGGCCTCAACTCGAAGCACCAGCTCGACTGGGTCAAGTGGAAGCCGTTCTTCACCAGTCCCCAGCCGTGGGAGACCTACATCTGGCCCGGCCTGGAGAACACGCTGAAGGCCGCGTTCTTCGCCCTGCTCATCGCGCTGCCGCTGGGCGCCCTGTTCGGGATCGGCCGGCTCTCGGACCACCGGTGGGTGCGGGTTCCGTCCGGGGTGGTCGTGGAGTTCTTCCGCGCGATCCCGGTGCTGATCCTGATGATCATCGCGAACGCGGTGTACTCCGAGTACACGGACATCAGCACGGACACCCGTCCGCTGTACGCCGTCATCACGGGTCTGGTGCTCTACAACGCCTCGGTGCTCGCCGAGATCGTGCGGACCGGCATCGAGACCCTGCCGCGCGGCCAGACGGACGCGGCCAAGGCGATCGGCATGCGCAAGGGCCAGATCATGGTCTTCGTGCTGCTGCCGCAGGCGGTCACCGCCATGCTGCCCGCGATCGTCAGCCAGCTCGTCGTCATCGTGAAGGACACCGCCCTGGGCGGCGCCATGATGACCTTCCCCGAGCTGCTGGCCTCCGTCCGGCCGATGTCGGCGAACTACGGCGCGAACACCATCGCCTGCTTCACCGTCATCGCGCTGATCTACATCGCCCTGAACTTCTCCCTCACCTCGTTCGCGAGCTGGCTGGAGCGCCGGCTCCGGCAGCGGAAGAAGAGCGGGGGCAAGGGGGGCGCACCCACGACGGTCGGTGAGCCGGTGGTCGTCATGGACTCGACCAGCACCTGACGGCGCGTCGGCGGACGTCGCACGAGGGGCAGGGGCACGCACGCCCCTGCCCCTCGCCGCGTCCGGGTGTCACTTGACGCACGCACCGGCAGTAGGTTGCATACGTTCTGTGATCGCGCACCGAGCTCCCGCCGCCGCATCCCCGTCGACACCGCCCCCCGCCCGGGGGGCCGTCACGGCCCCTTCGCTCCGTACGTGCGCCACCCCGCGTCCGACCACGGGTGATCCGGAGGCCGCGCCATGGACCCGGTGATCGTCGTCGGTGCCGGGCCGGTCGGCCTGGTGCTGTCGCTGGCACTCGCGGCCCAGGGCGTTCCCTCGGTGCTCCTCGACGAGGACCCGGAACGCGAGGAGATCCGTCCGGCCCGCACCGTCGTGCTGCGCGAGGACACCGCCGACCTGGTGGAACGGCTCGGCTGCAAGTCGCTCCAGGACGAGGGGCTGCGCTGGACGGGCTGGCGGTCGCTGCGACGCGGGCAGGTGATGCGCCAGCTGGCCCTCGGCACGGGTTCCCCGGACGGCGGGATGCCGGTCGCCCCGGTCCATGTGCCCCAGCACGCGCTGGTCCGCGGACTGCGGGACGCGGTCGCCGCGCACGAGCTGATCCGGACGGCCGGAGCCAGTCGGATCGACACCCTGGAGCAGGACCGGGCCGGTGTCACGGTGCACACCCGGGAGCCGGGTTCGACCTGGTGGCGCGGGAGTTACCTGGTCGGCTGCGACGGCGCCCGGTCCACCGTGCGCAAGCTCCTGGAGATCCGGTTCCCCGGGCGTACGGCGGTGGAGCGGCAGGCCGTGGCCGCGCTGCGCACCGAACTGCCGTGGCCCGGCGAGGCCGTCCTGCACCGCTCGCCGCCGTGGCGCACCGGCGGCGCCGAGGTCACCGCGCGGCCGCTGCCCGACGGGGTCTGGCGGCTGGACTGGCTGCTTCCGCCACGCGGCGAACTGGTCACCCCGGACGCCCTGGTCACCCGGGTCAGGGACACCCTGGCCGGCTGGTGCGGCGAGACACCGCCGTACGAACTGCTGGACACCGGGGTCCACACGCTGCACCACCGGCTCGCGCTGCGCTGGCGGGTGAAGCGGGCCTTCCTGGCGGGGGACGCGGCACATCTGCTGGGGGCGCTGGGCACCCAGGGGCTCGACGAAGGGCTGCGCGACGCGGAGAACCTGGCGTGGAAGCTCGCGGTGGCCTGGCACCAGGGCGCCTCGGACGCGCTGCTCGACAGCTACCAGTCCGAACGGCGGGCCGCGGTCGCCGCACGGCTGCGCGCCGCCGACCAGTCGCTGCCGATACTGCGGGGCGGCGGCGGACTGCGGACCCTCGTCCCGGGGAGCGCACGGGGGCACGACACGCTGCTCACCGACGGACATCTGGGCTGTGGCCCCCTCGGTGCGCCCCCTTCCTACTCCCATTCCCCCCTTGCGCCCCCGCGCGCCGAGGCGCACGTCCCCGTCGGTACGCCCCCCGGTGCGCCGGTGGCCGATGTGCGGGTGACGGCACCGGACGGAACGCGCGTACGGCTCCGGGAACGGCTGGGACAGGGGAGGTTCCTGGTGGTGCTGGTGGCTCCGGGCACCGGGGTGTGGGACCGGCGGCACTGGATGCGGGCCGGGGTGATGCCCCGGCTCGTCGAGACGGTGGACGGACTGCCGGTGCCCGCCGAAGTCCTGGTCGCCGAGGAGTACCCGGCGGCGTCCGCGCACACCGTGCTGCTGATCAGACCCGACGGCCATCTCGTCGCGGCGTTCGGCGGAGTCCGGCCGGCGGAGCTCCTCGCCGCGGTGGACGCGGCGCGCGGCGGACCGCTCACGCCCTCCGTACGCTCCGACCGGACCGCAGACATCAATTGACCCCCGCGGGCGCACATGGTCTACTCCCGGTCATGACCGACACCGATGTGCGCCTGTGGCGGAGGGTCCATATGGACCTGCTCCGTTACGCGGGCTGCGTGTGTCGCCCGTCCTGCTGATTCGCCCTTCCCCGCTCCGCCGCCGCCTTTCACGGCGCACGGCCGGGGCACCCTCGCGAACTCCCAGGACGGTTCCCGTGTCTGCTCCGCTCTCCCCCGCCCCCGTGCGTCCGCCCGTGACCGGTCCGGACGCCGCACAGTTGCTCGACTTCGTCCGCCGTACCGCCGCGGACACCGCGCTCGTCGCCTCACTGCCCCTCGACCCCGAGGGCCGGACCTGGATCCGGCTGGACGGCCCCGGGGGCAGCGAGGCCTGGCTGATCGGCTGGCCGCCCGGGACCGGGACCGGCTGGCACGACCACGCCGACTCCAGGGGCGCCTTCCTCACCGCCGCCGGCACCCTGCGGGAGCACTCGCTCGCGGCCCGGCTGCCCACCGACGGCTGGAAGACCCTGGAACTGTCCGAGGGCATCGACCGCACCCGCGAACTGACGGCCGGCCAGGGCCGGGCCTTCGGCCGCCACCATGTGCACGAGGTGCTGAACGAGTCGCCCACGGAGCACGCCGTCTCCGTCCACGCGTACTATCCGCCGCTGCCGCGCATCCGGCGCTACAGCCGCACGGGCGCGGTGCTCCGGCTCGAACAGACCGAGATCCCCGAGGACTGGCAGTGAGCGCCGCGCTGCACGGGAACGGAGACGGGCCGATGGGCATCGACGCACTGCTGGAACGGGTGCGGGCCGGGTACGAACGGCTCGGCCCGCACGAGGCCGCGGCCGCCGCCGACCGGGACGCCCTCCTCGTGGACATCCGTTACGCCGCGCTGCGCGAGCGGGACGGGCTGATCCCGGGGGCCCTGGTCGTCGAGCGGAACGAACTGGAGTGGCGGCTCGACCCCGACGGGAGCCATCGCGCGCCGGAGGCCGTGGACCACGGGATCCGGGTCGTGGTGATCTGCAACGAGGGGTACGCGTCGAGCCTCGCCGTCGAATCGCTGCACCGGCTCGGGCTGCACCGGGCCACGGATCTGATCGGCGGCTTCCAGGCATGGCGCGCGGCGGGGCTCCCGGTCGAGGGATGACCGGGAGCCCCGCCGGGGGCGCGGTGTTCAGCGGCTGGCGACGGCGTCCACCGGGAGGCCCTTCAGCGCCATCCGGCCGGGCAGCGCGGTGGCGATCAGCGCCAGCAGGGCGGCGGCGCCGATCACGGTCGCGTAGACGGCCGGGACCACGGAGGGGGCCGCTCCGCCGGTCATGCCGACGCTGAAGGCGGTGAGGACGGCGAGCGCGATGGCGGAGCCGAGGGCCGTGGCGACGGTCAGGACCGACAGCGCCTCGGTGCGCAGCATCCGCAGCACCTGGCGGCGGGTCGCCCCGGCCAGCCGCAGGAGGGCGAACTCCCGGAACCGCTCGGAGACCGACATGGCCAGGGTGTTGACGACGGCGATGGCGGTGAACGCCAGGACGAGCCCCATGGCCAGCAGGTTGATCCCGGCGTTCTCCTGCTGCCGGTCGGCCTGGAGCCGGTCGGCGGTCGCGGGGGTGACCACGGCGACCCCGGGGAACTTCTTGAGCGCGGCCGTCAGCCGGGCCCGGCCGGCGTCCCCGGCGACCAGGACGGTCGCGGCCAGCGGGTTGTCCATGTGCGCGGCGAGCAGGTCGTGCGGGAGCGTGAGGTCGCCGAAGCCGAGGCCGCGCCGGTAGACGGCGGCGACCTTGAGCGTGGCCGGGGTGCCGTCGCCCAGGTGGAGCGCGAGATCGCTGCCGGGGCGCAGGCCGAGGCGGTCGGCGGCCAGTTCGCTGACGGCGACGGAGCGGGGGTTCCGGCTGAAGGCGTCGACGGACCCGCCCCTGACCTCGGGGTCCCAGGTGCGGGAGAGCCCTTCGGGGGTGACGCCCTGGGCCTGGTACTTCTCCAGTCCGACGCGCAGGGTGGTGCGGACGACCTCGGTCGCGGCGGTGACGCCGGGGGTGGTCCGCACGGCCTCGGCCGCGGCCGGCGGAACGCCGGGCCCCTGCGCACCGAGCACCCAGGTGGCGCGGGTGCCCTCCCGGGCCTGGGCCAGGGCGGCGTCGCCCAGGGTGGGCTGGACGAACAGAACCGTGCAGGTCATGGCGATGAGCAGGGTGAGCGGGGTGACGACGGAGGCCATCCGGGCGGAGTTCCCGCGGATGTTCGCGGCGGCCAGCGCCCCGGTGTGACCGGTCGCCCGGAGCAGCCCGCCCAGCAGGAAGGCGGCGGTCCGGACCAGGAACGGACCGAGCAGGGACACGGCCGTGGCCAGGACCACCACGGCGAGGAAGGTGACGGGGGTCGACGCGGCCTCGGTGTGCAGGATGCTCAGGACGCCGACGAGTGTTCCGCCGCCGGCCAGGAGGAGCAGTCCGGCGAGGGTCCGGCCGCGGGCCGGGCGGCGGCGCTCGACGGCGGACTCGGCCATGGCCTGGGCCGGCCGGAGGCGGGCGATGCGGCGGCCGGAGATCCGGGCGGCGGCCCAGGCGCCGAAGAGGGTGACGGCCACGGCCGCGAGGGCGGGCAGGATTCCGGCCGACCGCTCCAGGGTCCGCGGCACGACGCCGCCGTCGACGAACCTGCCGTGCAGCCATCCGGCGAGCGGCAGTCCGGCGAGGGCGCCCAGCACTCCGGCGACGGCCCCGACGACCAGCGCCTCGCGGCCGAGCAGGCCGCGGATCTGGCGCGAGGTGGCGGCGACGGAGCGGAGCAGGGCCAGCTCGTGGTGGCGCTGCTGGACGGAGAGCGCGAAGGTTCCGACGACGACGAGCACCGCGACCAGGAGCGAGGTGCCGCCCATCGCTCCGCCCATGGACACCAGCTTGATGCGGGCGCCCGCGGCGTCCAGGAACTCGACCGGGCCCCGGTCGTCTCCCGTGGAGACCTGGGCGGTGGTGCCCTTGAGCGCGTCCGTGACCCGCCGCTTCAGCTCGGCGGTGTCCGTGCCCGCCGTGGGCAGGACGCCGAGTGCGGAGACCTGGCCGGGGCGGGCGGCGAGGCGCCGGGCCTCGGCAGCGGAGAAGAACAGGGAGGTCTGCCGGCTCACCTCGGCACCGCCCGTGGGGGCGGCGATTCCGCTGACGCGGTAGGTACGCGGGGACTGTGTGGACTGCACGGTGATCCGGTCCCCGGTCGCGAGTCCGGCCCGCCCGGCGAGGTCCCGGTCGATCACGATGTCGCCGTCGCCCGCCGGGGCACGGCCGGAGGTCAGGGCGAACGGAGTGAGCCTGGCGGATTCCCAGGCGTGCCCGTACGTGGAGCGGTCGTCGTCCTCCGCTTCCGCGGCCGGCCCCAGGGGCTCGGCCAGGAAGGTCAGTTCGGGAACGACCGCGCGCACCCCTTCCAGGCCCCGGATCCGGGCGGCGGTGGCGGCCGGCAGCCAGGCCCGCTCGGCGACCGCCTTGGCCTTGTGCTTGACCTTTGTCTTCCCGTTGCCCTTGTGCTTCACGGTGGTGCGGTGCACGTTCTGGTCGGCGGAGACGACCAGCGGGGTCGCCGCGTAGCGCTCGGTCGCGATCCGGCCGCGCAGACCGGTCTCCAGAAGGGTGCCGCAGGCGGTGACGAGGGCGGCGGCGCACATGAGGGCCAGCAGCGCGCCGAGGAACCCCCCTTTGCGGTGGCGGATCGTCCGCAGGGCGTAGCGCAGCATCATGATGCGTCCGTCTCTCTTCCGTCGTTGTCGTCCGTGGAGACGCCTCGGGCGTCCGGTAACGCGTGGGGGTGGGGCGCGGAGCCGTGGTGGGGACCGGCCTCGCCGGTCGGTGGTACGGCCCCGGCGGGCGGCGGGCCCCCGGCGGGTTCGGGGAAGGCGAGCAGCCGGGTGTGGACGGTGCGGGCGCCCGGCGGGGTCTCTTCCTCGGGGCGCTTGTAGCGGTTCATCAGGGCGATGTACTCCTCGAAGAACTCCCTGACCTCGGGGAGCGTGAGCCGCAGCGCACCGCGCGAGTACGCGTGGGCGTCGGCCCAGTCGTCGGTGCCGGCGCCGTCCGCCGCCGCGCCGCTCTCCCGCTGGAGCCGCTCGAAGAGTTCGAGGTCGGCGGCGTACGCGTGGTGGTTCAGCTCCTCCATGACGGCCCGCATCCCCGGGGTGCGCCGGGACGGCGGCGGGAACCGGAGGTCACCGGGAACCGCCCGCCACCACCGGGCCCGTCGCGCGGCCGGGCCGCTCGCTTCCGGGCGCGGTGCCTCGGCACCGGTCACGAAGCCGTACCGCGCCAGTTCGCGCAGGTGGTAGCTAGTGGCGCCGGTGTTCAGGCCCAGGGCGCGGGCCAGGATCGCGGAGGTCGCGGGGCCGTGCAGTGTGAGGTGCTGGAGGATCTGCTGGCGTCGCGGCTGGGCGAGGGCCTTCAGGGCCGCCAGCTCACTGATCTCGGTACCACCGGGCTTCTCTGGCATGCCCCACACACTGCCGTGTGCACAGATGTCTGTGCACTGGAGTGCTCCGGCGTCTGCGTACGGGGGTTATCCCCCGCATCCCGCCCTCCGCGCCGCGCACCCGAGCGCCCCGGCGCCCCGGTCCGGCCGGCCCCGGGCTCTTACGCCTCCCCCGCCCCGATCCCCGGAACGCGTCATGACACACCCGTATGGCCTCGCTCCGGTGGAACCGGCGGCGAACCGGACGGACATTCGCCTCAACGCCGGGGACCGCACCGGGCCGGGGCCGCGACGCGCCGCCGGCCGTACCGGGCCGATTCCCACCGGACCGCTACGACGGGGAGCCCGCACCCATGCCGACCACCGCCCTCACCCCCGAGGACCTCGACGCCCAGGCCGCCCGTCTCCATGACACGGAGGCCTGGCAGCGGGTCGTCACCGGCTGGGACGAGGTCTCCGTCCCCGCCCCCGCCCACCCCTCACCCGCCGGCTCCGGCCCCCTCCGCCCCGAGCCCCCGCACCCCGCACCGGCCGAGCCCGGTCCCCTGAGCCACGGGGCCCCCCGCCCCGTCGCCCCGTGCCCGCCCCCGCACCCCGCCGCCCCCCAGGACACACCGGCGTCCCCGGTCTCGCCGGAGGGCTGGCGGTCCCTGTTGTCCGTGCCCGTGGAGCAGCTCGTCGCCGACGCGGAACGCGCCCTGTCCCCCTCTGTTCCGCCCGCACGCCCCCTGCCCGGACGGCTCGGCGCGATGCTGCCCGACCGGCTGCACAGCTGGCGGCGGATCGGTCAGCCCGACGTACCGCCCTCCGTCCACCTCGCCCACGCCCGGCACATCCTCACCGAATGGGGCTGGCAGAACACCCCCTACCGGCTCCGCAACGCCCGGGGCGCCCGCTGCATCTGCGGGGCCATGCTCACCGCCCACCGCCTCGGCCACGGCTCGGCGCACACCGTCGACCGGGCCGGCGCCTGGATGATCGCCGAACTCCGCGCCCAGGGCTGGACCGGGCTCATCGGCCCGTGGAACCGTCACCCCGATCGCACGGCCGCCGACGCGCTCGCCCTGATCGACGCCACCATCGCCCGCGCGGCCCGCGCGGGTCAGTAGCCCCGCGAGCCACCGCTCCGGCGCCGGGCCCACGGCCCCCGTGCACCCCTGCCCCTGTGCTCTCCCCCGCCCGTCAGAACGGCTCGTCCAGCCCCTCGGTGTCCTCGCCCTCTTCCTCCAAGGCCCTGCGCACCACGCGCAGGGCCATGCCCTCCCCGTATCCCTTGCGGGCGAGCATGCCCGCAAGGCGGCGCAGACGTCTGTCCCGGTCCAGCCCCCGTGTGGACCGGAGCTTGCGCGCGACCAGCTCCCGGGCCGTCTCCTCCTCCTGCTCGGAGTCGAGCCGTCCCACGGCCTCGTCGATCAGGGCCGCGTCCACCCCCTTGGTCCGCAGCTCGCGCACCAGCGCGCGCCGCGCGAGCCCCCGTCCATGGTGCCGGGACTCCACCCAGGCCCCGGCGAACGCGGCGTCGTCGATCAGCCCCACGTCCTCGAAGCGCGACAGCACCTCCTCGGCCGCCTCGTCCGGGATCTCCCGCTTGCGCAGTGCGTCCGCGAGCTGCTTACGGGTGCGCGGGGTCCCGGTGAGCAGGCGCAGGCAGATCGCTCGCGCCTGCTCGACCGGATCGCGCGGCTCCCCCTGCTCGGCCCTCGACGAGGAGGGGGAGCCGCTGTCTCTGGACCGGGAGCGGGCACGGCGTCCCGCTCCCTCGCCGAACCCGGTCCCCGGACCCGTCCCCCGGTCGCGGCGGGCCCGTGGAGCCTGCTCGCGGGCGGGGCCGGGCTCGCCGTCGGATCCGTACGGATGTCCGTCGGCGGACGCAGGGCCGCTGCCCCGGCCGGGTTCGGCGCTCTCAGGCCACTCCGTGCGACGCGTCACCGGGTCAGCTCTTGGCCGCCGCCGTCTTGGCCGGCTTGGCCTTGCCGGTCGTGGCCGCCGCGGTCTTCGCCGCACCGTCGGCCGGGGCCGCCGCTGCCGCGTCCGCGGCGGGCGCCGCGGGGTCCGCGTCGGGCCGGACGCCGACGCCCAGCTTCTCCAGGATCTTCTTCTCGATCTCGTTGGCGAGATCGGGGTTGTCCTTGAGGAAGTTGCGCGCGTTCTCCTTGCCCTGGCCGAGCTGGTCGCCCTCGTAGGTGTACCAGGCACCGGCCTTGCGGACGAAGCCGTGCTCCACGCCCATGTCGATCAGGCCGCCCTCGCGGCTGATGCCCTGGCCGTAGAGGATGTCGAACTCGGCCTGCTTGAAGGGCGGCGAGACCTTGTTCTTCACGACCTTGACGCGGGTGCGGTTGCCGACCGCTTCGGTGCCGTCCTTGAGCGTCTCGATCCGGCGGATGTCGAGGCGCACCGAGGCGTAGAACTTCAGCGCGCGACCACCGGTGGTGGTCTCCGGCGAGCCGAACATCACACCGATCTTCTCGCGGAGCTGGTTGATGAAGATCGCGGTGGTCTTGGACTGGTTGAGCGCGCTGGTGATCTTCCGGAGCGCCTGGCTCATGAGGCGGGCCTGGAGACCCACGTGCGAGTCACCCATCTCGCCCTCGATCTCCGCACGCGGGACGAGCGCCGCCACGGAGTCGATGACGATCAGGTCGAGCGCGCCCGAGCGGACGAGCATGTCCACGATTTCGAGGGCCTGCTCACCGTTGTCCGGCTGGGAGAGGATGAGGCTGTCGATGTCGACGCCGAGCTTCTTCGCGTACTCCGGGTCGAGCGCGTGCTCCGCGTCGATGAAGGCCACCGAGCCGCCCAGGCGCTGCGCGTTCGCCACGGCGTGGAGCGTCAGGGTCGTCTTGCCGGAGGACTCCGGCCCGTACACCTCCACCACGCGGCCGCGCGGCAGCCCGCCGACGCCGAGCGCGACGTCGAGCGCGGTGGACCCGGTGGGAATCACCTCGATGGGCTCGTTCGGCCGCTCGCCGAGGCGCATCACCGCGCCCTTGCCGAATTGCCGTTCAATCTGTGCGAGTGCGGCGTCCAGCGCCTTCTCGCGGTCGGTTCCTGCCATGGGTTCCACCCGATTTGCTTGAGTCGATCGCTTCACGTCAAAGACGCTAACCCCTGCCACTGACAATGGGCCTCGACGTCCTCCCGGCCTGTGGACAACTCCACGGTCGGGCCCGGGAAATCCCGGCCGGAATCCCATGAGAATGGATGTTCGATTTTGGTGTCAAGCGCACCACGCCGCGCCGGGTCGCCCCCAGCGTAACGCTGCAAACCAGGACGTTCCGGGTGTCAGGAACCGGTCCCCGACCCCACCGGGCCGTCGCCGTCCCCGTCGCCGGAACCGTCGGTGCCGCCCTCCGGTTCCGGCGTGTGCCAGAGCCGGCGCAGTCGCACGGCCAGGGGTTCGCCGCGGCGCCACTGGTGACGCCCCTGCACGCGGGGGTCGTCCGTGACGTCGTACCGCTTCACATAGGCCCCGAGGAAGGCCTGCAGCGTGGCCACGGCCGGGATCGCGATCAGCGCGCCGACCGCGCCCATGAGCGCCGTGCCGGCGATGACCGACCCGAAGGCGACGGCCGGATGGATGTCGACGGTCCGCGAGGTCAGCTTGGGCTGGAGCATGTAGTTCTCGAACTGCTGGTACACCACGACGAAGCCCAGCACCCACAACGCGTACCAGGGGTCGACGGTGAACGCGATCAGCATCGGCAGGGCGCCCGCCAGATACGTACCGATGGTGGGGATGAACTGCGAGACGAGCCCGACCCAGACCGCGAGCGCCGGGGCGTAGGGCACGCCGAGGGCCAGCAGCAGGATGTAGTGGGCGATCCCGGAGACCAGCGCCATCAGTCCGCGCGAGTAGAGGTAGCCGCCGGTCTTGTCGACCGCGATCTCCCAGGCGCGCAGCACCTCGGCCTGACGGGCGGGCGGCAGCACGGAGCACAGCGCGCGGCGCAGCCGGGGCCCGTCCGCGGCGAAGTAGAACGAGAACAGGAAGATCGTCAGCAGCCGGAACAGTCCGCCGAGGACGGTCGTGGACACGTCGAGCACACCGGTCGCGCTGTTCTGGACGTACTTCTGAAGCCAGTCGGAGTGCAGCAGGCTGTCCTGCACCTCGACGCGCGAGAGCTCCGTGTGGAAGGTCTGGTTGATCCAGTTGATCACCGAGTCGAGGTACTTCGGGAAGTCCTCGACCATGTCGACGATCTGGCCGGCCAGCATCGAGCCGAGCAGGACGACGAAGCCCGCGCTCGCTATCAGCACACCGAGGAAGACGAGGAAGGTGGCGAAGCCGCGGCGCATGCCGCGCGCGGACATCCGGCTCACGGCGGGTTCGATGGCGAGCGCCAGGAAGAAGGCGATCAGCACATTGATCAGCAGCCCGATGAGCTGGTCGAACGCCCAGCTGCCGAGCCGGAAGCAGGCGTAGAGGGCCAGCGCGAGCACCATGGCGCGCGGCAGCCAGGCGGGCATGCGGGCGCGCCCGGGGCCGGGCGCGGGGACCGGTGGCGCGGCCGGCGGGACGGGCGGGCCGAGGGGCGTCTGGGTCTGAGCTGTCTCGTCTGTCGGTGCCACGGAGCAAGTCTCGCCTACCGCCGCGGCACTCCGGCGCGCACCCCGGTGGGAGCTGCGCCACGCTCCCCGTGGCGGCCGGCTCCGGGACCCGGGCGGGAGGCCGCGCGCCGGGCCGGGCGGCGGCGGTGCGTCAGCGCTTGTCGGCGGGGACGTCCATGGCCGTGCAGACCGCGCGCCAGACGTCCTTGGCCTCCCAGCCCGCGTCCAGCGCCTGGCGGACCGTACGTCCGCCGAGCTCGGCCATCACGTGGTCGCTCGCGAAGGAGTCGGCGTACCCGGCGCCGAAGTGGTCGGCCATCCGTTCCCAGAAAATCGTCAACCGCATGCCCTCAGTATCCCGCTCCTGAGAGTGCAGCCGGGCCGCCCGGCCTTTCCGAGAGCGCTTACCGCCCTACGGTCGGTCCATGGCTGGAACCGGAACAAGTCCCCTCGCCCGCGCCGAGCAGTTCATCTGGCTCACGGCCCGTGTCCTCGAGCAGCGGCGGTTCGCCCACCACTTCCTGGGCGGAAGCGCGGACGCCGTGGAGACGGCGCTCGCCGCCTATCTCAACGAGGACGGCGGGTACGGGCACGCACTCGAACCCGATCTGCGCGGCCCCGTGAGTCAGCCGCTGCACACGGCGCACGCGCTGAGCGTCCTCGATTCCATCGACCGCTGCGGCGGTCTTCGGGTGGAACGCGTCTGCCGCTATCTGACGGAGGTGTCGACCAAGGAGGGCGCGTTACCCGCGCTGCTTCCCTCGCAGCGCGGCTACCCGGCCGCTCCGTTCATCCCCGTCGTCGACGATCCCCCGGCGGAGCTGCTGGCCACCGGGCCGGTCGTCGGGCTGCTGCACCGCAATTCGGTGTGGCACGCCTGGCTCTTCCGGGCCACGGACTTCTGCTGGGCGGCCGTCGACGCCCTGGAGGTGTCGCATCCCTACGAGATCGAGGCCGCGGTCGCCTTTCTCGACGGTGCGCCGGACCGGGCGCGGGCCGAGGCGTCCGCGGACCGGCTCGGACGGCTGGTGCGCGACCAGCGGCTCGTCGTGCTGGATCCGGAGCGGCGTGCCGACTGCCCGGTCGCGCCGGGGTACGCGCCGGGCGAGCAGCACTTTCCGTACGACTACGCCCGCGCGCCCGAATCGCTCGCGCGCCGGTGGTTCACGGACACCGAGACGGAGCGCGCGCTGGACCATCTGGCGGCCGAGCAGCAGCCTGACGGCGGCTGGCCGGTGACCTGGCGGCAGTGGGCCCCGGGAACCGCTCTGGAGGGGCGCCCCCTGGTCACGCTCCGGGCGCTGCACACGCTGCGGGCGTACGGACGCGGTCTGGACTGACGCGGGGCGCGCCCGTACGGCCGTGGGCGCGGACTATCCGAGGGCGCGCACTCCGGCGGTCACCACCACGGCCACGCCGACGACGACGAGGAAGGGTGCGCGCAGCACCAGGGCGACCGCCGCCGCCGCGAGTCCCGCTCCCCTGGCGTCGACGACCAGGTGCGTTCCGTCGCCGAAGGTCTGCTGGGCGGTGAGGGCGGCCAGCAGGGCCACCGGCAGGAGCGCGGCGAGGCGCTGCACGAGCGGCCGTTCCAGCGCCCCGGCGGGCACCAGCAGGCCGAGGAGCTTGGCGAGGTAGCAGCCGACGGCGGTCAGCCCGATTGCGATCCAGACGTTCATCGGTGGCCCTCCGTCGCCGAGTCCGCGGGCGCCGTACGGCTCCGTCCCGTGCCTCCGCCGCGTCCGCCCAGGAAGAGGACGAGGGGCGCGGCGAGCGCGGACAGCAGGACGGGAACGCCTCCGGGCAGGACCGGGAGCAGGCCGAGCGCGAGCAGGACGGCGAGCGCGGCCGTGACGCGTTCCGTGGTGCTCCGCAGCATGGGGGCGAGCAGGGCGAGGAAGACGGCGGGGCCCGCCGCGTCCAGTCCCCAGGCGGCGGTGTCGCCGAGCGCCTCGGCGCCCAGGGCACCGGCGAGCGTGGTGAGGTTCCACAGCACGTAGAGGGTGAGCCCGGTGACGGTGAAGCCGATCCGGGCGGCCCTGCGGGTGGGCTGGGACAGCGTCACGGCGGTCGTCTCGTCGATGACCCACTGGGCGGCGAGGGGGCGCACGGAGCGCGGGAGCGCGAGGAGCTGGGACAGTCGCAGCCCGTAGAACGAATTGCGTACGCCGAGGAAGAAGGCACCGGCCGCCGCCGTGTACGGGTTGCCTCCGGCGGCGAGGGCGCCGACCAGGGCGAACTGGGAGGCGCCGGTGAAGACGAGGAGGCTGAGCGCGCAGGTCTGCAGCAGGCTGAGTCCGGATCCGGCGGAGGTGACGCCGAAGGCGAAACCGGAGAGGCCGACGGCCACGCCGACGCCGAGGGCGTCGCGTACGACGGCCGCGTCGGGCTTGTCTCCGGCGAGAGGTGTCGCGCCGGCCGGTCCGGCTGCGTTGTGCGGGGGTGCTGTCTGTTCTGCCACGCCCGGCACGCTACCCGCGCTCGTCGGGTCCGGTCTTGTACGTTCTTGCGCGTTCGCGCTGGTAGGCGCCGGGTGGCACGCCCACGATCCGGGTGAAGTGACGGTTGAGATGGGGCTGGTCGGTGAAGCCGACGGCGGCCGCCGTCGCGGCGGGCGGGGCGCCCGCGTCGAGCAGCCTGCGCGCCCGGCGCACGCGGGCGTCCGTGAGCCAGGTGTGCGGGGGCATCCCGTACTCCTTCTTGAAGGCGCGCGACAGGGCGAAGGGGCTGGTGCCGAGTTGACGGGCCAGGGCCTCCAGGGTCGGCGGCCGGGCCATCCGTTCCTCCAGGACGGCGCGGGCGCGCGCCGCGTCCCTGGCACCCGCCACCGCGGTGGTGACGGTGGGCAGGGTGCCGCCGTACCGGGTGAGCAGGCGGGTGACCAGGACCCGCAGCACGCTGTCGGCGGCCAGCGCGTTGCCCTCCTCCGCGGCCCGGTGCACCTCGCGGACGAGCCGGGCCGCGTGCGGATCGGTCACGCTGGTCTCGCCGAAGCCGACGGTGCCGCGCAGGCCCGTCACCTCGGCCGCGACGGTGTCGATCACATGCGCTGAGGGGTAGAGCGTGGAGTAGACCCAGCCCTCGGGGACACCGGCCCTGGCGGTGTGCGGCACCTCGGGGTTGATCATGACGACGGTGCCGGGGCCCGCGTGGACCGTTCCGCCGGGCAGGGCGACGTCCTCGATGCCCTGGGTGACCGCTCCGATGACATAGCCCTCGTGGCTGTGGCGCGGGAAGGTGTGCCGGACGTACCGGGCCCTGAGCAGGTCGAGGCCGGGCAGCTCGGCGTACTGCCAGTGCCGCGCCCACTCCGTCGTTCCCGTCGCCTCGGCCATGCCCCGATTCTCGCAGTCCGATCCGGGCCGGGGCGTCCCGCGGGACCGTCGCGGCCCGGCCCGTACCGCGTCCGTCGGGGCCGTTGTCAGTGGCGGGGTGCACGATGGGGAACATGACCGGCTCCGCTCTCGATGCGTTCTCCCCCGCGACCCGTGGTTGGTTCACGGGGGCCTTCAGCGCGCCCACCGCCGCGCAGGAGGGTGCGTGGCGGGCGATCGGCGAGGGGTCGGACGTCCTCGTCGTCGCGCCGACCGGATCGGGCAAGACCCTGGCCGCGTTCCTCGCCGCGCTGGACCGGCTGGCCGCCGTTCCGCCGCCCGCCGAGGCGAAGAAGCGCTGCCGCGTGCTGTACGTGTCCCCGCTCAAGGCGCTCGCCGTCGACGTGGAGCGCAATCTGCGCTCGCCGCTGACCGGCATCCGCCAGGAGTCAATGCGCCTGGGGCTGCCCGAGCCCGAGGTGCGGGTGGGGATCCGCTCCGGCGACACCCCGGCCGCCGAGCGCCGGTCCATGGCGACCCGGCCCCCGGACATCCTGATCACGACCCCCGAGTCCCTGTTCCTGATGCTGACGTCCTCGGCCCGGGAGGCCTTGGCCGGTGTCGAGACGGTGATCCTGGACGAGGTGCACGCGGTCGCGGGGACCAAGCGGGGCGCCCATCTCGCGCTGTCGCTGGAGCGGCTCGACGAGCTGCTGCCCCGCCCGGCCCGGCGCATCGGCCTGTCGGCCACGGTCCGCCCCGTGGACGAGGTGGCGCGTTTCCTCTCGCCGCGGCGGAAGGTGGAGATCGTCCAGCCGCCGTCCGCCAAGCGCTTCGACCTGTCGGTCGTCGTTCCCGTGGAGGACCTGGGCGAGCTGGGAGGTTCGCCCGCCGCCGACCCGGAGTCCGGGGCCCCGGCGGAGAAGCCGTCGATCTGGCCGCATGTGGAGGAGCGCATCGCGGACCTCGTCCAGTCCCACCGTTCCACGATCGTCTTCGCCAACTCGCGCCGTCTCGCCGAGCGGCTCTGCAACCGGCTCAACGAGATCGCCTACGAGCGCGCCACGGGCGAGACGATGCCCGAGGCCCACTCCCCCGCCGAGATCATGGCGGAGTCGGGCGCGGCGAAGGGCGCCCCTCCGCTGCTCGCGCGGGCCCACCACGGTTCGGTCTCCAAGGAGCAGCGCGCCCAGGTCGAGGAGGACCTGAAGGCGGGCCGGCTGCCCGCCGTGGTCGCCACGTCGAGCCTGGAGCTGGGCATCGACATGGGTGCGGTCGACCTGGTGATCCAGGTGGAGTCACCGCCCTCGGTCGCCTCCGGACTGCAGCGGGTCGGCCGGGCCGGGCACCAGGTGGGCGCGGTCTCCACCGGCGTCGTCTTCCCGAAGTACCGGGGCGATCTGGTGCAGGCGGCCGTGGTCACGGAGCGGATGCGCGAGGGGTCCATCGAGGCGCTGCGGATCCCGTCCAATCCGCTGGACGTGCTGGCCCAGCAGTTGGTGGCGATGGTCGCCCTGGACAGCTGGCAGGTGGACGAGCTGCTGGCGGTGACCCGTCGGGCCGCTCCGTTCGCCTCGCTGCCCGAATCGGCGTTCACCGCCGTGCTCGACATGCTCGCCGGCCGCTATCCGTCGGACGCCTTCGCCGAGCTGCGGCCGCGGGTGGTGTGGGATCGCGTGGCCGGTACGGTCACGGGCCGTCCCGGTGCCCAGCGCCTCGCCGTCACCTCCGGGGGCACCATTCCCGACCGGGGACTCTTCGGGGTCTTCCTCGCGGGCGCCGACCCCAAGAAGGGCGGCGGCCGGGTCGGTGAGCTGGACGAGGAGATGGTGTACGAGTCGCGCGTCGGCGACGTCTTCACGCTGGGCACGACGTCCTGGCGGATCGAGGACATCACCCGCGACCGGGTGCTGGTCTCGCCCGCCCCGGGCGTGCCCGGACGGCTGCCGTTCTGGAAGGGGGACCAGCTGGGCCGCCCGCTGGAGCTGGGCCGGGCCCTCGGCGCCTTCCTGCGCGAGCTCGGCGGGCTGTCCGACGAGGACGCCCGACACCGCCTGCTGGCCGCGGGGCTCGATGCCTGGGCCGTGGACAACGTGCTGGCGTATCTGGACGAGCAGCGCCGCGCCTGTGGGCATGTGCCGGACGACCGGACCGTCCTCGTGGAGCGTTTCCGCGACGAGCTGGGCGACTGGCGCGTCGTGGTGCACTCGCCGTTCGGCGCCCAGGTGCACGCCCCGTGGGCCCTCGCCCTCGGCGCCCGCCTCTCCGAGCGGTACGGGATGGACGCCCAGGTCATGCATGCCGACGACGGCATCGTGCTGCGGCTGCCGGACGCCGACATGATGGGCCTGGACCTCCTCGACTTCGACCCCGCGCCGGGCCCCGGGGCTGAGGACGGAGGCGCCCCGCCCCCGCCGGCCGGGGCGGCCTTCGACAGCGACCAGCCGCCGGTGGGCGCCGCCGACGTGGCCTTCGACCAGGGCGAGATCGCCCAGATCGTCACGGACCAGGTCGGCGGTTCCGCGCTGTTCGCCTCCCGGTTCCGTGAGTGCGCGGCCCGCGCGCTGCTGCTGCCCCGGCGCAGCCCCGGAAAGCGCACCCCTCTGTGGCAGCAGCGCCAGCGCGCCGCCCAGCTCCTCCAGGTCGCCTCCGAGTTCGGTTCCTTCCCCATCGTTCTGGAGGCGGTCCGCGAGTGCCTCCAGGACGTCTTCGACGTCCCCGGGCTCACGGAGGTGATGGGCGATCTGGAGGCCCGCCGGATCCGCCTGGTGGAGGTGACCACCCAGGAGCCGTCCCCCTTCGCCCGTTCGCTCCTCTTCGGCTACGTCGCCCAGTTCCTGTACGAGGGCGACTCGCCCCTCGCCGAGCGGCGGGCCGCAGCCCTCTCGCTCGACTCCCGTCTGCTGGCCGAGCTGCTGGGCCGCGCGGAGCTGCGCGAGCTGCTCGACGCCGATGTCCTGACCGAGCTGGAGCAGGAGCTCCAGTGGCTCACCGAGGACCGGCGGATCAAGGACGTCGAGGGCGTCGCCGACCTGCTGCGGGTCCTCGGTCCGCTCACCGACGCGGAGCTGGCGGCGCGCGGCGCGCAGGACGGATGGGCGGCGGAGCTGGAGTCCGCGCGCCGGGCCATCCGGGTCCGGATCGCCGGTGCCGGTCACTGGGCGGCGATCGAGGACGCGGGGCGGTTGCGCGACGCCCTGGGCACGGCGCTTCCGGTGGGTGTCCCCGAGGCCTTCACCGAACCGCTGAAGGACCCTCTCGGCGACCTCCTCGCCCGCTACGCCCGGACGCACGGCCCGTTCACCTCCGCGACGGCCGCCGCCCGTTTCGGTCTCGGCACGGCGGTCACCGACGGAGCACTGCAACGGCTGGCCGCCGCCGGCCGGATCGTCCAGGGCGAGTTCCACCCGGCGGGCATCGGCCAGGAGTGGTGCGACGCCACGGTGCTGCGCCGACTGCGGCGCCGCTCGCTCGCCGCGCTCCGCCACGAGCTGGAGCCGGTGCCGGCGACGGCGCTGGCGGGCTTCCTGCCCCAGTGGCAGCATCTGGGCGGCAACGGTCTGCGGGGCATCGACGGACTGGCCCGCACGATCGAGCAGTTGCAGGGCGCTCCCGTCCCGGCGTCCGCGCTGGAGAAGCTGATCCTTCCGGGCCGGGTCGCCGGCTACACCCCGGCGCTCCTGGACGAACTCACCACGACCGGCGAGGTCGTCTGGGCCGGAGCAGGCGCTCTCCCGGGCAAGGACGGCTGGCTCGCCCTCTATCCCGCCGACAGCGCGCCCCTGTTGCTCCCGCCCCCGCATCCGCTCGAACTCAGCGCCCTCCACGAGTCCGTGCTGACGGCTCTCGGCGGGGGCTACGGGCTCTTCTTCCGCCAGATCGCCGACCAGGTCCGGGCGACCACCCATCCGGACGCCACGGATCCGCAGCTGGCGGACGCCCTGTGGGACCTGACCTGGTCGGGCCGGCTCACCAATGACACGCTCGCCCCTCTGCGGGCACTCCTGGGCTCCGGGCGGACCGCGGGTTCGACCGCGCACCGCGCGAGACGCTCGGTTCCGCGCGGACGGTACGGCTCGCTGACCGCGGCGTCCCGCCCGGTCTCGCGCACCGGGCCGCCCACGGTCTCGGGCCGCTGGTCGCTGCTGCCGCCCGTCGTCCCCGAGCCCACGCACCGGGCCCACGCCCTGGCCCGCACCCTGCTGGACCGGCACGGGGTGGTGACCCGGGGCGCCGTCCAGGCCGAGGGTGTGGAGGGCGGCTTCTCCGCCGCGTACCGGGTGCTGTCCGCGTTCGAGGACAACGGGCAGGCGCGCCGCGGCTATGTCGTGGAGGGGCTGGGGGCGGCCCAGTTCGCGATGGACGGCGCGGTCGACCGGCTGCGCGCCGTCTCCACCGCGCTCGACCGCCGGGAGCCGGGAGCCGAGGCGCGCGCCCTGGTCCTTGCCGCGGCGGACCCGGCCAACGCCTACGGCGCGGCCCTGCCCTGGCCCGAACCGCCGGCCGGTGCGGGGCACAAGCCGGGGCGCAAGGCAGGTGCCCTGGTGGTCCTGGTCGACGGCGCGCTGACCCTGTACATGGAGCGCGGCGGCAAGACCCTGCTCTCCTGGCCGACCGATCCGGACGACCCCGCACTCCGCGCGGCCGCCGCCGCACTGGCCTCCGCGGCCCGCGCGGGCGCCCTCGGCACGGTCACGGTCGAGCGCGTCAACGGCGTCTCCTCGCTGACGTCCCCCCTCGGACGCACGCTGGAGGCAGCGGGCTTCCTCGCCACACCCAGGGGGCTGCGCCTGCGCGCCTGACACAGGGGCCCGGGGCAGGCTTCGCCCCAGCCCCCGCACGTACCGCCTCCGCGCGTCCGGACCACGTCCCCACCTGCGCACACCCAGCCCCCGCACGTACCCGCCTCCGCGCGTCCGGACCACGCCCCACCCGCACACACCCGTTCCAGCCCCGAATCCACGCCCCGCCCCCACCACCGGGCCGCGCGCCGTCAACCCGACGGCTCCCATCCCACTCCCGGCGCCCCCCATCCCGCGCATCATGGAGGCATGCCCGAAGGAGACACCGTTCTGCAGACCGCGAAGCGGCTGCACGGCGCGCTGGCCGGTCAGGTGCTCACGCGGTCCGATCTGCGCGTGCCGCGGTTCGCCACGGCGGATCTGAGCGGCCGCGGAGTCCTTGAGGTCGCCGCGCGCGGAAAGCATCTGCTGACCCGCGTCGAGGGCGGTCTGACGCTCCACAGCCATCTGCGCATGGACGGCGCCTGGCGGGTCTTCGCACCGGGCGAGCGCTGGCGCGGCGGGCCCGCGCACCAGATCCGCGCGGTCCTGTCCACCGCCACGCACACGGCCGTCGGCTACCGTCTCCCGGTCCTCGAACTGCTGCGGACCGAGGACGAGGAGCGGGCCGTCGGCCATCTCGGCCCGGATCTGCTGGGCCCCGGCTGGGACCCGGACCTCGCGCTGCGGAATCTGCTCGCCGCCCCCGAGCGGCCGCTCGGCGAAGCCCTTCTGGACCAGCGCAACCTGGCCGGCATCGGCAACATCTACAAGTGCGAGCTCTGCTTCATGGCCCGCGCCACGCCCTGGCTTCCGGTCGGTGAACTGCCGCCACGCACGGCCGCCCTCCTCGTGACGACGGCCAAGCAGCTCCTCGAAGCCAACCGGGACCGCCCGGTCCGGATCACCACCGCCGCCGTCCGGCCCCGTACCGGAACGGGCCCCGCACCGCTCCCCCGGCGCCCCGTCGACGACCTCTGGGTCTACGGCCGCGCCCACCGCCCCTGCCTGCGCTGCGGCACCCCCGTCCGCACGGCGGAGCAGGACGCCCGCCCCACGTACTGGTGCCCCCACTGCCAGACCGGACCCGCTCCCCGCAGTTGACGGACCGTCAGATCCAGTCGTACGGTCCGGTCATGCCACTCGCCGCGTACGACCTCACCGGCCGCTCCGCGTTCGTCACCGGCGCCGCCGGCGGCATCGGCCGCGCCACCGCCGTCCTGCTGTCGGAGGCGGGCGCCGCCGTCCACTGCGCCGACCTGGACGAGAAGGGCCTCCGGGAAACCCTGGAGCTGATCACCGCGGCGGGTGGTGAAGCCCACATCCATCCACTCGATGTCACCGACCGCAACCAGGTCCGGGCCGCCGTCACGGCCGCGGGCGATCCGGACGTGCTGGCGGCCGTGGCCGGGATCATGCACTCCAGCACCGTGCTGGAGACCGCGGACGAGGATCTCGACCGGGTGCTGGCCGTCAACTTCAAGGGGGTGCTGTACGCCTGCCAGGAAGTGGCCCGCACCCTGGTGGCACGGGGCGCGCCCGGCTCACTGATCACCATGGCCTCGGGCGCGGTGGACTCCGCCGGTCCGGGCCTGCTCTGCTACAGCGCGGCGAAGGCCGCCGTGGTCCAGCTGACCAAGACCCTGGCCACCGAGCTGGGCCCGCACGGCATCCGCGTCAACGCGGTCGCCCCGGGCTGGATCCGCACCCCCATGACCGCACGCCACGACAGCGAGCAGCAGCACCGCGCGGAGGCGACGATGGCGCGCATCGCGCCGCTGGGCCGGGTCGGCGAGCCCGACGAGGTGGCGCACACGGTGCTGCACCTGGCGTCGGACGCCTCGTCCTTCATGACGGGCCAGATCCTCCGCCCGAACGGCGGCGTCGCCATGCCCTGGTAGCCCGCCACGCCCGTCCGGGGGCCCAGGACCGCCCCGTGGCCACCCTCGTACGCCAGGAGCGTCCCGCCTCGCGCACGCCGTCGGCGCAGCGCCTGAGCAGACGCGTCCCGGCGTCGAATATGCCGATCGGGCGGGCCGTCGCGGCCACGTGCACGGGCAGCAGGCTGAGCCCCCAGCCTCCCGCCGCCACCGCGCCCTCGACGACTCCCGCGTGCGCCGGTTCCAGGACGAGGCGCAGCACGGCCCACCACCACACTCCGCCGAGCACGAGTGCCGGCACCCATCGCCGCACCATGGCCGCCTCCTCCACCGAACGTAATCCGGCGCGATCGCCCGAGGGGAGAGCGCACCGGTGCAGTACCGGCGCGCACGGCGCGGCCGTACTCCCTCACGCCGTCCGCTCCGTCCCGGTCGGCCGGGCGCACAGCCCGCGGTCGGCACGCACCACGATGGCATAGATCAGGCAAAACGGTCATTCGGGGAATTCGGCGGAGCCGGGCGTGCGGAAGCCCCGGCCCACCCCTGAGGGAGGACCGGGGCTTCCGGCTTCACACCGGACCGAACGGGTCAGGCGGCGACGACATCCACCGCTTCCGCGGGTGCCTTGATGGTCACCCGCCCCGTCGGTACACCCGTCACCGAAGAGACGGAATTGAGCATGGGGCGCACCGGTACAGGTACCGGATCGCTGGCCGCTGCCGACTCGGCCAGCTCCGCCAGGGACAGCTCATCGCTGACTTCACGCATGAGCTCGGACATCCGTACGTCAAGCGCGTCGCAAATGGCGGAGAGCAGTTCGGAGGATGCCTCCTTCTGCCCCCGCTCCACCTCGGAGAGATAGCCGAGCGAAACTCGGGCGGACGAGGAGACTTCGCGCAGAGTACGGCCTTGGCGCTGGCGCTGCCGACGCAGCACGTCACCAAGCAGGCGACGGAGCAGAATCATCGGTGGCTCCCTCCTCGGACCGCGTAGCCGCATCCTTCACGCCCCACCGTACCGCCTAGCGCTGCGGCCGTGCGGGGAGCGATGTCGTGTTCACTCAGGGCTGCAAACATCAATTCCCCCCGTTGTGTTCCGTATCCTGTGCCCTCGCGTACCCGCCGAGTTCGCCGGAGAGCAGTTCGAGCACGCTCCGTACACTCTCTCTACGGATGTCCGCCCGTCCGCCGTTCAACCGCAGTACGGCCACTTTCCCGACGTCAGCGGGCCCGCTGACCGCGACGAACACCGTTCCGACCGGCTGTCCGTCCTGGGGGTCGGGACCCGCGACACCGGTCGTCGCCAGCCCCCAGTCCGCGCCGAGCACCCGGCGTACGCCGGCCGCCATCCGGCGCGCGACCTCCGCGTCCACCGCCCCCCGCTCGGCGAGAAGGCCGGGATCCACTCCCAGGACTTCACTCTTGAGGGGGGTCGCATAGGCCGTCACGGACCCGCGAAAGGCCCGGGAGGCTCCGGGAACGGACGTCAGCTCCGCGGCCACCAGCCCGCCGGTCAGCGACTCGGCGACGGCGAGGGTCTCCCCCCGTTCGACGAGCAGCCGCAGCACGCGGGCCGCGGGTGTCACCGCTCGGCCTCCGCGGCGCCGGAAGCGGCATTGGGAGCCGGGTCACGGTCCGGGTCCCCGGAGGGCGCCGGGTTCGCGCCCTGGGGCGCCTGGGGCTCCTGGGACGCCTGCGGGGCGGAGGAGTCGTCCGAGGGCGCTCCGGCCGCCGCCGCGGCCTTCTCCGCCGCGATCCCCTGGCGCCGCAGCACGACCGCCTGGCGGACGTAGTCCAGACCGGTGACGACGGTCAGCACGACGGCCACCGCCATGACCCAGAAACGCAGCGTGGCCAGCGGACCGACCAGTGCCAGGACGTACATCCCGACGGCGGTCCCCTGGGCCAGCGTCTTCATCTTGCCGCCGCGGCTGGCCGGAATCACTCCGTGTCTGATCACCCAGAACCGCATCAGCGTGATCCCCAGCTCCCGGAAGAGAATCACGCCCGTGACCCACCACGGAAGATCGCCGAGGTACGACAGGCAGATCAGCGCGGCCCCCATGATCGCCTTGTCGGCGATCGGGTCGGCGATCTTCCCGAAGTCGGTGACCAGGTTGTACGTACGTGCCAGATGTCCGTCGAACAGGTCGGTGATCATGGCGACGGCGAACGCCGCCCAGGCGAAGGAACGCCAGGCCGGGTCGTATCCGCCGTTGTGGAGCAGGAGCACGACGAATCCGGGAACCAGGACCAGCCGGGCCATCGTCAGCAGATTGGCGATGTTCCACAGACTGGCCTGATTGACGGCCGCAGCACCCAGCTTTCCGCCGCGGACCGGCGTCGCGCCGGACCCACCTGCCGCGGATGCCGGGACTCCGGTCATCTGCCTACCTCCGCGAGTTCACAGCATTCGGCCACCAGGTCCACGCCCTCGGTGCCCACGACCTTTGCCTCGACCATACGGCCGGGGACGAGCCCCTCGCGTGCGGTGAAGAGCACCTGGCCGTCCGTTTCGGGCGCCTGATGGGCCGCACGGCCGATGGCGCGCGACTCGTCCTCGGTCGGGTCGACCGACTCGACCAGCACCTGGACCGACTCCCCCACGCGCTCCTCGGCCCGCTGCGAGGTCAGCTCCTCGGCCAGCTGCGAGATGTGCGCGAGGCGCTCGGCGATCGTGTCGGCGTCCAGCTTGTCGCCGTATCCGACCGCCTCGGTGCCCTCCTCGTCGGAGTAGCCGAAGACGCCGATGGCGTCGAGACGGGCGTGCGAGAGGAACCGTTCCAGCTCGGCCAGGTCCTCCTCGGTCTCACCGGGGAAGCCGACGATGAAGTTCGACCGGGCTCCGGCCTGCGGGGCCTTGCCCCGGATGGTGTCCAGGAGCTCCAGGAAGCTGTCGGTGTCACCGAAGCGTCGCATGGCGCGCAGCACGCCGGGGGCGGAGTGCTGGAAGGAGAGGTCGAAGTAGGGCGCGACCTTCGGCGTCGACGTCAGGACGTCGATCAGGCCGGGGCGCATCTCGGCCGGCTGGAGGTAGCTGACCCGGATGCGCTCGATGCCGTCGACGGCCGCCAGCTCGGGCAGCAGCGTCTCCAGCAGCCGGATGTCGCCGAGGTCCTTGCCGTAGGAGGTGTTGTTCTCCGAGACCAGCATGACCTCCTTGACGCCCTGCTCGGCCAGCCAGCGGGTCTCGCCGAGGACGTCGGAGGGGCGGCGGGAGATGAAGGAGCCGCGGAACGAGGGGATGGCGCAGAAGGAGCAGCGCCGGTCGCAGCCGGAGGCCAGCTTCACGGAGGCGACCGGGCTGGTGCCCAGTCTGCGGCGCAGCGGCGCCCGCGGACCGGAGACCGGAGCGACACCCTCCGGAAGGTCGGCGGGGGCAGGGGCGGCGGCCTGCTGGGCGTGTCCGGGCAGCGCCACGGCGGCGTCCTGCCGGTCGGCCGGGCTGATCGGCAGGAGCTTACGGCGGTCGCGCGGCGTGTGGGAGGCGTGGACGCCCCCGCTGAGGATGGTCTGAAGGCGGTCGGAGATGTCCGCGTAGTCGTCGAATCCGAGGACTCCGTCGGCCTCCGGCAGGGCCTCGGCGAGGTCCTTGCCGTAGCGCTCGGCCATGCAGCCGACGGCGACGACGGCCTGGGTGCGGCCGTGGTCCTTCAGATCATTGGCTTCGAGCAGGGCATCGACGGAGTCCTTCTTGGCGGCCTCGACGAAGCCACAGGTGTTGACCACGGCGACATCGGCATCGGAGGCATCCTCGACGAGCTCCCAGCCGTCCGCTGCCAGGCGGCCTGCGAGCTCCTCCGAGTCCACCTCGTTACGGGCGCAGCCAAGAGTGACAAGGGCGACGGTACGGCGTTCGGGCATGGGCTCAAGACTACTTTGTCCCGACGACAGCCCCGCCGCGCAGGGTTCGCAAGTGACAGCGAGTGACAACGACGGCGGGCGCCCGGCCCGAAGGCCCGGCGCCCGCCGTGGTCCGTCCGCGGCCGCGAGGTCAGCCGACCTCGGGGTCGCCCTTGGTGTAGGAGAGCCGTTCGACCTGTCCCGGCTGGAACTGGTCCTCGACCTTCTTGCCGTTGACGTACAGCTCGATCGAGCCGGCGTTGCCGAGGACGAGGTCGACCCGCTCCTTGTCCTGGAAGGTCTTCGACTCGCCCTGCTGGAGGGTTCCGTCGAAGAGGGACCGGCCGTTGTGGTCCTTGGCCGAGATCCAGCTCTTGCCCTGGGTGGCGCTGAGCCGGACCGTGACCTTGTCCTGCGGAGCGGCGGCGATGGCGCTGTCCGAGGGGGCGGGCTTGGGGTCGGCGTGCTTGCTGCCGGCCGGTTTCGGGGTGATCTTGTCGGAGGTCGGGCCCTCGGCGACACGGCCCGCGGTCGGGGAGTCGTCGCCGCCCTTGAAGAAGGTGAAGCCGACGAAGCCGACCACGGCGACGATCGCCGCGACCATGGCCGCGGTCCAGTTGGGCCGACGGGGTTCGGAACGGATCCGTTCGGCTTCGAACAGCGGCGCCGCGGGGGTGGGTGCGGGACGGCCGCCGTGCTCGCCGTCGTACTGCGAAACCAGCGGTTCCGGATCGATGCCGACGGCCCGCGCCAGCGTGCGGATGTGGCCGCGGGCGTACACGTCGCCGCCGCAGCGGGAGAAGTCGTCCTCCTCGATCGCGTGCACGATGGGGATGCGCACCCGGGTGGACGTGCTGACCTCTTCGACCGTGAGACCTGCGAGGATGCGGGCCTGCTGGAGCACTCGACCGATCGAAGGCCGGTCGTCTTGGGGGGAGTTGCCGATGGACACGGGGGCGCCTTTCGAGCGTGAGCCACCTGCTGGGTGTTCAGTCTAGGGGGGGTGCGAAAGAGTGGGGCAACCGGGAGCACGACTTTGTACGCCATCAGATTCGAACAGAGTCGGTCTCGCCGGAACGTCCCGGGGCGGGACGTCGTAGTGTCCCTCCCTTCAACTTGACGTACGGCTTCACGAAACGGTTGCCCGCGAAATCCTCACGAACCCGTATCCCCCCGGATCAGTGCCAGCACTCCGTCGAGCTCGTCCGGTTTGACGAGGACATCGCGTGCTTTGGACCCCTCGCTCGGTCCGACGATGTTCCGCGACTCCATGAGGTCCATCAACCGGCCCGCCTTGGCGAAGCCCACCCGGAGCTTGCGCTGGAGCATCGAGGTCGAGCCGAACTGGGTGGACACGACCAGTTCCGCCGCCTGGCAGAGCAGGTCGAGGTCGTCGCCGATCTCCTCGTCGATCTCCTTCTTCTGCTTGGTCCCGACCACGACGTCGTCGCGGAAGACGGGCGCCATCTGGTCCTTGCAGTGCTGGACGACCGCCGCGACCTCGTCCTCGGTCACGAAGGCGCCCTGCATACGGGTCGGCTTGTTCGCGCCCATCGGGAGGAAGAGCCCGTCGCCCTTGCCGATGAGCTTCTCGGCTCCGGGCTGGTCCAGGATGACGCGGCTGTCGGCCAGCGAGGAGGTGGCGAAGGCGAGCCGGGAGGGCACGTTCGCCTTGATCAGACCGGTGACCACGTCGACCGAGGGGCGCTGGGTGGCGAGTACCAGGTGGATGCCGGCGGCGCGGGCCAGCTGGGTGATCCGGACGATCGAGTCCTCCACGTCCCGGGGGGCCACCATCATCAGGTCGGCCAGCTCGTCGACGATCACCAGCAGATAGGGGTACGGAGCCAGCTCGCGCTCACTGCCCTCCGGCGTCTTGAGCTTGCCGGTGCGCACCGCGTGGTTGAAGTCGTCGATGTGGCGGTAGCCGAAGGCGGCGAGGTCGTCGTAGCGCAGGTCCATCTCGCGCACGACCCACTGAAGGGCCTCGGCGGCCTTCTTGGGGTTGGTGATGATCGGGGTGATCAGGTGCGGGATGCCCTCGTACGCGGTCAGCTCGACGCGCTTGGGGTCGACGAGGACCATCCGGACGTCCTCGGGCGTCGCGCGGACCATGATCGAGGTGATCAGGCAGTTGATGCAGGACGACTTGCCGGAGCCGGTGGCGCCCGCGACCAGGACGTGCGGCATCTTCGCCAGGTTGGCCATCTCGTAGCCGCCCTCGACGTTCTTGCCGAGCGCGACGAGCATCGGGTGGTCGTCCTCCGCCGCGTCCGCGAGCCGCAGCACGTCACCGAGATTGACCATCTCGCGGTCGGAGTTGGGGATCTCGATGCCGACGGCGGACTTGCCCGGGATCGGCGAGATGATCCGGACGTCGGGGCTGGCGACGGCGTACGCGATGTTCTTGGCGAGGGCAGTGATCCGCTCGACCTTCACGGCCGGGCCCAGCTCCACCTCGTAGCGTGTGACCGTCGGCCCCCGGGTGAACCCGGTGACGGCGGCGTCCACCTTGAACTCGGTGAAGACATTGGTCAGGGACGCGACGATCGCGTCGTTCGCGGCGCTGCGGGACTTGCCGGGGCCGCCGCGCTCCAGCAGGTCGAGCGAGGGCAGCGCGTAGGTGATGTCGCCGGAGAGCTGGAGCTGCTCGGCCCGGGGCGGCAGCGGGGTGGACTCCGCGCGCTCGGGGACCGGCTTCGTCAGATCGGGTACGCCACCGGCGGGCGTCGCGTTGCGCTCCCCCGGCCGCCGGGCGGACTCCGCCTCCCGGGCGCCCGGCACCGGAGTGCCCGCGCGCTCGCGGTCGACCGAGACGCCCTGGGTGAGGTCGGCGACGACCGGCGAGGGCGGCATGCCGTTGAGCACCGCGCCGTCGAGCGCGGCCGCCGCGGCGGCGGCGACGTCCACCGCGTCCATGGTCCGGTTCATCGCGGGCTGTACGGAGGGCCGGCGCGGGCGGCGGCGCTTGGAGAGCGCGTCCTCCTCGGCCCGGTCGGGGTCGTACGCCTCGTCCGCCGGGCGGGCGGCGGACCGGCGGGAGCGGGCGGGCAGCGACTCGCGCCACTGCTCGTCGTAGCGCTCGTCGTCGTCCCCCTCGTACTCCCCGGGGCCGGGCAGCGGGTCGATCAGGCCGAGCTTGGTGCCGAGCAGGCGCAGCCGCTGCGGAATGGCGTTGACCGGGGTGGCGGTGACGACCAGCAGCCCGAAGACGGTCAGCAGCAGGAGCAGCGGGACGGCCAGCACCTCGCCCATGGTGTAGATCAGCGGCTTGGAGGCGGCCCAGCCGATGAGCCCGCCGGCGTCCTGCATGGCCGAGGTGCCGTCCTCGCGGCCGGGGGCCCCGCAGGCGATGTGGACCTGTCCGAGCACGCCGACGACGAGTGCGGAGAGCCCGATGACGATGCGGCCGTTGGCCTCGGGCTTCTCCGGGTAGAGGATCAGCCGCACGGCGACCGCGCCCAGCAGTATCGGGACGAGCAGGTCGAGCCGGCCGAAGGCCCCGGTGACGAGCATCTCGACGAGGTCGCCGACCGGTCCGCGCAGATTGGACCAGGTGCCGGCGGCGACGATCAGCGCGAGGCCGAGGAGCAGCAGCGCGATGCCGTCCTTGCGGTGGGCGGGGTCGAGGCCCTTGGCGCCGCGCCCTATGCCGCGGAACACCGCGCCGACGGCGTGGGCCGTGCCGAGCCAGACGGCGCGGACCAGGCGCACCACTCCGCTGGTGGGCGAGGGTGCCGGTTTGGGCGGGGCGGCCTTCTTGGCCACCGCCTTCTTCGCGGGCGCCTTCTTGGCGGGCGCGGACTTCTTCGCCGCGGTCTTCTTGGCGGGCGCGGCTTTCTTCGCCGCACCCGGGCCACCGCCGACGCGCTTCGCGGTGCCCGCCGTGCCCTGGGAACCCTTGCCGGACGTACGTGAGGCCATGGGGCCGAGGTTACCGGTGTCTGCTGCGGTGAACACGTGCGCGTGATGGTTCACCCGACCGTGTCGCCCCGCGCGGGACGCGAACTGACGCGTCCTCACGGAGTCGGCACCGCCGAAACGCCCTCACCGCACGGCCCGTTCCTCGAAGGGGCCACCGAACGGCGTCGGCCTGCGGTCAGTTGACGCCTCGGACCGGGCTCGCGCGGTGCGGCCCGGCCTGAACCGACGGGCCGTTACGTGGTGAGGGGCGCCGGTCCGCCGCCCGTGCCCGGCTCCAGTGCGTCCAGCGCGCGGCGCAGACCGGTGAGCTTGCGCTCCAGATGGGCGGCGGTGGCCACGGCCGCCGCGTCCGCCGACTCGTCGTCGAGCTGCTTGGAGAGCGCCTCGGCCTGCTCCTCGACGGCCGCGAGGCGCGCGGAGAGCTCGGCGAGCAGTCCGGCGGGCTCCTTCTCGTGGTCGGCGCCCGGCCGGCCGCCCTCCAACTGGAGCCGCAGCAGCGCCGCCTGCTCGCGCAGCTGGCAGTTCTTCATGTACAGCTCGACGAAGACCGAGACCTTCGCGCGCAGCACCCAGGGGTCGAACGGCTTCGAGATGTAGTCCACCGCGCCGGCCGCGTACCCCCGGAAGGTGTGGTGCGGACCGTGGTTGATCGCGGTGAGAAAGATGATCGGGATGTCACGGGTCCGCTCGCGGCGCTTGATGTGCGCCGCGGTTTCGAATCCGTCCATGCCCGGCATCTGGACGTCCAGCAGGATGACCGCGAAGTCGTCCGTGAGCAGCGCTTTGAGCGCCTCCTCCCCTGACGATGCCCGGACCAGTGTCTGATCGAGCGCAGAGAGGATGGCCTCCAGCGCCAGCAGATTCTCCGGTCGGTCATCGACCAGGAGGATCTTGGCCTTCTGCACCATGGCCCGTCCTCCTCGCCCCGGAATTGCACCGGGCGCCGCCCCAGGGGACGACTCCCTTACGCCGTCCGTCCTTGTGCCGGTCATGGTAGCCGCACCCCGCCCGTCACCACACCCTGTCACCGCGATGTCACTGTGCACACAGGGAAAACGCGGTGGGAGACGAGAAGGTTCCCCGGAATCCGCCTTCCCACACTTCTTCGGACACAGCCGGTCAACAAATCACGATTGATTCGCCCAATTGACGATCACTCTCCGCGCATCCACTGCTGCATAACCGAAAACAGATGATCGGAATCGACCGGCTTGGTGACGTAGTCGGATGCGCCCGACTCAAGCGCCTTCTCCCGGTCCCCCTTCATCGCCTTCGCGGTCAGCGCGATGATCGGCAGCCCCGCGAACTGCGGCATCCTGCGGATCGCCGTGGTCGTCGCGTATCCGTCCATCTCGGGCATCATGATGTCCATCAGTACGACCGTCACATCGTCGTGCTGCTCCAGGACCTCGATCCCCTCGCGCCCGTTCTCCGCGTAGAGCACCGCGAGTCCGTGCTGCTCCAGCACGCTGGTCAGCGCGAAGACGTTGCGGATGTCGTCGTCGACGATCAGCACCTTCTCCCCGTTGAACCGGAACGTCCCGCGGCTCTCCGGCTCCTCCTGGCCCGCGGCCGGCCAGGTCTCCTGTGCGCCCTGCTGGGGCTCCGCGGCGGCAGGCCGGGCCGGCAGCGCGGGCTGCTGCGCGGAGCCGCCCAGGGCCTTGCGGCGGCGCCGCAGCAGGCCCGCCGCGCCGCCCTGTCCGGTCCCGCCGCCCGAGGAACCGCCGGACCCCTGCCCGTAGCCCTGCGCGCCTCCCGGCTGGCCCTGCGGCAGCGCCTGGCCCGGCGCCGGCAGCCTGCCGCCCTCGACCGGTGTGCCGTGCACCTCCAGCGGGCCGGGAGCGATCTGCGGGTAGCCCTGCGGCGGGAGTTCGCTCGGGTGCAGCGGCAGGTACAGCGTGAACGTGGAGCCGCGGCCGGGCTCGCTCGCCGCATGGATCTCGCCACCGAGCAGCCGGGCGATCTCGCGGCTGATGGACAGCCCGAGGCCGGTGCCGCCGTACTTGCGGCTCGTCGTCCCGTCCGCCTGCTTGAACGCCTCGAAGATGACCAGCATCTTGCTCGACGCGATCCCGATCCCCGTGTCGGTCACCGAGAACGCGATGAGGTCGCCGTCCGCGTCCCGCAGCGAACCGGCCTCCAGCAGCTGCTCCCGGATGGCGTCCGGCACCTCGGCGCCCGCGTGCCGGATCACCAGCTCCACGGCGCCGCTGTCGGTGAACTTCACCGCGTTGGAGAGCAGATTGCGCAGCACCTGGAGCAGCCGCTGCTCGTCCGTGTGCAGCGTCGCCGGCAGTTCCGGCGAGACGCGGACGGAGAAATCCAGCCCCTTTTCCGCGGTGAGTGGCCGGAACGTCGCCTCCACGTAGTCGACCAGCTGGACCAGGGCGATCCGGGTCGGGCTGACGTCCATCTTGCCCGCCTCGACCTTCGACAGATCGAGGATGTCGTTGATCAGCTGGAGCAGGTCGGATCCGGCCCCGTGGATCGTCTCGGCGAATTCGACCTGCTTGGGCGAGAGATTGCCCTCGGCGTTGTCGGCGAGCAATTTGGCCAGAATGAGCAGCGAGTTGAGCGGGGTGCGCAACTCGTGGGACATGTTGGCCAGGAACTCCGACTTGTAGCGCATCGAGACCGCGAGCTGTTCGGCACGCTCCTCCAGGACCTGGCGCGCCTCCTCGATCTCGGTGTTCTTGACCTCGATGTCGCGGTTCTGCTGGGCCAGCAGCTCGGCCTTCTCCTCCAGTTCGGCGTTGGAGGCCTGGAGGGCCTTCTGCCGGTTCTCCAACTCCTGCGACCGGTCGCGCAATTGCTCGGTCAGCTCCTGCGACTGCTCCAGCAGCTTCTCGGTCGTGGTGTTGACGCTGATCGTGTTGACGCTGGTGGCGATCATCTCGGCGAGCTGGTTGAGGAAGTCCCGCTGGATGTGCGTGAACGGCTGGAACGAGGCCAGTTCGATCACACCGAGGACCTTGCCCTCGAAGAGCACCGGCAGCACGATCACATGCGCGGGCGGCGCCTCGCCGAGTCCGGAGGAGATCTTCAGGTAGCCCGGCGGCACGTTGTCCACCTGGATGGTCCGCTTCTCCTCGGCCGCCGTGCCGATGAGCGTCTCCCCGGGCCGGAAGGACGTCGGCATGGAACCGGCCGAGTAGCCGTAGCTGCCCCGCATCCTCAGTTCGTACGAACCGTCCTTGTCGCTCTCCGCGCCGAGCGCGTCGGTGTCGCCGGTCGCCATGGCCAGGAAGAAGGCCCCGTGCTGCGCGGAGACGACCGGGGTCAGCTCGCTCATGATCAGGGAGGCCACGTCGTCCAGATCGCGCCGGCCCTGCATCAGGCCGGAGATCCGGGCGAGGTTGCCCTTGAGCCAGTCCTGCTCCTTGTTGGTCGCCGTGGTGTCGCGCAGGTTGGCGATCATCGTGTTGATGTTGTCCTGGAGGGCCTGGATCTCGCCCGCCGCGTCGACGTCGATCTTCAGGTTGAGGTCGCCGCGGGTCACCGCCGTGGCGACGGCCGCGATGGCCCGCACCTGACGGGTCAGGTTCCCGGCCATCTCGTTCACCGACTCGGTGAGGTCGCGCCAGGTGCCGTCCACGTCCCGCACCCGGGCCTGACCGCCCAGCTGCCCCTCGGTGCCCACCTCACGGGCCACCCGGGTCACTTCCTCGGCGAACGACGAGAGCCGGTCGACCATCGTGTTGATGGTGTTCTTCAGCTCCTGGATCTCGCCCCGGGCGTCGATGTCGATCTTCTTGGTGAGGTCGCCCTTGGCGATGGCCGTGGTGACGGTGGCGATCTGACGGACCTGACCGGTCAGGTTGGAGGCCATCGAGTTCACCGACTCGGTGAGGTCCTTCCACGTACCGGAGACGCCGGGCACCCGGGCCTGACCGCCCAGCTCGCCCTCCGTGCCCACCTCGCGGGCGACACGGGTCACCTCGTCGGCGAACGACGACAGCGTCGTCACCATCGTGTTGACGGTGTCGGCCAGCTCGGCGACCTCGCCACGCGCCTCGACGGTGACCTTCTTCGTGAGGTCGCCGTTGGCGACCGCGGACGAGACGCGGGAGATGTTCCGCACCTGACTGGTCAGATTGTTTGCCATCAGGTTGACGTTGTCGCTGAGGTCCTTCCAGATGCCCGTCGCTCCGCGCACCCGGGCCTGGCCGCCGAGGATGCCCTCGGTGCCCACCTCACGGGCGACCCTGGTCACCTCGTCGGCGAAGTTGAGCAGCTGGTCCACCATCGTGTTGACGGTCGTCACCAGTTCGAGGATCTCGCCCCGGGCGTCGACCGTGATCTTCTTGGAGAGGTCGCCGTTGGCGACGGCGGTGGTGACCTCGGCGATGTTGCGCACCTGGAGGGTGAGGTTGTTCGCCATGCCGTTGACGGACTGCGTGAGGTCCTTCCACGTACCGGAGACGCCCTGCACCTCGGCCTGACCGCCGAGGATGCCCTCCGTACCCACCTCGCGCGCCACCCGCGTGACCTGCTCCGCGAAGTTCGACAGCTGGTCGACCATCGTGTTGAGCGTGTTCTTGAGCTCTAGGATCTCCCCGCGCGCGTCCACGTCGATCTTCTGCGACAGGTCACCGCGCGCGACCGCCGTGGCGACCTGCGCGATGTTGCGGACCTGGGCGGTGAGGTTGCCGGCCATGCCGTTCACCGAGTCCGTCAGATCACGCCACACCCCGGCCACACCGGGCACCTGGGCCTGACCGCCGAGCCGTCCGTCGGTGCCCACCTCGCGGGCCACCCGGGTCACCTGCTCGGCGAAGGCGGAGAGCTGGTCGACCATCGTGTTGATGGTGTTCTTGAGCTCCAGGATCTCGCCGCGCGCGTCCACGTCGATCTTCTGCGACAGGTCGCCCCGCGCGACCGCCGTGGTCACCTGTGCGATCTGGCGGACCTGGGAGGTGAGGTTGCCCGCCATGAAGTTGACGGAGTCGGTCAGTTCCTTCCACGTCCCGGAGACGCCGTCGACCCGCGCCTGACCGCCGAGCCGGCCCTCCGTACCCACGTCACGCGCCATCCGCGTCACCTGGTCGGCGAAGGACGACAGCTGCGCCACCATCGTGTTGACGGTGTTCTTCAGCTCCAGCATCTCGCCGGCCACGTCCACCGTGACCTTCTGCGACAGATCACCGTTGGCGACCGCCGTGGTGACCTGCGCGATGTCGCGCACCTGACCCGTCAGGTTGCGGAACGCCGTGTTCACGGAGTCCGTGAGGTCCTTCCACGTACCCGCCGCGCCCGGCACCTCGGCCTGCCCGCCGAGCCGCCCCTCGACGCCGACCTCACGCGCCACCCGGGTCACTTCCGAACCGAAGGACTGGAGTTGGTCGACCATCGTGTTGACGGTGTTCTTCAGTTCCAGCATCTCGCCGGCCACGTCCACCGTGACCTTCTGCGTCATGTCGCCGCTGGCCACCGCCGTCGTCACCTGGGCGATGTCGCGCACCTGGATCGTCAGGTTCCGGAAGACCGTGTTCACCGAGTCGGTGAGGTCCTTCCAGGTCCCCGCGGCGCCGGGCACCTGCGCCTGGCCACCGAGCACACCCTGACCGCCGACCTCGCTGGCCACACGGGTGACCTCGTCGGCGAAGGTGCGCAGCGTCTCGGTCATCTGGTTGATCGTCTCGGCGAGCTGGGCGACCTCGCCGCGCGCGCTCACCCGGACCTTCTGCGACAGGTCGCCGTTGGCGACGGCCGTCGTCACCTCCGCGATGCCGCGCACCTGGGAGGTGAGGTTGCCCGCCATCGTGTTGACGGAGTCCGTGAGGTCCTTCCACACACCGGCGACACCCGGCACGGTCGCCTGACCGCCCAGCTCGCCCTCGGTGCCCACCTCACGGGCGACGCGCGTCACCTCGGAGGAGAACGAGGACAGCTGGTCGACCATCGTGTTGACGGTGTTCTTCAGCTGGGCCATCTCACCGGCCACATGGACGGTGACCTTCCGCGACAGGTCCCCCTTGGCGACCGCCGTCGTCACCAGCGCGATGTCCCGCACCTGCGCGGTCAGCCGGTACGCCATGGTGTTGACGGAGTCCGTGAGGTCCTTCCAGGACCCGGACATCCCCCGCACCTGGGCCTGCCCGCCGAGCTTGCCCTCGGTGCCGACCTCGACGGCCACGCGCGTCACCTGCTCGGTGAAGGCCGAGAGCTGGTCGACGAGGTTGTTGACCGTACGGGCGACCTTCAGGAACTCGCCGCGCAGCGGCCGTACCGTCTCGTCCGCCGTGTGCGAGCGCAGCTCCATCCGCTGCTCCAGGTCACCGTCGGCCACCGCCGACAGCACCCTCCCGACCTCCGAGACCGGGCGGGCGAGATCGTCGACCAGTTCGTTGGAGGCGTCGATCGCGGCGGCCCAGGACCCCTCGCAGGCCCCCGTCTCCAGCCGCTCGGTGAGCTTGCCCTCGCGGCCGACCACGCGCCGTACGCGCGCCAGCTCGCCCGTGAGGTGCACATTGCGGTCCGCGACCTCGTTGAAGACCGCCGCCAGCTCGGCCATGATCCCGTCGCCCGACACGGTCACACGCCTGCGGAAGTTGCCGTCGCGCATGGCCACCAGACCGGACAGCAGTCTGTTCAGTGCGGCGGCGTCGACCTCGACCGTTCCATTGCGCTGCTTCTTCACGGACTGTCCGCCTTTACTGCGCGTACCTGATCCCCGCGCCGCCACGTCAGACTCCACCGTGTCCCTCCCGCAGGGGTTGACCGAATCGCTCGGGCCTTGTCCGAGAGCTTGCCCAGATCCTCTGGGGCTCATCGCCACCGCCCACCGTCGACGGGTGACCATGTGGACGTCAAATCGTTGAAACGTACCAGGCCGGAACCGGTCGGGGTGCAACCTCCCGGGGTTGTCCCCCATCCCCGCATGAGGAAGCCCACACTTGTCCGGTCACAGGCCTCTTCCTGCCCGTCCTTGCCCGAACCCGCCCCTCGTGTATCCGGCACGCGGAGCGAGCGTCTAGCCTGGCAGGCGAATCGAAGCGGCGAGAAACGGGCACAGGACTCGGGGAAGCGACGAGACACCAAATGGGGAGTGCTGTGATCACGGCGCGCGCGGCTGCCACCTTCGACCCGGTGGGGCGCTCCGTCGCGACGGCCCGCGCCTTCGTCCGGGACACTCTCCAGGGCTGGGGGTACACGGACGTCGTGGACGACGCCGTCGTCCTCACCAGCGAACTCGTCACCAACGCCGTCGTCCACGCCGGTACGGCGGCGAACGTGCTGTGCCTGCGCACCGAGGACGGCGTCCGGATCGAGGTCTCCGACCACTATCCGGAACGGGAGATCCCGCTCCAGTCCACGGGGCTGGACATCGGCAGCCCCGACCGCGAGAACGGCCGGGGTCTGCTGCTGTGCGCGGCCCTGGCCTCCCGCTGGGGCGTCGAGTACTCCCCGACGCACAAGCACGTCTGGTTCCAGCTCGACCTCCCCGACCGCCCGGTGGGCATCCGCTCCGCCGGCCCGCTGCTGCCCGTCGGTCTGCTCCCGGTGACCGACGACCGGGTCAGGGTCGCCGTCGCCCAGATCGACAGCGCGGGCGCGGTCTCCGCGTGGAACGACGACGCCGCGTATCTCTTCGGGCACACCGCGGAACAGGTCCTCGGCAAACCCTTCACGGACTTCACCGCCTGGCCGCAGACGCCGGGCACCAACACCGGCATCGCGGACGCGCTGCGCCTCTCCCGCTGGGAGGGCAGCTACGGCCTGCGCGGCGCCGACGGACGCATCGTCCCGGTCTACGGTTCGCACCTGCGCGTCCGCGACCCCGAGGGCGAGCCGTCGACGGTCTGCCTGCTGGTACGCGACTACGAGCGCGCCGTCCTGCAGACGCCGGTCCGCGCCCCGGTCTCCGACGCGGCCACCGAGAGCCGGTCGACGGACCCCTTCGAGGTCTTCATCGGCTCCCCCGCCCCCGACGACCTGGACGGTCTGCTGCAGCGCACGGTCGAACGGTCCCGCGACATGCTCGACGCGGACGCGGCGTTCCTGCTGCTGGCCACGGACGACGAGACGGAACTGGAGGTACGGGCCACGACGGGCCTGCCCTCGGCCCGTCAGCGCTTCGCCCGGGTGCCCGTGGAGGCCGGCACGGGACGGTACGGCTCCGCGCGGATGCCGGCCGTCCACGAGGACCTCGACGCCGTCCCGGGCGCCGTCCCCCTGCTCGCGGACACGGGCATGCGCTCCGTCGTCACGGTCCCGCTGAAGGTCGAGGGCCGGCTGACGGGCTCCCTGGGCGTCGCCGCCGAGGCCGCCGGACGGTATTCGAACGAGGAGGCGCTGCGGCTGCAGTTCGCCGCGGACCGGATCGCCCTGGCCGTGGAGTCGGCCCGGCTCGGCGAGCTGGAACGGCTGCGCCGCGGTTCGCTGTCGTTCCTGGTGGAGGCCTCCGACCTGCTGGCCGGCACTCTGGACCGGGACCAGACGCTCGCCCTCATGGCACAGATGACCGTGCCGACGCTGGCCACGTGGTGCGCGGTGTACACGATCGCGGACCAGGCCTCGGAGCCGTATCTGTCGTACGTGCTGCACGAGGACGAGGAGCGGATCGACGGCCTGAAGGCCCTGCTCTCCAGGATCGCTCCGCCGGACCCGGTACCGACCCCGGGCGCCCGTGTGTGGGCCGCTCCGTCCGAGGCCGCGCATCAGGCGGCGCTGACCTCCTCGATGCGCGAACTCGGCCTCGGCGACACGGGCGGGCTCGGCACGAGCATCCGTACGACGCTGGCCACGGCGGCCGCGGTCGGCGGGGAGACCGTGGTCCTCCCGCTCGTCGCCCGCAACCGGGTGATCGGCATGCTCACGCTCGGCAAACCGTCCGACGACCACTTCCGCCAGGAGATCCTGGAGCTCGCCGAGGACCTGTCCCGGCGGGCGGCGCTCGCCCTGGACAACGCCCGCCTGTACTCGGAGCGCATGGCCATCAGCCAGTCCCTCCAGCGCAGCCTGCTGCCCCCGGGCCTGCCCGACGTCCCGAACGTCGAGATCGAGGTCATCTACCGCGCGGCCGGCGAGGGCAACGAGGTGGGCGGGGACTTCTACGACGTCTTCCCGATCCGTGACGGCGCCTACGGCTTCGCCATCGGCGACGTCTGCGGTACGGGGCCGGAGGCCGCCGCCGTCACGGGCCTGGCCCGCCACGCGCTGCGACTGCTGGCCCGTGAGGGCTTCGGCGGCCCGGCGGTCCTGGAGCGCCTCAACGCGGCGATCCTGGACGAGGGCGCCCGCAGCCGCTTCCTCACCCTGCTGTACGGGGAGCTGTGGCCCCAGGAGGACGGCAGCGCCCTCCTGAAGGTGGTCTGCGCCGGTCACCCCCTGCCGCTGCGGCTCCGCCAGGACGGCTCGGTCGAGGCGGCCGCCGAGCCCCAGCCCCTGCTGGGCGTCATCGAGGACCTGGAGCTCTACGAGCAGACGGTGACCCTGGAGCCGGGCGATGTCCTGCTCTGCGTCACCGACGGCGTCACGGAGCGCCGCGAGGGCACTCGCATGCTGGGCGACGACGGCCTGGCCGACGTACTGACCAACTGCACCGGCCTGACGGCGGGCGCCGTGGCGGCACGCATCCTGCGCGCCGTGGAACGGTTCGCCGCCGAGCCCGCCTCGGACGACATGGCCATCCTGGCCATGCGCGTCCCCGAGCCACCCCACACGGACTGAACCCCGCCTCCCGGCAGTGCGTTGGCGCGGGCCCTACGCCACTATGGGCTGGGCGCTGTGGAACACCTGGAGCAAGGACCTCAAGGTGAGTCTGGTGGTGTCGGCGGTCGCGACGACCGAGGGACTGATCGTGAACTGGGCGAAGGGGAAGGCAATCGACCCGGTGACGCCGCTTCCCTCCCAGATCACCCTTGTGCGCCAGGGATGGGCAGAACCCGTGACCTTCTCGCCTTCGGCGTCGGCCTCCTGGGTCTGGGCGGCCGGACGCTGTCCTAGTACTCCAGCCGTAGATCGTGTTCTTGCTTGTGGCGAGTGCTGGGGCACTGCCGTTGGCGGGTTGCAGGAGGTGGTCCCGCCGTCTGTGGAGTCGCTCGAATGACATGTAGCTTGTGGCGACATGCCGTTTCCCGATGAGCGCGGTCAGGTTGCCGTGGTGGAGTACCGCCCGCAGTGGCCGATGGAGTTCGAGCTGCTTGCAAGGATGCTGCGAGATGCGCTGGGTGACCTCGCGCTCGGGGTCGACCACGTGGGATCCACTTCGGTACCGGGCTTGCCGGCCAAGGACTGCATTGACGTGCAGGTACGGATGAGGTCGATCGACGAGGACAGGGATGTACCGCTGCTTGCGGTGATCGGCTTCCGGCGCCGCCCGGAGCCGTGGAACCGCGTCGAAGTCTCCGGCGGCCAGCGGTGTCACAAACTCGTCTTCGCGCCGCCGGCCGGCGCAAGGTCGTGCAACGTCCACCTGCGGGAGGGCGCCGGACCTAACGCCCGCTTTGCCCTGCTGTTTCGGGACTACCTGCGTGCGGACGAGGACGCCCGTCGGGCGTGGGGTGCATTCAAACAGCGGCTGGCACTGAGCGTGCCGGATCTGTTGGACTACGGGCAGATCAAGGCCCCCGCCACGGAGGTGTTGATGGCTGCGGCCGAACGGTGGGCCGCCAGTACCGGCTGGAGTGGTCCCGCGGTGGCTTGATCGAGTGCGCCGACGAGCGCACGCGGTCCCGCAGCCAACCGGCCCGGTCACAGGTGGGGCGGCTGGGAGACGGGGGTGCAGCCACCGCTGACAGAGTCGTGTGCGCACGCGGACGTCCTGACATGCGAAAGGCCCCCGCCTCGTGGCGGGGGCCTTTCTGACTGAGCCCCAATGCGGAATCGAACCGCAGACCTTCTCCTTACCATGGAGACGCTCTACCGACTGAGCTATTGGGGCCTTGCTGCCCTGCGGCAACGAGCTAAAGCATACCCTGAATCAGGGGGTCTGCAAAACCATCTGTCGCCCCGTCATGGCCCCGCCCACCAGCGGTGATTCAGGGACGTGGGCCGGGCGGGCCGGCGGGAGCCGAACACGGCCCTGAAACGCAGAAAAGCCCCGTGCCATCGGCACGGGGCTTTCCCACAATGATTGTTCGGCGGCGTCCTACTCTCCCACAGGGTCCCCCCTGCAGTACCATCGGCGCTGAAAGGCTTAGCTTC
>NZ_JBVHKV010000017.1:0-189401 GCF_055559335.1 Streptomyces sp. NPDC024555
TTATCCCTTCGCCGCCCGGCGGGGGGGGGGGGGGGGGGGCCGGCGCCCCCCACCCCCCCCCCCCCCCCCCCCCCCCCGCCCGCCCGCCCGGCGCCCCCCCGGGGCCGCCCGCCCGCCTCGTGCACGGACCGGGGTCCGTGGGGAATCATCCCGTCGCGGAACCCGCGGACCCGCCCGTGAAGTCGATCCGGACCTCGTTCGAGCAGTGCCGCGTGCCCACGTCGCAGAGCCGGTACGTGTACACCGGCCTGCCCCGCACAGCGATCCGGTCCGTGTGGCGCCCGGTGTTGGGCACGGTCGCCACGACCCTGCCGTTCCGGACGACCTCGACCTTCGCGGTGGCCGCGCCGTCCCAGGTGAGCGCCGTGCGGTGCACGCCCCGGACCACGTCGCCCGTGGCCTTCATCTCGTACCGCGCTCCCGTCCGCACCTTGACCACCTGACCGGGGCCGGTCATCGTGCCGAAGTACGCGTAGTCGCCGCGCGGGTCGACGACACCGGAGATCAGGGCGTCCTCGTCATCGGCGAGGGTGGTGTATCCGGCGCCCTCGAAGCGCTCCAGATCGACGTTGACGACCCGTCCCGGCACGGTCAGGGTGCCGAAGGAGGCGTACCGCCCGCCCGGGTCCATCACGGCGGAGAAGAACGCCGCGCCCCCGGGCGGGGAGATCGTCCCGGCGTGCTCGAAGGCCGCGAGGTCCACCCGGGCGACCTTGCCGCCCCCGCCGCCCTCACCGGTGCCGAAGTAGGCGTACCGGTCGTCCGGGGCGATGACCGCCGAGCGCAGATAGGCCTGGTTGTCGGGCAGGGCGAGCGAGGCCGTCTCCTTCATGGCGGCCAGGTCGATCTTCGCCACGCGTCCCTGCGGGTAGGTCAGGGTGCCGAAGTAGGCGAACGCGCCCCGGGAGTCGATGACGCCGCTGCTGAGGAAGTCCTCGCCCGCGGGGAGCGTGACCGCGTCGGCCCGGGTGAAGGTGGTCAGATCGACCTTCACCACCCGGCCCGGACTGGTGCCCGTACCGAAGTAGGCGTATGTCCCCGACGGGTCGATCACGGCCGAGCGCAGATTGTCCTCGCCCGCGCCGAGCACGAGGATCTTGTCCATGGTGAACGTGGCGAGGTCGATCCGCACGACGCGGCCGGGGTTCGCCGCGACCGCGAAGTAGGCGTACGTCCCGGCCGGGTCCATCACCGCCGCCTGGAGCAGCTTCTGTCCGACCCCGACCGAGACGGTGCCCACCCGCTCGAACGTCCTGAGGTCGATCTTGGCGATGTGCCCGGGGAGCGGATCCCGCGCGTTGGAGGTGCCGAAGTAGCCGTACCGGCCCTCGGGGTCGACGACCGCGACGTCCATGTTCTTCTCCGTCCCGCGCATCCGCAGCGTCCCCGTGCGGGCCGGGATCACCGAGCCGGTGCCGCTCACGGCCACCCGGCGCGGCCGGTACGTGGCGTTGTCGAGCAGCGAGATCGTGCCCTTCCGCTCTCCGACGGCGGTCGGCCGGAAGGAGATCCCGACCGTGCAGTGCTCCTTGCGGGCCAGGGTGAACGGGGCGGAGCCGCAGGTCCCGGCCTCGTGGACGAACGCGCCGTCGTGGTCGGTGACCGACCACACGGTCACCGGGCGGCTGCCGTTGCTGGTCAGCGTGACGGTCACCGGGCCTCCGGTGGTCCCGATCGGCACCGAGCCGAAGTCCGTCCGCCCGACCGTCAGATCGAGGACCTTCCCGGGGCGGGCGCCCAGCGCGAGATCGGCGCTCTCCGTGGCGCCCTCGGCGACGGTGACGTCCGCCGTTCCCGTGGTGTACGCGGGGGCCGCGGCCGACAGGGTGTACGCGCCGACCGAGGCGGGGAACGTGTAGCGGCCGTCCGCCCCGGTCGTCCGCTCCAGGCCCACCGGGCGGCCCTCGCCGTCCCGGAGCGCCACGGTGGCACCGGCGAGCGGCTCGCCGTTCGTCGCGTCGGTGACCAGACCGGTGACGGTGCCGGTCGCCCCGCGCGGCGCCTTCGTCACGGCGGCATGGGCGTCCAGCCGGCCCTGGCCGTAGACGTTGTTGTCGCCGGCCGTGCCGCCGCACGAGACGTCGTCCACGTCCACGGCGGTCTCGTCGAGCAGCCGGCGGGTCTCCTCGATGTCACGGGCGACCGACGGCGCGGCCGACCACAGCAGCGCGATGGCCCCGGCCACATGCGGTGCGGCCATCGAGGTGCCGCTGCCGACGGCGTACTTCCCGCCGGGGTAGGCCGAGCGGACCGCCACACCGGGCGCGGAGACGTCCGGCTTGATCAGTCCGTCGCCGAAGGCCGAGGGGCCCCGGCTGGAGAAGGAGGCGACGTTCCCGTCCGGGTCGAAGGCGCCGACGCCGTAACTCTCCGGCATGTTCCCCGGGTTGCCGTCCGTGGAGCAGGCGGGTCCCTCGTTGCCGTTGGAGAAGACCGGGAAGATCCCGGCAGCCACCCAGGCCTTCACCGTCTGCTGGAACCACGGATCGTTGCCCGCGGCCGAGCTGCCCCAGGAGTTGTTGATCACGTGCGGGCGCAGATCGGGGCGCGGGTTCTTCCCGCGCGCGTCGGTCGGGGCGAGCATGAACTGCCCGGCGGCCAGCAGCGAGCGCTGGGTGCAACTGCTGAACTCGCACCCCTTGGCCGAGATCCACCGGGCCTCCGGGGCGACCCCGACATGGTTCCCGGGACCGTCGTCGCCGACCATCGTGCCGAGGGTGTGGGTGCCGTGGCCGACGTTGTCGCAGGGGGTGCTGTTGATGACGCCGCAGACGATCGCCGGGTCGTACCAGTTGTAGTCGTGGGTGAAGGTTCCGTCGCCGTTGTTGCCCCGGTACTGCTTCACCAGCGCCGGATGGTCGAACTGGGCGCCGGAGTCGATGCTGCCGACGACGATGCCCCGACCCTTCGCGCCGTACTCCTCCCACACCTTCGGGGCGCCGATCCGGTCCACGCCCCACTCCACGTCGTCGACGGCCGGTTCGGCGGCCGTGGCGGTGAGCTTCGGCAGGGCGTAGGTCCGGTCGGCGGCGACCCGCTCGACGCCCGGCAGCTTCTCGATCCGGGCGAGCAGGGCGGCGTCGCCGGTGACCTGCACGGCGTTGGCGAGCCAGTAGGGCGTGTACGTGTACGCCTCGGTGCGCGCCGGCCGGTGCGCGTCGGCGTCGCGCACCGTCTCGATGAGCCCGGCCTGGCTGGCGGACGCGGTCTCCACGAGCCGCTCGCGCACCTCACGGCCCTGCCGGGTCCGGTCCTCGATCCGGGCCGCGCCGCTCAGATCGGCACGGTCCTCGAAGTAGACCCAGAACGTCGACCGGCCCTGGGCGGCCAGGTCCTCGGTGACCTCGGACTCGACGGCGGGGCGGTCGCCCCGGGGCGCGGGGGCGGGAGCGGCCTGGGCGACGGCGGGGAGCCCGGCCGCCGCGAGTCCGACGGCCAGGAGCAGGGCCCGCAGGCGGGGTACGGCGGCGCGTCGGCGACCGGGTCCGTTCTTCCATGGGAGTGTCACAGCGGTTCGAACCCTTCCTCGTACGACTCGTGGTCGTGGGCATGGCCCTCGGGCCGGCCGTCCGGGGGCGGCAACGGGGGTTCCGGCGGGGGCGGTGGGGCGTCGGGCCCGGGGTCGGGCGCGGCGCCGTCGGGCGACGGGTGGTTCATGACCGCTCAGCCTCGGGGCGCCGCGCCCGCCGTGCGAGTGTCCGGATGACCCAATCAATGGGGGCCGCCCGTGGAATGGGCCGTCCGGGGAGGGGGAGCGGACGCGGTACGCCGCTCAGGCGGGGGCGGAGCCGTCCCCGTCGGCCGCGAGCAGTCCGGCCTCGGCCGCCGCCATGGCCGCCGCCGTCCGGGTCGTGACCCTCAACTTCCGCATGGCCGAGCCCAGATGGCGGCCCACGGTCCGGGGCGACAGGAACAGCGCCTCGGCCGCCTCACGGTTGGTCAGCCCCCGGGCCACCAGGGCCAGCACCTGGCGCTCCCTCGGCGAGAGCGCGTCCCCGTAACCGCGCCGCCCGCGCCGCCAGGGACGGACGACGTCGTCCCCCGCACCCCGCAGCACACGTGCGATCCGGTCCCCGTCCCGGGCGGCCCCCAGCGCCGTGAGCCTCGGATGCGCGGCGCGCAGCACATCGAGCCCGTCCTCGCGGCCCGCCGCGACCAGACAGCGGCCGAGCCCTTCGAGGGCCAGCAGTTCGTCGTACGGGCGGGGGAGCGCGGCCCAGACCTCGGCGGCGGCCCGGTAGTGGCCGGCGGCCCCGGCGGGGTCGCCGCCGTGCTCGGCCAGGACCGCCGCGCAGAGCGACGAAGCACCCGCCGCGGCGGGCGCGCGCGACGGGCCGGTGGCGGCACGGAACGCGGCGGCGAAGGAGACGGCCTCGGCGTCCCGCCCCGCGCGGACCAGCGCCTCGGTGTGGACGGGCGCGAGATCGGCGAACCACAGCCACACGCCCTTGGCGGCGACGGCCCGCGCGGCCGGCTCCGTCAGCTCCAGCGCCGCCCCCGGGTCCCCGTCCCGGAGCGCGCGGCGGCCGAGCAGCGCCCGGGGGAGCAGGGCGACCGGCTCGGCGATGCCCAGCGCGTCCAGTTCGCGGGCCGCGCCGCGCAGTTCCGTGCCGTCGTCGGCGGCGGCCGGTGCGGTGACTCCCGTGACCAGGCCCGCGAGCACCCGGGCCACCAGGGCGTCGTGGAGCTCCGTCGTCTCCGCGTCCGCCAGCCGGCGCATCGCGGCGGGGAGCCCGTCCCAGTCACCGGTGTGCCAGGCGAGCAGGGCCTCGATCAGCCGCGAGCCCTCGGCGACCCGGTGGTGCTCGGCGTCCGGGATGAGAGCGGCGGCCGCGCGCAGCAGCTCCCGGGTCTCGTCGTAGCGGCCCCAGGGCAGGGCGGCCGCCGCCACGTTGAGCAGACCGGTGGCCAGAACGCCCAGATCGCGCGGGCCCGCGTCCTCCGGGCGGCGCAGCTCCCGTACCGCCGTCCACGCCGAGGCGTCGCCGAGCAGCAGCAGGGTCGCGGCGCGGGCGGTGGAGACGGCGATGCGCAGATGGGCCGACTCGGCGCGCCGGGCCCGGTCCTCCGCGCGGCGCAGCCAGTCGAGATGGCGGCCGGCGGGCCAGTCCGGGACCACCGGCATGGCGAGGCTGCACATGGTCACCCCCGCCAGGTCCGGGCGGTGCCGCAGCTCGGGCACGGCCGCCTCGAACTCGGCGAACGCGGCAGGGCGGCGCCCCGCCCGCCACAGCACCCGGCCCAGCAGCAGCCGCAGTTCACCGCTGTCGGCGCGGTCCAGGCGGGGATCGTCGATGACCGAGCGGATCGCGTCCACGGCCGTGTCCATGAGGTCGCCCAGGGCCGCCCCGCCGTAGAACACCGCCTCGCCCAGCTTGGTGGCGAGCCGGCGGCGCCGGCCGGCGGGCCCCTCCACGCCGTCGCCGGGGGAGACGGGGTCCGGATCGGTGTCCAGGAGCTGGAGCAGCAGGGCGACGGCGTCGCGGTCGTCGCCGGACTCCAGCGCCACATCGGCACCGGCCTCCGCGTACCGCGACCAGGCCACCGGATCGCCGGACTCGCGGCTGTGGTGAGCGAGTCGTTCGAGTGCGTCCGGGGCCCGCCGCTGCCAGGCGGCCGCCGCACGGGCGTGCAGGGCGCGGCGGCGGGAGACGGGCATCGAGGTGCCGACCGCCTGCGCGTCCAGGCCGTGCCGGAACACGAAGCGGCCGGCCCCGCTCTCCTGGAGCAGCCCCGAGGAGAGTGCCACGGCGAGCCCTTCGGCCGTCCCCTCGGGCGTCGTCCCGGCCACCTCGGCGAGCAGCCCCGCGTCGGCCGGGACACCGAGGACCGCGGCCGCCTCCAGCAGCCCGCGCCCCGTGCCCGTGATCCGGGTGAGCCGTTCCAGGACGGAATCGCGCACGGTGGCGGGCACTTCGAGGTCGTCCAGGACCCGACGGATCCAGCGGCCCCCGCGCCGGACGACGTCGCGGCGGTCCGCCAGCAGCCGCACGCACTCCTCCACCGCCAGCGGCACCCCGTCCGTGCGCTCGCGCAGGAACGCGGCGAAGTCCGCCGAGACCCGCTCGCCGTCGAACATCGAGCCCACGAGCCGGCCGGTCTCCGCGGCCGACAGCGGTCCGAGGGCGATCCGGACCCGGCGCACACCGACCGGGGCGCGCGAGGTGAGCCGCAGCAGCGAGGGGGCCTCGGCGATCTCGTCCGGACGGAGGGTGACCACGAGCGAGCGGGTGCCGGTGCCCGAGGCGACCAGGGTGAGGAGCAGTTCGATCGTGGTGGTGTCGGCCCAGTGGGCGTCCTCGACGACCAGGACGTCCACGGCGAGCCGGTCCAGCAGTTCGGCCAGGGCGCGGAAGAGCCGGTGACGGGTGGCCCCGGCCGTCTCCAGTGGGTCGAGCGGCGGCGGGAGCAGCGCCGCCCATTCCGGGAAGAGGGGGCGCAGCGCGCCGGCGATCGGGCTGAGCCCGTCCGGGACCCGGTCGGGGCTGAGCCGCCTGACGCCGTCCACGACCGGTCCGAGCGGGAACGGTTCGGAGAGCGGCGGCGCGGTGCACCACAGCACGGTCCCGGTGGTGGCGCCGAGGACCTGGCGGACCAGCCGGCTCTTGCCGATGCCGGGTTCGCCCTCCACCACGACGAGGGCCGGGCCCCCGGCGACCGCCTCGCCGAGGGCCGCGACCTCCGGCTCCCGGCCGACGAAGTCCGGCCCGCCCCCGACCGTCACACCGATTCCCCCTCGCCGTCCCGCCCCGGGCCGTCATGCCCTCGACCGCCCGCCCGCCCGTTCCAGCGGTGATCATGACAGAGCGGCCGGGGGCGGGACAGAGGGCGGACAGAGGACCGGGCGCCGGTGGCCCGTACCCCACGAGCCGGGGGCCGGGCCGCGCGGCGACGCCGGAACGCGCTGCCCCGCGGACGAGCCGCCGTCCCGGGCCTACCCCGCCGCCAGTTCCCCGAGCAGGCGCCACGTCCGGCGGCGGTTCGCCTCCCCGGCCAGGTCCGTGCCGGAGAACACCACCTCCGTCGCCCCGGCGTCCCGGTAGCGCCGCACCTCCTCGGCCACCGCCTTCTCGCCGCCGATCACGGCCACGTCCCCGGCCCGGCGGGCCCCGGAGAGCTCGATGACCCGCGCGTACGAGGGGAACTGTTCGTAGAACGCCAGCTGCTGCGTCGCCAGCGCGCGGGCGTTCTCGGGATCGTCGGTGACCACGCCGTGGACCAGGGCCACGATGCGCGGCGCCGGACGGCCGGCCGCCTCGGCGGCGGCGGTGACGGCCGGGACGATGTGCTCGGCGAGCGCCCGGGGACCCGCGAGATAGGGCAGGATCCCGTCCGCCAGTTCGCCGCTCGCCCGGAGCGCCTGCGGACCCATCGCGGCCACGAGGAGCGGGACCCCGCCCTCGGCGCCCGGGACGCGGGCGGGGAGCGGGGTGGAGGCGGTGATCAGCTCGCCGTGGAAGTCGGCCGTCCCCTCCTCGGTGAGCTGCCGCAGCGCGGTCAGGAACTCCCGCAGCCGGGCGATCGGCCGCTCGTAGGGGATGCCGAAGCCCGTCTCCGTCAGCGGTTTCGTGCCGAGCGCCAGACCGAGGTGGTAGCGCCCGTGGGTCGCGGCCTGGGCCGTCTGCGCCTGACTGGAGACGATGAGCGGATGGCGCCCGAAGACCGGGATCGCCGAGGTGCCCACCTGGAGGCCGGGCACCTCACGGCCGACGATCGCCGCGAGCTGCGGGGAGTCGGCGCCGAAGGTCTGCCCGAACCAGGCGGACCGCAGCCCCGCGGCGGCGGCCTCCCGGGCGAGGTCCACGGTGGCGTCGATCTGGTTCTCGGACGCGGTCGCGCTGAGCGCTACTCCTAAGGTCATGCAGGGGGAACCGGGCGCCGGCACCCCCGCATTCCGGATCGCGTATGTCGGGTTCGTGTCGGTCGTATGAACCCGTTCGAACACCCCCGGCATGATCGAAAGAGCGACGGGTTACCATATGAGCGCCGCCTAGCTCGAAAGATAAACCTGTGACTGTCAATGACGACTCGTTCACCAACTGGATGCACCGCGAGGAGATCGCGGAGTCGATGATCCCGATCATCGGGAAGCTGCACCGCGAGAGGGACGTCACCGTCCTCCTCCACAGCCGCTCCCTGGTGAACAAGTCGGTGGTGAGCATCCTCAAGACCCACCGCTTCGCCCGGCAGATCGACGGCGAGGAGCTCTCGGTCACCGAGACGATGCCCTTCCTCCAGGCCCTCACCACGCTCGACCTGGGCCCCTCGCAGATCGACATCGGCATGCTCGCCGCCCTGTACAAGGCCGACGACCGCGGTCTGTCCGAGGCCGAGTTCGCCGCCGACGCCGTCGCCGGTGCCACGGGCGAGAACAAGATCGAGCGCCGCGAGTCCCGCGACGTCGTGCTGTACGGCTTCGGCCGCATCGGCCGGCTCCTCGCCCGGCTCCTCATCGAGAAGGCCGGCTCCGGCAACGGACTGCGGCTGCGCGCCATCGTCGTACGCAAGGGCAAGGGCCAGGACATCGTCAAGCGCGCCTCGCTGCTGCGCCGCGACTCGATCCACGGACAGTTCCAGGGCACCATCACCGTCGACGAGGAGAACAACCGGATCGTCGCCAACGGCAACGAGATCCAGGTCATCTACTCCGACGACCCCACGTCGGTCGACTACACGGCGTACGGCATCGACGACGCCATCCTGATCGACAACACCGGCAAGTGGCGCGACCGCGAGGGCCTCTCCCTCCACCTGCGTCCCGGCATCGCCAAGGTCGTCCTCACGGCCCCGGGCAAGGGCGACGTCCTCAACGTCGTGCACGGCGTCAACCACGACATGATCAAGCCCGACGAGCAGATCATCTCCTGCGCCTCCTGCACCACCAACGCGATCGTGCCGCCGCTGAAGGCCATGGCGGACGAGTACGGGGTGCTGCGCGGCCACGTCGAGACGATCCACTCGTTCACCAACGACCAGAACCTGCTGGACAACTACCACGGCTCCGACCGCCGCGGCCGTTCCGCGCCGCTCAACATGGTGATCACGGAGACGGGCGCCGCCTCGGCCGTCGCCAAGGCCCTCCCGGACCTGGAGGCGACCATCACGGGCAGCTCCATCCGGGTGCCCGTGCCGGACGTGTCGATCGCCATCCTCAGCCTGAAGCTCGGCCGCGAGACCACCCGCGACGAGGTCCTCGAATACCTCCGCGACGTGTCGCTGACCTCGCCGCTCAAGCGGCAGATCGACTTCACGACCGCCCCCGACGCGGTGTCCAGCGACTTCATCGGCTCGAGGCACGCCTCCATCGTGGACGCGGGCCCCACCCAGGTCGACGGCGACAACGCCATCCTCTACCTCTGGTACGACAACGAGTTCGGCTACTCGTGCCAGGTCATCCGGGTCGTGCAGTACGTCTCCGGCGTGGAGTACCCGACCTTCCCCGTTCCGGCGAACTGACCGCCGGACCCCAGGCCCCGGTGGCCCGCTCGCACGAACGGGCAGGCCACCGGACTTACCTCGCAGGTCCCGCAGGGGCCGGTCCCACCCGTCACGGGCGGGACCGGCCCCTGCCGGTGTTCAGCCGCCGGAGCGCACCACGGACGCCGCCGGAGCCGGGGCGTACCCGGCCGCCCGGGTGGTGAACGTGCCCCGGCCCTGCGTACGGCTGCGCAGCGCCGTGGCGTAGCCGAACAGCTCCGCCAGCGGCACGGTCGCCGTGACGACCACCGCACCGGCCCGCGCCGCCGAACCGGACACCCGGCCGCGCCGCGCCGCCAGATCGCCGAGCACCCCGCCCACCGACTCGTCGGGCACGGTCACGGTGACCTCCGCCACCGGCTCCAGCAGCACCATCGCGCTGGCGCGGAGCGCCTCCCGCAGCGCGAACCGCCCCGCCGTACGGAACGCCATCTCCGAGGAGTCCTTCGGATGGGTCGCGCCGTCGGTCAGCGTCACCCGCAGCCCGGTCACCGGATGGCCGCCGAGCGGACCCTCCGCCAGCGCGTCCCGGCAGCCGGCCTCGACCGCCCGTACGTACTCCTGCGGCACCCGGCCCCCGGTCACGGACGAACGGAACGCGAACTCCGTCCCACCCGCACTCCCGTCCTCCGGCGCCTCCCACGGCTCGACGTCGACGACGACATGGGCGAACTGCCCCGCGCCACCGTCCTGTTTGACATGCCGGTACACCAGACCCGACACGCCCCGCCCGACCGTCTCCCGGTACGAGACCTGCGGACGGCCGACCCGCAGCTCCAGCCCCAGATCCCGGCGGATCTTCTCCGCCGCCACCTCCAGATGGAGCTCGCCCATGCCGGAGAGCACGGTCTGACCCGTCTCCGGATCCGTGCGCACCAGCAGCGAGGGGTCCTCCTCGGCCAGCCGGACCAGCGCGGCCATCAGCCGTTCCGTGTCCGTGCTCCGCCGCGCCTCGACCGCCACCGAGACCACCGGATCGGCCACCACGGGCGGTTCGAGGACCAGCGGGGCGTCCGGCGCGCACAGCGTGGCCCCGGCCCGCGCGGCCTTCGGACCGATCACGGCGACGATGTCCCCGGCCACCGCCGTGTCCACATCGACATGGCGGTCCGCCCGGACCCGCAGGATCCGGCCGATGCGCTCCGTACGCCGCGTCCCGGCGTCCAGCACCGATTCCCCCTTTCCGACCGTGCCCGAGTACACCCGCAGATAGGTCAGCCGGCCCGTCGGCCCCGCACTCACCTTGAACGCCAGCGCCGCGAACGGCGCCGCCGGATCGGCGGCCCGCTCCTGCTCCCCGTCACCGGCCGCGCCGCGTACCGGCGGCACGTCCAGCGGCGAGGGGAGGTACGCGACGACGGCCTCCAGCAGCGGTTCGACCCCCCGGTTGCGGTACGCCGAACCGCACAGCACCACGACGCCCTCACCGGTGCGGGTCAGCTCCCGCAGGGCGGCGGCCAGTGTCGTGTCCGCGAGCGCCGCACGCGCGCAGAACTCCTCCAGCGCCTCCGGATGCAGTTCGGCGACCGTCTCCTCCAGCAGCCGTCTGCGCCGCCCGGCCTCCTCCCGCAGCTCCTCGGGAACCTCCCCCTCCTCGTACGTGTCCCGGCCGTCGGCCCAGACGAGCGCCCGCATCCGGACCAGGTCCACCACACCGGTGAAACCGTCCTCCCGGCCGATCGGCAGCTGGACCACGAGCGGAACGGTCCGCAGCCGGTCCCGGATCGAGGCGACGGCCGCGTCCAGGTCGGCGCCGGCCCGGTCCAGCTTGTTGACGAACGCGATGCGCGGCACCCCGTACCGGTCGGCCTGGTGCCAGACGGACTCGCTCTGCGGCTCCACGCCCGCGACGGCGTCGAAGACGGCGACCGCCCCGTCGAGCACCCGCAGGGAACGCTCCACCTCGTCGGCGAAGTCGACGTGCCCCGGTGTGTCGATGAGGTTGATGCGGTGACCCGCCCAGGAACAGGTCACGGCCGCCGCGAAGATGGTGATCCCGCGGTCGCGCTCCTGGGAGTCGAAGTCCGTGATCGTGGTGCCGTCGTGGACCTCGCCGCGCTTGTGGGTCGTGCCGGTGGCGTAGAGGATCCGCTCGGTGACGGTGGTCTTGCCGGCGTCGACATGGGCGAGGATGCCCAGGTTGCGCACCCGGTCGAGCGGGCTGGTGGGCTTGCGGTGGGGTTCGGTACGCACGGTCCGTGCCTTTCGGGGTGATCCGGAAGAAGACGGCGCGAATGCCCGGACGAAGCGGCCCCGGCCGGGACCGGAGGATCCCCTCGACCATCGCGCGGCACGGCGTCAAAGGCCGGTGCCGCGATGGACGGTGCGTCAGGAAGCAGGTGGGGATCAGGCGTTCGTCAGGGTGTCCGGGGCCGGCCGCGCAGCCGGCGCCGGGCGGACCTGGACACCAGGATCACCTCGTACCGCGACGGGGGCACGACGACGGCGGTGCGCTCACGCATGGCCGGTCTCCCCTCGATGATCACGGTGTGCACGGCGGCGAGCTGCCGCGGTGCGGGTGCGCAGCGAGTCTACGGAGCCGGTCGCGGCGGGGGGAACCGGTTTTCCGGCGCTGTGGCGGTCCCGTCGCCGTACGGGGACGGACCCGTGGCGCGCGGCGCGCAACCACGCCGTGCGCCCCGGGGTGTCTCCCCAACGACCGCCGAGCGCCGAGGAGGTGGGCGCCCGTGCTGCGTCTACCGGAAGCGCTGACCCGGGCGGCGCCGCCCCGCTCCCGGGCGCCGCGACAGCCCGCGCGGCGCCGACGGCCTCCACCGGCGGGCACTGCGCAGGGCGCTGCGCCCGCAGTCGCGCCATTCGGCGGGCGAGACCCCTGAGCCCTGGGGATTGCGGGTGATCAGCGCGTTGACCGGGGTGTGCGGGTCGAGCGCCAGGGTGCGGGCCACCAGGACACCGATCACCAGCGGGGCCAGGCTGACGGCCAGTGCGGTGCCGGTGCCGGCCATCTTCCGGATGCGCGCGCGGGGTGCTTCGGGAGCCATGGCCCCATTCCAGCGCCGACGGGACACGGCGGGATGGGGCGGCGTACTCAGACCGGACGGCCCGGGTACTCACCCGGGCTGTCCGCCTGCCGTCGCGGCCGTTGCGCGCTACGCGGCGGCCGTTATGCGTTACGCGCTACGCGTTGGTGCCGGGGCCCGATCCCGTGCCCGAGGCCGCCTTGATGCCCTTGGTGATCCTGTCCAGATCGGACAGGGCGGGCGCCTTCGGATTGATGTCGAAGCCGGAGCGGACGACGATCAGCATGTCGGGGGAGTGCGGCGAGGGGAAGGCCAGGGACTCCACGTACCCGTCGTCGCCGGTCTTCGTCACCACCTGCCAGCGCACCCGGTAGCCCTGCTGCCCGGCCACGGTGACGCTCTCGGACTTCAGCTGCCGGTGCGAGGTGATGCCGCCGTAGATCTTCTCGCCGTACGACTCCTCGGCGTTGGCCGCGATGTCCTTCTCGGCCGTCGCCTTCGCGGTCTTGGTGGTCAGCTTCAGCGCCGCCGCCGGAACGGAGAACACCCCGCCGCGCACACAGCTCTCGCCGCTGTCACCGGGGCAGGTGTACGTGCCGGTCGTCACCCCGGCGCCCATGCCCGACTCGCCCTTCCAGCCGTCGAGGACCGGAATGCTGATGCCGCTCGCCAGGTCCGTGGCGTAGCCGTCCTCGGTCTTCGGGCGCTGCTGGTCGGGGGCCTGGTCCCCGCCGCCGTTCCCGTTGCCCCCGCCGTCCTCGCCGCCGCCCCGGCCGCCCGGTCCGCCGGGCTGCCGGCTCGGCGCGGAGGAGGGGCCGTCGGACGGGGCCGAGGCCTTCGCGTCCGACGCCGTGGAATCGTCGTCGAGGAGCACGACTCCGCCGCCGATGGCGGCCAGGACCACCACGGCCGCGGTGATGCCGACGCCGATGCGTATCCGGCGGCTGCGGACCGCGGACGGCGGGACCCTGAGGTGATCGGTCCACTGCGTGCCGTCCCACCAGCGCTCCTGGAGGGGGCCATAACCTGTGTACCCGGGGTCTGGATGCCAGCCGGGCGGGCTCGTCTGCGTCACGCGGGCCACCGTATCCGGGCTGCGTGAGAATCCTATGAATCGGGTCGGACGGGCCGGGGTTTGCGCACCGCGACCCGGCCCGGACCGTCCGGCAGGGGCGATTTCGGGCCACTCCCGTCCGATGTCACGATTGTCCGCTTCGGTGTCTTGTCGGTGCCCGGCGCCCCGCGCATGCTGGTGCCCAGTCACCCGGCGTCGCCCCGTGTGCGCCGCGGTGGCCCCGTCGCCACGGCCGAGGCACGCCAGGGAGAGGGACCCGCATGGAATCCGGACGCTGCCCCGTCCTCGACTCGTCCGGCACCCGCCTCCACGCCGAGGCCGCCCGGCTCCGTACCGAAGGCTCCGCGACCCTCGTCGGGCTGCCCGGCGACGTCGTCGCCTGGTCGGTGACCCGGCACGACGTCGTCCGGCGGCTCGCCGCCGACCGGCGGGTCTCCCGCGACGCCCGCCGGCACTGGCCCGCGCTCGCCTCGGTGCCCCAGGAATGGTCCCTGAACGTCTGGGTGCGCGTCGTCAGCGCCTTCACCTCCTACGGCGACGAGCACCGCCGGCTCCGCAACCTCATCGCCACCGCCTTCACGCCCCGGCGCACCGAATCGCTGCGCCCCCTCGTGCGCGCCCTCGTCGACCGGCTGATCACCGGCCTTCGGACCACCGCCCCCGGCGAGAGCGTCGATCTGCGGGCCCGGTTCGCCTATGTGATCCCCACCGAGGTCATCTGCGATCTGTTCGGGGTGCCCGCCGCCATGCGGGCCCGGATGCGGCGGGTCATCGACGCCGCGCTCGACACCGGTGCCCCGCCCGAGCGCGCGGCCGCCGACTACGGCGAACTGCTCGCCTGCATGGCCGATCTGATCGCCGCCAAACGCGCGGAGCCCGGCCCGGACATGACGAGTGATCTGATCGCCGCCCGGGACGGCGAGGCGAAGCTCGACGAGGAACAGCTCGTCTCCACCCTCCTCCTGATGATCGGCGCCGGATCCGAGACCGCCGTCAACCTCATCTCCAAGGCCGTCGTCGCCCTGGTCACCCACCCGGATCAGCTCGCCCTGGTGCGCTCCGGCGGCATCGGCTGGGACGCCGTGATCGAGGAGACCCTGCGCCTCGAAGCACCCATCATGCACATGCCGTTGCGCTACGCGGTCGAGGACATCGACCTCGGGGACGTGGTGATCAGGAAGGGCGAGGCGATCCTCCTCGCCTTCGGCGCGGCGGGCCGCGACCCGGCCCTCCACGGCGACACCGCATGCGAGTTCGACGCCACCCGCGTCTCCCCGGACCATCTGGCCTTCGGCCACGGCGTCCACTTCTGCCTGGGCGCGCCCCTGGGCCGGATGGAGGCGGACATCGCGCTGCGGGCACTGTTCGACGCCTTCCCGGACCTCGCCCTGGCCGTACCGGAGGACCAACTCCGCCCGCAGGCCTCGTTCATCGCCAACGGATACCGCGAACTGCCGGTGGTCCTGCGGCCGGTGGCCGCCCCGGCGGACGCGCGCCGATGACCCGCGGGTGCGCGGCCGGGCACACCGGACCGGCCCATCTGGTCTAGACAATTGATGCGGTCGCTCGCTAGCATCCGCCGCGAAGCGGCCCGCCGCCGACGACCGCGCCGGGCCGGGCGCGGCAGGAACGAGGAACCATGGAAACGACCGCTGCCGACCGCAAGTTCGCCGAGGACTACCGGCACGCCCGCGAGATACCGCGCGACGGGCTCACCGCCTGGCGCGCCGCCGTGGCCGCCGAGGTCGATCTGCGCCCCGGCAGCACCGTCGTGGACGTCGGCGCCGGAACCGGCGCCTTCGCCTCCGCGTTCGCCGACTGGTTCGGCGCCCGGGTGCTCGCCGTGGAGCCCTCCGACGCCATGCGCGCGCTGATCCCGCGCACCGACGACATCTCCGCGCACGACGGCCGCGCCGAGGCGCTGCCCCTGCCGGACGACTGCGCCGACGCGGCCTGGCTCGGCTCCGTCGTCCACCACATCGGCGACCTGGAGGCCGCCGCGGCGGAACTGCGCCGGGTGCTGCGGCCCGGCGCCCCCGTACTCGTCCGCAACTCCTTCCCCGGCCGCTGCGCGCGTGATCTGCGCGTGCGCTTCTTCCCCGGTGCCGAACGCATCGTCGACGGATATCCGACCGTCGAGGAGACCTGCGCGGCCTTCGCCACCGCCGGCTTCTCCCGGGTCGCCCTGCACGCCGTACCGCAGGAGAGCGCGCCGAGCCTCGCCGACTTCGCGGACCGCATACGGCGCGACACCGACGCCAAGCTCCGCGGCCTCACCGACGCCGAGTTCGAACGCGGCATGCTGCGGCTGCGCAGCGCCGCCGCCGAGGAACCGGGCCGCCCGGCCGTCAGCTGGATGGACCTGCTCGTCCTCTCCTGACCCGGCGCGACGTCCGGCGAAACCCCCGTGCGCCCGGAGCGGGCGACCGCCTAGGGTCACCGCATGGACCGGATGAACCGTATGACCGAGAACGACGAGGCGGCCGTCCGGGCGGCCGTCGCGGGTGAACTGCGGCTGCTCGACCCGCGCGTGCGGGCGTCGGACGCCGAGGTGACGGCCCTCCTCGACCCCGAGTTCCTGGAGTTCGGAGCCTCGGGGCGCCGCTACGACCGCACCTCGGTCCTGGCCGTCACCTCCGCCCCCGACGACGACACCGTGCCGGCCGTCGTGAGCGAGATGTCCGGCGTGCGCCTGGCCCCGGACGTCGTCCACCTGACCTATGTCGCGGAGCACGGCGACCGCCGGGTCAGGCGAAGCTCCCTCTGGCGCTGTTCGCCGGACGCCGGCTGGCGCATGTACTTCCACCAGGGCACCCCCACCCGCGAGGGGCGCCCGACCGCCTGAGGTGGATGCGGCGGTATGCCCTTACTCCGGTCCGACCACATGATCTGTGTGACATAGTCGGATTCATGGATTCAGGCCGGAGCGGGGAGCAGGGGCGGCGGATGCCTGTCGAATGGCAGCCCGTACGGCAGTCCCGCACCCATGAACTCGTACTGCAGAGCATCGAGGAGCAGGTCTTCGCGGGGAAGCTGCGGGCCGGCGACCGGCTGCCGCCCGAGCGCGAGCTGGCCCCCGTCTTCGGCGTGAGCCGCTCCGCCCTGCGCGAGGCCCTCCGGGTCCTGGAGACCATCGGCGTGCTGGTCGCCCAGCCCGGCCGGGGCCCGGACTCCGGGGCCCGGATCGTGCGCAACCCCGACGACGCGCTCGGCCGGCTGCTGCGCCTCCACTTCGCCCTCGGCAGCTACAGCCTCCACGACGTGATGGAGGCCCGCGTCGCCCTGGAGCGGGCCAGCTTCGCCGCCGCCGCGACGCACGCGGCCGAGGAGGACCTGGCGGAGGCGGGTGCCGCGGTCGACGGCATGGCGCGTGCGGACATCGCGCCCGAGGAGTTCAACGAACTCGACACCCAGTTCCACGTCAGGGTGGCCAGCAGCTCCGGCAACGCCCTCACCTCGACGCTGACGGCCGCGGTGCGCGAGTCCGTACGGCCGCTCATTCTGAAGGCCCTCGAAGAGGTCGACGACTGGCCGGCCACCCGGGCCGCCCTGAACGGCCAGCACGCCGAACTGCTCCGGCTGGTGCGCGCCGGCGACGGGGAGGCAGCGGCGGACCTGGCCGAACGCCATATCCGAGGCTTCCACGGCACGCTGGTCGACGAGGACCGGACCGGTGCCGCCGGCGACGGGGCCGACGGCACCGCGTAGCACGGGGCCCTGCCCCGTTACGGCAGCATCCAGGACAGGACCGGCGTGGACTGGAGGTAGACCAGCACGCAGAGGACGGCCAGCATCCCGATGCTGTATCCGGCCACCTTGCGAAGCAGGATGCGCTCCGAGCCGGGCATGCCCACCGCCGTCGCCGCGATCGTGAGGTTCTGCGGGCTCACCAGCTTGGCGACCACACCGCCCGAGGTGTTGGCGGCCACCAGCAGCGTCGGATCGATCCCGGCGGTCTGGCCGGCGGTCTGCTGGAGGTTGGCGAACAGGGCGTTGGCCGAGGTGTCGGAGCCGGTCACCGCGGTGCCCAGCCAGCCGAGCGTCGGCGAGAGCAGGGCGAACAGACCGCCCGCCGTCGCCAGCCAGGTGCCGATGGCCACGGTCTGGCCGGACTGGTTCATCACGTAGCTCAGCGCGAGCACGGTGGCGACGGTGGCGATGGCCACCCGCATGTTCTTCAGCGTGCGGCCCGCGGCGGACAGCGCCATGCCCCCGGTCATCGGATAGCTGTCCCGGTCCTTGGCGAACCGGTAGACCAGCGTGACCAGGACGCCCGAGAGGATCAGCAGCGTCCCGGGGTTGCCCAGCACCTCCAGCTTGTAGATCGCGCTGGAGGACGGCTCGCCGCCGGTCGTGAGCAGTTCGCCGTAGAGTCCGGGCCACTCGATCGTCAGATTGGCGTGGGCGAGCAGCGCCGGCACGTCGATCCCGCCGACGTTCAGCTTGGCCAGCGCGAAGATGACGATGACCAGCAGATACGGCAGCACGGCGTAGACGACGCGGTGCCGGGTGAGCGCCTCCGTCTCGACCTGTGAGCGCTGGCCCTCGGGGGTGGCGGGCTTCCAGAAGCGCAGCATCAGCACGGCCGCGCCGAATCCGGCGAGCGAGGCGACGACGTCGGTCAGCTCGTACGCGAAGTGGCCGGAGCACCAGAACTGGGCCAGCGCGAAGACCGCGCCGGTGACCAGGGCGATCGGCCAGAGCTGGCGGATGCCCCGGGTGCCGTCCACCACGAAGAGCAGCAGCAGCGGAACGAACAGCGCGAGCAGCGGGGACTGGCGGCCGATGACCGCGGCGATGTCGTCGGCCGGGATGCCGGTCAGATTGCCCGCCGTGGTGACCGGGATGGCCATCGCGCCGAAGGCCACCGGAGCCGTATTGGCGAGCAGGACCGTCACCGCCGCCTTGACCGGCGGCAGACCGAGCGCCATCAGCATCACGGCGGTGATGGCGACGGGCGCGCCGAAGCCGGCGAGCGCCTCCAGCAGACCGCCGAAACAGAACGCGATCAGCATGGCCTGGACGCGCAGATCGCCCCGGCCCACCGAGCTGAACGAGCGGCGCAGGTCCTCGAAGCGGCCGCTGACGACCGTCAGCTCGTAGAACCAGATCGCCGCGACGACGATCAGCATCACCGGGAACAGGCCGAAGACGAGCCCCTGGGAGGCGGAGAGCAGGCCGAGCCCGACGGGCATCCCGAAGCCGAACACGGCCACCAGCAGGGCCGTGGCCACCGAACCCAGGGCGGACACCAGCGCCGAACGCTTCGCCACCATCAGGAGCACGAAGAACATGGCGAGAGGGATGAGGCTCACCAGCGCGGTGGCCACGAGGCTGTCCGCGACGGCATGGACATCCGGTGTGTACGAAGCAAGCACGGCGGCGGGTGGTGCGGAGGCCACGGGATGACTCCTCGCTGAGTGGTACGGGGCAGGGCGGAGCGAGCCGGGGGAGGGGCACCGGATTCCCGTTTCGGGGAGCGCGGGGGCACATGAGTGCACCGGCGGCGCGAGGTGGGGGGTGGCAGCCGGCGGCTGGTTCCGCGATCAGTAGGACACTGCATATGTCGTATGTCAATAAGGTCTGACCAATTGCCGAGTAGTTCACTTTCCGGCGGTGCGAAGGTGTCAAAGGGGAGAAAGCGCTTGCTCGCCCGGGGTTGAGCGGGAAGTCGGCTGTGCTTCGCTCTCGGCGAATCGGACGGAGGGTAGTATGGTCGGACCACAACTTGCGACCCGGGGAGACTCCTATGCGTATCGGACTCTTCGCCACCTGTCTGGGAGACACGCTCTTCCCCGAGGCGGTGAAATCCACCGCGGTGCTGCTCGCCCGCCTGGGCCACGACGTGGTGTTCCCGCCGGGGCAGACCTGCTGCGGCCAGATGCACGTCAACACCGGCTACCAGCGCGAGCCCGTCCCCCTGGTCCGCAACTTCGCGGAGCAGTTCGGCGACGCCTCCATCGACGCCGTCGTCATGCCGTCCGGCTCCTGCGCGGGCTCGGTCCGCCACCAGCACGAGATCGTCGCCGAACGGTACGGGGACGCGGCGCTCCGCGCGGGCGTGGCCACCGTCAAGGCGAAGACGTACGAGCTGTCCGAGTTCCTGGTCGACGTGCTCGACGCCACCGACGTCGGCGCGTACTTCCCGCACCGCGTCACGTACCACCCCACCTGCCACTCGCTGCGCATGCTCCGGGTCGGTGAGAAGCCGCTGCGGCTGCTGCGGGCCGTCGACGCGATCGACCTCGTCGAACTGCCCGAGGCCGACGCCTGCTGCGGATTCGGCGGCACCTTCGCGGTCAAGAACGCCGACACCTCCACCGCGATGCTCCAGGACAAGATGCGCAACATCGCCACCACGGGGGCCGCCGTGTGCACCGCCGGTGACTCCTCCTGCCTGATGCACATCGGCGGCGGACTCTCCCGGATCAGGTCCGGCACCCGCACCCTGCACCTCGCACAGATCCTCTCCTCCACCCGCACCGCGCCGTACACCCCGACGGAGGCCGCCCGATGAGCAGCAGCACCTTCCTCGGCATGCCCGCGACCCCGCCGCGCTCCCCGTACGGCACCGGAAACCTGCGCGGCGACCGGAAGTTCCCCAAGGCCGCCCACGACGAACTGGGCAACGAGCAGCTGCGCCGCAACCTCGGCCGCGCCACCCACACCATCCGCGCCAAGCGGCTGGCCGTCACCGCCGAACTGCCCGACTGGGAGCGGCTGCGCGACGCCGGTTCGGCCATCAAGACCGACACCATGAACCGCCTCCCCGAACTGCTGGAGGAGCTGGAGCGCAAGGTCACCGAGCACGGCGGCACCGTCCACTGGGCCCGCGACGGCGTCGAGGCCAACGAGATCGTCGCCCGGCTGGTCAAGGAGACCGGCAGCGACGAGGTCATCAAGGTCAAGTCGATGGCCACCCAGGAGATCGGCCTCAACGAGCACCTGGAATCCGTCGGCATCACCGCGTACGAGACGGACCTCGCCGAGCTGATCGTGCAGCTCGCCCACGACAAGCCCTCGCACATCCTCGTGCCCGCGATCCACCGCAACCGGGACGAGATCCGGGAGATCTTCCTCAAGGAGATCCCCGGCGTCGACCCCTCCCTCGACAACGTGCCCGCCCACCTCGCCGCCGCGGCCCGCGCCTATCTGCGCGAGAAGTTCATGACGACGAAGGTCGCCGTCTCGGGTGCCAACTTCGGCATCGCGGAGACCGGCACCCTCTCCGTCGTCGAGTCCGAGGGCAACGGCCGCATGTGCCTGACCCTGCCCGACACCCTGATCACCGTGATGGGCATCGAGAAGGTCCTCCCGCGCTACCAGGACCTGGAGGTCTTCCTCCAGCTGCTGCCGCGCTCCTCCACCGGCGAGCGGATGAACCCGTACACCTCGATGTGGACCGGCGTCACCCCCGGCGACGGCCCCCAGACCTTCCACCTGGTGCTCCTCGACAACGGACGCACGGCGGCCCTCGCCGACAAGGTCGGCCGGGAGGCGCTCAACTGCATCCGCTGCTCGGCCTGCCTCAACGTCTGCCCCGTGTACGAACGCGCCGGCGGCCACGCCTACGGATCGACCTACCCCGGCCCCATCGGCGCCGTCCTCACCCCCCAGCTCGCCGGGATGGACGCGGCCAAGGACGACCCCAACAGCTCGCTGCCCTACGCCTCCAGCCTCTGCGGCGCCTGCTTCGACGCCTGCCCCGTCAAGATCGACATCCCCTCGCTGCTGGTCGAACTCCGCCACCAGCACACCGAACAGGCCGGAACCACCGCGGAGAAGCTGGCGATGAAGGCGGCGGCCGGGGTCATGGGCCGGCCGGCCCTGTTCACCGCCGCGCAGAAGGCGTCCGGGCTCGGGCGCGTCATCGCCGGACGCGACGGGAAGATCTCCCACCTGCCGCCGCCGTTCAACGGCTGGAGCGACAGCCGCGACACCCCCGCACCGCCCAAGGAGACCTTCCGCTCCTGGCTCGCCTCCGACGAGGGCCGCGCCACCATGCGGGCCGCGGCGGCCGAGGGACCCGTACCGAACCGGCAGCAGGAGGAAGAGAAGTGACGACCGCCCGCGCAACCGTACTGGGCCGCGTCCGGGACGCCCTGGCCCTCGCCCCCGTGGCCGGCACCGACGTGCCGCGCGCCTACCGCACGGGCCGCACCCTCCCCGACGACGAGCGCCTCGCCCTCTTCACCGACCGGCTCGTCGACTACAGGGCCCAGGTCCGCACCACCACCGCGGACCGCACGGCCGAGGTCGTGGCCGACGTGCTGACCGGCCTGGAGGCCCGCCGGATCGGCGTGCCCCCGGGGCTCGACCCCCAGTGGCTGACCGCCTACGACGGCGAGGTCCAGCAGGACGCCGCCGGCATCCCGGCCCCCACGCTCGGCGACCTCGACGGCGTCGTCACGGCCTCCGCCGTCAGCTGCGCCGAGACGGGCACGATCTTCCTCGACGGCTCGCCCGACCAGGGACGCCGCGCCCTCTCGCTGGTGCCCGACCTGCATGTGTGCGTCGTCGATCTGTCGACGGTCGAGGTCGGCGTGCCGGAAGCCGTGTCCCGGCTCGTGCCGGAACGGCCGACGACCCTGATCAGCGGCCCCTCGGCCACGTCGGACATCGAACTCGAACGCGTCGAGGGCGTGCACGGGCCGCGCACCCTGGTGGTCGTCATCCGCACCGACGTCTGAGCCCGCGGGGTGCGCGGCGGTCGGGCCGCGCACCCCGCTCCTCCCTCTGCTCAGCCGTGGGTGACGGTCAGTGGGCCGAAGGCGATCCGGGTCCTCGCCGCGCCCCCGGCCCAGGTCACCTCCACGGTGCCGCCGTCGACGCGCACCTCGTCCACCACCGCGTCGAGCCCGGACGCGTCCGGCTCGGCGGTCAGCGAGGCCAGCGCCACGAGGATCTGCGTACCGTCGGAGTCCGCGCCCAGCCGGGGGACTACGGCCCACGGGGTGTACGCCGTGCCCTGCGGCGCACGGACCTCGTCCCGCTCCTCCCAGCCGTGCAGACCGTGCAGCGACGAAGTGAGCCCGGACTCCGGGCCGGTGGCCCAGCCCGTCTCCTCGATCCGGGCCCCGGGCGGAGCGCAGCACACCCGGTGCACCCGCAGTTCGTAACGGCCGCGCACCACCGTGACGCTCTCCACGCGCAGCCCCGGCTCGGTCGACGCCCCGTGCGGGAACACCGGCATGTGCCAGGAGGCGGCCCAGGCCCAGCCGTCACCGCCGCCCGCGCCCAGCGGACGGATCGCGCGGCGCCTGCTGCGCAGACCGTCGACGACCACGGCCAGATGGTTGTCGGCGACGTTGGCACGCGCGGTGGGGCCCGTGACCGTCGAATACGCCTGACGGCTGTACAGCGGATCGTCCTGCGCCGCGTGTTCGCCCTCGTGCGGCCGGAGGTGGTCGCTGCCGTGGTTGTGCAGCCGGACGACGCCGTCCGCCCGGGTGGACTGGACGAGCAGCCCGGGGGCCGGCAGGGCGAGCACCCGGTCGGGGCCCTCGACGGGCGCGGCCTCCTCGGTCGCCGTCCACAGCGGGTGGTCCGCCGGAGCGAGCAGCGAGACGAAGGCCTTGGACGCCCAATAGGGGGAGGCGGGGCCGGAGTAGGGCTGGAGCGTCGCCTCGTGCGGGCCGTGCCAGCCGAGGCTCAGCAGACCGTCGGTGCCGGCCGCGCCCCGGTCCAGGAAGTAGCGCAGTGCTCCGCTGATCACCCGGCGCGAGGCCCCCGCCGTCAGCGGGGTGTCCCCGGTCACCGCCCCCAGCCCGACCGCCGCACCCGCCGCGAAGCGGTAGGTCAGCGACCGGCCGAAGTACACCGGCGCCCCGTCCCCGCCGAACAGCAGGCCGAAACTCTCCAGGTGCTCCCGCAGCCGCGCCCCGTACAGCGCGGCGGGCTCCGTCTCGCCGGACAGATGCGCGTCGAGCACCGGATAGAGGTGCAGCGCCCAGCCGTTGTAGTGGTCGAAGGCGCGGCCGTCGCCGTCGGCGTACCAGCCCTGCCCCCGGTACCAGACCTCCATCAGCGCACGTGCCCGCTCCCGGGCGCGTGCCGTCTCGGCGTCGCCCCGGCCCACGGACTCCAGGAACCCGGCCACCGTGTACGGGAACAGGTACCAGTTGTTCGCCGCGGGCGTGTGCCGCAGTGCGCCCCGCAGCCACTCCTCGGTACGGTCCCGCACCGCCGGCTCCAGCCTGTCCCAGAGCCACGGGCGGGTCAGCCGCAGCCCGATGGCGACCGAGGCGGATTCGACCATGGGCTGGCCGAAGACCCTGTGGTCCCGGATCAGCGGCCAGGACTCGGCGTCGTCACGGCCGGGTGTACGGGTGCCTGCCGCGAGCCCGTCCGCGTACCGGCCGATCCAGCCGTGCGGGTCCGCGCCGCCCGCCCCGGCGACGCGGAACGCGGCGGCCAGAAAGGTGCGCGCGTACCCTTCGAGGCCGTCGGACCGCACCCCGGAGGCGGACGGGCGGCCCGGCAGGTCCAGCAGCGCTCCGCCGGGGGTGGCCCACCGCCAGGCGGCCTTCAGCAGTCCGTCTGCGGCCGCCTCCCAGTGCGCCCGGGTGTAGCCGGTCCGCGGGCTGAGCACCCGGTCGTCGGCGGGGAGTTCCAGCGGGAGGTGCGGATGCGGAGCGCTCATGCGAGGAACGCCAGCCTTTCGCGTCGTACGGGATGGGCGAAGCCGTCGCCCGCGGCCCAGCGCTCCGTCTCGGCGATCGCGAGATCGACCAGGCGCTGCCACTCGTTGCCCTGAGAGCCCGCCAGATGCGGGGTGATCAGGGCGTTCTCGCAGTCCCAGAGCGGGTGCCCGGCGGGCAGCGCGTCCGGGTCGGTGACGTCCAGGACCGCCCGGATCCGGTGCTGCCGGAGCACGTCGACGAGTGCGTCCTGATCGACGACCGCGCCCCGGGCGGTGTTGACGAGCACGGCGTCCGGCCGCATGGACAGCAGCAGTTCACGGCTGACGAGCCCGCGCGTCGCGGGCAGCAGCGGGGTGTGCACGCTCACCAGGTCGCTCTGCGCGAAGAGTTCCGGCAGTGTGACCGATCGGACGCCCAGCTCTTTCGCTTCCGTTTCGGAGACATACGGATCGTGCAGCAGCACCTGGAGGTCGTAGGGGCGCAGCAGCTCCACGACCCGGCGCCCGATCAGCGAGGCGGACAGGATGCCCACGGTGCGACCGTAGTTGCCGAGGGCGGGCGACGTGGTGAGCGAATCGTCGCGACGGCGTTCGGTCCGGTAGGCGTGTGCGCGCTCCAGGGCCCGTTTGCCGGAGAGCAGGATCATCGCGACGGTGTACTCGGCGACCGGGAGCGCGTTGGCGGCGGCGGCCGACGAGACCTCGATGCCGCGCTCCCAGCAGGCGTCCGTGATGTGGCCGCGCACGCTGCCCGCCGTGTGGACCACGGCCCGCAGCCGCGGCGCGGCCGCCAGCACGGCGTCGTCCAGAGGCGGACAGCCCCAGCCCGTGACCAGCAGTTCGGTGTCCGCGAGCACGGCCCGCGCCCGGTCGGTGGTGAAGTCGTCGAGTACGGGCAGCGGCGCGAGTTCGCACACCCGGGACAGGGCGGCCAGCGCGTCGGGGCCGAGCAGCGCGGTCGCGGTGTCCGCCCGCATGGCGAGCGCGGCGCGCGGCCGGTGGCCCGCGCCGGCCGGGACGGGAAGGGTGCCGGTCATCGTTCTCCTCCGCGGCTTCCGATGTGAAGTCACGAGGAATCCTGATCGTTTGATCGATCTTGGTCAAGCAATCGATCAAAAGAAAGTGGAAACGATCAAACGATCATTTCGAAAGGCGGGGGCCTTTCGTTCACCGATCCGCGCACCTTGAGCGTCGGCAGCAGCTCGATGCGGCAGACCGGTCCCGTGGTGCCCGGCGGTCCGGACAGCCGACGCAGCAGCAGTTCGGCGGCGGTCCGGCCGATCTCCATCTTCGGGGGCGAGACCGCCGTCAGCGGAGTGCTGCCCAACGCCGCCACCACGTCGTCGTACGCCACCACCGAGCAGTCCCGGGGCACCTCCAGCCCGTTCTCCACGAGGCGCTGCACCAGCATCAGGGCGTCGATGTCCCCGTGCAGCACGGCGGCAGTGGCCCCGCGGCTGCGCAGTGCCGCACCGAGGTCGAGCGGTGCGCCGACCGGTGTGCGCGGCGGCCCGGAGGGGCCGTGCTCCGCGGCGTCCGGCGAGCTGAGCACCACCGACCAGTCCGTCACCTCCGGCCGCTCCGCGGCGATCTCGGCGAACGCCGCCCGCACCGTCCGGGCCGTCGGACTGTCGTCGCGGGCGGCCAGCACGATCCTTCGGTGACCCGCCGCCACCAGGTGTTCCACGGCGAGATGGACTCCGTACCAGTGGTCGGAGCAGACCGAGTCCAGTGCGTGCAGGGCGCTGCCCGGACGGGGCCGCCGCTCCATCAGCACCGTCGGCACACCGAGCCGCGCGAGCCAGGCGTGGTCCAGCTCCTCGGCGTGCGTGCTCGGCCACCTCGGGGCGATCAGCAGGCCCCGCGCCCCGTCGGCCAGCGCCCGTTCCACGAGCCGCCGTTCCGCGCCCGGCCCCTGCGGTGCGATGTGCAGGGCGATCCGGATCCCGGCCTCCTCCAGTACGCTCCGCGCCCCGTGCAGCGTCTCGTGGAGATACGAGTGGCGCTCCGGGACGACCAGGGCGATCGCTCCGCCCCCGGCCGGATCGCCCACGCGTGGCGCGGGCACCGAGGCCTGAGCGGTCCGGTCGTCGAGGGGCCGGGCGACCCCGCGTCCGCGCCGCAGCAACCCGTCACGGTCCATCTCGTCCACGTCCCGCCGGGCGGTGACGGTCGATACACCCAGTTCGGCCGCGAGCGCGGTCACTTGGACGGCGCCCCGTGACTCGACCATCGCCAGAATGCGCTGACGCCTCAGTTCCATCTGCTCCTGCATGGTGCAGGCCCCCTTGCCGTGCGCTGGGCGACTTTCGTTTGGCCGCTTTCGTTTGAGCGTTTGGCCGCAGCATATCGATCAAACGAAAGGACTCGGCCCGAACCAACCCCTGCACATACGTACTACGCTCATCCCTCGGCATGGACACGCTCACCCTCTGGCAACTGGCGGCACTGGCCGCGGCATCCGCACTCGTCGGCTTCTCCAAGACGGCCGTCAGCGGTGCCAACACGATCAGCCTCGCGGTCTTCGCGGCGGTACTCCCCGCCCGGGAATCCACCGGAGTGCTGCTCCCGATCCTGATCGCGGGCGATGTGCTCGCGGTGCTCAGCTACCGGCGCCACGCGCACTGGCCGACGCTGCTACGGGTCTTTCCGGCCGTGGCCGTGGGCGTCGTGGCGGGAACGGTGTTCATGCTGTGGGCCGACGACGCGGCTGTCCGCATCTCCATCGGCGCGATCCTGCTCTTCATGGCAGGGGTGACCATGTGGCGGCGGCGCACCGCGACGGAGGCCGGGGAACCCGAGGCGGCGGGACCGCCGACCGCCGCGGGGCGGCTCAAGGCCCGCGGATACGGGGTGCTCGGCGGTTTCACCACGATGGTCGCAAACGCGGGCGGCCCCGTGATGTCGCTCTATCTGCTCTCGGCGGGCTTTCGGAAGCTCGGCTTCCTCGGGACGTCCGCGTGGTTCTTCCTCATCGTGAACACGTCCAAGGTGCCGTTCAGCGTGGGTCTCGGCCTGATCGACGCGTGGTCGCTGCTGCTCGACGCCTGCATGCTGCTGTTCGTCCTGCCGGGTGCCTGGATCGGCCGGCGCTGTGTGGACCGGATCAACCAGCGGCTCTTCGAGCGTCTCGTCCTGGGCGCCACCGTCCTCGGTGGCCTCCAGCTCCTCCTGAATCCGTGACGGGGCCCCGCCCGGCCGATGCCGGACGGGGCCCCGTCACGGGGAGAGCGGGCGGTCAGACGATGTCCTCCTCGATCTCCGCCTGCTCGCGGGCGTTGCCGTACGCCTGCGGGGTGCCGTACGAGCGCCGTGCCACGAACCACCAGACGGTGGCCAGGACCAGTACGGCGACCAGCGCGATCGACGCGTAGTTCATCGAATCGATCGTCACCGGCGAGGACTGCGGCAGCAGGAACAGCACGGTCACGATCGCGACCCAGACCACCGCGATCCAGCCGATCGGCTTCGACCACCGGCCCAGGTGCCACGGCCCCCGTTCGAAGCGGCCCCCGGCGCGCAGCTTCAGGAAGATCGGGATGGCGTACGCGGGCGTGATCCCGATGACGTTGATCGCGGTCACCGCGCCGTACGCGGTCGCCGAGTACAGCGACGGCAGGGCCAGCACCCCGGCGACGATCACCGACAGCCAGACGGCGGGCACCGGGGTCTGCGTCCGGGCGCTCACCTTGCGCCACAGCTGCGAACCGGGCAGCGCGTTGTCGCGGCTGAAGGCGAACACCATGCGGCTGGCGGCGGCCACCTCGGCGTTGCCGCAGAAGAGCTGCGCGGCGATCACGATCAGCAGCATCGCCGTGGCCCCCGAGGTGCCCAGCGCGTCGATCAGGATCTGGGCGGGCGGCACGTTCGTCGAGGTGCTCTGCGTACCCGCGTAGTCCTGGATCGCGAAGGTCAGCCCCGCGAGCAGGACGAAGCCGGCCACCCAGGACACCCAGATCGCCCGGACGATGCCCCGGGCGGCGGAGACCGAGGCGTTCGACGTCTCCTCGGACAGATGGGCGGAGGCGTCGTAGCCACAGAACGTGTACTGCGCCAGCAGCAGACCGATCGCCGCCACGTACAGCGGATTGTGCCAGCCGGTGTCATTGACGAACTCGGTGAAGACGAACGACGGCGACTGGTGGTGCGAAGGAACGATCGCCAACACCGAAACGATCACCGCGACACCGGCCAGGTGCCACCAGACGCTGATCGAGTTGAGCACGCTCACCAGACGGACACCGAAAAGGTTCAGAACGGCGTGCAGCAGCAGAATGCAGACAAAGATGATCATCGTCTTGCCCGGCGTGGGCGTGAAGCCCCACTGCAGGTTCATCAGGGCGCCCGTGAATAACGCGGCCCCGTAGTCGATTCCGGCGATCGCACCCAGGAGACCGAGCAGATTCAGCCAACCGGTGTACCAACCCCATTTACGCCCGCCGAGCCGGTCGGCCATGTAGTACAGCGCCCCGGACGTCGGGTACGCGCTGGTGACCTCCGCCAGCGCCATGCCGACACAGAGCACGAAGAGGCCGACGCCCGCCCAGCCCCACATCATCACGGCGGGCCCGCCGGTGGACATGCCGAAGCCGTACAGCGTCATGCAGCCCGACAGGATCGAGATGACGGAGAAGCTGATCGCGAAATTTCCGAAGCCGCCCATGCGACGGGCCAGCACCGGCTGATAGCCGAGCTCGCGCAGGCGCTGCTCCTCGTCCTGGGGCGGTATGGCCTCGGAGCCCTTCTGGGCCGAGGTGGTGACGGACATGGGGACCTCCGTGAGCGGTGAGCGAAAAGGGAGATTCATACGAAAGCGAAAAGGAAAACGAAAGCAAAACGGTCAAACGGAAGGAACGAGGTGCGCACCCGATGCATCCGTTCACCGTCCCGGACGGCTCAGCCGTGCGGCCCCCGCCCGGGGTCCCGCGCCGCCGTCAGCGCCCGGCTGCGGGCCCGCAGGAAGACCTCCTCGGCACCGCCCGGTTCCTTGGGCGAGCGGGTGCGGTACGCCCAGGGGAGCGACGTGAAGTACGGCCCCAGCTCGTGGAACACGGGAGCGGCGTCGGCGAAGCGCAGCGCCCCCCACAGGGCGTGCGCCAGATGGTTGAGGTCGAGCAGGGTGTGCGTGGCCGGGGGAGTGAGGCGGAACCACCGTTCCAGGGCTCGTTGCGCCTCGCGTTCGGCGTCCTCGGTGACCCAGTGGAGGTCGAGCGCCTTCTCGTGGCCGTTCTCCCGCCGGTAGCGCTCGACCCGCACATACAGCGGCAGGACGTGGAGGGCCGATCCGTCGGGTGCCGACGAGGACGCCCATTGCACGAAGTTGACGGCTTCGGAGAGCGAGCCGCCGGCCTTGCGGGCGTACACGAACTGGAGCATCCGGTGGTAGGCCTCGCGGTTGTACGGGTCGCGTTTGTCGGCCTCCGCGAGGAGCCCCCACGGTCCGGGGAAGAGCATCGGGCCCGGCGGATGGAGCCGGTGCTCCTCCAGCCGCTGGCGTTCGTCCAGTTGGGAGAGGGCCAGCAGGCACACCCACGGAACGGGGTCCGCGGGCGAGGCGTGCGCGGCCGAGCGGCAGGACTCCCAGGCCTCCTGCCACAACTGCTGGCCGCTGGGGTGGCCGGAGCGGCGGGCCCGGACCGCGCGCTCCACGCAGACCCGTGCCCGCATCACGGTCCCCGCGACGCTGCGCGGTTCCTCGGTCAGCCAGGCCTGGACCGCGTCCGATCCCGCGGCGACGGCCCCGAGCACCTGGGTGCGCTGGGTCCACAGGGTCCAGTCGGGCGTGCTCTCCAACAGGTCGCGCATGGAGATCCAGCGGCCTGTGCGTAAGTCCTGTAACGCCGAGCGCAGTGGGCTGTCGTGGCCGGCCGGGTGGTACACCGGCCGGAATTCACTGTTGGCCATTCACGTACTCGGTGTGCGGTGTCGGTGTCATCGATCCTCGGGGACGTGGGGGGTCAAGCAGCAGTTGAAATATGAACTGCTGTAAAGCGTCCGGTTGTTGCTCGGCGGTGAGTGTAGAGCCCTTCGTGCCGAACTCCCGAACGAATCCTGGATCTGCTCCAAATCATGTGCGCGGAAAGGGCGATGGGGATTCAAGGTCGGCTTCCGGGCACATCGTCCGGAGCCGCTTGACGTAGCTGCCGGGCTGCACCACTCTGGGTTCCCGCGACCGAAGATCACGATTCCGTTCAGGCCCCGTGCTTGCGTACCGCAGGAGATCCGATGTCAGGCCCGGTGCTCGCCGTGGACCAGGGAACCTCCGGGACGAAGGCGTTGGTGATCTGTCCGGAGCGCGGCGTGATCGGTTCCGGATCCGCGCCGGTGCGGCCCAGGTACGGCCCCGGCGGCGCCGTCGAGGCGGACCCCGCCGAACTGCTGGGCTCGGTCCTCGACGCCGGGGCGATGGCCCTGGCCGACGCGGGCGAACCCGTCGTCGCGGCCGGCCTCGCCAACCAGGGCGAGACCGTGCTCGCCTGGGACCCGGCCACCGGCCGGCCCCTCACCGACGCGATCGTCTGGCAGGACCGCCGCTCCGAGGAGCTGTGCCGGGAACTCGCCGAGCACGAGGACGAGCTGAGGCGGCTCACCGGCCTCCCGCTGGACCCGTACTTCGCCGCCCCGAAGATGGCCTGGATCCGCCGCGAGCTGACCCGCGACGGCGTGGTCACCACCAGCGACTCCTGGCTCGTCCACCGGCTGACCGGTGCCTTCGTGACCGACGCCGCCACCGCCGGACGCACCCAGCTCCTCGATCTCGACGAGGCCGGCTGGTCGCCCACCGCCCTGGACCGCTTCGGGCTGGCCGGCGAACGCCTGCCCGCCGTCGTGGACGCCGCCGGAACCTTCGGCACCACCACGGCCTTCGGCGACGAGATCCCGCTCACCGGACTCCTCGTCGACCAGCAGGCCGCCCTGCTGGCCCAGGGCGCGCTGGAGCCCGGCACCGCCAAATGCACCTACGGCACCGGCGCCTTCCTCCTCGCCCAGACCGGCGCCGTCCCGCGCCGGGGCAGCTCCGGCCTGGTCAGCTGCGTCGCCTGGCGGCTCGGGGGCCGTACCAGCTACTGCCTGGACGGCCAGGTCCTCACCGCCGCCTCCGCCGTCCGCTGGCTCACCGACCTCAAGGTCATCTCCGGAGCCGCCGACCTCGACGCGGTCGGCGGCGGCGTCCCCGACGCCGGCGGCGTCACGTTCGTCCCCGCCCTCGCCGGACTCGCCGCTCCCTGGTGGCGCGGCGATCTGCGCGGATCGCTCACCGGGCTGGGCCTGGACACCACCGCGGGCCATCTCGTGCGCGCCCTGTGCGAGGGCATCGCCGCCCAGGTGGTCGCCCTGGCCGACGCGGTCGCGGACGACCTCGGCGCCCCGCTGTCCGCGCTCCGCGTCGACGGCGGTCTGACCCGCTCGTCCCTCCTCATGCAGACCCAGGCCGATCTGCTGCAACGCCCGGTCGAGGTGTCCGCGCTGCCCGATGTCACCGCGCTCGGGGCCGGCGCCGTGGCCCGGCTCGGCATCGATCCCGCGCTCACACTCGCCGAGGCCGTGCCCGAGTGGCACCCGGCCGCCGTGTACGAACCGCGGATCGGTCCCGACGAGGCCGCCGAACGGCTCGCCGGCTTCCGCGCGGCCGTCGACACCCTCCTGGAACGGTCATGAACACGGCCCCGCACGACCGGAGCCCCCTCCCGCCCGCGTCGGCACGTACGGGGTCCGCACCGTGACCCCCACCGTCACCACCGCCGGCGACCCGCTCCCGGAACCGCCCGACGGCGCCCCGTACGACGTCACCGTGATCGGCGCGGGGGTGGTCGGCACCGCGCTCGCCCGCGCGCTCGCCCACCACCCGCTGCGGATCGCCCTCGTCGAGGCGTCGGACGACATCGGCACCGGCACGTCCAAGGCCAACACCGCGATCCTGCACACCGGTTTCGACGCCGTCCCCGGCTCCCTGGAAGCCCGTCTCGTTCGCGAAGGGCAGCGCAAGCTCGCCGCGTACGCCGCCGCCACGGGGATCCCCGTCGAGCGGGTCGGCGCCCTCCTCGTCGCCTGGGACGACGAACAGCTATCCGCGCTGCCCGCCCTGCTCGCCAAGGCGGAGGCCAACGGCTACCACGCGGCACGGATCCTGGACGCCGACGAGGTCGCCGCACGCGAACCCGCCCTCGGCCCGGGGGCCCTCGGCGCGCTGGAGATCCCCGACGAATCCGTCATCTGCCCCTGGACCACCCCGCTCGCCTTCGCCACCCAGGCCGTGCGCGCCGGTGTCCATCTGCATCTGGACTGCCCGGTCACGGCCATCGCCACCGGCAAGGACGTGCACACCCTGACGACCTCCCGGGGGCCGCTGCGCACCCGCTTCCTCGTCAACGCCGCCGGACTGCACGCCGACGTCGTCGACCGCATGCTCGGATACGACGCGTTCACCGTCACCCCGCGCCGGGGCCAGCTCCTCGTGTTCGACAAACTCGCCCGCGACCTCGTCCGCCACATCCTCCTCCCCGTCCCCACCGCCGCCGGAAAGGGCGTGCTCGTCGCGCCGACCGTCTTCGGCAATGTGCTGCTGGGACCGACCGCCGAGGACCTGGACGACAAGACCGCCACCGAGTCGACCGGGGAGGGCATCGCGCTGCTGCGGGAGAAGGGCCGCCGCATCCTGCCCCGCCTCCTCGACGAGGAGGTCACCGCCGTCTACGCGGGCCTGCGCGCCGCGACCGGCCAGGAGGACTACCGAATCCAGGACCATCCGGAGCGGCGGGCCGTCACCGTCGGCGGCATCCGCTCCACCGGCCTCACCGCCTCCATGGCCATCGCCGACCACGTCACCGGCCTACTGGCCGGCATCGGCCTCGACCTCGGCGAGCCGGCCGCACTCGCCCCCCTCACCATGCCGTACCTCGGCACCGACGACCGCCGCCCGTACCTGAACGCCGCGCTCGTCGCGCGGGACCCGGCGTACGGCACGATCGTCTGCCACTGCGAACGCGTCACCGAGGGCGAGATCCGCGACGCGTTCGCCGCCACCCTGCCGCCCCGCACCCCCGCGGGCCTCGCCCGCCGGACCAGGGCCGGCAACGGACGCTGCCAGGGCTTCGCCTGCGGCGCCGGACTCCGCGCGCGGTTCGAGGGGACGGGGACATGACCCACCCCGACAGGCCGAAGGAGACCGCGTCATGACGCGCCGTGAACGGACCGTCGACGTCCTCGTCGTCGGAGCCGGACCGGCCGGGCTCGGCGCCGCCGCCGCGCTCGCCGCGGCCGGTGTACGCCGGGTCGAGGTCCTGGAACGCGAACAGGCCGCGGGCGGCGTCCCGCGCCACTGCCACCACCCGGGGTTCGGCTCCACCCGGGCCGGCGGCGGCAGCAGCGGTCCCGAGTACGCCCGGCGGTGCGTCACCGCCGCCGAAAGGGCCGGGGCGACCCTGCGCACCGGCGTCACCGCCACCGGCTGGGCCGGACCCCGCACCCTCGACCTCACGGGCCCCGGCGGGCTCGAACGGATCACCGCCGGCGCCGTCGTCCTCGCCACAGGAGCCCGCGAACGCCCGCGCAGCGCCCGGCTCGTCCCCGGCACCCGCCCCGAGGGCGTCTACACCACGGGCGAACTCCAGCAGGCCGTCCACCTCCACCACCAGCACATCGGCCGCCGCGCCGTCGTCGTCGGCGACGAGCCGATCGGCGTCGCCGCCGCCGGCACCCTGCGCGCCGCCGGGGTCCATCTCGTCGCCCGCGTCACGGACCGCCCGCCCGCGCTGCCCGCCGCCCTCGCCCCGTGGCTCGGCGCCCCGCTCCTCACCCGGACCACCGTCACCGCCTTCACCGGACGCACCCGGCTCACCGGAGTCGCCCTGCGCCACGCCGACGGCCGTACGACGACCCTGGCCTGCGACACCGTGGTGTTCACCGGCGACTGGATCCCCGAGCACGAACTGGCCCGGAGCGGGGGCGTCCCGCTCGACCCCGGTACACGGGGCCCCGCCCACGACGCGGCCCACCGCACCGCCCGGCCGGGCGTCTTCGCCGTCGGCAATCTGCTCCACGCGGTCGAACGGGCCGGCACCGCGGCCGCCGAGGGCCGGGCGGCCGCCGCACCCGTACTGCGGTATCTGACCACCGGCGACTGGCCGGAGAACCGGCCCGCGCTCACCGTCGAGACCCCTCTCGAATGGATCGCACCCAACCTGATCGACCCGGAGGCGCCCCGTCCGCTCGACGGCCGCTTCCTCCTGCGCGCCTCCCGGCGGCTGACGGCCCCGCTGATCACCGCCCACCAGGACGGACGGGAGCTGTACCGGGGGAGGGTCCTGCGGGCCGTTCTGCCGGGCCGCTCGCTCCCGCTGCCCGCCCACTGGCTGGACCGTGCCGATCCGCGCGGCGGCCCGGTCCGCGTCACCGCCGGACCGCCGGCCCGGCCGCTCAGGGAATGAGCAGCCAGTCCGAGCCGATCGCCGCGACCAGACCGAGCCCGAGCAGCCAGCTGCCGAGCCGCGTCCGGCCGTTGCGGCTGAGTTCGATGACGATCCCGCAGAGGATCAGCGCCAGTCCGTACACCCCGACCACCAGCACCGAGGACCGGCTGGCGATCCGCAGCGCGAGGACGACCGCCATCGCCGCCATGCCCACCGACGACAGGACGATACGGAGCCGTCTCGCCTGCCGGGGCGTCAGTCTGCGCTCCCCGACGGCTCCGGCCGGCCCCCCGCTCGCCTCCGCTACGCCCCCCTCGCCGACGTTCCCCGCGGTCTCCTCGTCCTCCGACTCCGCGACGGAGTCCGCGCGCCCGGTGGCCTTCGTCTCCTCCGCCGCTGCGGCAGCGCCGGTCTCCTCGGCCTCCGCCGACTCCTCGGGGGCGGCTATCGGGGTGTCCACGGACTGGTCCTGGTCAGAAGTGCTCATGACGCCGGATGGTAATGGCTCCGACCGGCCCAGTTCACCGCTCTCGGTCAAGGAGAGGGAAAGGAAGGAGAGTTGGCGGCCCCTATCCCTCCGCCGCGTCCGTACCCGCGCGCAGCCGCGGGGCCGAGGCGGCCGGGTCGACGGCCCGCGCCGGATCCCCCTCCACCCGCGCGGCCAGCTCCCGCGCCCAGCCCGCCAGCCCGCCGAGGTCCATCCCGTACGCGGCCGGCGCGACGCCCTCCGGCACACCGCCGGCGTGCGCGTACGCCTCCAGCGCCCCCGCCCCGCGCCGCAGCAGCCGCGCCCCACCGGTCGCGTTGCCCCGGGCGGAGTGCGTCAGCCCCACCGCCAGCTGGGCCAGCCCCCGCCACAACTCCCGCTCCGCGGGCGGGCCCGACTTCCAGGCGTCCTCGAAGACCTCGTGCGCGTGGAACGGCATCCCCGCGTCCAGCAGACGCTGTGCCTCCCGTACGGTTTCGGCCGGAATACGGAGGACGCCCTCGGGCTGCCGCGCCACACCGGGCGTGCCGTACGGCAGGGGCCGGCCCAGCCCGTCCCGGGGGCGCGCGTTGTGCGCCCGGCCTTCGGCGTCCCGGTCCCTGCGCGATGCGTTCATCCGTCGATTGTGCCCCGTACCTGCGGGGAACTGGCCGAACCACTGTCGGTGACCCCCCGCGCACGATTAGGCTCGACCGTCAGTGATCCGACATTGGGGGAGTAGGCATGAAGCCGTCCCGGCCGCTGTACGAGCGCGAACCGGAACTCGCCGCCGCCGCACAAGCCGTTGACGCGCTCTGCGGCGCGCAGGCGGCCGGCGGGCTGCTGGTGTTCAGCGGCGAGGCAGGCATCGGCAAGACCGCGCTGCTGGGCGAGATCCAGGCCATGGCCGCCGACCGGTGCACGATCTGGTCCGCACGCGGCGGCGAGACGGTCACCTCGGTGCCGTTCCATGTCGTCCGCCAACTGCTCCAGCCGGCGCTGGACCAGCTGCCCGCCGACGACGTGAGAGCCCTGTTCGGCTCATGGTTCGACATCGCGGCCCCCGCCCTCGGACTGGCCGAACCCTCCGACCTCCAGCCCGACCCGCAGGGTGTGCGCGACGGACTCGACCACGTCGTCGCCCGGCTCGCCTCGCGGATGAGCCATCGCCCGCTGCTCCTCGTCATCGACGACGCGCACTGGGCGGACGGTGAATCCCTGGCCTGGCTCGCCTCGTTCACGGCCCGCCTCGGCGAACTGCGCGTCCTGGTCGTCCAGGCGCACCGCCCCGAGGAACTGTCCGCGCGCGAGGGCGAGGGCACGGTCGCCGGCGGACATCCCGCCCAGGTCCGCGTCGCGCTGCGGGCGCTCACCCCGGACGCCACCGCCGAACTGGTACGGGCCACGCTGGGCGAGCACGCGGACGACCCGTTCTGCCGCGAGGTGTGGGCCGTCACCGGCGGCAACCCGTACGAGGCCGTCGAACTCGTCGCCAAGGTCCAGGACAGCGAACTCGTGCCCCTGGAGGAGTCCGCGGGGATGCTGCGCGAACTCGGCGCCTCGGCCCGGGGCAGCGGCCTCGTCGCCCGCCTCGAACGGCTCGGGACCAACGCCAACCGCTTCGCCTGGGCCGCCGCCGTCCTCGGCACCGACATCTCCCAGGACCTGGCCGCGACCCTGGCCGGCATGACCTCGGCCGAGGCCGCGGACTGCACCGCGCGGCTGCGCGAGGCCCGCATCGTGAGCGGCTTCGACCCGCTGGAGTTCGTCCACCCGCTGATCGCCTCGGCCGTGTACCGGCTCCATCCCGCCGGCCACCCGGACCGCCATGCACGGCCGGGCCGCCTGGGCGATCACCCGTGCCGGCCTCGGCCCGGCCGCCGCCTCCCGGCACCTCCTGGAGGTCCACCCGGACGACGACCAGGAACTGGTCGCCCAGCTCCGGGCCGCCGCCACCCAGCATCTGGCGGTCGGCGCCCCCGAGGCCGCCCGCCGCTGTCTGGAGCGCGCCCTCCAGGAACCGCCGCGCCACGACGTACGCGCCACGCTCCTGTACGAACTGGGCTGCGCCACCCTGCTCAGCTCCCCGGCCACCACCGTGCGGCACCTCAGGGCGGCCCTCGACATGCCGGGCCTCACCGACGACCTGCGGGTCGACGCCACCTTCCGGCTCGCGGCCGCGCTCTCCCACAACAACCAGCTCAAGGAGGCGGCGCTCGCGCTGGCCGCCGAGGCCGAGCGCACCCCGCCCGGCCCGGGGCTCATGCGGCTCCAGGCCGCCCACTTCCTCTGGGAGGGCATGCAGGCGACCGAGGAGGACGGCCCCGGCCGCTCCCGCCGGCTCGCCGCCAACGCCGACCACCTCAAGGGCCGGGACAACGCCGAACGGGCGCTGCTGACCCTCCGCGCCTTCGACGCGATGCTGCGCGGCGAGAACTCCGAACTGGTCGTCGACCTCTGCGAACGGGCCCTGGTCAACGGCCATCCGGCCCGGGGCCTCGGCTGGACCGACACCGAGTGGGGCTTCGAACTCCCCACCCTGCTCGGCATCACTTATGCCTTCACCGACCGCCTCGACCGCGCCGAGGAACTCTTCGGCGAGGCCGTGCGCGCCTTCGAGATCTCCGGCTGGAGCGGCGCGCATCTGGCGTTCGCCCACACCCTGCTCGGCCTGGTCCACCGCCGTCGCGGCCGCCTGGCGGAGGCGGAGGGCTTCCTGCGCGAGGGACTGCGCCTCGCCGACCGCGTGGGCAGCGGACTGCCCGTCCACTGGGACGCCGCCTGCCTCCTCATCGACACCCTGCTGGCCCGCGGCAAGACCGCCGAAGCCCGCAAGATCGCCGACCTGTACTCCTTCGGCCTGCCCTACCCCAGCGCCATGGTGCTGCCCGACGCCCCCTGCGTCCGCGGCCGTCTGCTCCTCGCCGAAGGCCGTACGAAGGAAGCCGTCACGGAACTGGAGGCGGCTGGCCAGTCCCTCGAACCGCGCGGCCGCTTCAACGGCATCTGGGGCCCCTGGGCCGGCGACCTGGCCCGCGCCCTCGCCGAGGACGACCCCGGCCGCGCCGCCCAGCTCGCCAACTCCGCCCGCGTCCACGCCGAGCGCTTCGGCACGGACACCGCCATCGGCGAGGCCCTGCGCTGCGTCGCCCTGTTCGCCCGCCCGGAGGAGGCCGCCCACCTCCTCGGTGAGGCCGTCCGTCATCTGGAGGCCTCGCCCTCCGGCTACGAGCTGGCCCTCGCGCTCTACGACCACGGCGTCGCCACCCGTTCCCCGCGCCAGCTCGCCCGCGCCCAGAAACTGGCCACCGCCTGCGGCGCCGAGACCCTGGCGACCCGCGCCCAGCAGGCACGGGCGTCGATCCGGTCCTCGGAGTGAGGTAATGTTTGTCCTGCGCAGCCGCCCGGCAGAGTCGGGTGACTGACAGCGGGACGTGGCGCAGCTTGGTAGCGCACTTGACTGGGGGTCAAGGGGTCGCAGGTTCAAATCCTGTCGTCCCGACTGGAGACAGTCGCAGATCAGGGCCGGTTTCGGAGACATCCGAAACCGGCCCTTGATCATTCTGTGGAAATGGGCCGAGAGCGCCGCCCCAGTGCCCCGCTCCTGTCGACGAGATGCCAAGGACCGGTCCGCGGTCGCACGGATGCGGGGGCCCCGGTCGCGTCGGAGCCCCCGCGTCGCGCGGGTCAGCTGGTGGGGAAGGTGTCCGGGGTGCTGATCCGGGACTTGAGCAGGGCGCCCGACTCGGTCAGCACGCCGCTGCTGCTGTAGTCGCCGCCGTCGCAGGTGCCGGGCTTGAAGGCGGCGCTGCTCTCGTCGGCGTCCGAGTAGGTCCAGTTGGCGTAGCTGATCTTCAGCTGGTCGAGCAGGTCCAGCCAGGCGGTGGTGCTCGAACGGTCCAGCGCGCCGCCGCCGGTGGCGCTGACCGTGCCGAACTCCGTGACGAAGAGCGGGAGCTGCGAGGCGGCCCGGCTGACTGTCGCCCGGTAGTTGTCCTTGTGGCTGGCGGCGTAGAAGTGGAACGCGTACATGATGTTGGTCGCGTTGACGGGGCTGTTGACGACCTCGCTCTCGTTGGAGCCGTCCGAGACGCCGAGTGACGACCAGCCGCGCGTGCCGACGATGACGACCGCGTCCGGGTCGGCGGCCCGGATGACCGGGATGACCTGCTCGGCGTAGTTCTTGATGCCCGCCCAGCTCACACCGTTGGGCTCGTTGGCGATCTCGTAGATGACGTTCTTCTTCGAGGCGTTGCGGGCGGCGACGGACGCGAAGAAGGTCTTGGCGCGCTCCAGGTTGTAGTTCGGATCGCCCGGTGTGAGGGTGTGGAAGTCGATCAGGGCGTACATGCCACGGGCCTCGGCCATGTCGACCAGGCTGTTGACCTTGCCGGTGAAGCCCGCCGGGTCGGTCTCGTAGCCGTCCTCCTGCACATACATGGCGGTGCGCAGCAGGTCCGCCTTCCAGTCGTTCGCCAGCGCGTCCAGCGACGCGTTGTTGTAGCACTGGCTGAACCACTGGAGGCCGTGCGTGCTCATGCCGCGCAGCTGGATCGGGCGGTTGTACTGGTTGCACAGGTTCACACCGCACACACGGAGCTGGCCGTTGGTCTCCACCGGGGTGCCGTCGCCCGTGGCGGGCGGCGGGTCGTCGTCGCCCCCGCCGCCGACGGTGCCCGTACAGGCGACGCCGTTGAGCGCGAAGCCCGTGGGAGCCGGGTTGGCGCCCGAGAAGGAGCCGACGAAGCCCAGGTCGGCCGTGGCCCCGGTGGCCAGGGTGCGGTTCCAGTCGACGCCGGCGGCGGTGACCGTGGAACCGGACTGCGACCAGGTGGCGTTCCAGCCCTGGACCATCTTCTGGCCCGAGTCCGGCAGGGTGAACGTGAGCCGCCATCCGCTGACGGAGTCACCCAGGTTGGTGACCTTCACCCCGCCCTGGAAGCCGCCCTGCCACTGGCTGGAGACCGTGTACTCCACCTTGCATCCGGTGGCGGCCGCCGCCGGGGGGCCGGCCAGGACCATCAGGCCCATGCCCGTGGCACCGGCCGCCAGTAGAGCCAAGAAGCGTTTCACAGCATTTCTCCTCGTTCGAAGGGGAACAACTGAGGAACCACTGGATGGGAGCGCTCCCAGAACCCATCGGCCCGAGACCGTACACGCCGCCGGAGCCCGCGCATAGTCATCCAACGCTGTCATGCACAAATAAAGTTGGGAGCGCTCCCAGAATGAGGGTGCGCTCACGCCGTCAATTGATCCAACTCCTTCGGCCGTCCACCCTCCGGGCCGTAGGATCGGTGGCTCTTGGGGGTGGTCCATGCTGAACAGGGGTTCCGGCACGCCGACGCTGGAAGAGGTGGCGGCGCTCGCCGGGGTGGGCCGGGGGACGGTCTCCCGAGTGATCAACAACGCCGCGGGCGTCCGGGAGTCCACCCGGCGCGCTGTGCAGCGCGCCATCGACGAACTGGGTTACGTGCCCAACCTGGCCGCGCGCTCCCTGGCCGGGCAGCGCGCGGGCGCCGTCGCCCTGGTCATGACGAAGACGGACTGGCGGCTGTTCGGGGAACCGTTCTTCTCGGAGATCGTGCGCGCGGTCGGGGACGCCCTGGACGAGCGGGGCGTGCAACTGCTGCTCACCCTCGTCCGCACGGACACCGAACGGCAGCGGCTCCTGGAGTACGTGCGGGGCGGCCGGGTCGACGGTGTGCTGCTGATGTCGGTCAGCGCCGAGGACCGGCTGCCGGACATGCTCGCGGACGCCGGGGTGCCCACGGTGCTGTTCGGCCGCCGCTCGGGCGACGAGCGGGTCACCTATGTGGACGCCGACAACGTCGGCGGTGCGCGGGACGCCGTCGGCCATCTGGTGCGCGGCGGGCGCAGGACCATCGCCGCTATCGCCGGTCCGCCCGAGATGTACGTCGCCCAGTGCCGGCTGCGCGGCTACCGCGAGGCCCTGCGCGAGGCGGGCTGCGCCGAGCCGCCGTCCCTGGTGGCCCAGGGAGACTTCACCGAGGTCAGCGGGCGGCGCGCGATGGCCCGCCTCATCGAGCGGCATCCGGACGTCGACGCCGTGTTCGCGGCCTCGGACAGTATGGCGGCCGGGGCGCTGGCCGCGCTGCACGCGGCGGGGCGGCGGGTGCCGGAGGACGTGGCGGTGGTCGGCTTCGACGACTTCGAGCTCGCCGAGCAGACCGATCCGCCGCTGACCACGGTCCGTCAGCCGATGGAGGAGATCGGCCGCGCGATGGTGCGGCTGCTGCTGGAGGAGATGAGCCGGCCGAAGGTCGCCTGGCACCACGTCATCCTGCGGACGCGGCTGATGGTGCGTCAATCGGCCTGATTCTCCGCGCAGTTGACGGGCGGCTATGGGCTGCGTGCGGGCTGCGGCCCGTTTCGGCCGATGTCGTCCGCAGGGTTGTCAGGGACACGACTGCCTCCTACAGTCCCCTACCAACGCATATATGGGAGCGCTCCCACCCGTACGCCCCCCGCCTCCCCCCACGGCCCCCGCACCCGCAGAAGGAGACACCATGGCACGACGCAGAACACAACTCGCCTCCCTGGCGGCGGTGCTGGCGACACTGCTCGGCGGTATCGCCTTCACCCTGCTGGGCCAGGGCAGCGCGCAGGCCCACGGTGTCGCCATGTCACCGGGGTCGCGCACCTACCTCTGCTGGCTGGATGCCAAGACCAGCACCGGTTCCCTGGACCCGACCAACCCCGCGTGCAAGGCTGCCCTCGCGGAGAGCGGCGCGACCTCCCTGTACAACTGGTTCGCCGTGCTCGACTCCAACGCCGGTGGCCGGAACGAGGGGTACGTGCCGGACGGCACGCTGTGCAGTGCCGGCGACCGCTCCCCGTACAACTTCACCGGCTACAACGCGCCGCGCGGTGACTGGCCCCGTACACACCTCACCTCGGGCGCCACGATCGAGGTCGACCACAGCAACTGGGCCGCGCACCCGGGTGCGTTCCGGGTGTACATGTCCAAGCCGGACTACTCGCCCACCACCGCACTGGGCTGGGACGACCTGGAGCTGATCCAGACCGTGACCGACCCGCCCCAGGTGGGCTCGCCCGGCACCGACGGCGGTCACTACTACTGGGACCTGACGCTGCCCTCGGGCCGCTCGGGTGACGCGGTGATGTTCATCCAGTGGGTGCGCTCGGACAGTCAGGAGAACTTCTTCTCCTGCTCCGACATCGTCTTCGACGGCGGTCACGGCGAGGTCACCGGCATCCGCGGTTCGGGCAGCACCCCCGACCCGGACCCCACCGACCCGACCCCGGACCCGACGGATCCGACCGAGCCGCACACCGGGTGCATGGCCGTCTACACCGTGACCAACTCCTGGAGCGGTGGCTTCCAGGGCTCCGTCGAGGTCATGAACCACAACACGACGGCGCTCGACGGCTGGGCGGTTCAGTGGAAGCCCGGCACCGGCACCACGGTCAGCAGCGTGTGGAGCGGGGTACTGAGCACCGCGTCCGACGGCACGCTGACCGTGAGGAACGCCGACTACAACCGGTCGATCCCGCCGGACGGCAGCGTCACCTTCGGCTTCACGGCGACCTCGACGGGCAATGACTTCCCCGTCGGCTCGATCGGCTGCGTCACCGCGTAGCCCCTGACGCGGAGGGCGGCGGTTCCCGGACGGCACGGGAGCCGCCGCCTTCTTGTCCCGGCCTTGACCCGTGACCGCCCCGCCACACCTCCGCGGGCCCCGAACGGCCGGGTACGGTGGACTGCGTCCGATCATGTTCCGCCGGACGGGCCGGAGGCTGTGTGGCTCTCGACATCAATGAACCGTTCGGCCAGAACTGGACGCACGCGGCGCAGTTCGGCATCGCGTTCGTCCTGTCGTGCGCGATCGGGATCGAGCGCGAGATCCGCCAGAAGGCGGCCGGCCTGCGCACCTACACGATCGTCGGGCTCGGCGCCGCGCTCTTCACTCTGGTCAGCAAGTTCGGCTTCTCCGACGTCGTGGTGACCGGCCAGGTGGAGCTGGACCCGTCGCGGGTCGCGGCCCAGATCGTCTCCGGGCTCGGCTTCATCGGCGGCGGCGTGATCTTCGTCCACCGGGGCTCGGTGCGGGGTCTGACCACGGCGGCCTCCATCTGGCTCACCGCCGCCGTGGGCTGCGCGGCCGGCGCCGGGCTGCCCGTGCTCGCGACGCTGGCCACGCTCGCGTACTTCCTGGTGTCCTACGGCGTCCGCCCCCTCGCCCACCGGCTCCCCGCCCTGCGCAACGCGTCGATCGGCTACCGCATCACGTACACCGAGGGCGTCGGAGCCCTGCGCGAACTGGTCAACCACTGTACGGAGACCGGGTTCGCCGTCTCCGAGCTGACCACGCTCTCCGGCTCGGGCCGATACCGGCGGCGGCGCGCGCAGCCGGACGCCGAGGGGACCGTGGAGATCGCGCTGAGCGTGCAGGGACGGGGCGACCCCGACGCGCTGACGGCACGGCTGGCGGGCACGGCCGGGGTCCTGGCGTGCAGCCGGAGCGACCTCAACGACGAGTGAGGGCCGGTCCCGCCGCCCCGGGTGCTCGTCGGCTCGGCTCCCGTGCCGAGGAGGCGGGGAGCCGTCCTGCCGGGATCGAGGACAACGCCGTTCTGCGAGCGCGGTGCTGCGGGCGGGGATCTCATACCCCGAACTGATAGCGGCCGCCTGCCGGGCCTTGCGTAGAAGAAACGTACAGCCTCGCCCGGAGTTCACCTGAACGCCCCTTCGGGCGCCCGGCGCAGGCCGGGGACGGTTCGACACTTGTGGCGAACCGGGAGCTGCCGCCGGTCGGACAGCCGGCCAACGAGGCCGTGGAGGCGGGCTCTTGCGCCGATTGGCCGGGCGCACTTCCCGGGGGCGCACCGTGGTCGCGGCCGGGCGACGGTTCTCGCGGAGTGAGGCCCCGTGGGGGCGCGGGGCCGTCCGTGAGGGTGAGGCGCGCTTCGAACCGGGTGCAAGCCCCCAGGCCTCTCATGGTCACACATTGTAGTGAACGGATTGCCGTGTGGTCGAAGTCAGGCCTCTGACCATGCAATTCTCTTGGTGACTGCCCATCGGGCATATTCATTCGGACACAAGGAGTAACCATGTCGCCGAAGAGGGTTTCACCCGACGACGCTGCCGCGCCGCAGCCGACCCCCGCCGCCTCGCCCCAGCCCACGAACCTGACCGTCGAAACGACGAAGGGCCACCTCCTGACCGGGCTGCACGCGACCGGCAGGTGCCGGCTGACGAGCAAGGGCAAGCCCGTTGCCTACCAGGACATCGACTGGTACGCCGGTGCCGCGGGCGAGCACCTGGGCACCTCGCAGACCGATGGACGGGGAATCGCCAGCATCGAGGGAGGCAGCATCAGCGACATCGGCACCTCCATCACCGGTGAGATCGGCGGCTACTCCGCCAAGTACCTCGGCAACGAAGAGTTCCTTCCCTCGGAGGGGCACGGGCGGGTCGTCCCGGTCTTCGGCATCAGCTGAGGCCGGCCCCGCCGCACGGGTGCCGGGCGCGGAGCCGGGCACCCGTCACCCCCCCCTCGTTCGCACTGCGACCAGGGCGACTGCCGCCCTCGCGCCGACGCGAAGACTCCATCCCCCCACACAGGAAGGGCACGCATGAACAAGCCCACCTCCATCGGCGCCCTGCTGGGTGCCGTCGTTCTGGCCACCACCGCCGCCCTCACCCCGGCGGCAGCGGCCGGGAACCTCATCAAGAACGGCACCTTCTCCGACCCGAACGCCCCGGCCGGCGGCTACGTCGAGTACGAGGACGGCGAGAACATCGGTGCCTGGCAGGTCGGTTCCTCCACCCCGCGCGGGGGTGTGACCTTGTACAGCCGCGCCCTCACCCAGTACACCTACCAGGCGGTCGACATCGGACCGGGAACCCTCTCCCAGGACTTCGAGGCCGACCAGGGCTCCGTCGTCGGCGTCACCTGGAAGCACGCCCGCAACACCGACCCGGCATGCGCCAAGGACATGGGCGACCAGTCCTACAGCGCCCAGGTCGTCCCCCCGCCCAGCTCCGACCCCGTGGGCGACTCCTACACCCCCATCGGCCCCCGCTTCGCCCCGGCGAACAAGGGCCTCCAATTCCTCGCCGGGGAGGACCACTTCACCCTGGAGTTCGCCGGACGCGCACCCGGCGGATGCGGCCCGCTGATCACCGACGTCGTCGTCAAGGTCATCGGTTACGTGCACTGACAGGGGTTCGGCACCTGACCGGCCGTACCCGCGCGTGGGGTACGGCCGGGTCCCGTCAGGCGGGGAGGGCGTCGACCGTGGGCGCGACCGGTGCGAAGAGGTCGGCGAGGGCGGTGAGGGCTGCGGTCTTGAGGGTGGCGGCCGGGACGACCGTGCCGTCGGGTGCGGGGAGGCCGCGGGTGGCGGTGGCCTCGGCGACGACGGCGGGCCGGTAGCCGAGGTTGAAGGCGCCCTGGGCGGTGTGGGTGACGCACATGTGGGTCATGAACCCGGCGAGCACCAGGTCCTTGCCGCTGCCGGGCTCCGCGCCGAGGGCGGTGAGGGTCTTCTCCAGGTCCGTGCGGTGGAAGGAGTTGGGGAACTGCTTGACGACCACCGTCTCGCCCTCCCGGGGGGCCACTTCGTCGCTGAGGGCGCCGATGTGCTCGCGGATGTCGTACGGGGAGCCCTCGCCGCCGTCGTGGATGACATGAACGACCGGGGTGCCGGCAGCCCTGGCCCGTTCCAGCAGGCGGGCGCAGGCGGCGACGGCCTCCTCGGCGCCCTCCAGGGCCATGACACCGGTGCGGTAGGTGTTCTGGACGTCGATCAGGATCAGGACGGACTCGCTCAGGCGGGGAAGCCGGGAGTCCAGGCCCGAGACCTCGCGGAGCGTCGCGGAGGGCTGGTTGACGGTCATGGTGGTGCCTTTCTGTAGGAGGGCACGGCGGAGTGTCCGCGGTGCCCGGGTGCGGGGGAGCCGCCGGTGGCGGCGGGGCGGGAGGGGCCGGTGCGGTCAGGCCGCGCCGGTGCGGAAGCGGCGGCGGTAGGCGGCCGGGGTGGTGGCGATCTGCCGCCGGAACACGCGGTGCAGGGTCTCCGCGGATCCGAGACCGGCCGCGGCCGCCACCCGTTCGAGCGGGTCGTCGGTGGTTTCGAGGAGCCGGCGGGCGGTCTCGATGCGGGCGGACTCCACATAGGCGGCGGGGGAGAGGCCGGTCTCCTGCTTGAAGACGCGGGCGAAGTGCCGTTCGCTCAGGCGCATACGTGCGGCGAGCACCGGTGCGGAGAGGTTCTCGTCGAGGTGGTCGGCGATCCACAGCCGCAGTTCGTCGATGTCGCGCCGCGAGGCGGCCGGTCGGCTGAGGGGTACGGAGAACTGGCTCTGACCGCCCTGCCGCTTGAGGTACATCACCAGTTGCCGTGCGACGGCCAGGGCGGTGTCCTCGCCCATGTCCTCGGCCACCAGGGCGAGGGCCAGGTCCAGGCAGGCGCTGATCCCCGCCCCGGTCCACACCCGGCCCCGGTCGGCGCGGACGAAGATCGGGTCCGCGTCGACCGTGACCTCGGGGTGGGCGGCCGCGAGCTGGGCGGCGGTCGACCAGTGGGTGGTCGCCGTCATGCCGTCCAGGATTCCCGCCGCGGCCAGCAGGTGCGCGCCCACGCACACGGACGCCACCCGCCGCGCGTGCGGGGCGGTATCCCGTACCCACGTCACGATGTCCGGGTCGATACGGGCGACGGGCCCGTCGTCGGTCATGTCGACCGCGCCGGGCACCAGCAGGGTGTCGACGTTGCGGCCCACCTCGTCGAAGGTCAGGTCGGTCAGCAGCCGCACCCCGGCCGAGGTCCGCACCTCGCCCGCCTCGGGACCGGCCAGCCGCACCTCGTAACCGGCGCGGCCCCCGGACACCCGGTTGGCCAGGGCGAAGACCTCTGCGGGACCTGAGACGTCGAGCAGGTCGACTGCGGGGAAGACCGCGATGACGACGCGGTGGGCGGGGGACATGCCTCCATCGTCGCCAACCGGGGCGGTGGCCGCAATGACGGTTCCCTGTCACATCCGGACACCGGTGCGCGGCGCGCGGGCGTTCCGCCGGCAGGCGACGCCGTGCCCCGGCCGCCCGGAACCACGGGGCGTCTCACCGTACGAAGTAGTCCGCGCACCGGTAGGGCCCCTGTTCCGGACCCTGCGACGGCGACAGGGTCACCTCCACCTCGTCGCTGTCGGTCCCCGGGGCGGCCACGGACCGGGCGCTCGCCAGGGTGCACACCAGCTGGCCCGTGCCGAGGTCGCGTCCCGTTCCCCCGTAGGAGCCGTCTATCTCGACCGTGACCCGGGCGCCCTGGACGGAGACCGTGTAGCCGCCCAGCTGGAGGAGGTTGACGAGCCCCTCGGGAGGGTCGAGGAGCAGTTTCAGCACCCCGCCGATGTCCGGGCCGATCTTCCGGTCGATCAGCGGCACGGGGCGCAACCCGCTCGACGCGACGTAGTAGAGCCGCATCCCGCGCGTCAGACCGGAGGCGGGCTCGCCCGCGCCGATCACGCCGGTCGGCCGGACCCCGCATCCCACCAGGGCGATCCCGAGCGCGGCGGCCAGGACCCCCTGCCGCACTATTCGCATGCCGTGTCCTCTTCCGGGCGTCGCAGGGGCAGTCTCAGCGTGAACACCACGCCGCGAGCGGCGTCCCGGCCGCCGCCGACCGGGGCGGTCCGGGCGTCCGGGTCCGGCGGACCGTGTCCGTCCGTCACCTCGATCGTGCCGCCGTGCAGCCGGGCGTTCTCCAGCGCGATCGCCGTCCCCAGGCCGCTGCCCTGCCCGCTGTCGTCCGCAGCGCCGCGCGTACGGGCGGCGTCCGCCTTGTAGAAACGGTCGAAGACCCGCTCGCGCACCTCCGGGGGCAGTCCCGGGCCGTGGTCGGCGACGGACAGCAGCGCCCACTCCGCGTCCCCGGTACGGGAGGTGCGCAGGGTCACGGTGACCGGCGGGGCGCCGTGCCGCAGCGCGTTGCCCACCAGATTCGCCACGATCACATCGATCCGGCGCCGGTCCACCACCGCGCGCAGCTCGTCCGGGAGCTCGGTGCGGACCCGGTCCGTCCACCCGCGCAGCGCCAGGGAGGCCCGGACGGCGGCGGCGAGATCGGTTCCGGCGGCGTTCAGCCGGACGGCCCCGGCGTCGAAGCGGGAGATCTCCATCAGGTCCTCCACCAGCCGGGCGAGTCGGGCCGTCTCGGCGCCGACGGTGCGGGCCGCCTGCGCGGCGTCCGGCGGCAGTCGGCCGGCGTCCTCCTCCAGGACCGTCGCCACCATGGTCATCGCCGCGAGAGGGGTGCGCAGTTCGTGGGAGACGTCCGCGACGAAACGGCGTGCCTTCGCCTCCTGCTCGCGCAACCTGGCGTCGGACGCCTGGAGGGCGTCGGCGGTCTCGTTGAACGTCCGGGCCAAGTCGGCGAGTTCGTCGCCCCCGGTGACCTCGACCCGGCTGCCCAGATCGCCGGAGGCGAGCCCGCGGGTGGCCCGGCCCAGCTTGCGCACCGGGCGCAGGACCGTCCCGGCCGCCAGCAGCGCGAGGACGGCGGCGAGCAGGATCACCGGCACGGTGCCGTTCCGTACGGAGTCGAGCAGGGCGGCGGTGTCCGCGCTCTCCGCCCGCAGATCGGTCAGCGTGTAGACCTCCAGGCCGGAGGCGCGGCGGTCCCCGTCGACGTAGCGGACGGGGGTGCCGACGACGAGGTACGGCTCCCCCTGCCGGCGCACCCGCTGGAAGGCGATGCGGTCGCCGGCCGTCACGGAGGCGCGCAGGCCCGCGGTGATCCAGGGGGTCGCGGTGCCGAAGGTGTCGGAGGTCGCGGTGAGGGACCGGTAGCGGGCCACGACCGTGCGCCCGCCGACGCGCTCCGAGACCCGTGCCGCGAACCGGGACAGCGATTCCTGGTCGGGCGGCAGGTCGACATCGGCGGCCACCGTGCCGACCTGGGCCCGGAAGTCGTTCACCGTCGCGTTCTGGGTGCGCTGGAGGACGGCGGTGCGGGCGTCCCGGTAGGCGAGGGCGGTCGCGGTCGCCGCGCTCAGCAGGGCCACGACGACGAAGGTGATCACGAGCCGCAGACGCAACCCGCCGGTGAACCGCCTGGGGCGTCCGGCGCCACCGCCCGCGCGCCCGTCGGCCCGGCTCACAGCGGTCCGAAGCGGTAGCCGAAGCCCCGCACGGTCTGCACGAACCGGGGTTTGGCCGGTATGTCCTCCAGCTTGGACCGCAACCGGGCGACCGCCGCGTCCACCAGCCGGGAGTCGCCCAGGAAGCTGTGGTCCCACACCGATTCGAGCAGTTGCTCGCGGCTGAGGACCCGGCCGGGCGCGGCCGACAGCTCCAGCAGCAGCCGCAGCTCGACCGGCGGCAGCGGTACGGGGACGCCGTCACGGGTGACCGTCAGTCCGGCACGGTCGATGACGAGTCCGGCGTGGTCGCTCTCCCGGTCCCGGCCCGCCGGCGGCTCCACCCGGCGCAGCGCGGCCCGGATGCGGGCCTCCAGCACGGGCGCGGTGACCGGCTTGACCACGTAGTCGTCGGCGCCCGCCTCCAGCCCCGTCACGATGTCGTGGTCGTCGCCGCGCGCGGTCAGCATGATGACCGGCAGGACGGCCGTCCGCTCCCGGATGCGTCGGCACACCTCGAAGCCGTCCATCCCGGGCAGCATCAGGTCCAGCACCGCCAGTTCGACCTTCCGGCCGTCCGGGCCGTCGAGCAGGGCGAGGGCCTGCTCACCCGTGGCGGCGGTCTCCACCCCGTACCCGTGCCGGCGCAGCACCAACTCCATTCCGTCTCGTACCGACGCGTCGTCCTCGATGAGCAGCACATGCGGCATGGGCACGATTATGGGCGCCCCCCGCGCCGCCCCACGCTCCTTCGGGGCAGCGGAAGGCGCAGGTCAGAGCATTGTTACGTTCCCATCATGGAACCATGGACGGCCCATCACGCTGGGTGGTGACCGTGGGACCCATGAGCTACGCAACGCGGCCCCGGGCCGCCCTGCGGCTGCGCGCCGCCACCCTGATGACCCTGCCCGTCCTCGCGCTCGCGGCCGCCTGCGGCGACGACTCCGGCGCGGGGAACGAGAAGAGCCCGCCCATCGCCGACGTCCCGTCCGCCCGCCCCTCCTCCGGGACGCCCGAGTCCGCCGGAGGCACCGGAACCCCCCGGCCCGCCGCCAAGAGCGCCTACTACGACGCCCAGTTGACGTACGTCCGGTGCATGCGCACCAAGGGCGGCTACAAGGACTACCCCGACCCCAAACTGAGCGGGTATCTCGACTGGGCGAAGATCGAGAAGGTCGTCGAACGATCCGGCGAGCAGGAGGCGTGGAAGGGCGGCAGGAACGGCGTCTGCGTCCCCGAGATGCAGGCCGCCATGGACGTGGAGCCCGAGGTCGACCAGCAGAAGGCGTACGAGTCGATGCTCGCCCACGCCACGTGCATGCGGGACAACGGCGTCTCGCGTTTCACCAACCCGACCATGAACGGCGGCCAGGCCATCCCGGGCGGTGACCCGAATCCGGCCTCGCCGGTCCTCGACGTCGGCTCGCCCACGTACAAGAAGGCGCAGGAGACCTGCCGGCCGAAGCTGATCGACAGCGTGGAAGGCATGCAGTGAGACGGCGCACCGCACTCCTCGCACTCGGCACGGCCGGTGTCGTCGCCACCGGTGGCGTGCTGCTGCTCGGCGAAAGCGGCGGCGCCGCGCCGGCCGCCGGCGGCGATCTGCCGCCCGCCACCGCCGCCGTCGTCCGTACCGACCTCGTGCGGTCCACGACGGTCGACGGGAAACTCGACTTCGCGCGCCGCCGCCCGGTCAAGGCCGCCGTCGAGGGCACCGTCACGGTGGCCGCCGCCGAGGGCTCCACGGTGACCGCCGGACAGGCGCTGTACGAGCTGAACGACAAGCCCGTCACCCTCCTGCGCGGCCCGGTCCCCATGTTCCGGGAGATGAAGAACGGCGACCGCGGCAGCGATGTGCTCCAACTGGAGCGCAACCTCAGGGAACTGGGCTACGGATCCGGGCTGTACGCCGACGTCTGGTACGGCCCGGACACCGCGGCCGCCGTCAAGCGGTGGCAGAAGTCCCTCAACCGGCAGCCCACCGGCCGCGTCGGCGCCGGCGACGTCGTCTTCCAGCCCGGACCGGTCAAGGTCGTCTCCGCCGACGCGGCGCTCGCCGACCGTGTGGCACCCGGCGACACGGTGCTGACCGTGGCCTCTCCCCAGCCCGTCGTCCGGGCCGAACTGGAGACGGCGGACGCCGCGTTGACCGCCTCCGGCACCAAGGTCGAGGTCACCCTGCCGAGCGGGCGGACCGTCACCGGCAAGGTCGCCGGGACGGTACGTCCCGAGGCGGGCGCCTCCGAGGACGCCTCCCAGGAGGGCATCACCGTCGAAGTCGTCCTGGACGGCGGGGCGAAGGCCGCCTCCGGCGAGGACCCCCGGGCGAGCGCGAGCGTGCGCTTCGTCAGCGAGGCGCACACGAACGTCCTCGCGGTTCCCGTGGAGGCGGTCGTGGCCCTGCGGGGCGAGAACGGCGGCTACGGACTCCAGATCGTCCAGGGCACCACGTCCCGGATGGTACGGGTGGAGACGGGCATGACCGCCGACGGCCGGATCGAGGTCAGCGGCGCCGGACTGCGTGAGGGGATGAAGGTCGGGGTGGCGGCGTCATGACGGCACTCCCCGCACCCGGGACGCACGGTCCGGCCGCGCCCCCGGAGCCGCTGGTGGTCGAACTGCGGGGTGCCACCAAGGCGTACCCCGGGGGCGTCCACGCCCTGCGCGGGGTGGACCTCGCGGTGACGGCCGGCGAACTGCTCGCCGTCGTCGGCCCGTCCGGCTCCGGCAAGTCCACGATGCTCCACATCATGGGCACCCTCGACAAGCCCACCAGCGGCACGGTCAGGATCGCCGGACACCCCGTGGCCGAACTGTCCGACGCCCGGCTCTCGGCCCTGCGGGCCCGCCACATCGGCTTCGTGTTCCAGCACTTCCACCTGGCGGCGGGCCGCGACGCGGTGGACAACGTCGCCGACGGGCTGCTGTACGCGGGGATACCGCGCGCGCGACGGCGGGTGCGGGCACGGGAGGCCCTGGCCAGGGTGGGACTGGACCACCGGGCCTCGCACACGCCCCACGAACTGTCCGGAGGCGAGAAGCAGCGGGTGGCCATCGCCCGCGCCCTGGTGGGCGAGCCCCGGCTGCTGCTGGCGGACGAACCCACCGGGGCGCTGGACACCGCGTCCGGCGGGATCGTCATGGAGCTGCTGCGCGAGCTCAACGCGGGCGGCACGACGGTCTGCGTGATCACCCACGACCAGGAGATCGCGGAGGCGCTGCCGCGACGGGTGCGCTTCAGGGACGGGGAGATCGTGTCGGACACGGGCCGTCCGCCGTCCCCGCACGGGCACGGAAGCGGTGCGCCGGAGGGGACGTCATGAGAGACGGTCTCCGGCCCGCCCGGCTCTCGCCCGGCGACGTCCTGCGCGTCGGCGCCGTGGGGCTGCGCGCGCGGCGCGCCCGGGTGGTGCTCTCGGCGCTCGGCATCGCCATCGGCATCGCGACCATGGTCGCCGTGGTCGGCCTGTCCGAGTCGAGCCGCGCCGACCTGATGGCCCGGCTCGATCGCCTCGGCACCAATCTGCTGACGGCGGAGGCCGGCAGGAGCCCCACGGGGGAGGAGATCAAGCTCCCCAAGAACGCGGTGGCGATGGTCGCGCGGATCGGCCCGGTGCGGCAGGCCACCGCCTCCGCCGACATCGACGCCCGGATCCGCCGCAGCGACGTGGTCCCCGAGGAGCGCTCCGCCGGGGTCACCGCGCAGGCGGTCCGCCGCGACCTCCTCGCGGCTCTCGGCGGCGAGGTGTCCCGGGGCGTCTGGCTGGACCCGGCGTCCGAACGGCTGCCGACGGCGGTGCTCGGCTCGCTCGCCGCGCGACGCCTCGGCATCACCCGCACCGGCGAGACGATCATGATGAACGACACACGGGTCGCCGTCGTCGGGATCCTGAAGCCCCTCGAACTGGTCCCCGCCCTGGACCGCGTGGCCATGGTCGGATTCCCCTCCGCCGAAAGGTACTTCGGCTTCGACGGGCATCCGACCACCGTCTTCGAGCGCTCCACCGACGCCTCGGTCGAGGACGTACGGGCGATCCTGGCCCGCACCGTCGACCCCGGCCGGGAAGGCGGCATCAAGGTCTCCCGTCCCTCGGACGCGCTGGCCGCGAAGACCGCCACCGACGAGGGACTGACCACGCTCATGCTCGGACTGGGCGCGGTGGCCCTGCTGGTCGGCGGGGTGGGCGTGGCCAACACCATGGTCATCTCGGTGCTGGAGCGCCGCCAGGAGATCGGGCTCCGGCGTGCGCTGGGCGCGACCCGGGGCGCGGTCCGCCTCCAGTTCCTCACCGAGTCGCTGCTGCTCTCCGCCCTCGGCGGGGTGGCGGGCGCGCTCCTGGGCACGGCCGCGACGTACGGCTTCGCACACGTCCAGGGCTGGACGGCGGTGGTCCCGCCCGAGTCCCTGGCCGGGGGTGTGGCCGCGACCCTGGTCATCGGCGTGATCGCGGGACTCTATCCGGCGGTCCGGGCGTCCCGCCTGCATCCCACGGTGGCCCTGAACACCTCCTGACCGCCGTGCCGGAGCGGCACGTGGTGCCGGACGCCCCGATCGCGTCCGCACGCACCGTCGGCACCCGCGGGCACCGGGCCGGATCCCTGGGGGTGCCGACGGTGTTCCGGGTCGGTCTGTGCGCCGGGCCGGGCCGGGACAGGTCGTACGGCACCGGAACGGGGCGGTCGTACGGCACCGGAACGCGGCAGGGCGTACGGCACCGAAACCGGGCGGCGCGTACGGGAATCGGCCGGTCCGCGTGGCCGAAGGCCGTCAGGCGGATCTGGCCGACAGGCGGGTTCTCGCCCGTCGGGTCGCGCCCTAGACTGCGACCGCTCCGAAACCGGACGATCTTCTGAAGGGTGTGCACCATGGGACGAACTCTCATGACCGCGGTGGTCGCCGCGGCACTGGTGGTGTCCGGGGGCGGCGTCGCCTCCGCTTCCGGTTCCGACTCGGCCTCCGTCACCCCGCCGCGCACCACGCACGGTCCGTGCCAGTACACCGTGACTCCGGACGAGCCGGCGGCGCGCCGGGTTCCCCTGCCGCGCGATCCGCGGCACACCCCCGCGCACGGCACCGTACCCACGACGGTCCGCACCAGCCAGGGCGCGCTCCCGCTGCGGCTGGACCGGGCGAAGGCGCCGTGCACCGTGCAGAGCTTCGTGCACCTGGCGCGGCACCGGTTCTACGACCGGACCGTGTGCCATCGGCTGACGGCGTATCCGACGCTCAAGGTCCTGCAGTGCGGCGACCCCAGCGCCACGGGCGAGGGCGGACCCGGCTACAAGTACAAGGACGAGCTGCCCGTGGACCTGCCGACGGTGCCGGGCGACACGACCGGGACCCGTCGCCTCTACGGGCGCGGCCTGCTGGCGATGGCCAACGCCGGTCCGGACACGAACGGTTCGCAGTTCTTCGTCGTCTACGGCGACTCCGTGCTGCGGCCGGACTACACGGTCTTCGGCACGGTCGGCCCCGACGGCCTGAAGACCCTCGACAAGGTCGCCGCCGGCGGCATCGTGCCGACCGCGGAGGATCCCGCGCCCGTCGACGGAACGCCCGCGCTGCGGACCGAACTGTTCAGCGTCCGGCCGTCCCACCGGTTCTGACACACGGGGCCCGGCCGGCGCGTCCCGGCCCGCGTACGGGCGGGCGTCCCCCCGGCCGGGTCCTCCACCGGGGCCCGGCGGTCGCCCGACCCGGGCCGGGCCCGGGGTTTGCGGGCCGGCCCGTGACGTCCCCTCCCGGCCGGCCGTTCGTCACGAGCGTCCGGCCCGTTCAGCGTCCGGTCGACGGACGCGCGGCCCCAGGGCACGGTGCGTCACCGTCCCGCCCACCTCACCCCGCCCCGCGCCCCGCGACGCCATGCTCGCGCTCGCGCGATCCGCGCGGTCGGTTCGCGTTCACGTAACGGTCGTGGACCGGTCCCCGTCCCCGAGATCCGCGTTGTCAGTGGCGGCACCTAGAGTCTCTCTCACTCGTCACGGTGTGTTGCCGCCGACGGGTTTCATCAGCGTGCCGCCGGTCCGGCGGCCGTCGGGAACGACGGGGAGAACAGCGCATGGGGTGGGTTCCTGCGGGCGACTACGAAGTCGCCCTGGAGGCGGGCAAGGTGGTCTGCCGCAACGAGAAGGGCCGACGGCTGAAGTCCGTTCCGGCCAAGCTGAAGGACGATCCGGCGGTCGTCGGCCTCCGGCAGCTGACCGAGTGGCTGACCCGGCACGAGCAGCGGTGCCTGACGGACGTCGAGCAGTGGATGGTGCGGTCGCTGCCCGTTCCCACGGCCGTGCTGGCGCGGGTCTGGCCGGATCCGGCCTGGCAGGAGGCGCTGCGGGACACGGTCGTCACCGGAGCCGACGGGGGCGTCGCCGGATTCCTCCGTGATGTCGACCCCGACCGCGGACTCGGCCTCGTCGACCTGGACGGCGACACGGTCCGCATCACCCCGGACGTGGTCAGCGTGCCGCACCCCGTGCTCCTCGACGACCTGGAGGACCTGCGCGAGTTCGCGGTCGAGCTCGGGGTGAGCCAGAACGTGGAGCAGCTGTTCCGCGAGGTGTGGCACCGGCCGGAGGGGCTGGCCCCCGACACGACGTCCGTGGACACGTACGCCGGCGGTGCGTTCAAGGAGCTGCGCTTCCTGCACGGCCGCGCCACCCAGCTCGGCTACCGGGTCCGCGGTGGATACGCGGTGTGCCCCGTTGTCGAGAACGGGGCCACCGCGGAGGCCCGCATCTGGATCGGCGAGCACGACGGCTACGACGCGTACGACACCGAGACGGGCCCGCTGGGCTGGACCGATCCCACGGGACGCGCGCTGACGGCGGCCGAGGTCGGCCCCGTCGCGTGGTCCGAAGGCATGCGCATGGCGGCGGCGCTCTACGCCGGCCGCGATCTGGCGGACGAGGAGCGGGCGGCATGAGCACCACGACGACGAACACCCACGCGACCACGGCGGCCGCCGTGCCCTCGCCCCGCGGCCCCCTGGGGGAGCCCCTCACCGAGGCCCGCGCGACGGCCCTGCTGGACGCCGGAGCGATCCTGCCCGCCGGCACCACCGACCGGGACGACGCCGACACCCTGACGGCACGCACCTACACCCACACGGCCCTCGGCGACCGCCCGGTGGTCCGGCTCGTGCCCGGCACCCTCGGCGAGGCCGAGGACCTGGCCCTGGACTTCCTCGGCCTGGCCCGGACCACCGAGGCCCCCGTCGTCGGCCAGGTCCGCCGGGAGACCCTGGGCTTCCCCGCCTGGGCCCTCGTCAACGACCCGGCCAACGGGCACCACGCCCTCGCGCTGGTCAAGGACATCGAGCGGCTGGGCCGCCAGGCCAAGACCCGTGCCGGAGCGGCCAAGGACGGCTTCGACGCCCTCGGCACCCGCCTCGGCCGGGCCGTCCCCCACTTCCTCCCCACCTACTACGAGCAGGTGGCCCGCCTCTTCCTCCAGGCCGAGAACACCAGCTACGCCGCCTCCTTCTTCGGCAAGGCCCGCGAGGCCGAGCGGGTCCACGGACTCGCCGTGGACGAGGACCGGCAGCGGGCCGTCTTCCTGGAGTTCGCCTTCGCCGGCGCGCTGACCGTCAAGGCGCTGCGCCAGTACGTGCGCGACCTGGTGGCCCGGCTCGCACCGGAGGACGCCTGGGCCCAGTTCCGCCGTCTGCTGGTCGAGCGCTGCGCTGCCGGCATGCCACCGTACGCCGCGCTGCCCCAGGACGTACGCGCACTCGTCAAGGCCGCGGGGCTGGACCGCGAGACGGCTGAACACGACCTGGTGGCCGACTTGATCGACTCCCCGGGCGTCGTCCGCGCCCCGGCCTCGTTCTGGACGGCCTACCGGCCCGCGCTGCTCGCCCTCGCCCGGCAGGACGCCGCCGTACGGGCCCGGCTGCTCGGCTTCTTCCCCGAGACCTTCAGCGAGAGCGGCAAGGACATGGAGGGCGAACGCGGCTGGCTCGCACTGCTCGCCGAGTCCGGCGCCGAGGACCTGCTGACCGCCCTCCCGGACGCCCCCGAGGGCGAGGACCCCGCCACAGAACGGCCCGTCTCCCCGGCGGACTGGCTCGCCCGCTGGGAAGCGCACCGCCGCCGCAACCGGGCCACGGCCGGCCGCAGCCCGCACACCCTCGAACTCGCCGCCCGCATGGCGGACCGGCTGCGCGCCGACGGACGTCCCGTCGAACTGTTCCAGGGCCGCTGGCAGCGCAACGCCGATCTGGACCTCCTCGACCTCTGCCTCGCCTCCGGCGTCCCCGTCGCCGAACCGGACGACCTGGAATCGGACCACGCGCAGAGCTCCGGTGTCCCCTTCGTCCCCTGGTTCACCGACACCACGCCCGGCGCACGCGACCTCGGCGCCGTCGCCGCCCACCCGGTCTTCCGCGCCCTGCTGCGCCGGACCGTCGGCGCCATCGGCGGCCATCGCGGCCAGGGGCTCGGCGCCGCCGGCATGACGAGGCTGGCGGAGCACCCCGTGCTCTCCGAGATCCTCAAGGAATGGCTGACGGCCGGCGCCGAGGAGTACCGGACCGCGGCCGGACTTCCCGGCCTGCGCGTCGCCCTCCGCAAGCTCTCGGCCTTCCGTGCCGTGGCCGCCGACGTCGCCCCCGAGGCGGTGCGCGTCATCAAGGAGCGCGACGTCCTGCCCGTGCTCGCCACCACCCTGCGCACCGGCATCCTCGACGAACTCGGCTGGCCGGCCCTCGACGAGACCTACACCGAACTGATCGCCGAGACCGAGACCGCGAACCGCAGGAACCACGGATCGCAGGGCGTCCGCATCACCGGCGCCTGGCCCGCGCTGATCCTCAGCACCGCGGAACGGGCCGTCGTCGTCGGCCCGGAGGGCGTCCTGCTGCACCACACCCTCCAGATCCCCGGCCCCGCCGACCAGTGGCGCGCGCTCGCCTTCCGCTACGTCGACGGCGAACTGCTCGTCATCTGGTGGGACGAGGGCAAGCAGCGCGGCTACTGGTCCCACCGCCCCACCGAGATCTTCACCGTCACCGGCGAACAGACCCCCCGCTGGGGCGGCTACGGCTCCAGCGCCGAGGTCTGCGTCCCGCTCCCGGGCGGAGGCACCGCCACCGGCGGCAAGGCCCTGCACGCGGGGGACACCGTCCTCCCGCCCCAACGCCCCGTCATCTCCGACGGCACCGGTTACTGGCGCGAGGGCCGTCAGGGCACCCAGCAGGTATGGCTGGAGTACGACCCCGCCACCGGCACGCACGGACGCGCCTCCCTCCCCGCCTTCCTCGGCTCCGCGGTGCGCGACGGATCCCGGCTGCTCACCGCGGAGTGCGAGGTGCTGCCGCTCCAGCCCGGCCTGGAGACCACCCCGTTCGGCACGGACGGCACGATCCTCGGCCGCTGGGTCCGCCGCACCGTCACCGAACCGGGCACGGCCGACCCCGCCGACGGGCACCGCATCGTCGCCGGCACCCCCGACGGCCGGACGGTCACCCTGCCGCACCCGCTGCCCGACGGCACCTCTCCGGTCCCGCTCGGTGCCCTCGCCCTGCCCGGCGGCGCACGCACGGTCGTGGCGCTGAACCAGCGCACGGTGCAGGCCTATCCCGCCGACACGGACGGCACCGGCGGCACCCTCTGGTCCGTCAACCCCGGCACGTTCGGCAGCGACGACGCCGTCGGCACCCCCTACCTGCCCCCGCTCGCCTACTGGCACGTGCTGCGCCCGAGGGACGAGCAGGGCTCCGCCGCGCTGCGCGCCCTGACGGACGCCCGAGCGGAGGAGCTGTTCGACGCGGTCGCCGAGGCGGTCGTCCGCCACCGCAAGGCGGTCCGGGACACCGACGAGTACACCGGGCCCTCGGCCGCGGAGATGAGCAGGGAAGCCGTCGCCCGACTGCTCCCCGAAGTGACCGACCCCCGGCTCCTCACGGGCGTCGCCGCCTTCGTGTGGACCGCCGTCGACCGCTCGCTCTCCGCCCTCCGGTTCGTGGAACCGCCCGCACCCGTGCAGCCCACGACGCCCCGGGACACCGCCCGCACCAAGGGCATGTTCTTCGACCGCGAGCCCGAGCACGCCGACGACGAGACCCTGCGCAACGCCTCCGCATGGGGCCCCGACCGGATGTACGGCGGCTGGTGGGGCGGCGGGAAGCGCTGGAGCGCGATCCAGCAGATCCTCGCCGTGAACCACGTGTTCGGCGGCGCGCCGGCGTTCGGCCCGGCGATCTCCTCCAAGGTCCCGTTCACGCCCACGGACGGCTGGCAGCGGGACGAGCACACCGTGCCCGGCGACGCCATGGCCTGGACCACGGTCCTGGACCTGCTGCCCGAACTGGCCTTCAGGGCCGCCTCGGAGACCACCCTGCCCGAACACCGCGCCGGGCTCGTGGAACTCCTCGACACCCTGGCCGCGGGCCCGCTGGCCGGCCCGGCCGGCACGCTCCGGCGGATGGACCTCGTCGAGACGGTGCCCGCGGCTTCCGGGTCCAGCGGCCGGCCCGAGTCCGCCCAGCGGCTCGGACACGTGCTGCGCAAGGGCGACCGCACGATCGTCATCGTCGCCGACCGGGGCCGCTACTACTGGAGCGAGGAGGTGCGCTGGCTCGCCCTGGAACACGACCCGAGCGGCGCCTTCGGCCCCGTCCCCGGATTCACCCTGGACCGCGAGCACGTGTACCGGCACGGGATCTCCCGCGACCGCCTCACCCGCTGCACCTCCCTGATCCGGGAACAGGGACCGGCCCCCTGGCGCCCGGAGGCCGCCGAGGCCTTCCACGAGGCCACCGGGATCGGGGCCCTCCAGTCCGTCGCCCTGCTGTCGGCGGCCATCAGCGAGCCCGGCGCCGACGCGCTCGCGCTGCTCGGGGCCAAGACCCGTGCCTTCGAGGCCGCGCGGTCCAGGGTCGAGGCCCTGCCCCACGAGGCGTCGCACGCCGTGATCCGGGCCCTGCTGCCCGCGGACCCGGCCGCGCTCTGGGCCGGCGGCCCCGACGTCCGGACCGCCGCCGACGTCTGGAAGGAACGCCTGTCCGCCCTGGTCCGCGTCCCCGAGGACCTGGACCTGGATCTGTCGGGCACCACGCACGGCGCCATCGACCTGATCCTCAACACGGGCTCCCGGAAGTGGCTCACCCGGAGCACCGAGGCCGACGACGGCACCGCAGGCAAGGGACTGCTCCGCGTCGGCGCACGGAGCGAACCGACCTCCGCGTACACGGCGCTGCGCGCGCTCGCCTACGCCCTGCCGTACGGGCACCCGCTGCGCGCCCACCTGCCCGTCGCACTGGCGGCGCTGCGCGCCCGCCTCGCCGACCCCGCCCTGGTGCTGGAACTCGGCATGGACTGGACCGAGTCGGGAGGCTCCATCGGCCCCGTGGTCCGCGCCGCCTACGGACTTCCCGAGTCCGGCGGCGCCGGTTCCGACGGACTGGTCCGCGCCGGCGAGGCACTGCTCCTGGCCCCCGGCCACGGGGACAGCGAGAAACTGCTGATCCGCCCGGCCGGTCTGACGGGCCCCGACGATCCCGCGTTCGGCCTCGTCGAGGGCACGGTCGGCGGTCACGGCACGGAGGACCTGCACGCCCTGCGCGCCCTGCTGGGCAAGGAGGCCGACGCGATGGTCTCGGCCGGTGCCCCGGACGGCACCCCGCACCACCCGGCCCAGGACCCCACCCGCACGGTGCCGGAGCTGGTGACCGAGGCCGCCGAAACCCTCGGGCTGAGCGCGGACGCCGCCGCCCTCTACCTGATGCTGCTGGCCCTGCCCGACCCCACCGACCGCAACTGCGTGCGCTGGACCGGGTGGAAGCCCGCCCGCGTCAAGAAGGCCCGCGCCGAACTCGCCGCCACCGACCTGGTCGTGGAGGCGAAGCGCTCCCGGGCCGGCCGCAGCCTGTTCCTCCCCTGCGGCTGGCTCGAACGGTCGGCACCCGGACTGCCGCTGGAGACCTGGAAGGAAAGCCTGTATCCCGTGGCCGGCTCCTCCCGGACCCTCCCGCACCTGTCCGTGCCCGCGCTGTACGAGACGGCCTGGGCCCGCGTCCGGGGCGGCGACGCCCCCGGCTTCGAGGAACTGGACACCCGCGCGTCCCGGAAGGGCCGCCGCCGATGACGCACGACACCACCGCCACGACCGACACCACCAGGAACGGCACCCCTCCCATGAACGGCACCACCCCCACGGACGGCGCCCCCGGCCGGGAACAGCACCGCCAGGTCACGCCGCCCGAGGACCGCTACGCCACCGAGCTGGCCTTCCTCGCCGCCCACGACACCGGACCCCGGCCGCCCGGCTGGCTCCTCACCCCGAGGGCCGTCGTCACCTTCGTCATGGGCAGCGCCGGCGAGGCGCTCGGCCTGCCCAAGGGGACCCGGCCCGCGGACGGCATACCCGCGCGTCTCGTCATCGAGCAGAAGTTCGTCGGCGAGCGCGCCCTGGTCGAGCGGTGCGTGGTCACCCTGGCAGGGGAACGCGGACTCCTCCTCGTGGGCGAGCCCGGCACCGCCAAGTCCCTGCTCTCGGAGCTTCTCTCGGCGGCCGTCTGCGGGACCAGCGCGCTCACCGTGCAGGGCACCGCGGGCACCACCGAGGACCAGCTCAAGTACGGCTGGAACTACGCGCTGCTGCTCGCCCAGGGCCCCACCGAACAGGCCCTGGTGCCGTCGCCGGTGCTCACCGCCATGACCGGGGGGGCCGTCGCCCGCGTCGAGGAGATCACCCGCTGTCTGCCGGAGGTCCAGGACGCCCTGGTGTCCCTGCTCTCCGAGCGCCGCATCGCCGTGCCCGAACTCGCGGGCGGCCCCGGGGCCCAGGTGCACGCCGCGCCCGGGTTCACCCTCATCGCCACCGCCAACCTGCGGGACAAGGGCGTCTCGGAGATGTCCGCCGCGCTCAAGCGCCGCTTCAACTTCGAGACCGTGGGCCCCATCGGGAACGTGGACGCGGAGACCGCGCTCGTACGGCGCCAGGCGAAGGCCGCCGTCGAACGCGTCGGCGCCGCCTACCAGGTGGACGACGCGGTCCTCGAAGCCCTGGTCACCGCCTTCCGGGACCTGCGCGAGGGCCGCTCCGTGGAGGGCTGGGAGGTCGAGCGCCCCTCGACGGTGATGAGTACGGCGGAGGCCGTCTCCGTGGCGGGCGCCCTCGGGCTGGCCGCCGCCTACTTCCCCGGCGACCGGGACGTGCTCTCCCTGCTGCCCGGCCATCTGCTCGGCGTCGTCCGCAAGGACGACCCCGCGGACGCCGCCCGGCTCCTGGGGTACTGGGACGGCCCGGTCCGCAGGCGCGCGGAACAAGGGACGGCCACCTGGCGCGCCCTGTGGGACCTGCGCGCGGTGCTGGAGAACTGACGGATGAGCCAGTCGTTGACGGCCGGGCCCGCCGTTCCCGAGGCCGCGGTGGCGGCGCTCGCGGCGACGGGCCCCGGGGCACCGTTCCTGATCGGTGTACGCCACCACGCGCCCTCGCTGGCGGCGGCGCTCCCGGCGCTGCTGGACGAGGCAGCCCCGGATGTCCTGCTCGTCGAACTGCCCGGCGAGTTCCAGCCCTGGCTGGGTCTCCTCGCCCATGAGGAGACCCGGGCCCCGGTCGCCCTGGCCGCCGTCCCCGTCACCGGGGCCGGACCCGGGGCACCGGGCGAACGGGGCCCGGCCTTCTACCCGTTCGCGGACTTCTCGCCCGAACTGGTGGCGTTGCGCTGGGCGGAACGGAACGGTGTACCGGCCGTGGCCTGCGATCTCCCGCTGGCCGACCGGGCCTGGGCGGAGGGCGGTTCCGCCGCCCCCGCCCCGTCCCCCGCCCCCGAGACGGCGGCTGCGGAGGGTGACGGCCTCACCGACGCCCTCCGGTCCGGGCTCACCGGCCGCGACGGTGACGACCTCTGGGACCGCCTCGTCGAGGCCCACGCCCCGGGCTCGGCACCGGAGTCGATCCGTCGTGCCGCGCTGCTCACCGGCTGGGCGCTGCGCCGCGAGGCGGAGGCCCGGGACGGGGTGTCCCGTACGGACCGGGCGCGCGAGGCCCGGATGCGCCGGCACATCGCCGAGGCACTGGCGGACGGCCGGCGGCCCGCCGTGGTGGTGGGGGCCTTCCACACCCCGGCCCTGCTGCCTGCCGGTACGGACGCGCTGACCCTGGCGTTCGACGGGACCGAAACCCCTGCGTTCGACGGGCTGGGGACCTCGACGTCCGACGTGCCGGACATCGGACCCGAGCCGTACGGGACCGGCCCAGCCGGCGACCCCACGGCCGGGCACCCCGCCGGAGGCCCGCCCGGGACGGCCGCCCACGATCCAGCCGTCCACGAGTCGGCCGCCCCCGAGCCGGCCGCCCCCGAGCAGGACGTCCGCACGGACGGCCCCGCCGGGGACGCGGCATGCACGGTCTCCCTCGTCCCGTACACCTACGCCCTGCTCGACTCGCGCTCCGGATACCCGGCCGGGATCCGGGACCCCGAATGGCAGCACACCGTCCTCGACGCCGCCGGGGACCCGGCCGCGCTGGACGAGGCGCTGGTCCGTACGGCGGTGCGGGTCTGCGCCGCGTTGCGGGAGCAGGGGCATCCCTACGGTCCGGCGGACGGACGCGAGGTCGTCCGGGTGGCCGGCGATCTGGCCCGGCTGCGCGGACTGCCCGCCCCGGGACGCGGCGAACTCCTGGAAGCCGTGCAGACGGTGCTGGGACGCGGCGAGACCTACGGCACCGGACGCGCTGTCGCCCAGGCACTCGAACGCGTGCTCGTCGGGGACCGCACGGGACGGCCCACACCCGCCGCGCCGCGCGGCGGCCTGGGACCCGCCGTCGAGGCCGAGACCGAGGCCCTGTCCCTTCCCGGGCCGGACGACGCGCACGCCAAGCAGCCGCGCGACCTCCGGCTCGACCCGGCCCGCTCCGTCCTCGACCGGCGCCGCGAACTGCTGCTCCGCAGACTCGCGGTGTGCGGCATTCCGTACGCCGAGGAGCAGGGGGTGACCGGTGCGGCGGGCACCGAGGGGATCACCACGCGCTGGCAGGTCCGGTGGACCCCCGCGACCGCCGCGATGCTCACCGCGGCCGGGGTCCGCGGCGTCACCCCGGCCCAGGCGGCCGAGGGCACGCTGAGGCAGCGCCACGCGGCCGAGCGCGGGGCGGGCGGCCCGACGTCCGCCGAGGTCGTCCGCGGCCTCACCGACGCCGCCGAATGCGGGCTCCCTGTCCTCGCCGACGAACGGCTCACGGAGCTGGCGTCCGTGCTCCCGTCGAGCGGCACCCTGCCCGAACTCCTCGCCGGACTCGCCCTGCTGGACCGCATCGACGCGGGCCACCTGCCGGTCACGGCCGCACCCGACGACGTCCGGGTGCCCAATGACACAGACACGGACACGGACACGGAGGCAGACACGGTCCGGGTCGGGCGCACCGGCCGGACGGTCGAGATCCTGACCTCGGCCGCGGTCCGCCAGGTGGAGGGGCTGACCGGTTCGGAGGAGCCCGAGGACGCCCGTGCCCTGCTCGAACTGGCCCAGCGGGCCGACCGGCTGGGCGGGATCCGGCTCACCGCCGCCCTCGCCCGGCTCGCCGCCGACGGCACCCCGTTGATCGCGGCGGCCGCCGGAGCGATCAGGGTGCTCATGGGCCACGAGGACGCCGAAGCCTTCGGCGGACGCGTCGCCTCCTGGGTGGACGGCGCCGTGGACAGCGCCTCCCGGGCCGCGCTCACCGCCCGCCTCACCGGCGTCCTGACCGTGGCCGGCCCGCTCCTGACCGTCGTCGGTGACGCCCTGGACCCCTTGCTCCGACGGGTCGTCGAGCTGGACGACGCGGCCTTCCTCGCCCGGCTGCCCGCGCTGCGCGGCGGCTTCGACACCCTGAGCCCGGCCGCCCGCGACCGCCTCCTGGACATGGTCGAGGAACGCCTCGGCGAACGGGTCGGCACCCTCGACGCGGACGACCCGGCCGAACTGGCCCGCCGCACGGCCGCCGACCTCACGGCCCGTATGCTCCTCGCCGCCCTGGACCTGCCGGTCCCGCCATCCCCGGCGGACACGTCGGCGGACGACCCGCACGCGGCGGCTCCCGGTCCGGGCTCGCCGGAGGGACTGGCTCCGCCGGATGCGCTGGATAGGCCGGATGCGCCGGACGCGTCGGCAGGGGAGCCGGGCACCGGCACCGTGTCTGCGGGCACGTCCGGTTCAGGGGCATCGGCCGGCTCGCCGGTCACCGGGGGTTCGTCCGGCACATCGGCGGAAGGGCCGCGCGACGGCACTGCGGCCGAGCCCTCGGGGACGGCCGACTCGCCCGCGGAGACGTACCTTCCGGGTGCGCCGGGGACGGCGGCGGCCACCGGTACGGGCGACGAGGCGTCGCCCGGCGCGACGTCCGGCCGGTACGCCGGACCGGACCGAGGGGGAGCGCGCGTGAGCGAGGGCGGCGCGGCGCGGGCGCTGGTGCCCGCCGACCGGTGGCGGCTGGTGCTCGGGCGCAGGTCGGAGCAGATGGCGGCGGGGGCGGCCCGGCTGGCGACCGCGTTGGACGAGCTGTACGGCGCGGGACACGGGGAGGGCTCCCGAGGCGGTCTGCCGGGGGCCGGCCGGCCGGGTACGCGCGGCGGACGGGAACCCTCGTTCCCCGGGGTGCGCGAGTGGTCCGAGGAACTGGCCGCGCTGTTCGGCCCCGGTGTCCGGGAGGAGGTCCTGGCCGCCGCGGCCGGGACGGGACGGCAGGACGTGCTGACGGAGCTGGACCCGGCTGCCGCCACCCCGTCCGTGGAACTGCTGCGGACGATCCTGCGGTACGCCGGCGGGCTCCCCGAAGCCAGGATCGCCGCGCTCCGGCCGCTGGTGCGCCGACTGGTCGAGGAGCTGACCCGTCAGCTCGCCACCCGGCTGCGGCCCGCGCTCACCGGCTCGATGACGGCCCGGCCGACCCGCCGCCCGGGAGGCCGGCTGGACCTGCCGCGCACGCTGCGGGCCAACCTGGCGACCGCCCGGCGGACGGCGGACGGCACGGTCCAGGTGATCCCCGAGAAGCCGGTGTTCCGCAGCCGCGCCCGCCGGTCGGCGGACTGGCGGCTGATCCTGGTCACCGACGTCTCCGGATCGATGGAGGCGTCCACGATCTGGTCCGCGCTGACCGCGTCCGTCCTGGCGGGCGTGCCCACGCTGAGCACCCACTTCCTGGCGTTCTCCACGGAGGTCGTCGACCTCACCGACCATGTGCACGACCCCCTCTCGCTCCTTCTGGAGGTGAGCGTGGGCGGCGGCACGCACATCGCCGCCGGGCTGCGGCACGCCCGCAGTCTGATCACGGTGCCCACACGCACCCTCGTCGTGGTCATCAGCGACTTCGAGGAGGGGGCGCCGCTCGGCGGTCTGCTGTCCGAAGTGCGTGCCCTGGTGACCACCGGCTGCCATGTGCTCGGATGCGCGAGCCTCGACGACGCCGGCCGGCCGCGCTACTCGACGGGCATCGCCGGGCAACTCGTGGCCGCCGGGATGCCCGTGGCGGCGCTCAGCCCGCTCGAACTGGCCCGCTGGATCGGGGAGAAGACCGCATGACCGACATCCTGCTGCCTCCCGTCGCACCCGAGGTGACGGCCTCGCTCGTGGAGGACCTCTCGCCCCGGCTGCGCAAGCGCCTGGACGCGGCGGTCGCCAAGCTCGCCGCCCGGCCGGTGCACCGGGACGGGGACACGGTGACCGTCGTGGTCGACGACGACACCGAGTTGCGCCTGCACGCCCCCGGCGGCTTCGTGGCCACCGCGGACGCCATCACCTGCGGCTGCCTGCTCGCCCCCGCCTGCGTCCACCGCGCCGCCGCCGCATCCGCCGCCCCCGCGGCCGAACCGACGGAAGAACCGGAGGAGGAGCCGACGGCGGATTCGCCTCGGGGATCGGAGGGGGAACCGACCCAGGGAGGGCAGACGCAACCGCCCCAGGGACAGGAAACGGGACCCGCCCAGGGACCGGCGACGGAACCAGGGACGGAGCCTTCGGCCCCTGCGACCGCCGCCGACGCCGCACCCCATACGGTGCCCGACCCGGCCGCGGAGTCCGCCGCCCCGTCGGCCGGCCCCGCCCCGAAGCCCAACGGCCCGCCGGCCGTGGACGGATCGCCCCCGCCCCCCGCCCCGGACGCCACTCCCGGCACCGACGCGGCGACCCCCGCGCAGCGCGAGGCGGCCGCCGCTCTGTGGTCGGCCGGGGCCGCCGTGCTGGAGGCGGGGGTCGACGGAGCCGGCGCCGTCACGCAGGCGGTGCTGCTCCGCGCCGCGCACACGGCCAGGCTCCGGCAGCTGCACCGTGCCGCCGGCGCGGCGATCTCCGTCGTCACGCTGCTGCGCGCGGCGCGCGCCGGGGACCCGTCCTACCGCACCGCCGATCTCGTCACGGCCCTGGGCGAACTCCTGGGCACCGCGCACCGCGTGGGCCGGGCGACCGGGGCGGAGCTCGCCGCCGTGCGCGGCCGGGCCCGCCGCCCGTACAGCCCGGACGGCTCACTGCGCCTCTACGGACTGTTCACCGAGCCCGTGGTCACCGACTCGGGACACGGCGGCGTCCGCACCTGGGTCGCCGGAGCCGACGGCCGCCTCTTCACGGTCGGGGACGTGGCACCGGGCGGCGTCGGGCGCGCCGTGGGTGTGGCGGACCGGGCCGTGCGCCTGGGGGACAGCGCGGTCACCCACCGGGAGCTGGGCCGGGCCGGTCTGGCCGTCTCCGGGGCGACGGTCTCGCCGGACGGCAGACTGGGCGCGGGGAAGAACGTCAAGGCCGTCACCGCGCGGGGCGTCGCCTGGACGGAGCCGCCGCTCGCCGCGCTCTGGCAGACCCCGCCGGCCCGGCAGGCCGCCCGCGCCCTGCGGTCCACCGCCCGCTACACCGATCCGGCCGGAGGAGGCAGCGATCTGCTGTTCCTGGACGTCGAACTGCTCGGCGCCGTACAGGAACCGGCCGGTGCCTGCCTGCTCGCACGGTGCGAAGGGGGAGGCCCCGTCCTCCGGCTGACCGTGGCCGACGACGACCCGGCCCTGGCCCACCGCGACAATCTGACGCTGCTGGCCTCCGCGCCGGGGACACGGCTGAGGATCATCGGCCGGATGGTCCCCGCCCTCCACCCCCGGCTCGCACTTCTCGCCTGCTCGCACCCCACCGGCGACGGCACGGTCGACCTGGGCCTCGACCGGCTGCGCCGCGCCGACATCCCCGCCCAGGCCACCGCCGTACCCACGGCGCACGGCCGGTCCGCCCCGGCGCACCACGGCGCGACCGACACGCACTCGCCGCTGTATCTCCTGGAGCGCCGTGTGGAACAGGCGGTCACGGCGGGGCGTGCCGCCCTCGGGATGCTCGGCGACCTCGGGGACGAGACGCGCAGGATCCGGCGCGGCGGGCTTCCCACGGCCGCCGGTCTCCTCACCGCGCTCGGGGCCTCGGCCGCCGAGCGGGGACGCGACTCCTTCGGACGGCTGCTGCCCGCCGACACCGACGGCTTCGCCACCCACTGGCTCGCCGCCGCCCGGTACACGGCCGCCGTGTCCGAGGCCCTGTGTTCGGCGGCCTGGGATCCGGAGCCGGCCCTGGAGCGCCCCGCGTAGCCCGGCCGCCGAGGGGCGGCCGGACGGGCCGGTTCAGGCGTGGCGCAGACAGAGCGATCCCCACTGGAATCCCGCGCCGATGGCGGAGAGCACATAGGTGTCGCCCGGGAGCAGCTCGCCCCGGGCGCGGGCGGCGTGCAGCGCGGTGAACGCCCCGGCCGACCCGGTGTTGCCCAGCCGGTCCACGGTGATGGGGGCCCGGTCGTGCGGGACGCCGAGGGCGGTCAGGGCGGCGTGGACGATGTTCAGATTGGCCTGGTGCAGGAAGAAGTGGCGGATCTCGTCGACCGGCACACCGGCCCGCCCGGCCGCGTTCGCGATGCTCTCCGGCAGCCGGACCGTCGCGGTGTTCCAGACGGCGCGGCCGTCCATGAACAGGTAGTGGTCCCCGGCGGCGACCGTCGCGGCGGTCGTGGGACGCCGGGAGCCGCCGGCGGGGATCTGGACGTCGTACGACAGCTGCGAGCCCAGGTCGTAGGAGAGCAGGCCCGCTCCCGGGGTGTCGGAGCGGGTCAGGACCACGGCCGCCGCGGCGTCGCCGAAGAACACCCCGGCCGTCCGGTCGGCGGGGTCGGTGACCCGCGAGGCGCAGTCGGCGGCGAGGAGCAGCACCGTGGTGATCGACGGATTCTGCAGCAGATGGGCGGCGATCAGCAGGGCCTGGATGCCGGAGGCGCAGGCGGCCTGGGTGACGTCCAGCGCCAGGGCGCGAGGGGCGCCCAGCGCCTCCTTGACGATCAGCGCGGTGGAGACGAGCGGCTGGTCGCCGGTGTAACTGGCGACGATCACCGCGTCCAGCCGGGCCGGGTCGGTCCCCGAGGACTCCAGGGCCGGGAGGGCGGCGGCGACACACATGTCGGACGTCGCCAGACGCGGGTCCAGCCGCCGGCGTTCACGGATGCCGGTGCGGCTGGTGATCCAGGCGTCGCTGGTGTCCAGGGTGCGGGTGAGCTCCTGGTTGGTGACGACCCGGGGCGGCAGGTGCACCCCGGTGCCGGCCACCGCGAACGGCACGGCCAGCGCGGCACCGGTCTGGTGGGACAGCGTCCTGTCCGGCGCGAGGGTCATGCCGCCGTGCTCCGCCCGCGTGCGGCCGGTCCACCTCGGAGAGCTGCCATGGTTCCGTATCCATTCGTCGGTTCATGAGGGGCCCGGCCCACACGCCGGGGAGAACGAGCGGTCGCGTACGCACGCGACCGGGTCAGTACCGCCAGCGGACGGCTTCCACGATGCCGGCGTCCGTGGACTGCGCGAACAGCTCGGCCTCCGCCCGCCGCACCGCCAGCACCGCCTCGTACAACTCCGGGCCGAACGCCTCGCGGAGCAGTACGGACTTCTCGTACGCGTCGATCGCCTCGGGCAGCGACGCCGGGAGGCGCTCGGCGAGATCCAGCGAGGCCGGGTCGGCGGTGGTCTCGGGCGGGAGCGACGGGCCGGCGTCCAGACCGGCCGTCCCGGCGGCCAGCACCGCCCCCAGCGCCAGATACGGATTGGCCGCCGCGTCGAAGCACTTCAGCTCGGCGTTGGCCTGCCCGGATTCCGACCCGGTGATCAGCCGCAGTGCCGCCTCGCGGTTCTCCAGCCCCCAGCAGCGGTACGCCCCCGCCCAGTGGGACGGGACGAGCCGCAGATACGAGGCCGCGGTGGGCGCGCCCACCGCGATCAGGGCCGGGAGTTCGGCGAGGACACCGGCGAGGAAGTGCTCGGCCTCGGGGTGCAGACCGTGCCGGCCGGATCCGCCGTGGGCCAGGTTGCGGCCGTCGCGCCAGAGGCTCAGATGGAGGTGGCCCCCGTTGCCGACGGCACCCTCGGTGAAGACGGGCGCGTAGGAGACCCGCAGACCGTGCCGGGCGGAGACCGCTCGGACGGTGTGCCGCACGAGCATCGTCGTGTCGGCCGCCTCCACCGGTCCCTCGGCGGCCACCGAGACCTCGAACTGCCCCGCGCTGTACTCGGGGTGGAGCTGGAGCACGGACAGACCCTGGGCGGTGAGGGCGCGCATGACGTCGCGGAGGTAGTCCGACAGCTCGACGAAGCGCGTCATCCCGTACGCGGGACCCACCGTGGCCGGGGCGCCGGACGCGTCGGCCACGATCCACTCGACCTCGATGCCGGCCCGGACGGACAGACCGCGCCGCTCCAACTCCCCGACGGTCCGCCGGGCGAAGAGGCGCTGGCAGCCGGGGTGCGGGGTGCCGTCCTGGCCGAGGCGGTCGGCGGGCGCCCAGGCCCAGCCGGGCTGGGCGTGCAGCGGGGTGAGCCGGTCGAGGTCGGGGACGAGGCGCAGATCGCCCACCGGCCCCCCGCCGTCCGGGTAGTCGGTGATGGAGTCGTCCACCAGGAAGACGTCGAAACAGGGGGCGGCGCCGACGCCGTACGCGGCGGCGTGTTCGAGCTGGGCGAGCGGGACGGACTTGACCCGGGTGATTCCGGCGTTGTCGACCCAGCCGAACACCACCCCGTCGATTCCGTCGGCGGCGAGCCGGGCAGCGGTCCGGCGGGCCCGGTCGGCCCGTTCCGCTCGGGTGTGCTTGATGATCATTCCTCCATGTTTGCGTCAACGCCCCCTGGGCGACGACTGGTTGGTGATGAGTTCACCCGTCCGTGAACGGGGCGGCGGTGAGGTGACCTGTGTCCCGGGCCTTCGCGGCCCGGACCGTGCGCGGGTGTCCGCGGCCGTTCAGGGACGGGCGGCAACGGCCCGCCGGGCCCCGGGAAGGGCCGTCCGCGCGGCGGGCACGGACGCCGGGCGGGAGACCGCGGCGAAGTCCCTCACCAGATCGTCGACCAGGGCGTCGACCCGCTCCCTGGTGACCGAGGACATCAGGAAGACATGCGCGTACGCGCGCGGGCCCGCCGGATCCGCCGGGTCGGTCAGCACGTCCTGGCAGGACAGCGACCACTTCGCCACCGTCGCGTCACCGGGCCGGCGGAAGCGGACCGTGATCGCCCCGGGGCTGCGCGCCGCCCACAGATCGATCCCGTGCGTCGCCCTCAGCCCGTCGAGCCGTTCCAGCAGATAGCCGCTGAGCCGCTGGGCTCTCCTGATCAGCGCGATCTGGTCCTCGTAGGAGTGCCGCGCCAGATGGTCCCAGAGCATCAGCGGGGAGAGCCCGTTGCGCGAACCGGCGAACGTGGTGTCCCGGGTGTCGATGTACGGGGCCCGCGCGGGCGGCCTCAACTGGTACTTCACCTTCGTCATGTAGATCCCGCACGGCCACGGCGCCCCGGGCCACTTGTGCCCGCTCATCGCGATCGACGCGACCATGTCCACCCCGCGCCCCGTCACGGGACTCGTCGGCGTCAGCCCGAAGTCGAAGGCGGGCAGGTCGAGATCGGCCGGATCGGTTCCGCACGGACCGTCCCCGGTCGGGACGCCGGGGCCGGAGCCGTCGGCGCAGTGACCGGCACCGGCCGGAGCGGAGGAGCCGGCGTCCGGTGCCCGCCCCGTCCCGTCCTTCCGCTCGCGTGCCATCCGGACGAACGGCACGTACGCCGCCCCCAGCGCACCGTCGACATGGATCCAGAAGCGCCGGCGGCGTTCGGTGACCCGCTCCCCGGTCTCCGGATCCGTGCCGAGGTCGAGGACCGCGTCCACCATGCCGTGCCGCTCGAAGACCGGCAGCAGCCGCGCGCACACCGTGTCGACCTCGTCGTGCGCCCCCTTGAACGTGCTGCCGAGATTGAGGCTGATCAGCACCGGATGGCCCCGGCCGGCGAAGAAGTCGACCAGCTTCACCAGCGCGTCCACATCGATCCGGCCGCTGCCGTCGCCGGGGCCGCCCGAGGGACCCGGCTCGCAGGGAACCTCGCGCGGCCAGGGCAGCGCCGCCCCGCCCGCGTCGGTGAGCGGGCAGTCCCCGGGCCCGTACAACGACTCGGCCACGTCGTGGAAGGTCTCGATGCCCAGGACGCGCACGGCCTTCGCCACCGAGTAGTGGGTGTCCTCGGAGTAGAACGCCACCGGCCGGAACGCGACCGGCCGCTCCGCATGCGACGCCGGGGCGCGGACCGGGGCGAGACCCGCCGCCCCGACCCGCTCGGGCCGCAGCAGCGGCTTGCCGCCGAGGTAGTCGCGGGCGTTCCACAGTCCGTACATGTTGCCCTCGGTGGAACCCATGGACAGCACATAGCCCCAGTACGACTCGCCGTTCTCCGGGTCGTGCGGCCAGGTCGCGTTCCACAGGGCGGCGTAGTAGTCCAGGACGGCCCGCTCGACGACCTTGGTGTTCAGCTTGTAGCCGCCGCTGCGAAAGGGGTCCCCGAGGTTGTTGATGTTGTTCGGCATGAACCGGGCGAGATCCAGCACGGTGTCCCGCATGTCCTGCGTGGCCTGGTAGCCGAGGAAGTGGTCCCGCCGCTCCGCGAGGTACAGCTCCAGCGCGCAGATCGCCCCGCGCCGCCGCGCGGCGCCGAGCCCGTCCGGCGACAGCGCGAAGTCACCCGTCCGCAGACCCGGTTCGGAGACGTACGAGGCCGAGGGGTCCCGCACCGGACGGCTGACCGGCCACGGCGGATCGTCGGCGCTCCACCACCCTCCGGGAGACGGCTCCCCGGGCCCGTGCCCGCCGTCCGGGCCGGACGGGATCTGCTGCGGACAGTGCGGGACTTCGGTCACGGGGGACTCCGATCGGGCAGGGGCGGGCGCAGACTCGGCACGGCGGCGAGCAGCTCCCGGGTGTACGGGTGCCGGGGCGCGCGCAGCAGGTCGTCCGTGGGCGCGGTCTCGACGATCCGGCCGTGCCGCATCACCGCCACCCGGTCCGAGACATGGCACACGGCCGGCAGATTGTGGCCGATGAACAGCATCGACAGACCCAGCCGCCGCTGGAGCGACCGGACGGTGTTGAGGACGGCGGCCTGCACCGAGACGTCGAGCGCGGAGGTCATCTCGTCGGCGATCAGCAGGCCGGGCCGGACGGCCAGGGCGCGGGCGATGGCGACTCGCTGGAGCTGGCCGCCGGACAGGTCGCGCGGCAGCCGGCCGGCCATCCCGGGGTCCAGGCCGACGAGTCCGAGCAGTTCGGCGACGCGTGCGTCGCGCGCGGGCCGGTCCAGCCGTTCGAAGACCGTGGCCGCCTCGACGAGCGTGCTCCGGACCGTCGACCGGGGGTCCAGGGCGGTGTCCGGGTCCTGGAGCACCACCTGGACCAGCCGGGCCAGCCGTCGCCGGCCGCGTACGGTACGCGTCCGCACCTCCCGGCCGTCGACCAGGATCCGGCCCCCGTGCGCGGGGACCAGGCCGACGACCGCGCGCGCCAGGCTCGACTTCCCGGAACCGGACTCGCCCACGAGCCCGAGCGTGGTGCCGGACGCGATCTCCAGCGAGACCCCCGCCACGGCGGTACGCGGACCGGACCGGCCGGGGTGGCGGACGGTGAGGTCACTCACCCGGAGGCACGTCATGACGGGCTCACCGCCGCCCCGTCGTCCACCGGCACCGGGGACCAGCACGCGACCCGGTGGCCTGCGGCCGGTTCCACCGTCGGCGGGGCCTCCTCGGCGCACCGCTCCACCCGGCGCGGACAGCGCGGGGCGAAGGCGCACCCCGGCGCCGGCGCGCGGGGGTCGGGCGGCGGTCCCGGGACGGTCGGCAGCGGCGTGTCCCGGTCGGCGCTGAGCGCCGGGACCGACGCGACCAGGGCCCGGGTGTACGGGTGCCGGGCGCCGTCGGCCAGACGGTCGGCGGGCAGGGCCTCGACGACCGTGCCCGCGTACATCACCAGGACCCGCTCGCAGAACTCGCCCACCAGCGCGATGTCGTGACTGATGAACAGGACCGCCGTGCCGTCCTCCCGGCGGATGCCGGTGAGCAGCCGGAGGATCTGCCGCTGCACGGTGGTGTCGAGGGCGGTCGTCGGCTCGTCCGCGATGATCAGCCCCGGCCGGGTCATCAGCCCCGCCGCGATCATCACGCGCTGCCGCTGCCCGCCGGACAGCTGGTACGGACGGACGCGCAGCAGCGCGGGGTCCAGTCCGACCCGGCGGAGCGCCTGCTCCGCCTGCCGCAGCGCCTCGGCGCGGCTCGCCCCGCGATGGGTGCGGACGGCCTCGGTCAGCTGGGTGGAGATCCGCAGCGCCGGGTTGAGCGCCGACGCCGGGTTCTGGAAGACCAGGGCCAGTGCGGTCCCGAGGTGCCGGTCCCGCTCCTTGCGGGACAGGGAGGCGGGATCGGTCCCGAGCACCCGCAGCGTGCGCCGGGACGTCCGGGCGCCGTACGGCAGCAAATCGGCGACGGCCAGCGCGGTGAGCGACTTGCCGGACCCCGACTCCCCCACGAGACCCACGGTCTCGCCGCGCCGCAGCGACAGGCTCACCCCGCGCACCGGCCGGACCGGGCCGTCCGGGGTGGGGAGTTCGACCCCGAGGTTCTCCACGCACAGGACCTCGTCGTCCTCGGCGGGACCGTTCACGAGGCCCGCAGGAGCGCCCCCTACGGGGCGGCGCGGGCCGGGCAGCCGGGCGGGGACGCGGGGGGCCGGATCGCGTCCCGCCACCCGCCCGGCCAGCACCTCACCGAGCAGCTGGAAGGCCAGGGCCGCGTAGAGGACGGCCAGCCCCGGGGCGAGCGCGGGCAGCGGTTCGGCGTAGATCCGGTCCAGGCCCTGGCTCAGCAGCTGCCCCCAGTCGTAGCCGGGCGGCTGCACGCCCAGACCCAGGAAGCTCAGCCCGGAGAGGGCGACCAGGGAGGTGCCCGCCGCCGTGGTGGTGCTCAGCAGAAGCGGTTCGGCGATGTTCGGCAGGACATGACGCACCAGCAGCCGCAGGCGGCGCAGACCGAGGACCCGGGCCGCCGCGAGGTGGTCGGTGCCGGCCACACCGGCGGCGAGGGTCTGGGCGAGCCGGGCGAAGCCCGGGACACCGGCCACCGCGAGCGCCAGCATCGCCCCGGTCGCCCCCGCGCCGAGCACCACCGCGAGGAACATCGCGACCAGCAGGGCCGGGAACGCCAGCAGCAGGGTGATCAGTCCCGCGACCAGCCGGCGGGCCCGGGGGCCGAGCACGGCCGTGGAGGCCCCGAGCGCGATGCCCGCGCCCGCGCCCAGCAGATCGGCCCCCAGCGCGAGCAGCAGCGAGGGCCGGGCCGCCGCCAGCACCCGGGCGAGCAGATCGCGGCCCAGGTTGTCGGTGCCGAAGGGGTGCGCCGCGGACGGGCCCCGGAGCACGGCCGAGGGGTCCGGCCGTTCGGCCTCCGCCCCCCAGAGCAGGGGACCGGCCACGGCGACCGCGAGCAGCGAGGCGAGCATGAGCGCGGTCAGCCAGGCCATGGGCGAACGCAGCAGCCGGACGCGAGGGCTCATCGTCACATCTCCCGGATCGCCGAGCGGGGATCGAGCACGGCCAGCGCCACGTCGACCAGCACCCCGGCCAGCAGCACCGAGGTGCCCAGCACCAGCACCATCGCCTGGACCACCGGATAGTCCTGCGCGACGACGGACTGGGCCAGGGCGGAGCCGATGCCGGGCCAGGCGAAGACCTTCTCGACCAGCACGGTTCCGGCGATCAGCGCGGGCAGCAGGCTGCCGGCGACGGTGAGCGCGGCGGTGGCCGTGTTCGGCGCCGCGTGGCGCAGCAGCCGGCGCGCGGGGGACAGACGTCTGCCGCGGGCGGTTCGCATGAAGTCCTCGCCCAGGACCTTCAGCGCCTCCACCCGCACGACGCGCAGCAGGACGGCGGTGGGGGCGAGGGAGAGCGCGAGGACCGGCAGGACGAAGGACTCGACGCCCGCCGCACCGGCCACCGGGAGCAGTTGGAGCCCCACGGCGAGCAGTGCGGTGAGCCCGGCGGCCAGCACGAAGTCGGGGACCCCGGCCAGTCCGGCGGTGCCCACGGCGAAGGCCAGCTCGGTGCGCGGGCGGCGGCCGTCCCGGGTGCGTACGGCGGCGAGCAGCCCGCCGGGCAGGGCCACGGCGAGGGTGGCCAGGAAGGCGAGGCCGGCGATCTCCAGGGTGGCGGGCAGCCGGGTGCGGACCAGTTCCGCCACCGGGGTGCCGGTGACCAGGGAGGTGCCGAGCTCGCCGTGGAGCAGTCCGCCGAGGTACTGCCGGTACTGGGAGAGCAGCGGCGCGTCGAGCCCCAGGGCGTGGCGGCGGGCGGCGACCAGCCCGGGGGAGGCGTCGACGCCGAGCGCGGCCCGCACCGGATCACCGGGCACGAGCCGGATCATCGCGAAGGAGGCGGTGAGCACGACCGCGAGGGAGAGCAGCAGCCGTGCGCCGCGACGGCCGAGGAACACCGTCCAGGGGTGCCGCAGCAGGGGAAGTACGGACATGGGGGCCCCGGATCACTGGTGGAGGCGGATGCTGGTGGGCACCAACTGGCCGCCGAACGTGGTGGTGAACGTGGTGCGGTGGCCGTAGACCCCGCTGCGGCCCTCCGCGACGGGCAGCGCGTCGGCCGAGCGGAAGAGCGCGGCGGCGGCCCGGTTCCAGGTGGAACAGCCCGAGGTGTCGGCCTCGCGCAGGGCGCGGGCCACCAGGGCGTCGTACGCGGGATTGGCGACCCCGGCGAAGTTGAGGCCCCGGGCCGGGGCCGGTCCGGAGAAGAACGGGATGAAGCCGACCGGCAGGGCGAACCCCGGGGTGCTGCCGATCACCACGTCGAAGTCGGCCGTCCGGTACATGGCGTTGACCAGGGCCGGCAGGCTCTCGGTGACCAGGTCGACCTCGGCGCCCAGCTCCGTCCACTGCCGGGCCATCAGCTCCGCGACCGAGGTCAGCGTCGGGCCCAGGTCGGCGCTGGTGAGCAGCCGCAGCCGCAGCGGCCGGCCGTCCCTCGTGAGCGGACCGTCGCCGGCCCGGGTCCATCCGGCGCGCCGCAGGGCGCGGGCGGCGTCGTAGGAGGGGAGATGGGCGTCGGCGAGCGCCGCGCGGCAGACGGCGCCCACCGCGCCGAAGTCGCCCGCGGGGCTGCCCCGGCCGCCGACGGCGACATTGGCGAGCCCCTGCCGGTCCAGCCCGGCGACCAGGGCGCGGCGCAGCACCGGATCGGCGAGCACCCGGCCGGGGCGCTGGTTGAAGAAGGTCAGTCCGATGACGGAGGTCACCTCGGTGGCGGACAGGCCGTGCCCGTCCAGCCGGGACCGGTCGGGTCCGCTCACATGCGCGATCTCGATGCCGCCGGTGAGCAGCAGATTGGCCGCAGTGGAGGTCTGCGGCACCACTGTGAGCACCAGGCGCGCGGGCAGGCCCCGTGCGGCCGTCGTCGCCCCGGCGGGGCCCCAGTCGTATCCCTCCCGCACGGTGAACTCGTACGGCCCGCCCGGGGTGTAGCGGGTCAGGACGTACGGCCCGGTGCCCTGGGTGGTGCGCTCCAGCCGGCCGGGGTGGTCGAGACCGGCGGGGCAGACGATCGGCAGCAGACCGACGGTGCGGACGAGGAACGGGAACGGGGCGGCGGTCCGTACGGAGACGGTGCCGGCCCGGTCGTCGGCGGACGCGGTGAACGGGACGTTCGGCAGGACGGTCTGGGCGCCCGCGAGCTGATGGGCCGGATCGCTCGCGTAGGTGAGGGCCCGGGAGACCGCCGAGGCGGTGAGGCGGGTGCCGTCGGAGCAGGTGACGCCGGGGCGGAGGGTGAAGGAGGCGGTGGTGGCCGTGGCCCGCCAGGAGGTGGCCAGGCCGGTGACCGGGGTGCCGTCGGGGGCGAGGCCGACCAGGGAGTCGTAGGCGTAGCGGGCCTGGGAGGCGCCGAACGCGGAGTACGGGTCGAAGCTCGGTGTCTCGCTGGACTCGGCGATCCGGACGGTGCCGCGGTCCACCAGCGGGGTGGTCGTGGAGGAGGTGGCGCCGCTGCCGCATCCGCTCAGCGCGGCGGTGAGCGCGGCCGCCAGGACGACCGGTGGGGTGCGTCGGGGCATGGCGCCATCGTGCCACCGGCGCGGGGGCACTCGGTGCCAACTGGCGTGTGCGTCAAGCGCGTTCGATACGGCCGAACCGCCTGCCCACCGGGCCGGGAGCGGCCGGGGGAGGTGCGGTCGGGGCGATGGGATTCATCCGTTCGGGGTGCGGTGCACCGGGTGCCGTGGGGATGACGGAAAGGGGATTCGCGAGAATGAAAATCCGATAAACCTATGAATGGGTTCGGGGCCCGGAAGGAAACAGGTGACGGGGGAGAAGTCAAGGAACACTCACACGAGTGAATCGAACGACATCCATTTGGCTCAGGCGGTTGTGGTTCGACTACCGTGATCACAGGGTCGGACGACGCATGCCGGTGATTCGAGAATCCGATTCGGCGGATGAATCCTCAATTCCGAGATGGAATGCTTCCATCCGCCCGGCTCCGCACCGCTCCGTTGTCCGCGGGGTCCGGGTTCCCTGTCATTCCCATGCGTAGAGAGGACGGAGCATCATGCCTCCCGTAGTACCGCCCTTCCTGGTCGGCCTCATCGTCGCGCCACTGGCCAAGCGCCTGATCAAGCCACTGGTGCGTGGTGTCGTCAAGACGTCCGTCGGCATCGCGATGGAGGTGAAGAAGGCGGCCCACGAGGCCGGGGAGAACATCCACGACCTCGCGGTCGAGGTGGCCGCCGACGTCGTCGCCACGCAGATGGCCGCCGGCGAGATCGACATTCCCTCGCCCGGCGACCGCCACGCCGGGGGCGAGTCCCCGGGTGCGGCCAAGGGCGACGCGAAGACCCCGAAGATCCGGGCGACCGCCGCCAAGACGCACTGAAGGTCCCCTTAAGGACCTGAGGCCGTCGCCGGACACACAGGCCGAAAGGTTTCGGCCGAATGTGTGCGGGCGGCGGCCGATCGCGGCCGTTCCACTCCCCTTTTCCGCCGATCAAGAATTCCCGCTCCGTCGCTCCGCTCCGTCGAATTTTCCCGACAGATTTCCGCGACCTCCGCGAACAGGTGACCGTTACACATGCCATCGCTCCTCGATGCCCCGGCCGGACTCCGCCCCGTCGAACGGGGAGCGAGCCCGCGCTCGGTCACCCCGGGCCGCCAGCGCTGGGACGTCGGGCTGGTGCTCGGACGGCCCCGGTCGGCCGAGCTCCTCGCCGCCGCGCTGCGCCGCGTCCCCGGGATCACCGAGGCCGGCGCCAACCCGGTCACCGGCCGGGTGCTCGTCCGGCACGACGTACGCATGGGCGCGGCGGAGGTCGGCCGGATCGTCCGCCGCGCGGTCGCCCTCGTCGCCGCGCGCACGGCCGGGGCGGAGCACCGGACCCCCGCCCGGCCGGCCCCCGTCCCGGCCCCGAGGACCGACATCGGCACCGTCGCCCGGCCGGTGATCGCCGTCGGCGGTGGCATCGCGGCCGGAATCGCCCTCGTCAAGGGCTCGGCGCTGAGCAGGCAACTGGTGGCGGCCGGGGGCGCGGCCGCGGCCACCGCCGCCGTCCTCCGCAAGGGCTGGCGCCGCACCGCCGAGGCCTCCCGCACGGCGACCGGGCCGGACGGGGACGAGGCCGGTCACCCCCTGCTGGAGATCGTCGGCCCCCACCGCGGCCGCCTCTACCGCGCCGCCGCGCTCTCCGTCGCCTGCCAGATCTCCGAGATGGCGCTCGGCACCTTCCTCGGCTGGACCGGCCTCGTCCTCATCAAGGGCGAGGCGGCCCCCCTCGCCGCACTGGGACTCACCACGGCCACCGCCCAACTCTGGGGCCTGGCCGGACTGGTGGCCGCCGCCTGCGCCGCCGTCGCCGGCCTCTCGTACGCCTCCACCCTCCAGTGGCGCCGGCTCGGCCAGGACATCGAGCACGACTGGCGGAGCCGTACGTACCGGCACGTCCAGCAGCTGGAGATGGAACACCTGGAGGGCGAACGGACCAGCAGGATCGCCGGGGCGCTCACCAACGACACGGGCCAGCTCGGCGCCTTCTTCGCCGGCCCGGCCAACGACATCCTCCAACTCGCCACCAGCCTCGCCCTGCTGGTGCCCGCCTTCCTGTTCCTGGCACCGCAGATCGCCTGGATCGCCTTCCTGCCCATCCCGGTCATCGCCTGGCTCTCGCTCGACCATCAGTCCCGCGCGGCCGCCGACTACGCCGTCGCCGGGGAATGCCGGGCCAGGCTCGGCAGCCAGGTCATCAACTCCCTGGAGGCCGGAGCCACCGTCAAGAGCTTCTGCACCGAGGAGTACGAGGCCGACCGCATCGACACCCTCGGCGAAGAGGTCCGGGACAGCAGCCACGCGACCGACCGCACCACCTCCCGCCACGCCGAGACCGTCCGCGCCTGCACCACCGCCTCCATGGCCGGGATCCTGCTCATCGGCGGACGCTCCGTCCTCAACGGCACCCTGCGCTTCGAGGTGTTCAGCCCGCTGATCGGACTGCCCCAGATGCTGCTGATGCGGATGAGCCGGCTCGGCGGCATCGCCGACCAGTACCAGCGCACCCTCACCTCCTACGACCGGGTCCAGCGACTCCGCGCCCTGCCCGTCGAGACCGACGACGGCGACATGCCCCTCGACCCCGGCCGGGTCCGGGGCGAACTCGTCCTCGACGGCGTCACCTTCGCCTACCCCGGCCGCCCGGCCGCCCTGGACGACCTCTCGCTCACCGTTCCCGCCGGGCAGGTCACCGCCCTGGTGGGCGCCACCGGCTCCGGCAAGACGACCATCGCCAAACTGCTGATGCGCTTCCAGGACGCCGAATCCGGCACCGTACGGCTCGACGGCCGGGACATCCGCGGGCTGCGCCGCCACGATCTGCGCCACGCCATCGGCTTCGTCGCCCAGGACCCGTTCCTCTTCGACGGCACCCTCGCCGACAACATCCGCTACGGCAGTTTCCACGCCACCGACGAGGCCGTCGTCCAGGCCGCGACCATGGCCGAGGCGCACCCCTTCATCGCCGCCCTCCCCGACGGCTACGACACCCTCATCGGGGAGCGCGGCGCCGCGCTCTCCGGCGGCCAGCGCCAGCGCATCGCCCTGGCGCGCGCGATCCTCAAGGACTCACCGGTCGTCATCCTCGACGAGGCCACCTCCGCCGTCGACAACGAGACGGAGGCCGCCATCCAGCGCACCCTGCGCAGCTTCGCGGCCGACCGCACCATGATCGTCATCGCCCACCGTCTCTCCACGGTCCGCCATGCCGACCGCATCTACGTCATGGAACAGGGCGGCGTCGTCGCCGAACAGGGCACCCACGACGAACTCGTCGCCCGGCAAGGCCTCTACGCATCCCTCTGGCAGCTCCAGGCCGGCGACATCGCCGCCTGACGCGCACCGCGTCCCGCCCGCCCCACACCCCCCCGCTGAGGAACGCCGCTCCGCCGGCCGGCCGCGTGACATCACCGCGGCCGGCCCGGTCCGGCCTGCCTGCGCACACCCCATTCACTTTCCTGGAGGTACCCCCATGTCCCGTCGCGACGGCGACGTCCTGCCCCTGACCGCGGCCCAGCGGGAGATCTGGCTCGCCGAGCAGGGCTCCCGGACGCCGATCCCCGGCTACCGGGTCGGAGAGTGCCTGGAGATCCACGGCCCCGTCGACCGGGCCCTGTTCGACACGGCACTGCGCCGGGTCGTGGACGAGGTCGACGCCCTGCACGTCACCTTCGCGGACGACGGCGACGGCCCCCGCCAGATCCTGCGCGAGAACTGGGACTGGGAGCCCTCCCACCTCGACCTCGCCACCGGTCCCGACCCCCGGGCCGCCGCCCTGGCCTGGATGGAACGGGACCTCGCCCGCCCGCTGGACCTCGCCCGCGACCCGCTCTTCGGCCATGCGCTGATCCGGCTCTCGGCGACCGAGCACCTCTGGTACCTCAACTACCACCACATCGTGCTCGACGCGATCAGCAGCTCCATGATCCGGCAGCGGGTCGGCGAGGTGTACTCCGCGCTGGCCGAGGGCACCACCGTTCCGCCGAGCCCCTTCGGCACGCTGCGCGATCTGGTCGACAGCGACACCGCCTACCGGTCCTCCGCCGCCTTCACCGCCGACCGCGCCTACTGGACCGAACGTTTCGCCGACCTGCCCGCCGCGACCCGGCTCGGCGACCCCGCCGTCACCGACCCCCACCGCACCCTGCGCGTGGCGGAGGAACGGCCGCTGCGGAGCGCGGGGGCCCTGCGCGAGGCGGCCGGCCGGGCCGGAGTCCGCTGGTCCCGAGTCGTCGTCGCCGCGACCGCGCTCTACGCCCACCGGCTCAGCGGCGCCCAGGACGTGGTGCTCGCCCTGCCCGTCCCCGCCCGCCGGGGCGCCGCCCGCGATCTGATGTCCGTGCCCGGCACCCTGTCCAACGTCGTGCCCCTGAGGCTGACCGTGCGGCCCGGGATGCCCTGGCGCGAACTGCTCGACCAGGCGGCCCGCGAGGTCGAAGCCGCCGTCGCGCACGAGCGCTACCGCAGCGAGGACCTGCTGCGCGACCTCGGCACCCCCGGCGGCATCGGCACGGCGTTCCCGCTGATCGTCAACATCATGGCCTTCAACGCCCGCCCCACCTTCGCCGGACACCCCGCCGACGTGCACCACTTCGTCTCCGGCTCGACCACCGACCTCGCCGTCTGGGTCTTCGACTACCGCGACGGCAATCCCCCGCTCCTGCGCCTGCACGGCGCGCCCGAGGCCCACACCGACGACGCCCTCGCCGCGCACCGGGAACGGCTGCTCGCCCTCCTCGACACCGTCGCCGACTGCGACCCCGACGTGGCCGTCGGCCGCATCGACCTGCTCACGCCCGAGGAGCGGACCGCGCTGACGGTTCTCGGCACGGGCCCGGCCCCCGAGGCCGGTGCCGAGAGTCTGCCGGGGGTGTTCCGGGCGCGGGTGGTGGAGGCGCCGGACGCGGTGGCGGTGGTGGGGCCGGAGGCGTCGTGGACGTATGCGGAGCTGGATGCTCGGGCGAACCGGCTGGCGCACGAGTTGATCGGCCGGGGTGCGGGTCCGGAGCGGTTGGTGGCGGTGGCGTTGCCGAGGTCGGCCGAGCTGGTCGTGGCGATTCTCGCGGTGATGAAGACCGGGGCGGCGTACGTGCCGGTCGACCCGGCCTATCCCCAGGCGCGGATCGCGTACCTCCTGGACGACGCCCGCCCCGCCCTGGTCGTCACCGACACCGACTCGGCCGCCCGGCTGCCCGGAGCAACCTCCGTGGCACGCCTGGTCCTCGACGAGGAGGAGACGGCCGCACGCCTCTCCGGCCGCCCGGCCACCGACCCCGGGACGGTCATCGACCCCGCCCACCCGGCGTACGTCATCCACACCTCCGGCTCCACCGGCCGCCCCAAGGGCGTGACCCCGACCCACGGCGGTCTGCTCAACCTGCTCACCGACCTGCGACGGGTGTACGCCCCGCAGGGCGACGGCGAGCGCAGGCGGCTGCGGGTGGCGCTGACCACCTCGGTGTCCTTCGACGCCTCCTGGAACCAGCTGCTCGGCCTCTTCGCCGGCCATGAACTCCACGTCCCCGACCACGCCACCTGGACCGATCCGGACGCCTTCGTCCGCTACGCCGCCGAGCACCGCATCGACCTCGTCGAAGCGACCCCGTCCTACCTCCAGGTCCTGCTCGCCCACGGACTGCTCGCCGACCCCGGACGCCGCCCGACGACCGTGGCGGTGGGCGGCGAGGCCGTCCCCGAGAGGCTCTGGGACGAACTGCGCGCCGTCGACGGCGTGACCTGCCTCAACCTCTACGGCCCCTCCGAATGCACCGTCAACTCCGTGGTCGCGGACCTGGACACGAGCCCGCGCCCGGTCATCGGCCGGCCGGTCACCCGGGCCCGGACCCATGTGCTCGACACCGCGCTGCGCCCGCAGCCGGCCGGCGTGCCGGGCGAGCTGTACATCGCCGGGGCCGGGCTGGCGCGCGGCTATCTGCACCGCCCCGGGCTCAGCGCCGGACGGTTCGTCGCCGACCCGTTCGGCGCACCGGGGGAGCGGATGTACCGCACCGGCGACCTGGTGCGCCGGGACGCGGACGGCACCCTCGTCTTCCTCGGCCGCACCGACGACCAGGTCAAGGTCCGCGGCTTCCGCGTCGAACTCGGCGAGATCGAGACCGTCCTCGCCGAACACCCCGCGATCGTCCGCGCCGCCGTCGTCCTGCGGACCGACGGGGAACCGCGGCTCGTCGGCTACGCCGTGCCCGCGGCCGGCACGGAGGTGACCGGGACCGAGCTGCGCGACCATCTGCGCGAGCGCCTGCCCGCGCACATGGTGCCGTCCGCCCTCGTGGTCCTGGACACCCTGCCGCTCACCCCGAACGGCAAACTGGACCGGCGCGCGCTGCCCGCACCGGAGCACCGGGCCGCCGCCCCCGGCCGCACCCCGCGCACCACCACCGAACGCCTCCTCGCCGGGCTCTTCGCCGAACTGCTCGGCGTGTCCGAGGTCGGCGCCGACGAGAGCTTCTTCGACCTCGGCGGGCACTCCCTGCTGGCCACCCGGCTGGTCGCCCGCGCCCGCGGGATCCTCGGCGTGGAACTGCGCCTCAGCGACCTCTTCGACGCACCGACCGTCGCCGGACTGGCGGCCGCCGTGGACGTCGCGGGCCGGGCCCGCCCCGCCCTCACCGCACACGACCGCCCCGCGACCGTCCCGCTCTCCTCCGCGCAGCGCCGCCTCTGGTTCCTGCACCGCATGGAGGGCTCCGGCGCCACGTACAACATCCCCCTCGCGCTGCGGCTGTCCGGACACCTCGACGACCGCGCCCTGTGGACCGCCCTCGCGGACGTCGTCGAACGCCACGAGAGTCTGCGGACCGTCTTCCCGGCCACCGACGGCGTCCCGTACCAGCGGGTGCTGGACGCCGACGCGGCCCGCCCCCGGCCCCGCGTCACCGAGGTCACGGCGTCCGCGCTGGCCGGGCGACTGGCCGAAGCGGCCCGCCACGGCTTCGACCTCGCCCAGGAACCGCCCCTGCACACCGAGCTGTTCCGGGTCGGCCCCGAGGAGCACGTCCTGCTCCTGGTGGTCCACCACATCGCCGGGGACGGCTGGTCCACCGCCCCTCTCTCCCGGGACCTGGCGACCGCCTACGCCGCCCGCGCCGGGGGCGCGAAACCGCAGTGGTCCCCGCTGCCCGTCCAGTACGCCGACTACACCCTCTGGCAGCGCGACCTCCTCGGCGACGGCGGCGACCCGGACAGCCTGCTGAACACCCAGCTCGCCTACTGGCAGGGCCGCCTCGCAGACCTCCCGGCCCAGCTGGAACTGCCCTTCGTCCGGCCCCGGCCCGCCGTGATGAGCTACCGGGGCGCCCAGCTCCCGCTGCACATCGACGCCGAACTGCACGCGGGCCTGCGGGAGATCGCCCGTACGCACGGGACCAGTCTGTTCATGGTCCTCCAGGCCGGACTGGCCGCCCTGCTGCACAAGCTCGGCGCCGGTGACGACATCCCGGTCGGCACGCCCGTCGCCGGCCGCACCGACGAGGCGCTGGACGATCTCGTCGGCTTCTTCGTCAACACGCTGGTGCTGCGCGCCGACCTGTCCGGCGACCCGACGTTCAGCGACCTCCTCGGCCGGGTGCGCGCCGACGCGCTCGCCGCCTACGCCCACCAGGACGTGCCCTTCGAGCACCTGGTCGAGGCGCTGAACCCGTCCAGGACCCTGGCGCACCACCCGCTGTTCCAGACCATGCTGACCCTGCAGAACGCCCCGCTCGGCGCGTTCGGCCTGCCGGGGCTGACCGTGGCCGCCGATCTCGTCCCCACCGGCACGGCCAAGTGCGACCTGACGTTCGTCCTGGCCGAGCGGCCCGACGGGCTCACCGGCGTCCTGGAGTACAGCACCGATCTGTTCGACGCCCCCGCGGCGGCCGCGATCGCGGAGCGCTGGCTGCGGCTGCTGCGCGCCGTCGTGGCCGAACCGGGCCGCCGCGTCGCCCAGGTCGACCTGCTGTCCGACGACGAGATCCGCGCCCTGACCCCCGCCCCCGAGGCCCCCGCCCGCAGGCTGCCCGATGTCTCCCTCACCACGCTGTTCGAACGGCGCGTGCGGGAGAACCCGGCCGCGGTCGCGGTCACGGACGGCGAGGAGCGGCTGACGTACGGGGAGCTGAACGCCCGCGCCAACCGGCTCGCGCACGCCCTGACCGCACGGGGCACGGGCCCCGAGGACCTGGTCGCCCTGGCCCTGCCGCGCTCGGCCGACCTGGTCGTGGCCGTCCTCGCCGTGCTCAAGGCGGGCGCCGCCTACGTCCCGGTGGACCCGGGCTACCCGGCCGCCCGCATCGCCTATCTGCTGGCCGACACCCGGCCCTCGCTGCTCGTGACCACGGCCGCCACCGGCGGACTGCCGGGAGCCGACGGCGTGGACCGGCTGCTCCTGGACACCGCCGGACTCGACGCGTACCCCGCGACCGACCCGGAGGTCCGGGTCGACCCGGACCGCGCCGCGTACGTCATCCACACCTCCGGATCCACCGGCGACCCGAAGGGCGTCGTCGTCCCGCACCGCAACGTGGTGCGCCTCTTCGACACCACCGAGGACCTGTTCGGCTTCACCGCCGACGACGTCTGGACCCTCTTCCACTCCTACGCCTTCGACTTCTCCGTCTGGGAGCTGTGGGGTGCGCTGCTGTACGGCGGCCGGCTGGTCGTCGTCGACCACGCGACCAGCCGCGCGCCCGGCCGCTTCCTGGAACTCCTCGCCCGCGAGGGCGTCACCGTCCTCAACCAGACACCGTCCGCCTTCTACCCGCTCATGCGCGCCGACGAGGAGGACCCGGAGACCGGGGGCCGGCTCGCCCTGCGCACCGTGGTGTTCGGCGGCGAGGCACTGGAGCACGCCCGGCTCGCGAGCTGGTACGAGCGCCACGCCGAGGACGCCCCGCGCCTGGTCAACATGTACGGCATCACCGAGACCACGGTGCACGTCACGCACGCCGCGCTCGACCGCGCCCCGGCCCCCGCCGGCCGGATCGGCACCGCCCTGCCCGACCTGCGGACCCATGTCCTCGACAGCGGGCTGCGCCCGGTGCCCGCGGGTGTGCCGGGGGAGCTGTACGTCGCCGGGGCGGGCCTGGCACGCGGCTACCTGGACCGTCCCGGCCTGACCGCCGGACGGTTCGTCGCCGACCCGTTCGGCGCGCCGGGGGACCGGATGTACCGCAGCGGCGACGTGGTGCGCCGCGCGGAGGACGGCGGTCTGCACTACGTGGGCCGCGCCGACCAGCAGGTCAAGGTCCGCGGCTTCCGCATCGAACTCGGCGAGATCGAGGCGGCGCTGCTCGACCACCCGGACCTCGCCCAGGCCGCCGTGGTCGCCCGGCGGGACCGCGCCGACGACACCCGGCTCGTCGCCTATCTGGTGCCCGCCCCCGGCACCGCGCCCCGCCCCGCCGCCCTGCGCGCGGCCCTGCGCGAGCGGCTGCCGGAGCACATGGTCCCGGCCGCGTTCGTCACGCTGGAGGCCCTGCCGCTCACCGGCAACGGCAAGCTCGACCGGCGCGCCCTGCCGGAGCCCGACCTCGCCCCCGCCTCGGCCGGACGCGCCCCGCGCACCGCCCGGGAACAGGTCCTGTGCGAGCTGTTCGCCGAGGTCCTGGGTGTCTCCGAGGCCGGCGCCGACGACAGCTTCTTCGACCTCGGCGGGCACTCGCTGCTCGCCACCCGTCTCGCCGCCCGGGTCCGCGCCACCCTCGGCGTGGAGCTGGACCTGCGCACCCTGTTCGAGACCCCGACCCCGGCCGGTGTCGCGGCGGCCCTCGCGGGCGCCCGCACCGCCCAGCAGGCACTGACCCCCCGGCCCAGGCCCGAGACGGTCCCGCTCTCCTTCGCCCAGCGACGCCTCTGGTTCCTGCACCAGCTGGAGGGCTCCGGCACCAACTACCACATCGCCCCCGCCTGGCGGCTCTCCGGCGGGCTGGACCGCCCCGCCCTACAAGCCGCACTCGCGGACCTGACCGCACGGCACGAGAGCCTGCGCACCGTCTTCCCGTCGGTGGACGGGACGCCCCACCAGCGGATCCTGGACCCGGAGACGGCCCGCCCGGTCCTGCGGGTGAGCCCCGCCACCGAGGAGGAGCTGCCCGCGCTGCTGGAACGCGCCAAGGCCCGCCCCTTCGACCTGGCGGCCGAACCGCCGCTGCGCGCCGAGCTGTTCGAACTCGCCCCCGACGAGCACGTCCTCCAGCTGGTGCTCCACCACATCGCCGGGGACGGCTGGTCGCTCGGCCCGCTCACCCAGGACCTGACCACCGCCTACGCGGCCCGCTGCCGGGGCGAGGCACCGGACCGGGCGGACCTGCCGGTCCAGTACGCCGACTACACCCTCTGGCAGCACGCGCTCCTCGGCGACGCCACCGACCCCGACAGCCTCCTCGCCGGACAGGCGGCGTACTGGACCCGGCAGCTGGCCCGGCTCCCCGAGCGCGTCGAACTGCCCACCGACCGGCCCCGTCCGGCCGTCGCCGGCCACCGGGGCGGCTTCGTGCACGCGGGCCTGGACGCCGAACTCCACACCGGTCTGCGGGAACTCGCCCGTACGCACGGGACCAGTCTGTTCATGGTGCTCCAGGCCGGTCTCGCCGCGCTGCTCGGCAAGCTCGGCGCCGGTGACGACATCCCGGTCGGCAGCCCCGTCGCCGGCCGGACCGACGAGGCGCTGGACGACCTCGTCGGCTACTTCGTCAACACCCTGGTGTTCCGCACCGACACCTCCGGCGACCCCACGTTCACCGAACTGCTCGGCCGGGTCCGCGACACCTCCCTGGCCGGGTACGCCCACCAGGACCTGCCGTTCGAATACCTGGTCGAGGCGCTGAACCCGGTCCGCTCGCTGGCCCACCACCCGCTCTTCCAGGTGATGCTGGTCCTCCAGAACACCCCCCGGGCCGACTTCGCCCCGGCCGGTCTGCGCACCGTCGAACTGCCGCCGACGACGACCACCGCCAAGCTCGACCTGGTCTTCACCCTGTCCGAACGGCACGGCGGCGACGGCACCCCGGAGGGGATCGACGGCTTCGTCGAGTTCGCGAGCGACCTCTACGACCCGGCCACCGTCGAGCTGATGGTCACACGCTGGGTGCGCCTGCTCCGCGCCGTCGTCACCGACCCCGGACGCCCGCTCAGCCGCTACGGCCTCCTCGCCCCCGAGGAGCGGACCGCGCTGACGGCTCTCGGCACGGGCCCGGCCCCCGAGGCCGGTGCCGAGAGTCTGCCGGGGGTGTTCCGGGCGCGGGTGGCGGAGGCGCCGGACGCGGTGGCGGTGGTGGGGCCGGAGGCCTCGTGGACGTATGCGGAGCTGGACGCTCGGGCGAACCGGCTGGCGCACGAGCTGATCGGCCGGGGTGCGGGTCCGGAGCGGTTGGTGGCGGTGGCGTTGCCGAGGTCGGCCGAGCTGGTCGTGGCGATCCTCGCGGTGATGAAGACCGGTGCGGCGTACGTACCGATCGACCCGGCCTATCCACAGGCGCGGATCGCGTACCTCCTGGACGACGCCCGCCCCGCCCTGGGCCTGACCGACACCCGGACCCGGAGCGCCCTTCCGGAGACCGCGTCCGCCTCCTGGCTGGTCCTGGACGAGGAGGAGACGGCCGCCCGCCTCGCCGGCCGCCCGGCCACCGACCCCGGGACGGTCATCGATCCCGCCCACCCGGTCTACGTCATCTACACCTCCGGCTCCACCGGCCGCCCCAAGGGCGTCGTCGCCACGCACGGCGGTCTGCTCAACCTGTTCGCCCACCACCGGCGGACGTATCTCGCGCGGCCGTCCGGGGAGCCCCGGCGGATCGCCCTGACCACCTCCGTGTCCTTCGACGCCTCCTGCGACCAGCTCCTCGCCCTCTTCGCCGGCCACGAACTCCACGTCCTCGACGAGGAGACCTGGACCGACCCCGACGCCGCCGTCGCCTACGCGGCCCGCGCCGGACTGGACTTCATCGGGGGCACCCCCTCCTACCTCCAGGTCCTCGTCGAACACGGCCTGCTGGAGCGGCCGATGGGGATCGGGCTGGGCGGCGAGGCCGTCCCGGAGCCGCTGTGGGAACGGCTGCGCACCACCGACGGGGTGGCCGCGCTGAACTGCTACGGCCCCTCCGAGTGCACCGTGGACTCCGTCGTCGCGCCCCTGGACTCCAGCCCGCACGAGGTGATCGGCCGGCCGATCACCGGCGTCCGGCTGCATGTCCTGGACGCCGCCCTGCGCCCCGTCCCCAAGGGCGTGCCCGGCGAGCTGTACATCGCCGGAGCGGGCCTGGGACGCGGCTACCTCCGCCGCCCCGGGCTCACCGCCGGCCGCTTCGTCGCCGACCCCTACGGACCCCCGGGCACCCGGATGTACCGCACCGGCGACCTGGTCCGCTGGGGCACCGACGGCAACCTGCACTTCCTCGGCCGCACCGACGACCAGGTCAAGGTCCGCGGCGTCCGCATCGAACTCGGCGAGATCGAGGCGGCGCTCGCCGAACACCCGAAGGTCCGCCGGGCCGCCGTGGTCGTCCGCGAGGACCGGGGACACGACCCCCGGCTCGTCGCCTACCCGGTGCCCGTCCCCGGCGCCGCACTCCGCCCGGAGGAGCTGCGCGCCCATCTCCGCGAGCGGCTGCCCGCCTCCATGGTGCCCGCCGCCTTCCTCCCCCTCGACGCACTGCCGCTGAACGCCAACGGCAAACTCGACCGGCGCGCCCTGCCCGAACCCGACCCCACCGCCACCGGCGGACGCGAACCGCGCACCCCTCAGGAACACGTGCTGGCCGGGCTGTTCGCCGAAGTCCTGGGGCTGCCCCGGGTCGGCGTGGACGACGACTTCTTCGAGCTGGGCGGGCACTCGCTGCTCGCCACCCGGCTCGTCGCCCGGGTCCGCACCACGCTCGGCGTCGAACTGGCCCTGCACGCCCTGTTCCGCACCCCGACGGTCGCCGGACTGGCCGCCGGACTCGACGCCGCCGGACAGGCCCGCCCCGCCCTCGCCCCCGCCGGCCGCCCCGAACGGCTGCCCCTCTCCGACGCCCAGCGCCGCCTCTGGTTCCTGCGCCAGCTGGAGGACACCGGTTCCGTCTACAACATGCCGCTCGCCTGGCGGCTCTCCGGCCCCCTGGACCACGCGGCCCTGACCGAGGCGATCGGCGACCTCGTCGACCGTCACGAAACCCTGCGCACCGTCTTCCCCGCCTCCGACGGCACCCCCTACCAGTGGGTGCTGGACGCCGGAGCGGTACGCCCCGGGCTGCCGGTCACCCCGGCCGACGAGGACGCGCTGGCCGGACTGCTCGCCGCTGCCGCCGCCCGCGGCTTCGACCTGGCCGTCGAACCGCCGCTGCGTGCCGAGCTGTTCGCCCTCGCCCCCGACGAGCACGTCCTGCTCCTGGTGCTCCACCACATCGCCGGGGACGGCTGGTCCCTGGCCCCGCTCGCCGCCGACCTGGCCACCGCCTACGAGGCGCGCTGCCGGGGCACGGAACCGGACCGGGCGCCGCTGCCCGTGCAGTACGCCGACTACACTCTCTGGCACGACCGCATCCTCGGGGACCGCGACGACCCGGACAGCGAGTCCCGCCGCCAGACCGCCTACTGGACGACGAAACTCGCCGGACTGCCCGAGCAGATCCCGCTGCCCGCCGACCGGGCCCGCCCCGCGACCACCACCTACCAGGGCGGGCAGCTCCCCGTCGAACTGGACGCGGAACTCCACGCCGCGCTCGTCCGGCTGGGCCGCGCCCACGGATCCAGCGTCTACATGGTCCTCCAGGCCGCCCTGGCGGCCCTGCTGTCCAAACTCGGCGCCGGCAGCGACATCCCCGTCGGCAGCCTGATCGCCGGACGCACCGACGAGGCCCTGGACGATCTCGTGGGCTTCTTCGTCAACACGCTGGTCCTGCGCACCGACACGAGCGGCGACCCGACCTTCGCCGATCTGCTGGTCCGGGTCCGGGAGGACGCCCTCGGCGCCTACGCCCACCAGGACCTGCCGTTCGAGCACGTCGTCGAAGCCCTCAACCCGTCCCGTTCGCTCGCCCGTCAGCCCCTGTTCCAGGTGCTGCTGGCCCTGCAGAACGTGCCCCGCACCACGTTCGCCCTGCACGGGCTGCGCTCCGAGGTGCTGCTCGTCCGGACCCCCACGGCCATGTTCGACCTGGGCTTCCACCTGCTGGAGCGCTCCGACGGCGGGACGGCCGAGGGCATCACGGGACGCGTCGAGTACAGCGCCGACCTGTTCGACCCCGCCACGGTCGAGACCCTGGTCGCCCGCTGGCTGCGGCTCCTCGCGGCGGTCGCGGCGGACCCGGACCGCCCGCTGAGCCGGATCGACGTGCTCACCGCGGAGGAACGCCACGACCTGCTGGTCACGCGGAACGACACCGCGACCCCGGTGCCCGCCGCCTCCCTGCCCGGCCTGTTCGCGTCCCGGGTCCGGGAGACCCCGGACGCCCCGGCGGTCGTCTTCGAGGACACCGTCCTCACGTACCGCGAACTGGACCGCCGCGCCAACCGCCTCGCCCACGCGCTGATCGCGCGCGGTGTCGGCCCCGAGCAGGTCGTCGCGTTGCGGCTGCCGCGCTCCGCCGGACTCGTCGTCGCCGTGCTCGCCGTCCTCAAGACGGGCGCCGCGTACCTCCCGGTCGACCCCGGATACCCGGCCGCCCGCATCGCGTACATGCTCGACGACGCCCGGCCCGCCGTCGTCCTGGACGACCTCGCCGACGTCGCACCCGACGGGGACCTGCCGGAACACGACCCGCACACCGCCGCCGACCCGCGCCACCCGGCGTACGTGATCTACACCTCCGGCTCCACCGGCCGCCCCAAGGCCGTGGTGATGCCCGCCTCCGGCCTGCTCAACCTGCTCGACTGGCACCACCGCACCGTCGGCGGCGCACCCGGCACCCGCACCGCGCAGTTCACCGCGATCAGCTTCGACGTCTCCGTGCAGGAGATGCTGTCCGCGCTGCTGTACGGGAAGACCCTCGTCGTGCCGACCGAGGAGCAGCGGCGCAGCGCCGAACTGTTCGCCCACTGGCTGGACCGGCACGAGGTGGGGGAGCTGTTCGCGCCCGACCTGGTGATCGAGGCCCTGGCCGAGGCCGCCGACGAGGCCGGACTCGACCTCCCGCACCTGCGGGTCGTCGCCCAGGCCGGCGAGGCGATGCGGCTCGGCGGAGCGCTGCGCCGGCTCCAGGCCCGCCGGCCGGGCCACCGCGCCCTGCACAACCACTACGGGCCCGCCGAGACCCATGTGATCACCGCCTACGCGCTGCCGGACGACCCGGCCGACTGCCCGCAGCCCGTCCCGATCGGCCGCCCCGTCGACAACTGCCGCGCCTATGTCCTGGACGCGGCGCTGAGCCCGGTGGCCCCCGGCGTCCTGGGAGAGCTGTATCTCGCGGGAGCCGGTCTGGCGCGCGGCTATCTGAACCGTCCCGGCCTCACCGCCTCCCGCTTCGTCGCCGACCCCTACGGTCCGCCCGGCGCGCTGATGTACCGCACCGGAGACCTGGTCCGCTGGCGCGCCGACGGCGAGCTGGAGTTCGCCGGCCGCGTCGACCACCAGGTCAAGGTCCGCGGCTTCCGCATCGAACCCGGCGAGATCGAGGCCGAGCTGACCGCGCACCCGGGCGTCGCCCAGGCCGCCGTGCTCGCCCGCGAGGAGCGGAACGAGACCAGGATCGTCGCCTACGTCGTGCCGTCGGCCCAGGAACCGGCCACGGCCCCGGCGCTCGCCGCCCATCTGCGGTCCCTGCTGCCCGACTACATGGTCCCCTCCGCGTTCGTGGTGCTGGATGTGCTGCCGTTGACGCCGAACGGGAAGCTGGACCGGGCGGCGCTGCCGGCGCCGGAGGTGGTTCCCGTGGGGGCGGGGCGTGCGCCGCGTACGCCGCAGGAGCAGATTCTGTGCGAGTTGTTCGCGGAGGTGCTGGGGCTGCCCCGGGCCGGGGTGGACGAGGACTTCTTCGAACTGGGCGGGCACTCCCTGCTCGCCACCCGGCTCGTCTCCCGGGTCCGCGCCGCCCTCGGCGTCGAACTGGAGCTGCGCGCGCTGTTCCGTACACCCACGCCCGCCGGACTCGCCGCCGGGCTGCGCGACGCCGCCACCGCACGGCAGGCCCTGGTGCCGCGCCCCCGACGCGAACCGATGCCGCTGTCGTTCGCCCAGCGCAGGCTCTGGTTCCTCCAGCAGTTCGGCGCACCCAGCGCCACCTATCACATGCCGCTGGCCCTGCGGCTCTCCGGCGACCTCGACCGCGCCGCGCTGAGCGCCGCGCTCGGGGACGTGGTCACCCGGCACGAGACGCTGCGCACGGTGTTCCCGCAGGTCGCCGGCGTTCCGCACCAGCGGGTCCTGGACCCCGCCGAGGTCGCCGTGGAGCTGACCGTCCGCCCGGCGGGCGAGGCCGAGGTGCCCGACCTGCTGCGCGAGGCGGCGGTGCGCGGCTTCGACCTCTCCTCGGACGTCCCGCTGCGCGCCGAACTCCTGGCCCTCGCCCCGGACGAGCACATCCTGCTCCTGGTGATGCACCACATCGTCGGCGACGGCTGGTCCATGGGACCGCTCGCCCGCGACCTGGCCACCGCCTACACCACCCGGCAGAGCGGCGGCGCCCCCGCCTGGCCCCCGCTGCCGGTCACCTATGCCGACTACACGCTGTGGCAGCACGAGATCCTGGGCGACGAGAACGACGCGGACAGCCTGTTCGCCCGCCAGGTCGCGTACTGGAAGGAGACGCTGGCCGGGCTCCCGGAACAGCTCCAGCTGCCCGCCGACCGCCCCCGCCCGGCCGTGATGTCGTACGCCGGCGGTCTGCTGGAACTGCGCATCGACGCCGGACTCCACGCCTCCCTCGCCCGGCTGGCGCGGCGTTCGGGCGCGAGTCTGTTCATGGTGCTCCAGGCGGCGCTGGCCGCGTTGTACACGCGGCTGGGTGCGGGGACGGACATTCCGATCGGGAGTCCGATCGCGGGCCGGACCGATGAGGCGCTGGACGATCTCGTCGGGTTCTTCGTGAACACGCTGGTCCTGCGCACCGACACGAGCGGTGACCCCGGCTTCGCCGAACTCCTGGGCCGCGTACGGGAGACGGCCCTGTCCGCGTACACGCACCAGGATGTCCCCTTCGAACATCTGGTGGAAGTCCTCAACCCCTCCCGGTCGCTCTCCCACCACCCGCTCGTGCAGACCGGACTGGTCGTGCAGAACGCCCCCGGCGGCGATTTCGACCTGCCCGGACTGCGGGTGTCGGGCGTCGCCCTGCCCACCGAGACCGCACGGCTCGACCTGACCTTCGGTCTCGCGGAGCAGCACGGCCCCGACGGCAGCCCGGCGGGGATCAGCGGCGCGGTCGAGTACAGCACCGACCTGTTCGACGCGGCCACGGTCGAGTCCCTGGTCGGCCGCTGGACCCGGCTGCTCGCCGCCGTCGCCGCCGACCCGGACCTGCCGATCAGCCGCGTCGACCTGCTCACCGACGCGGAGCGGCGGGACCTGCTGCCCGCCCCCGCCCCCACCACGCCCGCCGGGACACTGCCGGCCCTGCTGGCCGCCCAGGCGGCGGCCACGCCGGACGCGGTCGCGCTGGTGGGCGACGGGAGGGAGCTGACGTACCGCGAACTGGACGCGTGGGCGAACCGGTTCGCGCACGCCCTGATCGCCCAGGGGGTGGGTCCCGAGCGGGTGGTGGCGGTGGCGTTGCCGCGCTCCGTGGAGTTCTTGGTCGCCGTGCTGGGTGTGCTGAAGGCGGGGGCGGCGTATCTGCCGGTGGATCCGTCGTATCCGAAGGCGCGGATCGCGTACATGCTGGAGGACGCGCGGCCGGTGCTGGTCGTGGACGATCCGGCCCTGGTGGGTGCGGGGGAGTGGCCGGACGTTGATCCGCGGGTCGCTCTCGATGTGCGGCATCCGGCGTACGTGATCTACACCTCCGGTTCCACCGGGCGCCCCAAGGGCGTCGTCGTCAGCCACCACGGTGTGGCGGGGCTGGTGGCCGCCCAGACGGCTCGGCTCGGCGTCGGCCCCGGCAGCAGGGTGCTCCAGTTCGCCTCGCCCAGCTTCGACGCGTCCTTCTGGGACCTGTGCAGCGCCGTCCTCACCGGCGCCGCCCTCGTCCTCGCCCCGGCCGGGAACCCGCTGGAGGCCCTGACCGACCGGCGGCTGGACGTCACCCATGTGACCCTTCCGCCCTCCGCCCTGGCCGCCCTGGAGAGCGCCGACGTCACGGCCGGCACCCTCGTCGTGGCCGGGGAGGCCTGCGCGCCCGAACTGGTGGCCCGCTGGGCCGGTGACCGCCGGATGATCAACGCGTACGGGCCGACGGAGACCACCGTCTGCGCGACCATGAGCGACCCGCTCACCCCCGGCTCCGGCGTCCCGCCGATCGGCCGGGCGGTCGCCGGATTCCGCGTCCATGTGCTCGACGAACGGCTGCGCGTCGTCCCGCCGGGCGTCGCCGGTGAGCTGTACGTCGCCGGTGCCGGTCTGGCGCGCGGCTATCTGGACCGTCCCGGCCTCACCGCCGGACGGTTCGTCGCCAGCCCCTTCGCGGACGGCGAGCGGATGTACCGCACCGGAGACGTGGTGCGCCGCAGGACCGACGGCGAGCTGGAGTACGTCGGCCGCGCCGACGACCAGGTCAAGGTGCGCGGCTTCCGCGTCGAACTCGGCGAGGTCGAGGCCGCGCTGGCCGAGCACCCCGACGTGGCCCGCGCCGCCGTCCTCGCCCGGGACGACCGGCTCATCGGCTACGCCGTGCCCCGCCCCGGAAGCGCCGTGCGCCCCGAGGACCTGGCCGCGCACCTGCGCGACCGGCTCCCCGACTACCTCGTCCCGTCCGCGTTCGTGGTGCTGGATGTGCTGCCGTTGACGCCGAACGGGAAGCTGGACCGGGCGGCGCTGCCGGCGCCGGAGGTGGTTCCCGTGGGGGCGGGGCGTGCGCCGCGTACGCCGCAGGAGCAGATTCTGTGCGAGTTGTTCGCTGAGGTGCTGGGGCTGCCCCGGGCCGGGGTGGACGAGGACTTCTTCGAGCTGGGCGGGCATTCCCTGCTCGCCACCCGCCTGGTCGCCCGGGTGCGTTCGGCGCTCGGCGTGGAGCTGGGGCTGCGCGCGCTGTTCCGGACGCCCACGGTGGCCGGCCTGGCGCGGGCGCTCGCGGAGGCCGGCCGCGCCCGCCCGGCACTGACCGTGCGGCAGCGGCCCGACGCGGTGCCGCTCTCCTTCGCGCAGCGCCGCCTCTGGTTCCTGCACCGCATGGACGGGGAGGCCGCGACCTATCACATCCCGCTCTCGCTCCAGCTCACCGGAACGCTCGACCGGGACGCCCTGGAGGAGGCCCTCGCCGATGTGGTGGCCCGGCACGAGAGTCTGCGGACGGTGTTCCGGGAGAGCGACGGCGTCCCCTGCCAGCGCGTCCTGGACCCGGCCGGGGTCCGGCCCCCGCTCCCGCTGACCGCGACCTCGCCCGCCGAACTGCCCGAGCGGCTCGCCGAGTCCGCCCAGCGGCCGTTCGACCTGGCGGCGGACCTGCCGCTGCGGGCCGAGCTGTTCGCCCTCGCCCCGGACGAGCACGTCCTGCTCCTGGTGATGCACCACATCGCCGGCGACGGCTGGTCCACCGGGCCGCTCGCCCGCGACCTCGCCGAGGCGTACGCGGCCCGCTGCGAGCACCGGGACCCCGACTGGTCCCGGCTGCCCGTCCAGTACGCCGACTACACCCTGTGGCAGCGCGAACTCCTCGGCGACGCCGCCGACCCGGAGAGCCGCTTCGCCGAACAGCTCGACTACTGGAAGCACCAGCTCGCCGACCTCCCCGATCTGCTCCGGCTCCCCACCGACCGGCCCCGTCCGGCCGTCGCGGGCCGGCACGGCGACCACGTCGCACTGGAACTGACCCCGGAGCTGCACGCCGCGCTCACGGGCCTGGCGCGGAGGTCGGGCGCGAGTCTGTTCATGGTGTTCCAGGCGGCGCTGGCCGCGCTGTACACGCGGCTGGGTGCGGGGACGGACATTCCGATCGGGAGTCCGATCGCGGGCCGGACCGATGAGGCGCTGGACGACCTCGTCGGGTTCTTCGTGAACACGCTGGTCCTGCGCACCGACACGAGCGGTGACCCCGGCTTCGCCGAACTCCTGGGCCGCGTACGGGAGACGGCCCTGTCCGCGTACGCCCACCAGGACGTCCCCTTCGAGCATCTGGTGGAAGTGCTCAACCCCTCGCGGTCGCTGTCGCACCACCCGCTGTTCCAGACCGTCCTGGCCGTGCAGAACGCCCCGATGGGCCGGTTCTCGCTGCCCGGACTGGACGTGGCCACCCGCGCGGTGGCGACCCGCACCGCCAAGTTCGACCTCGGCTTCAGCCTCGCCGAGCGGTTCGCCCCGGACGGTACGCCCGCGGGGATCACCGGCGCGGTCGAGTACGCCACCGACCTGTTCGACCGGGCGACCGTCGAGACCCTGGTCCGGCGCTGGATCCTGCTCCTGGAAGCGATCACCGACGACCCCGCCCGGCCCATCGGGCGCATCGACCTCCTCGACGCCGAGGAGCGCCGGCAGCTGCTGGAACGCGGCAACGCGACCGCGCGCGAGGTGGCGGCCGTGCCCGTCCCGCAGGCCTTCGCCGCCCGGGCGGCGGCCACGCCGGACGCGGTCGCGCTGGTGGGCGACGGGAGGGAGCTGACGTATCGCGAACTGGACGCGTGGGCGAACCGGTTCGCGCACGCACTGATCGCCCAGGGGGTGGGCCCGGAGCGGGTGGTGGCGGTGGCGTTGCCGCGTTCGGTGGAGTCCGTGGTCGCGGTGCTGGGTGTGCTGAAGGCGGGGGCGGCGTATCTGCCGGTGGATCCGTCGTATCCGAAGGCGCGGATCGCGTACATGCTGGAGGACGCGCGGCCGGTGCTGGTCGTGGACGATCCGTCGACTGTGGGTGCGGGGGAGTGGCCGGACGCCGATCCGCGGGTCGCTCTCGATGTGCGGCATCCGGCGTACGTGATCTACACCTCCGGTTCCACCGGCCGTCCCAAGGGCGTCGTCGTCAGCCACCACGGTGTGGCGAGCCTCGTCGCCGCGCAGATCGAGCGCTTCGCGATCGAACCCGGCAGCCGCGTCCTCCAGTTCGCCTCACCGAGCTTCGACGCCTCGGTCTCCGAGATCTGCACCGCGCTGCTGAGCGGCGCCGCCCTCGTGCTGCCCCCGGCCGCCGAACCCCTGTCCGCGCTGACCGATCCCGGTCTGCGCGTCACCCACGCGACGGTGCCCCCGTCCGTCCTGGCCGCCCTGCCCGACGGCTCGGTGACCGTGTCCACGCTCGTGGTGGCCGGGGAGGCCTGCCCGCCCGAACTGGTGGACCGGTGGGCCGGAGACCGGCGCATGATCAACGCGTACGGCCCGACGGAGACCACCGTCTGCGCGACCATGAGCGACCCGCTCACCCCCGGCTCCGGCGTCCCGCCGATCGGCCGGCCGATCGCCAACGCACGGGTGTACGTCCTGGACGACCGGCTGACGCCGGTGCCGCCGGGCGTCGCCGGTGAGCTGTACGTCGCCGGTGCGGGTCTGGCGCGCGGCTATCTGGACCGGCCCGGCCTCACCGCCGGACGGTTCGTCGCCAGCCCCTTCGCGGACGGCGAGCGGATGTACCGCACCGGGGACCTGGTGCGCTGGCTCGCCGACGGCGCGCTGGAGTACGCCGGCCGCGCCGACGACCAGGTCAAGGTGCGCGGCTTCCGCGTCGAGCCCGGTGAGATCGAGGCCGCCCTGACCGAACACCCCGCCGTCGACCGGGCCGTCGTCCTCGCCCAGGACGACCGGCTCGTCGGCTATGTCGTCCCGCACCGGGACACCGTCCGGGACGACGCCGTGGAAGCCGACCACGTGGGCGAGTGGCAGGACATCTACGACGCCCTGCCCCTCGCCCCCGAGGAAGCGGCGTTCGGCCAGAACTTCGTGGGCTGGAACAGCAGTTACGACGGAGGGCCGATCCCCGTCGAGCAGATGCGGGAATGGCGGGACGCCACCGTGGCCCGCATTCTGGAGCTGAACCCGCGCCGGGTCCTGGAGATCGGCGTCGGCACCGGACTCCTGCTCTCGCAGATCGCGCCGCACTGCGACTCCTACTGGGCCACCGACTTCTCCGCCACCGCGATCGACGCGCTCACCGCGCAGGTCGCCGCGCGGGAGGACCTGGCGGGACGCGTCGTGCTCCAGACCCGTCCGGCGCACGACACCGGAGGACTGCCCGAAGGCGGCTTCGACACCGTCGTCATCAACTCGGTGGTGCAGTACTTCCCGTCCGCCGAGTACCTCGTGGACGTCGTCGAACGGCTCATGGGGCTCCTCGCCCCCGGCGGCGCCCTCTTCGTCGGCGACGTACGCAACCCGCGGCTGCTGCGCTCCCTCGCCACCGCCGTCCAGCTCCACCGCACCGAGGGGACCACCGACCGCGCGGCCGTACGCCGTGCCGTCGAGCAGACCGTCCGGGTCGAGAAGGAACTCCTCGTCGACCCGGAGCTGTTCACCGTCCTGCGCGACCGGAACACGGACATCGGCGCCGTGGACATCGAGATCAAGCGCGGCCACCACCACAACGAACTGACCCGCTACCGCTACGACGTGACCCTGCGCAAGACCCCCGCCGCCCCGGCCGCGGACCCCGCGGGGACCACCGAACTGGCCTGGGGCCGCCGGCTCACCGGCACCGCCGAACTCGCGGACCTGCTCGCCGCCGAACCGGCCGGCACCCTGCGGATCACCGGAGTGCCGAACCGCCGCGTCGTCCGGGAAGCCGCACTCGCCCGCGATCTGCACACCGGCGACACCCCGCTCACCGACCTCGTCGAACGGCTGCACGCCCCCGAGGAGACCGGCCTCCCCGACCCGGAGGACTTCCACACCCTCGGCCTCGCCCACGGCCGCCGGGTCTCCGTCACCTGGTCGGCCGGCGAGCCCGACGCACTGGACGTCGTCCTCGTCGGCCCCGGAACCGACCGGGGCGCCCCCGTCGAGCCCTACCGGCCCTCCGGCACCCCCACCCGCCCGGTCACCGCGCTCACCAACCGGCCCACCGCGGCCCGGGGCACCGGGGCGCTCATCGGGGACCTCCGGGAATGGCTGGGCGGACGGCTTCCCGACTATCTGGTCCCGTCCGCGTTCGTCGCGCTGGACACCTTGCCGCTGACGGCCAGCGGCAAGCTCGACCGGCGCGCGCTGCCCGCCCCCGACCTGGGTCCGGCCGTCGCCGGACGGGCCCCGCGCACCCCGCAGGAACAGCTCCTGGCCGGGCTCTTCGCCGAAGTGCTCGGCCTGGCCCGGGTCGGTGTCGACGACAGCTTCTTCGACCTCGGCGGGCACTCCCTGCTGGCGACCCGGCTCGCCGCCCGGGTCCGGGCGACGCTCGGCGCGGAACTTGAGGTCCGCACCCTGTTCGAGACGCCGACCGTCGCCGCCCTCGCCGCCCGCCTCGACGGCTCCGGCACCGCACGGCCCGCGCTGACCGCCCGGCCGCGCCCCGCGCACGTCGAGCTGTCCTTCGCCCAGCGCCGCCTGTGGTTCCTCCACCGCATGGACGGTCCGAGCGCCACGTACAACATGCCGCTCGCGCTGACCCTGACCGGCGACCTCGACCGGGCCGCGCTGGCCGCCGCGCTCGGGGACGTCGTGGCCCGGCACGAGAGCCTGCGGACCGTCTTCCGCGAGAGCGACGGCGTGCCGTACCAGATCGTGCTGAGCGCCGACCGGGCCCGGCCCGCCCTCCCGGTCACCGACATCGAGGAGAGCGCACTGGCCGCGCGGCTGGCCGAGACCGCCCGCCGCGGCTTCGACCTGGCCGGCGAACCGCCCGTGCGCGCCGAGCTGTACGCGCTCGCACCCGACCGGCACGTCCTCCTCGTCGTCGTCCACCACATCGCCGCCGACGGCTGGTCCATGGGCCCGCTCTCCGCCGACCTCGCGACCGCCTACGCGGCGCGCCGCCGGGGCGAGGCGCCGGGCTGGTCCCCGCTGCCCGTGCAGTACGCCGACTACACCGGCTGGCAGCGCGATCTGCTCGGCGACACCGACGACCCGGACAGCCTGTTCGCCCGCCAGCTCGCCTACTGGAAGGAGGAACTGACGGGGATTCCGCAGCAGCTGCTGGTGGCCGCCGACCGGCCCAGGCCGCCCGTCGCCTCGCAACGGGGCAGCCGCGTCGTGGTCGCCGTCGACGCCGAACTCCACCAGGCGCTGCGCGAACTCGCCACCGCGCACGGAGCCAGCATGTTCATGGTCCTCCAGGCCGGTCTGGCCGCGCTCCTCACCCGGCTCGGCGCCGGAACGGACATCTCGGTCGGCAGCCCGATCGCCGGCCGCACCGACCAGGCCCTGGACGAACTCGTCGGCTTCTTCGTCAACACCCTGGTGCTGCGCACCGACACCGCGGGCGACCCCGGCTTCGGCGAACTGCTCGGCAGGGTCCGGCAGAAGGCGCTCGCCGCCTACGACCACCAGGACGTGCCCTTCGAATACCTGGTGGAGGTCGCCAACCCGGTGCGCTCGCTCGCCCACCACCCGCTGTTCCAGATCATGCTGGCCCTGCAGAACGCCCCGCTCGGCGACTTCGCCCTGCCGGGGCTGGAGACCGGCCATGTGGAGGCGCCCACCGGCACCGCCCGCGTCGACCTGACCTTCAGCCTGGCCGAGCGGTTCCACGCGGACGGCGGCGCCGCCGGACTCGCCGGCGCGGTCGAGTACGCCACCGACCTGTTCGACCCGGACACCGTCGAGACGCTGTTCGCCCGCTGGGTCCGGCTGCTGCGCGCGGCCGTCACCGACCCGGAGCTGCCCATCGGCTCGATCGACCTGCTGTCCGGGGAGGAACGCCACCGCCTGCTGCACACGTTCAACGACACCGCGGCACCGCTGCCGCACGCCTCGGTGACCGAGCTGTTCGGCCGGCAGGTCCGGGCCACCCCGGACGCGGTGGCCGTGGTGGCGGGCGACACCGTGCTCAGCTACGCCGAACTGGACCGGCGTTCCGGCCGGCTCGCCGGAGCGCTCGTCCGGCAGGGGGTGCGGCCCGAGACCCCCGTCGCCGTCCTGCTGGACCGCTCGGCGGACCTCGTCGTGGCGATCCTGGCGGTCCTCCGGGCGGGCGGCGCCTATGTCCCGCTCGACGCGCGCTTCCCCGCCTCCCGCATCGACCTGATCATGCGGGAGAGCGGAGCCGCCCTGGTCCTCACCCGCGAGGTGCTCACCGCCCTGGAGGAGTCCGGGGACGGCGGCGCGGAGCCCGCCGATGTGCCGTGCGTCCCCGAGCAGTTGGCGTACATCATGTACACCTCCGGCTCGACCGGCCGGCCCAAGGGCGTCGCCGTCACCCACCAGGACGTCGTCGGTCTCGCCCTCACCCCCGAATGGCACGGCGGCGGTCACGAGCGGGTGCTGATGCACTCCCCGACGGCCTTCGACCTGTCGACGTACGAACTGTGGGTGCCGCTGCTGAACGGCGGCCGGATCGTCGTCGCCCCGCCCGAGCAGCTCGACCTCGATCTGCTCCAGCACACCGTCGCCGAGGGCGGGGTCACCGGACTCTGGCTGACCGCCGGACTCTTCCGGCTCGTCGCCGAGGAACGGCCCGGACTGCTGGCCGGGGTGCGCGAGGTGTGGACCGGCGGCGACGTCGTCTCCCCGGCCGCCGTCGCCCGGGTCCGCGCCGCCTGCCCCGGCATCGAGGTGGTCAACGGATACGGCCCCACCGAGGCCACCACCCTGGCCGCCCGCCACCCCGTGCACGCCCTCGCGGAGAACGCCGCCACCGTGCCGATCGGCGGACCCATGGCGAACATGCGCGCCTACGTCCTCGACGACCGGCTGCGGCCGCTGCCGGTGGGCATGGTCGGTGAGCTGTACCTCGCCGGGACGGGGGTGGCCCGCGGCTACCTCGGCCGGCCCGGTCTGACGGCCGAGCGCTTCACCGCCGACCCGTACGGACCGGAGGGAAGCCGGATGTACCGCACCGGCGACCTCGCCTGGTGGCTCCCCGACGGCACCCTGGAGTTCGCCGGCCGCGCCGACCACCAGGTCAAACTGCGCGGGCAGCGGATCGAACCCGGCGAGATCGAGGCGGTCCTGACGGGCTGCCCGGGAATCGCCCAGGCCGCCGTCGTCGCCCGCGAGGACCGGCCCGGCGACAAGCGGCTCGTCGCCTATCTGGTGGCCGCCCATGACAGCGCGCCCGAACCGGCCGAGCTGGCCGGCCGGCTCCGCCGCGAACTGCCCGACTACATGGTCCCGGCGGCCTTCGTCACCGTGGACGCGCTGCCGCTGACGGCCAACGGCAAGCTCGACCGCGCCGCCCTGCCCGCCCCCGAGTACGGGGCCGCGGGCGCCGGACGCGGCCCCCGCACCCCGCAGGAGCAGGTGCTGTGCGGGCTGTTCGCCGAGGTCCTGGGCCGGGAGCACGTCGGCATCGACGACGGCTTCTTCGACCTGGGCGGCCACTCGCTGCTGGCCGCCCGGCTGGCCGCCCGGGTCCGCGAGACCCTCGGCCTGGAACTGGGCCTGCGGATGCTCTTCGAGGCGCCGACCGTGGCCGGACTGACCGAACGCCTGGCCATGAACAACCCGGACGACGCGCTCGACGTCCTGCTGCCGCTGCGCAGCACCGGGACGGGCACCCCGCTGTTCTGCGTCCACCCGGGCGGCGGCATCAGCTGGTCGTACAGCGGACTGCTCAACCACCTCGGCCCGCAGCACCCGGTCTACGCCCTCCAGGCACGCGGCCTCGGCCGGCCCGAGCAACTGCCCGCCTCGTACGAGGAGATGGCCGCCGACTACGCCGACCACATCCAGAAGGTCCAGCCGCAGGGCCCCTATCTGCTGCTCGGCTGGTCCGCCGGCGGGCTCATCGCCCACGCGCTCGCCTGCGAACTGCACGCACGCGGCGAACGGACCGCACTGCTGGCGATCCTCGACGCCTACCCCGTCAAGGACGCGGGCCTCGCCGACGAGCCGGTGCCCACCGTGCGGGACGTGCTCGTCGGGGTGCTCGACGTCGACCCGGCCGAGCTGGGCGACCGCGAGATCACCTACGCCGAGGTCGCCGAAGTCCTCAACCGGCGCGGCAGCGCGCTGGCCGGGCTGAACGAGCGGCAGGTGGCGGTGATCGTCGACATCATGATCAACAACTCGAAGCTGGCGGTGGACTTCGTCCCCGGCACGCACCACGGCGACCTGCTGCTCTTCAACTCCACGATCGACCGGGAGGCCAACGACGCCCGGCCGGAGCACTGGGCCCCGTACCTCACCGGACGGATCGAGTCCCACGAGGTCACCACCCGGCACGACCACATGACCCGGCCGGGCTCGCTCGCCCAGATCGGGCCGGTCCTCGCCGCCCGCATCGCCGAAGCCACCGGAACCGGCCCGGCCGCGGCCGACGCCCCTCGCACCACCGGAGCCGCGCCCGCGGCCCCGACCGCCCACGCCACCGGCCCCGCCGGTGACACCACCCCTTCCCACCAGGAGGACTGACCCATGACCAACCCCTTCGACGACCAGGACGGCACCTTCCTCGTGCTCGTCAACGACGAGAACCAGCACTCGCTCTGGCCGCAGTTCGCGGACGTCCCGGCCGGCTGGACCGTCGTCCACGGACCCGGCACCCACGCCGCCTGCCTCGCCCACATCGAGGAGTCCTGGACCGACATGCGGCCCCGGAGCCTCGCCGAGGCGATGGACGCCCAGCGGTGACCACCACCGACACGCCGGCCGGGGCCCGCGCCACCGCGGGCCCCGCCGGCCCCGGCGATCTCGCCGCGGCCCTGCTCACCCCCGGGGCCCGCCGCGACCCCTACCCGCTCTACGCCCGCATGCGCCGCGAGGACCCGGTCCACCGCAGCGCCCAGGGCATCTGGTACCTCACCCGGCACGCCGATGTGGAGCGTGCCCTGGGCGATCTGCGGCTCTCCAACGACCGCGACAGGATGACCCGCGCGTACGAAGCGCTGGGCGGCGACCTCAAGGAGTTCAGCCGGCTCACCGACCGGCTCGGCCGGGTGATGAGCAACACCGACCCGCCCGACCACGCCCGGCTGCGCAAACTCGCCAACCGGGCCTTCACCGCCCGCCGCGTCGAGGCCCTGCGCGACGGGGTCCGGCGGATCGTGGACCGACTCGTCGACGAGGCCGTCGCGGCCGGCCCCTCCATGGACCTCGTCGAGGCCGTCGCCTCCCCGCTGCCGATGTCCGTGGTCTGCGAACTCTTCGGCATCCCCGACGAGGACCGGCCCCGCGTCAAGGGCTGGTTCCGCCGCTTCGGCCGGCTCAGCGAGGACATCGACAGGTCCGAGAAGGCGATCACGGAGTACGAGGACTACCTCGCCGGACTCGTCCGGCAGCGCCGCAGGGCCCCCGGCAACGACCTGATCAGCGCCCTGGTCGCCACCCAGGCCCAGGACGACCGGCTCACCGACTCCGAACTGCTCTCCACCTGCTTCGTCCTGATCACCGCCGGGGACGAGACCACCACCCATGTGATCAGCAACGGGATGCTGGCCCTGCTGCGCCACCCGGACCAGCTCGCCCGGCTGCGCGCCGACCCCGGGCTGATCCGGGGCGCCGTCGACGAACTGATCCGCTACGACACGGTGACCCAGGCCATCGTCCGGGTCGTCGCCGAGGACATGGAGATCGGCGGACGGACCCTGCGCGAGGGCGAGCTGGTCTATCTGGTCCTCGGTGCGACCAACCGCGACCCGGAGTGCTTCGAGGACCCCGACCGGCTCGACCTGACCCGGCCCGGCCACCGCCAGCTGAGCTTCGGCCACGGCCCGCACTTCTGCCTCGGCGCCCCGCTCGCCCGGCTCCAGGCCGAGACCGCCCTCGGCACGCTGGTACGCCGGCTGCCCCGGCTCCGACTCGCCGAAGGGGCGGAGCCGGAGTGGCGGGACAACCCGCTGCAACGGCGGCTCACCGCCCTCCCGCTGTCCTACTGACCCCACGGCCGCCGCTCCGCCGGCGGCGAGACGACGAGAAGGAGAACCGACCATGGCCCGAGAGTTCCAGGTCCGCCGGGAGCAGCGGCTGCCCGCCCCGCCCGACCAGGTCTGGGAAGCGGTCGCCACCGGCCCCGGCAACCTCGGCTGGCTCTACCCGATGGAGATCGAGCCCCGTGTCGGCGGCCGGGTCACCCGGGGCGACGCCACCGTGCTGGCCTGGGAGCCGCCGCGCCACCTCGCCGTGAAGGCGACCCAGGAAGGCGGCTTCTCCAATACGCTCACCTACCGCGTGGAACCGGCCGACGACGGCACGAGCCATCTGCGCATGGGTATCCACTGGGTGCACACGGGCGTCGTGGACGAGGCCTGGCAGTGGGACGCCAAGACGGACGTCGCCGAGAAGTACGTCGACTTCCACCAGCACGCCCTGGCCGAATACCTCAGGCACTTCGCCGGCCGGCGCGCCGTCTACGTCCGCGCCCAGTGCCCCGAACCCACTGCCGATCCGGCGGACTTCGCCGCACTGCGCCGGCGCCTGGGCGTGCCGGACGGAGCCGTGGCGGGAGACCGCTTCCCGCTCCTGGCCCCCGGACCGGGGAACGGGCCGGTCGAGGCGGTCGTGGACTGGACCGGACCCGATTTCCTCGGGCTGCGCGGCCCGGACGCCCTGTACCGCTTCTTCAACGGCAGCAGCTGGAACGTACCGATCTGGCTGGGCCACCACCTGTTCGCCGAGGACGCCGACGAGGAGCGGGCGACCGGGGAGTGGACCGCGTGGCTCCACGACACCCTCGGCCGGGCGGTCCCGGCCCGTGCCGGAGCGGAAGGCGGGGGACGGCCGTGACGGAGACCCTGAGCGAGGCCGAGGCGTACGCCGATGCGGACGCCCCGGCCGGGAGACTGCGCTACGCCGCCGAACTCGTCGAGGAGAACGGCGGGTTCACGCTCGTCCTCCAGGACGTGGACCGGGGCACCGTCCAGACGACACCGGTGCCCCGGTCCATGGTCGACAGGCTGCCGGTCTTCTTCGCGGCCCTCAAGGCCAAGTGCGATCCGGGGGAGCGGCGCCGCCGCCGCTGAACGGCGTCCGAGGGCGTTCCCGCACCGGGCCCGGCACCGCGCACGCGGTGGGCCGGACCCGGTGCCGGACCGTCACGCCGCGGCAGGCGCGGGGGCGGCGGCGGCCGGCTCCCCGTCCGTCGCGCCGGACACGGGACGGTGCTTGAGGCCGATCATCCCGACGAACGTCAGGACCGCGGCCACCGCGGCCGCCGTACCGCAGATGAGGAACGCGGTGGTGAAGCCGTGGCCCAGGGCGTCGAGGGCGAGGCCGTGCGCCGCCGAACCGGGGGTGCCCGGCGGCAGACTGTTCACGGCGATCGGCCCGCCCTCGGCGGCGATCCCGCGCGCCGCGCCGAGCTGTTCGGCGGGCAGGTCCGCCCCGCTCAGCTTCGAGGTGAACGCGGATCCGGCCTTGCTCAGGGCGACCGCGCCGACCACCACGGGGCCGAGCGCGAAGCCCAGGTCGCGGAGCATGTTGGTGGTCGCGCTCGCCATGCCCGCCAGCTTCGGCTCCACGCTGTCCAGGGCCACCGCCGTCACGGAGCTGACGCAGAGCGCGAAGCCGATGCCGATCAGCAGGTCCGGCACGATGAACGCGGTCAGGCCGGGGTCCGTCACATCGAGGCCGGTGCACAGGAAGCAGCCGACGGACATCAGGACGAAGCCCGAGGTCAGCAGCCAGGTCGGGGCCACCCGGTGGAGCAGCCGCGAGACGACGGGGATCAGCACGAACGCGGGCCCCTGGAGCAGCAGGAAGGGGATCGCGACGCGCAGCGGGTCCTGGTGCTGGACCGGGCCGAGCCACATGCTGGTCGCGAAGCAGGCGCCGAGGAAGGCGAGCATGCCGATCACGGCGACCAGCGACGAGACCGTGAAGGCCCGGTTGCGGAACAGGCTCAGATCGAAGATCGGCGAGCTCGCGCCCACCTCGACCAGGACGAAGCCCGCGAGGAAGACCAGCCCGATCATCCCGGACAGCAGGACGGGCAGGGTCGTCCAGCCGGACTCGGGGCCCTCGACGGCCGCGTACAGCACCAGGATCAGACCGATGGCGAAGGTGATCTGGCCCGGTATGTCCAGCGAACGCCCCTCCGGGGAGCGTGATTCGGTGGTCAGGACGAGCGTGAGCGCCATGCTCACCGCCGCGAGGCCCACGAGGACCCAGAAGGAGCCGCGCCAGGAGCCGACCTCGGCGAACATCCCGCCGAGCAGCGGTGAGAGGGCCGCGCCCGCCGACAGGAAGCCGGTCCACAGCGCGACGGCCTGGGCCCGCTCCCGGGCGGTACGGGTGACCGAGACGAGCATGGTGAGCGAGCCGGGGAACAGCGCGCCGGCGCCGAGGCCGTTGAGCGCGGCGCCCACCCACAGGACCTGCACGGTCGGCGCCAGGGCGGCCACGGAGCTGCCGACGGCGACGAGGGCGGCGCCGGCCGCGACGAGCCGCTTGCGGCCGTAGCGGTCGCCGAGCACGCCGAAGGTGAACTCGAAGCACACCACGGCGATCATGAAGGCCGAGGTGATCCAGGTCAGTTGGGAGCCGTGGGTGTTCAGGTCCTCCTGGAAGAGGCCGTTGAGCGAGGCCGGCAGCGCGTTGGCGACCTGCGCCACGAACACCGCACAGCTGGTGGCAGCCAGCGTTCCCGCGTAGCCCGGCCTCCGGGCGGCCCCCGCGGTTGGGCCGGGGGACGCCGTCGTCCCGTTGTTGAGCGTCATTGCTTTTTCTCCCTGGCTGGGAAGAGGTGAGTGCCCCGCCACCGGGCGGGACGGGCTCCGGCCGACGGCCGGAGCGAGGGGAGGGGGGAGGGGAGCGTCGCGCGTCGCTCGTCGTGCGCGCCCGGTGCCGTGCTCGTGGTCGAGGGGGTGGAGCCACGGCTCGGATCCGGCGCGGTGTCGTGGAGAATGACACTTCGCAATACACTGTGTCAATGAAATGTTCGTGGCATGTGGTGAATAGTCTCGACGTCAGGGCGTCGGGCGGTGCGGTCGTACGCACGGCGGCCGTACGCATGGCGGCCCGCAGCGCGGCGGCCCCGAGAACAGCGGCCGCGCGCACGGCGCCCCCGCTGCCGACGGCCCCGCGGTCGGCAGCCGTACGCCCGGCGCTCCCGGGCTCCCCGCGTCGCGGATCACTCCGCCGAGCGCAGATCCGCCTCCATCGCGCGCGCCGCCGCGCCGAGCGTCGCGACCAGCGACGGAAGGTCGTGCGCGTCGTAGCGCACGCTGGGCAGCGAGACCGACAGGCCCGCCTGCGGGGTGCCGTCCGCGCCGTGCACCGGGACGCCCACGGCGACCAGCCCGCGCTCGGACCGCTCCTGGTTCACCGCGAAGCCGGTGCGCGCGACGCGCCGCAGCTCGGGACGGAGCCGCGCCAGATCCGGCCGGTCCGCCGGGCGGTCGCGGTAGCGGCCCTCCGCGTACAGCTCCGCCAGCTCGTCGTCGTCCAGGGCGGCGAGCAGCAGCAGCCCGGCCGTCGTGCGGTGGGCGGCGAACACCATGCCCTCGCGCGAGCCCACCCGCAGCGCCTGCCCGCTCTCCACGCTGGCGATGAAACGGGTCGTGTCCCCGGTCCGGATCGTCAGGTTCGCCGTCTCGTCCAGCAGGCTCACCAGCCGGTGCAGATGGGGCAGCGCCGCCGCGCGCAGCCGGGAGACCTGCGACTGCGAGTGCGCCGCCAGCTCCAGGACCGGGCCCGCCCGGTAGACCCGGCTCTCGTCGCGCACCGCGAAGTCCCGGTAGACCAGCATCGCCAGGATCCGGTGGGCGGTGGACCGGGCCACTCCCAGCCGTTCGGCGATCTGCGAGACGGTCGCGGCGCCCTCCAGCTGGAGCATCGTCGCGGCCCTGAGTGCGTGGTCGACGCTCGCGATGGGGTACGGCGGGGGCGTCTTCAGCGGCTTGTCCACGGGGCCTCCTCGCACCGGACCGGTCCCGGCGGCGGCCCCGGCGGGCCCGCGCACACCCCGGGTGCTCGTTCTGCTCTCCAGAATCTACATGTTCCGCAGAGCGACCCGGCGCAGGCTGGGCCCGCTCCGGCGGGGCGCGCCCGCCCCCGCCCCTCCCACCCCCTCTCCCCGCGATCCGAGGACGACACCATGGCCTTCGCCACCCCTCCCGCCGACGACGGCCCCGATCCGGGCACCGGAGGCCGCGCCCCGGCCCGTTCCGGGGAGCCGGCCGCGCACGAGGAGGTCCCGGCATGATCACGACCATCGCCGCGAGCACCGACGAGGCCGTGGCCGGCGTCCGGGACGGTGCCACGGTCCTGGTGGGCGGATTCGGTCTGGCCGGCATGCCGTTCGACCTCATCGACGCCCTGATCCGGCAGGGTGCCCGCGATCTGACCGTGGTCTCCAACAACGCCGGGAACGGTGAGGTGGGACTGGCCGCGCTGCTCGCGGCCGGCCGGGTCCGCAGGATCGTCTGCTCCTTCCCCCGGCAGAGCGACTCCCATGTCTTCGACGGGCTCTACCGGGCCGGACGGGTCGAGCTGGAGGTCGTCCCGCAGGGGACCCTCGCCGAACGGATACGGGCCGGGGGCGCCGGGATCGGTGCCTTCTACTGCCCGGTCGGCGCCGGCACCCCGCTGGCGGAGGGCAAGGAGACCCGGGAGCTCGACGGACGCGTCCATGTCCTCGAACACCCGATCAAGGGCGATGTGGCGCTCATCCAGGCACACCGCGCCGACACCCTGGGCAACCTCGTCTACCGCAGGACCGCCCGCAACTTCGGCCCGGTCATGGCGACCGCCGCCACCACGGTCGTGGTCCAGGTCGCCGAGATCGTGCCCGCCGGGGCCATCGATCCCGAGACCGTGGTCACACCCGGCATCCACGTCGACCGACTCGTCCGTGCCGAACCCCGGCACCTGACCGTGCGGGGAGCCCGCTGATGACGGCCACGACCACCACGACGACGCCCTTCGAGCACGCGGACCGGGGACCGCTCACCACCGACGAACTCGCCGCCCGGATCGCCCGGGACATCGCGCCCGGCTCGTACGTCAACCTCGGCATCGGGCAGCCGACCCGGATCGCCGAACACCTCCCGCCGGAGGCGGGCATCGTGCTGCACACCGAGAACGGCATGCTCGGCATGGGCCCCGCCGCGACCGGCGACGACATCGACCCGGACCTCACCAACGCCGGGAAGGTCCCGGTCACCGAACGGCCCGGAGCGGCCTACTTCCACCACGCCGACTCCTTCGCGATGATGCGCGGCGGCCATCTCGACGTCTGTGTCCTCGGTGCCTTCGAGGTCTCCGCCCGCGGCGACCTCGCCAACTGGCACACCGGCGACCCCGACGCGATTCCGGCCGTCGGCGGCGCCATGGACCTCGCCGTCGGCGCCCGGGAGGTCCTGGTGATGATGCGGCTGTTCACCCGCGAGGGCGCGCCCAAGCTCGTCCCCGCCTGCACCTGCCCGCTCACCGGCGCCCGCTGCGTCGGCCGCGTCTACACCGACCACGGCGTCTTCGAGCCCGGCCCGGACGGCGTCAGGGTTCTGGAGACGTACGGCATCACGCTCGCCGGCCTGCGCGAACGGCTGGACATCGACCTGGTGTGACCCGGCCGCGGCCCGTCGCCGTGCGCGGTGTCAGGAGAGACGACGCCCTGTGTGCGGGGCATCCGGCGCGTGCGGCCGGCGGGGGCCGGCGCGTTAGGATCCGTGCATGGCGAACCTTCGTGAGGCACAGAAGCGGATGACCCGCAGGCTGCTGCTGGAATCGGGCCTCGAACTGTTCAAGACGAAGGGGTACGCCGTCACCACGGTCGACGACATCGCGACCGCGGCGGGCACCACGCGTGCCACGTTCTACGCCTATTTCTCCTCCCGCAGCGAGCTGATGCAGGCGCTCATCGACGAACAGCTCAACGAGGCGCTCCAGCGCGTCGGTTCGCCCGAGCACGGCTCCACCGCGCTCGGACTGGTGGCCACCGTCGCCGACGGGTCCCCGGAGGCGATCGCCGCCTGGCTCGGCCGGACCGCCGACAGCTGGCCGGCGATCCGCCCCATCATCCGCATCGGCCGGGACGCGGCGGTCGTCGACCCCGACCTCACCGACCTCGTGGAGCGCTGGCTGGAGGAGGCCATCAGCGACATCGAGGACGGGCTGACGGAGGCCGGCCGGCTGGAGCCGCACCAGCGGCACTTCCGGGGCGTCCTGGCCATGGCCCAGCTCGACTTCGTCGCCCAGCACTGGGACCGTGCCGACTGGAAGCTCACCCGGGAACAGATGCTCGGCGAACTCACCGCCAGCTGGGCCGCCCTGCTGAACTGAGCGCCCCGCTCACAGCCCCGCGGCGGCGTCCAGCAGCACGGTCCGCAGCCACGCGGTGAACGGCCGGTCGCCGAGCCGGGGGTTCCAGACCAGATCGATCCCCAGCCCCGGCACCGGGAACGGGAACTCCTCGATCCGCAGCTCCGTGAGCGCCCCCGTCGCGGCGGCCACCTGGAACCGCAGCAGCGCGACGCTTCCGCCCGAGCGGGCGACCAGGAACGGCACCAGCAGGAAATCGGAGACCAACTGCCCGACGCGGTAGGGGATTCCGCGCTCCTCCAGCAACGCGTAGGGGAAGACCCGCCGTTCGGTGTCCACGACGATGTGCCGCAGGGTGGTCAGCAGATCGAGGGCGCTCGCCTCCGGCGGCGCGTCCGGCGAGGCCACCACCACACAGCGGTCGTGGTACAGCCGCTCGCGCGGGTACGGCGAGAAGTGCCCCTCGGAGACCAGCACGACATCGACCCCGCGATCGGTGTACGTGGCCTCGGTCGGCACCGTGATCGTGCGCACCCGCAGGGTGGCGTGCGGGGCCCGTTCGGCGACGATCCGGGCCAGCCGGGGGCCGATGACGAACGCCGTGCTGTTCGTCATCGCGACCGTGATCACCCGCCGGTCCGTCGCCGGGTCGAAGGACGGGAAGTCGACGATGCGGGCCGTCTGTTCCAGCGCGGCGCGCAGCGGTGCGATCAGCTCCAGGGCGCGCGGGGTGGGCGTGAGCCCCGACCCCTGCCGTACGACGAGATCGTCCCCGAGCAGCCGCCGCATCCGGGTCAGCGCATGGCTCATCGCGGGCTGCGACAGCCCCACGCGCTCGGCCGCCCGGGTCACCGAGCCCTCCTCCAGGAGGGCGAGGAGCGGGACCAGCAGATTGAGATTGACCGAGGCCAGCCGGTCCAGCCCCGTGCCGCGCTCCCCGCCCGTGCCGTCGTTCATGCGGCCCACCCTACGGAGCCGCCCGTGCGCACGGACCCGGCCGCCCGCACGGGCGCGCCGCTCAGAGGCCGGTTCCGGCCGCCAGCCGGCGCAGCCGGGGCACCGGGATCCGGTGGTTGAGCGCCACGGCGGTCCCGGCCCCACCGGCACCGGCCCAGCGCAGCAGCGCCGGTCCGCCGCCCGGCCCGCCCTCGGCGTACTCCGGCTCGCCGTCCCGGGGCAGCGGCCCGGCCGCCTTCAGACGCAGCCCGAACTGCTCCGTCCAGAAGTACGGCCGGACCGCGAGCGGGGGCGCGCCGGCGCCCCGGAGGAGGGCCCGCGCACCGGCCGCGGCCTGGTCGATCGCGCTGCCCCACAGGGGGAGCCGCCGCGGACCGTGCGGGGTGGGGAGCGCCGCGAGGTCGCCGGCGGCGGCGATCTCCGGGCGGACGAGCCCGCGGGTGTCGACCGGCACGGCGCCCCGCGCGGTGAGCGGCAGCCCGCTGCCCGCGAGCCATTCCGTACGGGGCACGTCACCGACGGCCGAGACCAGGAGGTCCGCCTCCAGGACCGTGCCGTCGGTGAGCACGGCCCGGGGCGCGTCGTCGGCGCCCTCGACGCGCAGGGCTTTGCCCTCCCGGAGGGTGAGGCCCCGCTCCCGCGCGGCCGAGGCCAGCACCCCGGCGAGATGGGGGCCGAGCCGGGCGGCCAGCGGCGGCCCGTCCGAGACGAGCGTGACGCGGCAGCCGGACGCCAGGCACCCGGACGCGATCTCCATCCCGAGCGGGCCGCCGCCCACCACCAGGACCGACGGCCGCCGCGCCAGCAGCGCGCGCAGCGCCAGGGCGTCGTCGAGCCCCCGCAGCGTCCGCTCCCCGGGGTGGCCGGACAGCCGCCGGGCCCGTGACCCGGTGGCCAGGACGAGCCGGTCGTACGGCAGGAGGGTGCCGTCGTCGAGCGTGACGGTCCGCCGGGCCGGGTCCAGTCCCGTGGCCCGGACGCCCAGGAGTTCGGTCGCCCCGTGGGCGGGCGGCGGGAGGGTGTGCGAGGCCGAGTCGGCGTGGTCGAGCAGCAGTGCCTTGGAGAGCGCGGGGCGGCTGTACGCCGGATGCGGTTCGTCGCCGACGATCGTCAGCTCGCCGTCGAAGCCCTCCGCGCGCAGGGTGTCGGCGGCGGTGAGCCCGGCGATGCCGTTGCCGACGATCACGGCACGGCCCGGGGCAGGGCCGCTCACGCGAGCCTCAGCGCCGCGACCGGGCAGACCCGCACGGCGGCCCGTGCCGCGGCGGCGTCGGCCTCGTCGGAGGGTTCGCGGTCCAGGACGGGGACGCCGTCGTCGTCCAGGTGCATCAGGCCGGGCGCGGCCTCCTCGCACAGGCCGTGGCCCTCGCAGCGGGGCCGGTCGAGAACGATTCTCATACGGGGGTCACCTCCAGGACGGGGAGCTTGTCGATGCTCCGGGTGATGTTGCCGGGCACCCGCACCTCGGGTCCGGTGACGATGCGGGAGACGCGCCGGGCCAGCGCGCCGATCACGGCGTGCGCCTCCAGCCGGGCGAGCCCCTGCCCGGCGCAGCCGTGCGGGCCGTAGCCGAACGCGAGGTGGTCGGCCGGATTGCGGCGGACCAGGAAGGTGTCCGGGTCCTCGAAGTGGCGGGGGTCGCGGTTCCCGGAGCCGAGGAGGACCGCGATCCGGGAGCCGGCCGGGACGAGCGCCCCGTCGATCACGACGTCCCGGGTGGCGCGGCGGCCCCAGGCGTTGACGGGCGCCCAGTAGCGCAGCACCTCGTGGAACGCGGCGGGGATCAGCGAGGGGTCCTCGCGGACCAGGGCCAGCTGGTCGGGATGGGCGGCGAACAGCGCGACGACGTTGCCGATCGCGGCCACGGTGGTGTCGACGCCGGCGCCGAGGTACTGGTGGATGATCGCGCCCGCGGTGCCCGGCGCGATCGCGCCGCGGGCCTCGGCCTCGAAGATGCCGCGTCCGACGGACCCCTCGGCGAGGTCGCCGGCCCGGACCCGCGCGCACCAGGCGTAGAGCTCTCCGGCGACCGGGAAGCTCTCGGCGGTGCGCCGGTTCATCGGGCCGATGACCTGCATGGCGGCCTGTCCCCAGCGCAGCATGTTGGCGCGGGCCTCGCCGGTGAAGCCGATCAGGTCGGCGACCACCTCCAGGGGGAGGACGCGGGCCAGGGCGTCGATCGCCTCGAAGCGGCCCCCGGCGACGAGTTCGGCGACCAGGGCGTCGGCCTTGGCCTCGACGCCGCCCTTGAGCCCGCGCAGCGCCCGGGGCGAGAGGTTCTCGGTGAGCGTCGCCCGCAGCCGGGTGTGGTCCGGGGGATCGGAGGCGAGCGAGGTGCCGGCCAGGGCCTCGTTGACCGCCGGGTTGAACCCGATCGAGTCCGAGGAGAACGACGGCCAGTCCGCCAGGGCGGCGCGGACGGTGTCGTAGCGCGTCAGCGCGTACAGGTCGTTCTCCGGCAGCCGTACGACGGGGCCCAGCTCGCGGAGCCCGGCATAGACGGGATACGGGTCGAGCAGGACGTCGTCCGCGAAGAGGTCGACGCCGGAGACGGGTGGAGTGGTCATGCGCTCAGTGAAGTGGGCGCCCCGGCATCCATCAAATGAATGATTCGTATACCGGGGCATGCGGCGCATGGATGAAGCGGCGTCTTCGCGCAGCTCAGTGCACTGCCAGGTGATTATTTTTTCCTGGTGTCTGTTTCATTGACGCGATGTAAAGCGAATGGCTACGGTGACTGCCACAAGGTGCGACGCACCCCACCCGTACTTGTGAGGGCAGGCATGAGCCTCAAGACCAACACCGTCAACACCGTCCTGGGACCGGTGGCCGCCGAGGAGCTGGGCGTCGTCGCGGTCCACGAGGCACTGCTGTCGGTGGTGCCGGGCGCGGAGCACGCCTTCGACATCACGATCGACCGCGCCGAGGTCTTCGAGACCCTGGCCGCCGCACTCACGGACTTCCGGGAACACGGCGGCGGCACCGTCGTCGACAGCACCGGCATGTTCCACGGCCGGGACCTCCCTCTCTACGAGGCCCTGTCCCGGACCACCGGCGTCCACCTCGTCGCGTCCACCGGACAGGGGCCCGAGGAGATGCTCGGGGGCTACTTCCTCACCCCGCAGACCAACCCCCCGACCCCCTGGCCCGCCGAGAAGTTCGCGGCCCTGTTCACCGCCGAGATCACCGAGGGCATGGTCGTGCCCCGCGTCGAGCGGCGCGCCGCCGCCGGGCTCGTCGCCACCGCCGCCACCCGCACGGGCGCCACCGCGACCGACGAGAGCCTGCTGCGCGGCGCCGCCCGCACCGCCCTGGCCACCGGCGTCCCGCTCTCCGTCCGCTTCGGCGCCGACGCCCTCCACGACCTCGGCCTCGCCCTCGACGAGGAGCTGCCCGCCGGCCGGATCGCCGTTGCCGGACTCGACCGACGCGACGCCGTCGCCGCCGAAGCCCCCGAGGCGGTCGCCCGCGCGGGCGCCTACGCCGCGTTCGACCACGTCGGCACCGAGGACGACGACCACATCGGCGACGCCGAACGCGCCGCGCTCGTCGCCGCGCTCGTCCGCGACGGACACGGCGACCGCGTCCTGCTGTCGGCCGGTGCCACCGGGGTGGCCAAGGGCCACACCGGCAACGGCCTCCCCTACAGCCAGGTGCTGACCGTGTTCGTCCCGCTCCTGAGGACGCACGGCCTCGGCGAGGAGGACATCCGGCGGATTCTCGTGGACAACCCGCGCGACCTGCTGTCCGTGCGCTGAGCGCGGCTCCGCGTACCCCCGTCACGTCTCTTCGTTCAAAGGTGAGTGCAGTGTCCAGAGTGAACACCGTCCTCGGGACGGTCCCGGCCGAGGAACTCGGCTTCGTGGCCGTCCACGAGCACATCGGCTACGGAATGCCCGGCTCCGAGCTGGACACCCGGTGGTGGAAGACCCCCGAGGAGCGCTACGCCGAGACCGTGCCGAAGCTCCGCGCGTTCCACGAGAACGGCGGCGGCACCTTCGTCGACGCCACCGGCATCTGCAACGGCCGCGACATCGACTACTACAAGTCCCTGTCCGCCAAGACCGGCGTCCACATCGTCGCCTGCACCGGCTTCGTCGGCGGCGACACCGCCCTGCCGCACTTCGCGCGGGCCGATGTGGACTACCTGACACGGCAGTTCGTCCACGAGACCGCCGTCGGCATCGGGAACACCGGAAGCCGCGCCGGAGTCATCAAGGTCGGGGTCAGCCGGGGCGGGCGGATGACCGACCTGGACAAGCGCATCTACCGCGCCGCCGCGCGCGCCGCCCTCACCACCGGCGTTCCCGTTCTCACCCACCTCGCGATCGACGCCGAGAACGCCGTCGCCATCTTCCGCGAGGAGGGACTCCCGCTCCACCGCGTCCTGTTCGGCCACGTCGACGACGGCGTCAACGCCGACAAGACCCGCGACGTGTGGATCGCCGAACAGGGCGGACGCATCGGCTTCGACACCTTCGGCTACGAGACCGAGCTGCCCGACCCGCCCTTCTGGGCCCGCCCCCGCAAGGAACGGCTCGCCCACTTCCTCCGCTTCATCGGCGCCGACCGGAGCCGCCTCACCCAGGTGCTCGCCTCCGCCGACGCCAACTGCTCCCCGCTGGGCTGGCCGGGCGTCAAGGGCCACACCGTCAACTACCTCTTCGAGGACCTCGTCCCCGACCTCCGCGCCGCCGGCCTCGACGAGGCCGCGATCAGGACGCTCTTCGTCGACAACCCGGCCGGCTTCCTCACCCTCCAGAAGTAGAGAGAACCACCATGCAGCTCTCCGACCTCCAGAACCTCAAGATCGCCGTCGTCGGCGCCGGCTACGGCGGGGCCTCCGCGGCCAAGGCCCTCAGCCTCCTCGGCGCCCGGGTCGACGTCTACGAACAGGCCGCCGAGATCCGCGAGGCGGGCGCCGGCATCGGGCTGCGCCCCGCCACCATGAACCGCTTCCGCGAGTGGGGCATCTTCGACGCCATCGCGAAGGTCACCTCCCCGAGCGCCCACTTCGAGATCCTGACGCCCGCCTGCGAACCGATCATGAAGGAGACCTGGCCGCCGGCCGGCGAGCAGATCCACACCCATCTGATCCACCGCGGCGACTTCATCGACGCCCTCCTCGGCGTCCTCCCCGAGGGCATGGTCCACCTCGGCCACAAGCTGGAGAGCATCACGGACAACGGCGACCGCGCCGTCCTCTCCTTCGCCCACGGCGCCCGCGTCGAGGCCGACCTCGTCATCGGCGCCGACGGCATCAGGTCGGTCGTGCGCCGGGAACTCTTCAGCGACGCGGAGCCCGTCTTCTCCGGCGAGCACGCCTACCGCGCCGTCATCTCCCTGGACGACGCCCACGGCATGGTCACCGACGACGACCTGCGGATGTACATCGGCCGGGGCACCAAGATCTACCTGCTGCCGCTGCGCCACCGCGACCAGGTCTCCTTCGACATCACCGCCCTGTGCCCGGACGGCACCTGGGTCCCCGAGGTCACCAAGGACGACCTCCTCGCCACCGTCGAGGGCTTCGACGAGCGGCTGGTCGCCATCACCCGCGAACTCGACATGGCCGGCGTCAACATCCGCGCCGTGTACGACATCGACCCCGTCGACACCTGGCACTCCGACTGCGTGGTCCTGCTCGGCGACGCCGCCCACTCGATGCTCCACCACCAGGGCCAGGGCGCCAACTCCGCCGTCGAGGACGCCGGTGCGCTCGCCGACGCACTGCGCGAGGCCGACTCCGTTCCGCAGGCGCTGGCCCTCTACCAGGCCACCCGCAAGCCCGTCACCGACCGGCTCCAGGCCGTCTCGCGCCAGGGCTGGACCGAGGACGAGATCGACGAGGTCTTCCCCGGCCAGCGCCCCGCGACCGCCGCACCGAAGGACTGAACCCATGGCCCTGCACCCCGAGATCGCCGCGTTCGTGGCCTCCCTGCCGCCCCCGCCCCCGGGCCCGCCCGACCCGGTGGCGATGCGCGCCGCCGACGAGGCCCACGTGGCCCCGCTCGCCGAACGCCTCCCGCTCCACGCCGTCGAGGACCTCACCGCCCGCACCCCGGCCGGCGACGTGCCCGTACGCGTCTACACCCCCGCCCCGGCCGACCGGCACGGCGTCCTCGTCTACTTCCACGGCGGCGCCTTCTTCCTCGGCAGCCTGGAGACGCACGACCACATCGCGCGCTCCCTCGCGAAGGAGACCGGGCTCAAGGTCGTCTCCGCCGGCTACCGGCTCGCCCCCGAGGCCGCCTTCCCGGCCGGGCTCGACGACTGCTACGCCGTGGTCCGCTGGGCCGCGGGGAAGGACGACCCGCTCGGCTGGGACGGCACCACCCTGGCCGTCGCCGGGGACAGTTCGGGCGGCACCTTCGCCGCCGCCGTCGCGGCCCGCGCCCACGACGAGGGCTTCGACCGGATCACCCACCAGATCCTCTACTACCCCTCGCTCGACCTGGACTTCGACCCCGACCGCTACCCCTCGCTCCGCGAGAACGCCGTCGGCTACGGCCTGGAGACCGCCGGACTGAAGCCCTTCAACGCCTTCTACCTCGACAGCGGAGCCGACCCGGCCGACCCCCGCGTCTCGCCGATCCGCCGGGCCGACCTCCGCGGGCTGCCCCGCGCCCTCGTCGTCACCGCCGAGCACGATCCGCTGCGCGACGAGGGCGAACTCTACGGGCGGCGGCTGCGGGAGGCCGGGGTCGACGCGACGGTCAGCCGGTACGGGGGCGCGGGCCACGGCTTCGTCCAGCACTTCTCCCGGATCCCCGCGTACCGGCGCGTCTTCGCCGAGACGCGCGACTTCCTCAGCGCCTCCTGACCGCGGCGGCCCCCTCCGTACGAGTCCGGAAAGAGCAGACATGCCTCCCACCGCCACCGTCCATCCGATGTTCTCGCCGTGGGGCCGCTTCGGCCTCTACAGCTTCTACATCGACGCACCCGAGCCCGCCGTCGTCGACACGGGCATCGCCACCTCGCCCGCCGAAGGCATGGCCCCCGCCCTGGAGGCCCTCGGCCGGCGCGTCGAGGACATCCGCTGGATCCTGCTGACCCACGGTCACATCGACCACATCGGCGGCGCGTACGACCTGTGGGAACGCACCGGCCGCCGCGCCCGGGTCGTCATCCACGAGGCCGACGCCCCGATGCTCCGCTCGCGCCGCGCCCACGTGGACGAATACCTCGCGGGCCGGGGCCGCTACCTCGGCGGCGACGGCTCCGGGGTGGACGCCGCCACCCGTGCCGTCATCTCCGGCGAGATGGAACCCACCCTGCTCGTCCGGGGCGGCGAATCCCTCGACCTCGGCGGCGGGATCACCGTCTCCGTGCACGCCCTGCCCGGCCACACCCCCGGATCGGTCGCCTACGCCCTCGACGGCCAGGGCGACGTCTTCGTCGGGGACGCGGTCCAGGTCCACGGCGCCGCCAACGGCTTCCCCGGATACACCGACCCCGCCGCCTACCGCGCCGGACTGGTCTACGTCCGCGACGCGCTGCGCCCCCGCCACCTCTACCTCGGCCACCCCTACCGCCGGGCCGACGGCACCCCGTACGGCGTGGAACTCGACGCCGAACAGGCCCGGGAGGCCCTGACCCAGAGCCTGGAGGCCGAGGCCCGGGTCGGCGCGGCGGCCTGCGGCTGCCTCGCGGACGGGCCGCGCGCGACGGACTCGCCGTACTCCCCGTTCGCCCGCGCCGCCGAAGAGCTCGGCTACACCGGCGACCCCGCCCTCGAACCCTCGCCGTTCTTCACCTCGATGCACGGCTACCGCACCCAGCACTCGTCGCACAGGAGCTTCGCACCATGACCGACCACCAGACGATCCAGGCGGGCGGACAGCGGATCGCCGTGCGCAAGGACCTCCGCGTGCCCATGCGCGACGGGGTGACCCTGGCCGCCGACGCGTACAGCGGCGTCGACGACAGGCCCCGTCCGGCGCTCGTGGCGCTCAGCCCGTACGGCAAGGAACTCCAGGCGCTCGCCCTCACCACCCCTCCGCAGCGCCGGCCCAGCCCCATGTGGGACGGCTGCATCGAGGCCGGCGACATCGCCCGGGTCGTCGAGGAGGAGTACGTCCACGTCATCGGCGACCTGCGCGGCTCCGGCGCCTCGGAGGGCGAGCACATCGGCAACTACAACGCCGGCGGTGTCCCGCTCGGTGAGGACGCGTACGACTTCATCGAATGGGTCGCCGCCCAGCCGTGGTGCGACGGCAACGTCGGCATGATCGGCATCTCCTACTTCGGGTCCATGCAGGTGCTGGCCGCCGCCGAACGGCCGCCGAGCCTCAAGGCGATCTTCGTCAGCGGCGGCCACTACGACTTCTACGAGACGACGTACCACGGCGGCGTCATGTGGTTCATGCCGCGCGCCGCCCGCGAGGGCCGCGGCGGGGACTCCGGCTGGGCGTTCACCGACGGCGTCAAGTCCCGCATGCTGGAGACGTACACGCCCGAGGAGATCAGGGAACGCGTCACCGAGCGGCTGCGCGACCCGGACGTGGCCGCCTGGCCCAACCTCGTCCATGTCCTCACCTACCCCAAGAACCACGAGGCCTGGTTCGACATCGTCATGAACGACCTCGACGGCGACTGGTACGAGGAGCGCAACCCGGTCACGCTCGCACCCCGCATCGACATCCCCGTCTGGCTCCAGATCGACCAGGGCCGCGGCTGGACGATGGACGGAACCATCGAGACCTTCCACGCGCTGAAGGGCCCGAAGAAGCTCGACATCGGCCCCTACCCGCCGATGCAGTCGCGCCCCTTCGTCGAGGAGCACGACAAGATGTTCCGCTGGTACGCGTACTGGCTGAAGGGCATCGACAACGGCGTCATGGACGAACCCGCCGTCACCGTCCACGTCGAGGGCTCCCGGGAGACCGTCACCGGCACCACCTGGCCGCCCAGGCCCGTCGAGCACCGCCCGCTGTACCTCCGCCCGCGCCGCGCCCTGTCGCCCGAGCCCGAGCGGATGGGCGCGGAGCACGCCGCCCCCGACGGCTTCTACCAGGCCCCGCTCACCGTGACCGACAAGGTGGAGATCCTCAGCTGGTCCACCGCCCCGTTCACCGAGCCGACCGAGATGATCGGCCAGGGCGCCGCGCACCTCTTCATGGAGATCGACCAGCCCGACACCAACCTCATCCTGCGGCTGTGGGACGAGGCCCCGGGCGGCGGACGGCAGCTCCTCACCACCGCCTACCTGAAGGCCTCGCACCGCGAACTCGACGCGGAGCGCACCACCGACGGAGATCCCCACCACCCGCACACCCGGGCGGTCCCGGTCGAGCCGGGCAGGATCGAGGAGTACGTCCTGCGCGTCTACCCGTTCGCCGCCACCCTCCTCCCCGGCCACCGGCTGGTCGCGGAGCTGTCCAACGCCGAACCCCTCGCCGACGAGCACAACGCCCTGCTGCCGCCCGACGCCTTCCACCTGCCGGTGGGCCGCCCCGTCACGCACAAGATCTACCGCGACGCGGCGCACCCCTCCCGGCTGGTGCTCCCGTACACGAGGGCTGCCGGCCGGTGATCCACCACCGGGCCGGGCGCCGTCGCCGGCGACAACTCCGCGACGGACAGGGCCCGTCCACCCGTGACCGCCCCCGTGGTCGCTCGTTGCCCATCCGTACCGGCGGCCGGAGCCCCGGCGGCCGACGAACACGGACAGGACGGCGAAGCCGATGCGTGTGGACAGGACAGCCTGCCCCGGACAACCGCCCGTTCCGCCCGGCGCGGGAGTGCTCACCCACTCCCGCGCCCTGCGGTTCTGGCTGAACCCGGCCAACCTCGCGGCCCGGCTCCATCAGGCCGGCCCCGTCGTCCGGACCAGAACCGGCCCGGCGACCGCCTACCAGATCAACGACCCGGTCCTGCTGCGCAAGGTCGGCAGTGATGAAGAAACCTTCCGGTTCTGGGGCCCGGACCCGAGCCTGCGCGAGTTCAACGAGGACGGGATCGTCGGACTCGAAGGCGCCGCCCACCGGGAGCGGCGCTCCGTGATGAGACCCGCGTTCGCCGCGTCCCGGGTCACCGCGCTCGGGCCCGGCGTCCAGACCCGCACCCGGGAACTGCTCGCCGGCCTGCCCGAGGACCGGCCGCTCGACATCCGGGTGGAGATGAGCCGGCTCGCCTGCGGCCTCCTCGTCAGCTGTGTCCTCAACAGCGAGCTGAGCGACGACACCCTGGCCGGGATCGCGGGCGCCCGCTCCACCCTGTCCGCCGGCACCTTCTGGCGCTACGCCCTCTCGCCCTGGCCCTGGGTGCCCGTGCCCCGGCGCCGCTCCAGCCGCCGCGCGCTCGCCGGACTGGACGAGGCCGTCCGCCAGGTGCGCGCCCACCACCGGCCCGACCCGGACGGCCAGGACCTGGTGTCCCTGCTCGAAGCCGCCGCACCCGGGAACGCCCATGTGGTGGGGCGCGACATCCGCGCCCTGCTGATCGCCGGCATGGAGACCAGCGCCTCCACCCTGGCCTGGGCCTGCTACGAACTGGGCCGCCACCCGGATCTCCAGCGGGAGATCCGGGACGAGGCCGACGCGGCCCCCGATCCGGGCCGCCTCCACGCACACCAGCTCCCGCTGGCGACCGCCTTCCTCCAGGAGGTCACCCGCCTCCACGGCATCCCGTTCCTGGTCCGCCGCACCCGCCACGAGACCACCCACCACGGGGTGCGGATCCCGGCCGGAGCCGTGGTCACGCTGCCTCTGGGATCCCTGCGCCGCGACAGGGACCGCTACCCGGACCCGGACGTCTTCGACCCGCGGCGCTGGCTCCCCGACGCCGAGCCGGAACCGTCCCCCGCCGCGCTGCTCGCCTACGGCCTGGGTCCCCGGTACTGCCCCGGCGCGGCCGCGGCCGATGCGATGCTGCCCGTCGCCCTGGCGACCCTGGCCGGCGCGCGCACACTGCGCCTGGCGCGAACGGGCCGCAAGATCGGCGTGAGCCTGGAACTCACCCCGACGCCCAAGGGCCTGACCATGTACGCCACCCCGTGCGCACCCCGGCGCAGCGCCGGCCGTCAGGAGTAGAGCTTGGCGATGAACGCGGCCAGATTGGCCGTCGTCCGTGCGATCTGCTCCTCGACCGTCAGTGACTCCTTGAAGCGGGCACCGGAGTCCACCGCCTTCTTGCCCCGTACATAGAGCGAGCAGGCGAGGTCCGTGCACATGTACAGCCCCACCGAATTGCCCTCGCGGCCGGCCGGGCCCGCCTTGCGGGCGGTCATCAGCGACACCCCGCTGCCCGGGTGGGTGGTCAGGCAGAGCGAGCACATGCTCCGGTGCAGGAAGCCGCGCTGGTGGGAGGGGAAGCGCAGCGAGATGGCGGCCGGCCGGCCCTCCCGCTCGGTGACGAGGTAGCTGCGCCCGGGGGCGGACAGGTCGCGCCAGCCCAGGAAGTCGAGGTCGTCCCAGGGCAGCTCGTCGAAATCGCGGGGCATCGGCAGCCGGCCCGCCTCACCCTTGGAGCAGTTGACGAACGCATGGCGGATTTCCCGCTCGGTCAAGGCCTTCATGGGACCGACGCTACGGTGCCTATGACTCCTAGGCAAATGATTAATCGCTGTAGGACTCTTCCTGGTCTGCCTTGGGGGCGATGTCGAGCCGGTGCACGGGCGGGTGCGCGATGCCGAGATCAGGCCGCCAGGCCGCCAGGATCTGTGCGGAGGGGTCGAACAGCGGGGCGGGCAGTTCCTCGGGGCGGATCCACTGCCAGGTGGTGATCAGATGGGGTTCGGTGACCTCAGGGACGGCGGCGGTGATGTCGACGAGGGCGGCCATGGTCACCCGGTTGATGCCGTGCACGGCGTCGTGGAGCATCGCGAGGACCCGCACCTCGTCCGCGCCCACACGGAGCCCCGTCTCCTCGCGCAGTTCGCGTGCGGCGGCCTCCGCGACCGATTCGTGCGTCGCGTCGACCTTGCCGCCGGGCAGCTCCCAGGTGCCGCTGTGGTGCCGGCCGAGGAGGATCCGCCCCCGTCCGTCCCGGACGAGCACCCCGACCCCCAGCGCGGCCTGGGCCTGCGGCGGGCGGGCGTTGCGGGCGGGGATCCCGGTGGTCGTGTCGTCGTCCATGCCGCTCCTCGGTCGCTCGGGTCGGGAGCGAGCCTACGGAAGGCGGGGCCCCGTCCGCCTCCTCATACCGTCAGCCGCAGCGAGGTGGCGGAGATCCCCACGCGCACGCTCTGCCCCCAGGTCAGTTCCAGCGCGTCCGACTCCATCCCGTCGCCGAAGACCACCACCCGGTCCGATTCGACGGTCAGCCGCAGCCCCTGGCCCCGGCCCAGCTCGCCCGCGACCAGTGAGGTGCCGGTGGCGGGCGAGGGCCAGGCCTCCCGGACGAACCAGAGGAGCCGGGGATCGGTGGGGCCGGGCAGGGGCAGCGCGCTGCGGCGTTCCTGCCACAGCGAACGCAGCCAGCCGGTGGCGCCGGTTCCGGTGCCGACGAGCACGCCCGAGGAGGCCTGCGACTCGGCCGGGGCGTCCGCCCGGTCACCGGCGAGCCGGTAGCGGGCCGTCTGGTGCCCGGCCGGGCCCAGGTAGATCTCGTTCAGCGCGAGGAGCCGCTGGGTGTCGTCGGCCACGGCCTCGACCATGGTCAGCTCGTCCGCCGCACCGCCCGCCGCGACCGACGCCCGCAGCAGGGCCGCCGCGTCGGCGGGCCGGTGCCGGACGAGCACGCCGGGGTTGCGGCCCGGATCGGTGTCGATGCCCACGACCGGCTGGCCGGAGAGGTACTTGGCCGCGTTGGCGACCAGCCCGTCCTGCCCCACGACGACGACCACGTCCTCGGGTGCGAAGAGGAACCGGTCCAGATCGGCGCGCTCCACCCGGGACTGCCGCCAGGTGAGCGGAACGGCCGCCGCCACCTCGGCCAGCGCCCGCCCGGTCCGCTCGTGGCGGGCGGCCACCTCGTCGAGGGAGCGGCCCCGGCTGGAGAGGAAGAACGCCGCCTGGCCGTGCGTGCCGTGCCGGGCCAGCAGCTCCTCGTACTCGGTGGTGCGGTGGACCAGGACCGCCCGGGGTGCCAGGCTCACGCCCCGGCCTCCGGGGCGGGGCGGCCGAGCCGGCTCAGCAGCCCGGTCAGCACGTCGGGCGACAGGGTGAGGCTGTCGATCTTCGGCAGGTTCTCGGCGAGCCGGGTCGCGGCCAGCGCGTGCAGCGTCGCCGCGTCCACCTCGCCGTGCGCCCGCAGCCAGGCCGCCTGCGCCTCGGCGCGGGCCGCACCGGCCTCCCGGGCCGCCTCCGCCTCCGCGCGGGCCAGCCGCACCGTGCGGGCGGCCTCCGCCTCGGTGCGCACCCCGTCGGCCGCCGCGCGCTCCTCGGCCTCGCGCCGGGCGTTGGTGCCGCGCTGCTCGACGAGCTGTTCCTCGCGGCGGGCCAGCTCGATCTGGCTGGCCAGTTCGTTCTCCGCGATGGTCCGCTCGCGCTCGACGGCCACGGCCCGGCGTTCGTACGTCGCCCGGTCGGCCTCCTGCTGGATCTGCTCGCGGGCGGGGGTGCGCAGCGCCCGCTCCACCTCGGCCTCGGGGCGGATGGCGACGACGCGCACCGCGACCACGTCGATGCCGGTGGCGGGCAGCCGGGGCTCGGCGGAGAGTCCGGCCGCGACCCGTTCGCGCACCGCGGCGACCCCGTCGACCAGGGCGGCGGCGAGCGGGGTGCGGGCCAGGACGTCGAGGGTGTGCTGCTGGGCGGTCTCGGTGAGCAGGGTGGCGATCTGCTCCAGCGGGGTCCCGCGCCAGGCCCCGGTGTCCGGGTCGACGGAGAAGTCCAGTCGGGCGGCCGCCTCGGCCGGGTCGCTGATCCGGTACGTGACGGTGGCCTGCACCGTGACGTCCTGGAAGTCGGCGGTGCGGGCGTGGAAGGCCATGGCCAGTTCGCGGTCGTCGACGGGCACCTCGGAGAGCGCGGCGCTCAGCGAGCGGTACCAGAAGCTGAGCCCGGCCCCGTCGTGGACGAGCCGGCCGCGCTTGTGGTGGCGGATGTGGGCGGTGGGCGCGGAACGCAGATGGCGCCAGCCGAACCGCCGGGTGATGTCGGCCACGATGGGACCCCCTCTTTCTCGTCATGACGACGATAATAAAGAGCGCCGCATATCGTCAAGAGGACGAAAAGGAGGGGGTGCGGAGCCGGGGGAACGCCCGGCCGGCCGGTGACTTCCTGCGAAGCCACCGGCCGGCCGGGGGTGGTGCGCCGCCCCCGTCCCCACGGTGCGGCGCGTGCGGACCGTCGTCATCCGCTCGGACGACGGCCCACGTCTTTCAGGACCCGGTCGCTTCCGCGTCCAGGCCGAGTGCGGGGAACACGGACCCCTCCACGAAGCGGACGAGGAAGGTCTCGTCCGCGTACGCGCAGTCCAGCAGCGGGCGGGCGCGCATGACGCCCAGCAGTTGCGCGGAGACGAACTCCACGGCCGGATTGTCCGCCGCGACCTCGCCGCGCTCCACGCCCCGCGCGACCATCGCGTCGATCGCCGCCAGCTCCGGCAGGATCAGCGAGGACCGCATGGCGCACAGCAGCTCGGGGCTCTGCAGCGCGGCATGGCTCAGTGCCAGCATCAGCGGGGTGTCCCGCCCGGAGCCCTGCCCGATGGCGCGGGCCGCCTCGCGCAGATCGCCCGCCAGTGTGCCCGTGTCGATCCGGCGGAGCAGTCCGCGCCGTGTCCCGTTCAGCGCCGCGACCACCAGCTCGGGCTTCGAGCCCCACTGGCGGTAGAGCGTCGACTTGCCGCAGCGCGACCGGGCGGCCACGCCCTCCATGGTCAGCGACTCGTAGCCGTTCTCCCGCAGCATGTCGAGCACGGCGGTGTAGAGCTCCTGGGCCCGTTCCGGCGTGATCTTCGAGCGGCGCGACGCGGTGGCCTGGTCCGGCTCCGTTTTCTGCGACGACATGCACGTTCCCTCTCTGCGGCGAGGCCTTCGATACGCCAGTGTACCGATACGCGCGTGTTCCGATACGGTCGCGTATCGGTACACTGGCGTATCGATAAGGTGCGGGACCTCCCCGCGCCGTTCGATCCACCGTTCGTCAGCAAAGGGGCACCGGGTGATGTTCGCCGGTAGCAGGCCCGCCGATCGAGAGCCGGACACCACAGCCCGACCGCCCCTCGTCCGCGAGCTTCTTCTCGTCGTAGGACTCTTCGTCGTCTACAAGTTCGGCCGCCAGGCGGCCAACGGCCACGTCGACGAGGCCTTCCACAACGCCGGGCGCGTCTGGGACCTGGAACGGGCGGTGCACCTGCCCGACGAGGGCATGGTCCAGGCCCTGCTCCTCCACAACGAGACGCTGATCCACGCCGCCAACACCTACTACGCCACCGTGCACTTCCCGGCGACCCTGCTCTTCCTCGCCTGGCTCTACTGGCGGCGCCCGCTCCACTACCTCTGGTCGCGCCGCATCCTCGCCGTCCTGACCGGCGCCGCGCTCGCCCTCCACCTGGTCTTCCCGCTGGCCCCGCCGCGCCTCCTCGCCGCCACCGGCCTGGTCGACACCGGCCAGGTCTACGGACCGACGGTGTACGGAGCCACCCCCTCGACCGACTCCATGGCCAACCAGTTCGCCGCGATGCCCTCCCTGCACTTCGGCTGGGCCGTCATGGTCGGCGTCGGCCTCGTCGTCGCCACGCGCTCACGGTGGCGCTGGCTCTGGCTGCTGCACCCGGCGATCACCCTCCTGGTCATCGTCGGCACCGCCAACCACTACTGGATGGACTCCCTCGTGGTCGCCGCGCTGCTCTCCGTCGCCTTCGCGGCGCTGCGGCTGCCGCGCACCGGACCGGTCCGGGCACCGCTGCCGTGGCCGTCCGCGAACGGCGCCCCCGCCCCCGCCACCCCGTACGGCACCGCCGCACGCGTCCCCGGCCCGTCCGCCCCCCGTACGTCCACGGGATACGCGTCCGCCGGAACACGCCGGTGAACGCCACCGCGGCCGCCGTCGCGCTCTCGCTCGTCTCCGCCGTCGCCTACGCCTCGGCCGCGGTGGCACAGGCCCGGCTCGCCGGACGCACCCCGCCCGGCTCCGGAATCCTGGGGCTCCTCGGGCGCGGGACCTGGTGGGCGGCCGTCGGCCTGAACGCCGGCGGCGCGCTGCTGCACGTCGCCGCGCTCAAGTACGGCTCCCTGACCCTGGTCCAGCCCCTGGGCGCGCTGACCCTGGTGGCCGCCGTCCCGCTCGGGGCCCGCGCCGCGGGCCGCCGGGTCTCGGGCACCGAATGGCACGGCACCCTGCTGACCCTGCTGGGTCTCGGCGCCCTCCTCGCCGCCGCGGGCGGCACCGCGCCGCACGAGACGCTCACCCTCGTCGAGGCGCTGGCCGTCGGCGCCGCCACCGTGGCGCTCGTCGCCGGACTCAGCCGCCCCGGCACCCGCCCGGGGCTGCGGCACGCGGCAGCGTCCGGGATCACCTCGGGCGTCGCCTCGGCCCTCACCCAGACCCTCACGGTCGCCGTCACCGACCACACCACCGGCCCGCTGTTCACCTGGCGCCTGGTCGTCGTCGCGGTCCTCGTCCCGGCCTTCGCGACGGGCGGACTGCTCCTGTCCCAGACCGCCTACCGGGGCGGCCTCGGCGCACCCCTCGCCGTCGTCACCCTCGCCAACCCGGTCGCCGCCGCGGCCATCGGGCTGGCGCTGCTGGGGGAGCGGCTCCAGGGCGGCACGCTCGGGCTGGTCCCCGCGCTCCTCGGCGCCGCCGCGGCCGTACGCGGGGTGATCCTGCTCAGCCGCGCCCAGGCGCGGACCGCGCCGGCCGCCCCCGCGCCGGCCGTCGAGGGCCCGCCCGCTCCCACCCCCTCCCGCGTCGTCATCGCCCGCCCGCGTGCCCTGCGCCCGCACCACGGCCAGGCACGAAGGATCCGGGCCGGCCGCCCGTGACCGCGGCGCACGGACCACCGGGCGCCTCACCCGTCCGGCGGATCCATCGCGCGGTCACCGGGGCACGCTCGTAGCGTCGGGCCGGGACGAGACACACCGCGGCACCCGGGAGAGACCCATGACGGACGCATCGCTGGAGAAGCTGGCCGCCGAGGCCTGGCTGTACGGATATCCGCTGGTCACGGCGGCGGTGACGAAGCGCACCATGACGGCGGTCCCGGCCCGCGACGACGCGCGCCGCAAAGCGCCCGTCAACCAGTTCACGTACATGCGCACCACCCCGGACGCCGACTTCACCGAGGTCGTCTCGCCGAACGCGGACACCCTGTACTCCAGCGCCTGGCTCGACCTGTCCGAACAGCCCCTGGTGCTGACCCTGCCCGACTTCGGCGACCGCTTCTGGATGGTCCCCGTGCTGGACGCCTGGTCCAACGTCTGCGCCGTCGTCGGCCGCCGTACGCACGGCTCCTCGGCCGGTCCGTTCCTGATCGCCGGTCCCACCTGGTCGGGAGCGACACCGCAGGGCCTCACCCTGCTGACCTCGCCCACCGCCGTGAACTGGATCATCGCCCGCTACGCGACCAGCGGCCCCGCGGACTTCCCGGCCGTCAACCGGCTCCAGGACGCCACCCGGCTCATCCCGCTCTCGGAGTGGACCGGCGACCCGGACGCCTACACCCCGCCCACCGACGCCCCCGTCGCCGAGGGCGTCGACACCACGACACCGCCCGTCGACCAGGTCCACGCGCTCAGCGGCCACGCGTACGTCACCCTCCTCAACCGGATGATGGCGGACAACCCGCCCGGCCCCGCCGACGCCCCGGCCCTGGAGCGGTTCGCCGCCCTCGGCATCGCCCCGGGCGCCGACCCGGACGCTCTGGCCCCCGCACAACGCGCCGCCCTGGACGCCGGGGCACGGCAGGGCCCCGAGACCCTGCGCACCCTGCTGGCCCGCGCGGAGTCCGCGAACACCGGCGGCTGGACCGTGCACCGGGGCCTGGGGGACTACGGAACCGACTACACCAAGCGCGCCCTCATCACCCGCTTCGGCTACGGGGCCAACCTCGACGCCGACGCCCTGTACCCGCACGCCACCACCGACTCCGAGGGCCGCCCACTGAGCGGCGCGCACACCTATGTGCTCCACTTCGGGCCCGGTGACACCCCGCCCGTCGACGGCTTCTGGTCGCTGACGATGATGAACGAGCACCAGTTCTTCGCCGCCAACCCGCTGGACCGCTACGCGATCGGCGACCGCAGCGGCATGCGGACCAGCCCCGACGGATCCCTGGACATCCTCGTCCAGCACGAGAACCCCGGCCCCGACCACGAGAGCAACTGGCTCCCGGCCCCCACCGGCAGCTTCAACGTGTTCCTGCGTCTGTACTGGCCCCGGCGGCCCGCCCTCACCGGCGACTGGACCCCGCCCACACTGCGGCGCACCGGCTGAAGCGGTCCGACGCGGGCCTCAGGTGGCCAGGGCGTAGATGCTCGCGCCCATCAGCCACAGGCCGACGACCAGGGAGAGCGTGACGATCAACTGCTCCTGGTGCCGGCCCAGCCAGTCCCGCAGGGCGTCCAGCCGGGCCCCCGCCGCGACCGGGGCCCACACCGCGTACATCTCCATGACGATGAGGCTCAGCGTGGCCAGCACACAGAAGCCGGTCAGCGCGAGCCAGTCCTCGGCGCCGGACAGATCCGCGTCCAGCGCCGTCGCCGCACCGGCTCCGACCAGCCCCCACGGCTGCACCAGCCACGCCAGCCCGGCCGCCGCGCCCCAGGAGGCGTGGTCGATCCGGGCGGCCCAGCGCGGGGTGCCGTGGGGCGGGTGCGGCCGGCGCCGGCGCCGTGCCCCGTACAGCACCAGGCCCAGACCGATGGCGAGTTTCGCGGCCAGCGCGGCGGTCGAGGGCGCGGTGTGGCGGGCCGGGGGATGACCACCGGTCAGCAGCACCACGACGGCGATCACGGCGACCAGGTTGGCCAGCCACGAGAGCAGGAACGCGAGCCCCAGCCGTACGCCGCGCCGGGCGGCCAGCAGCAGGATGAACGCGCTGTTGTGCAGGGGCCCCAAGGTGATGGCCGCGCCGATCACCGCCAGGTCGAGGACCATGGATCCAGTCGCTCCCGAGCGTCAGAGCCGTCCGCCACCCGGGGACCGGGGACCGGGCGGGAGGGGGACACGGCACCGGCCCGGCGCCGCACCCCGACTGTCCAGGCGGCGGCGCGACGGGTCAAGCAGGCCACGCCAGCGAGCCACACGATGGGCGGTACCGCGCCGGCCGGCCCGCGACCGCCGGTCAGAGACCGGTCGCCGTCCGGACGAGATCGGCGACGGCCCGCGAGCGGCTGTGCGGCGGCCAGGCGATCACCGTGGTGACCGTCGGCGCGTCCAGGACCGGCACGGTCGCCAGATCACCGGGCAGATGGGTCCGGCACGACTCCGGCAGCACCGCACACGTCCGGCCGAGGCCGATGAGCTGCAACAGCTGTGTGTGGTCACGGACCTCCGGACCCGGTCCGGGCCGGTAGGAGCCGTCGGGGCGCGGCCAGCGCGGCCGGGGCAGGTCCGGCACCGAGACGGTGTCCGCCAGCATCACATGGGGCCGGGCGGTGAGCGGATGGCCGGAGGGCAGGACCACCACCTGGCCCTCCGAGCCGAGCTCCTCCGTGTCGAACCCGGTCGTGGAGTCGAACGGCAGGTGCAGCAGGGCCACGTCGGCCCGGCCCTCGCGCAGATACCGCTCCTGCTCGGCCGGGCCGCACAGCACGACGTCCACCGGGACCGCGCCGGGCTCGGCGGCGTAGGCGTCGAGCAGCTTCGCCAGCAGGTCCTTGGACGCACTCGCCTTGGCCACCAGCACCACGCTCGGGCCGCCGGTCGCGGAGGGGGCGGCGCGGCGGGTCCGGCGCTCGGCGGCCTCGACCTGGTCGAGGGCCGCCCGGCCCTCCACCAGCAGCACCCGCCCGGCCTCGGTCAGCGACACCGAGCGGTTGGTCCGCTCCAGCAGCACGGTGCCCAGCCGCCGTTCGAGCTGCTGGACCGCCCGGGACAGGGGCGGCTGAGCGATCCCGAGCCGCTGCGCCGCGCGCCCGAAGTGCAACTCCTCGGCGACGGCGACGAAGTAACGAAGTTCCCGGGTCTCCACGGCGCCACCGTACCCCGGATCAATACCCTGACGGTATCGTTCCCGGCTTCATCGGTCTTGGACCGTCACAGGGCCCCGGAAGCAGCATGGTCCCCATGAGCGAACGAACGATTGCGCTGGTCACCGGCGCGAACAAGGGCATCGGTTACGAGATCGCCGCGGGCCTGGGCGCCCTCGGCTGGAGCGTCGGCGTCGGCGCCCGCGACGAGGAGCGCCGGAACACCGCGGTGGAGAAGCTGCGGGCGGCCGGAGTCGACGCGTTCGGCGTCCCGCTGGACGTCACCGACGACGCGAGCGCCACCGCCGCCGCACGGCTGATCGAGGACCGGGCCGGACGCCTCGACGTCCTCGTCAACAACGCGGCCATCACCGGCACGATGCCGCAGGAACCCAGCCGGGTCGACCCCGCCACGATCCGGACCGTCGTCGAGACCAATGTGATCGGCGTCGTCCGCGTCACCAACGCCGTGCTGCCGCTGCTGCGCCGCTCCGTCGCGCCGAGGATCGTGAACATGTCCAGCGGGGTCGGCTCCCTCACCCGGCAGTCCGAGGACGGCGCCGAGGACACGACGGGGCCGATCTCCGCCGCGTACACCCCGTCGAAGACGTTCCTGAACGCCCTCACCGTCCAGTACGCCCGCGAGCTGACGGGCACGAACATCCTCGTCAACGCCGGCTGCCCCGGCTTCGTCGCGACCGATCTCAACGGCTTCCGCGGGACCCGCACCCCCGCCCAGGGAGCGGCGATCGCCCTCCACCTCGCGACCCTGCCCGACGACGGCCCGACCGGCCGGTTCTTCGAGGACGCGGGGCCGGTTCCCTGGTGACCCGCGTGGTCAAGTGAGCTGCGCGGCGGCTGTGCCCGCGTCCGCTTCCAGGGCGCGGGCCAGCCAGCCGATCCAGAAGTTCTCCAGATCGATGCCGCCGCGCAGGACCAGATGGCGCAGCCGGTCCTCGGGAGCGTCCCGGCCGGGCGGGAAGTCCCGCTCCTCGATGGCCTCGTACTCCGCGAGCCGCCGCCGGTGCAGCGCGAGGTGCCGGCGCAGCTCCGCGTCCAGGCCCTCCGCCCCGACGACCGCCGCCGCCCGCATCCGCAGCAGCAGCGGATCGCGGATCTGCTTGGGGTCCTCCGGCAGGTCCACCCAGGCGGACAGCGCCGCGCGGCCCTCCGGCAGCACCTCGTACTCCTTCTTCTGCCCCCGGGCCGGCTGCGCGGGGGCGAGGGCGCGAATCTGCCCGGCGTGCTCCAGCTTCCCCAGCTCGCGGTAGATCTGCTGATGCGTCGCCGACCAGAAGTAGCCGATCGAGCGGTCGAACCTGCGGGTCAGCTCCAGCCCCGACGAGGGCTTTTCGAGCAGGGCGGTGAGGATCGCGTGCGGGAGTGACATGGGAGGCATCCTAGGGACGGCGGGCGGCCGGTCCGCCCGGCGGACCGGCCGGCGGGCGTCGCGGGCCCGGCCGGGGGTCAGAGCGCGGCGGCGAGTTCGGTGCCCTGGCGGATCGCCCGCTTCGCGTCCAGTTCGGCCGCGGCGTCCGCGCCCCCGATGAGGTGCGCGGACCGCCCGGCGGCGCGCAGCTCCTCGTACAGGTCGCGGCGCGGTTCCTGTCCGGCGCAGAGGACGATCGTGTCGACGGGCAGCAGCTGCGGCTCGCCGTCGACCGTCAGGTGCAGCCCCTCGTCGTCGATGCGCTCGTAGCCGACCCCGGCGACCGTGCGGACGCCGCGGTGCCGCAGTTCGGTGCGGTGGATCCAGCCCGTCGTCTTCCCGAGGCCCGCGCCGACCTTGCCGGTGCGGCGCTGGAGGAGGTGGACGGTGCGCGGGGACTTCGCGCGCTCGGCCGTGCCGAGCCCGCCGCGCTCGACGTACGCCGTGTCGACGCCCCACTGCCGGAAGAACGTCTCCGGGTCCCGGCTCGCAGCTTCGCCGCCGTCGGTCAGGAACTCGGCCACGTCGAAGCCGATGCCGCCCGCGCCGATGAGGGCCACCCGGTCGCCGACCGGTGCGCCGTGGCGCAGCACGTCCAGGTAGCCGACGACGCTCGGGTGGTCGACGCCCGGGATGTCCGGAGTGCGGGGGGTGACGCCGGTCGCCAGGACGATCTCGTCGAAGCCGTCGAGACCGTCGGCCTCCACCCGGCTGCCCAGGCGCAGTTCGACGTTCTCCTCGGCCAGCCGGGTGCGGAAGTAGCGCAGCGTCTCGTCGAACTCCTCCTTGCCCGGCACCCGGCGGGCCACGTCGAGCTGGCCGCCGATCTCGTCGGCGGCGTCGAAGAGAGTCACCGCGTGGCCGCGTTCGGCGGCCGTGACCGCGCAGGCCAGCCCGGCGGGACCGGCCCCGACGACGGCGACGCGCTTGCGCGTCCGGGTCGGCGAGAGGGTCAGCTCGGTCTCGTGGCAGGCCCGCGGGTTGACCAGGCAGGAGGTGATCCGGCCGCTGAAGACGTGGTCCAGGCAGGCCTGGTTGCACCCGATGCAGGTGTTGATCGCGTCCGCGCGTCCCGCTCGGGCCTTGGCCACGAAGTCCGGGTCGGCGAGGAAGGGCCGGGCCATCGACACCATGTCCGCGCGCCCCGACGCCAGGATCTCCTCGGCGACCTCGGGGGTGTTGATGCGGTTGCTGGTCACCAGCGGTACGGAGACGGCGCCGCGCACCTTCTCGGTCACCCAGGTGAACGCGCCGCGCGGCACCGAGGTCGCGATGGTGGGGATCCGCGCCTCGTGCCAGCCGATCCCGGTGTTGATGATCGTCGCCCCGGCCGCCTCGATCTCCCGGGCCAGGTGCACGACCTCCTCCAGCGAGGAGCCGCCGGGCACGAGGTCCAGCATGGAGAGCCGGTAGATCAGGATGAAGTCGCTGCCGACCCGCTCCCGGACCCGGCGCACGATCTCGACGGGGAAGCGGATGCGGTTCTCGTACGAACCGCCCCACCGGTCCTCGCGGTGATTGGTCGCGGAGGCGATGAACTCGTTGATCAGATAGCCCTCGGAGCCCATGATCTCGACCCCGTCGTAGCCGGCGCTCCGGGCCAGTGCCGCCGCGGTGACGAAGTCCTCGATGGTCTCCTCGACCTCGGCGTCGTCGAGCGCGTGCGGGGTGAACGCGCTGATCGGGGCCTGGATCGCACTCGGTGCCACCAGCGCGGGGTGGTGCGCGTACCGCCCGAAGTGCAGGATCTGCATCGCGATCCGGCCGCCGGCCGCGTGCACGGCCGAGGTGACCTCGGCGTGCCGGGCGGCCTCCGCCTCGGTGGTCATCCTGGCGCCGCCGGGCATCGAACAGCCCCGCTCGTTCGGCGCGATGCCGCCGGTGACCATGAGGCCGACCCCGCCCCGGGCGCGTTCGGCGTAGAACGCGGCCATGCGCGCGAAGCCGTTCTCGGCCTCCTCCAGGCCGACGTGCATCGATCCCATGATCACCCGGTTGGGAAGGGTGGTGAACCCGAGGTCGAGCGGGCTCAGCAGATGGGGGTACGGGCTCATGCGGCGTCTCCTCGCGCAGTGTCGTCGCACCAGTTCTAGAGGAGCCGCCCGCCATTGTGCAACAAGTTGCACAATGGCGAATGTCGCACTGTGTCACGGGTCACGGCCCCAGCGGAGTGCGCTCGAACGGAGCAGTACCGCAGCCCGTCGGCGTGGCCCGGCGCGGAGAGTGGGGGAGGTACGGCTCCGGGCCCGCTTCCGGCCGGCCCCCGAACCCTTCCGGAGTCCTCATGGGCAGCGTCAACCGTCATGACCTCGGCCTGCTGGTCCTGCGGGTCGGCACCGGCGCGGTACTGGCCGCGCACGGCACCCAGAAACTCGCCGGCTGGTTCGGCGGCGGAGGCATCGAGGGGACCACCGCGGCGATGGAGGCCATGGGCTTCCACCCGCCGAAGCACAGCGCGGTCGCGGCGGGTCTCGGCGAGGCGGGCGGTGGCGCCCTGCTGGCGCTCGGCCTGGCCACCCCGGCCGCCGGGGCCGCCGCAGCGGGCGCCATGGCGGGCGCGGTGGCCGTCCACGCCCCGGCGGGCTTCTTCGCCCAGGGCGGCGGCTACGAGTACCCGGCGTTCCTCGGCTTCACGGCGGCCGCCATCGGGCTGATCGGCCCCGGCCGCTACTCCGTGGACCACGCCACCCGGCACGCCTTCAACCAGCCCTGGACGGTCGCCCTGGCCTTCCTCGGCAGCGCCGCCGCAGCGGCCGCCGTCGTCGGCAAGCGGGCCAGGGCGCAGTCCGAGCCGCTGGAGACCTTCGACGAGTGACGGGGCGGGGGTGGCCCGGCGGGTGCGGGCCCCTTCCCCGCCGGTGCCGCCCGGTCCGGACGCCGCGCGAGGGGCCGGACCGGGCGACCGGTCAGCGCGGAGACCGCCGCAGGCCCCCGCGCGCGGCGGCGACGAGCGCCGGGACCGTGTCGAACTTGACCCGGGGCCGGCCCAGCGCGCGGCCCCTGGCCTGTTCGGCGCGGTCGATGGCGGCCAGCCCCCGGGCGTCGACGACCTGGCGGCCCCGGCGGCGCGCGAGCTTCCCGAACGCCCTGGCCGGGTGGGCGGGGGAGGGCAGCGCGCCCGCGACGGCGTCCTCCAGCAGCGTGCCGACGGTCTCGGCGGCGCAGGTCCGGTTGGCCCCGATGCCACCGGACGGGCCGCGCTTGATCCAGCCGACGACATAGGTGCCGGAGCGCCCCGCGACCCGGCCGCCCTCGTGGGGCACGGTGCCGGTCGCCTCGTCGAAGGGGAGTCCGGGGACCGGGACGCCCCGGTAGCCGATGGCCCGCAGGAACAGCCCTGCCGGGACGACCGACTCCCCGTCCGCACCGGACACCCGCACCCCGCCCACGCGGCTCGCCGAGTCCCCGTCCGCGGAGTCCCGGCCCACCACCTCCACGGGTGCGGAGTGGAAGCGGAGCACGATCCGGCGCCCCTCGGGCGGGGGCTGCGACCAGTCGACCGTCTCGCGGGGGAGCCGCCGCAGCAGGGCCGCCTTGTCGCCGGGGGCCGCCGCGTCGATGGCCTCGGCGGTCCGGGGATCGTGGGTGTCGACGACCAGGGGGACGTCCGGGAGGTGCGTGAGCGCGAGGAGTTCGGAGACGGTGGCGGCGATGTCCTCGGGCCCGCGCCGGCCGAGCAGGACGACCTCGCGCACCCGTGAGTCGCGCAGCGCGGCGAGCGCGCGGTCGGAGATGTCCGTACCGGCCAGGGCCGCCGGGTCCGCGACGAGGATCCGGGCCACGTCCAGGGCGACATTGCCGTTGCCCGTGACGACCACGCGCTCCGCGTCCAGCCCTTCGCCCGCCGGGGCGGCCTCGGGGTGTGCGTTGTACCAGGCCACGAAGGAGGTCGCCGCGAGGGAGCCGGGCAGGTCCTCGCCCGGTATGCCGAGCCGGCGGTCGGTGGAGGCGCCGACCGCGTAGATCACCGCGTCGTGGTGGGCGGCGATCTCCTCGACGGTGACGTCCTTGCCGACCTCGACCCCCAGGTGCATGCGGACCCGGGGGTGGGAGTGGAACCGGGCGAAGGTCTCGCCCACGCCCTTGGTCGCCGGATGGTCCGGCGCCACCCCGTACCGCACCAGGCCGCCCGCCACCGGCAGCCGGTCGATCAGGGTCACCTCGGCGGCGGTGTTCAGCAGCAGGTCCTCGGCCGCGTACATGCCCGCCGGGCCGGTCCCGACCACGGCGACCCGGATCGGCGCGAAGTCCGACGGCAGGCTGCGGGGGAACGAGGGCTCGCCCCAGGCGTGGAAGTTCGGCGCGGCGGCCCGCTGCGGCGCCCGGTCCGCGTAGTACGCGGCGTTGACGGCGGCGTACTCCTTCCGCGCCCCGAAGAGGCTGTCCACCGGGAAGATCGCGTCCACCGGGCAGGCATCGGCGCAGGCGCCGCAGTCGATGCAGGTCGCCGGGTCGACGTAGAGCATCTCGGTACGGCCGAAGTCCGGCTCGTCGGGCGTCGGATGGATGCAGTTGACGGGACACACGGCGACACAGGTGGCGTCGCTGCAGCAGGTCTGGGTGATGGCGTAGGTCATCGGGTCAGCTCGGTCTCTCGGATCGACTGGATCGCGCGGATCGGGCGGTTCGGCCGGATCAGATCAGGTGGGCGCGCTTGTAGAAGAAGAGGGCGGGGCGGGTGAGCAGCCGGCACGAGGCCAGGAACTCCATCAGGCCCGAACAGCTGGCCCGCATACGGGACTTGTGGTGCTCGTTGCGCGCGGCCTCGGCGCGGCCGCGGTCCCCGTCGAGACCCGCGTTGGCGTACACGTCGGGGTGCACCATGCTGGTGACGATGTAGTACGCGGTGATGGCGATGACCAGCGAGTTGATCTGCCGCCGCAGCGGGCCGGCGCCACGCAACCGGGTGCGGGTCTCGTCGCGGGCGAACTTCATGTGGCGCGACTCCTCCACCACATGGATGTTGTTGATGGTGCGGACGAAGGGGGCCACGCGCTCGTCGCGCATCCAGTCGCGCTGCATCACGTCGAGCACCTCCTCGGCCACGAGGATCGCCGCGTAGGCCGACTCGCCGAAGGCGAGCGTCTTGAAGGCGCGGCCCAGTTCGACCACCATCCGCTGCGGGCGGTAGGCGGGCGCGCCCAGCTTCGCCGCGCCGCGGGCGAACATGATGGAGTGCCGGCACTCGTCGGCGACCTCGGTGAGCGCCCACTGGAACCGGGGATCGGTCGGATCCTTGGCGTACATGTCGCGCAGCACCAGCTGCTGGAGGATCATCTCGAACCAGATCCCGGTACTGGCGACGGACGCGGCCTCCTGCCGGGTCAGCGCCTTGCGCTGGTCCTCCGTCATCTCCTTCCAGTACGCGGTGCCGTAGAGCGTGCTCCACTCCGGGCTCGCGCCGTGGTGGCCGGTGTCGAGCGGGGTCTCCCAGTCCACCTCGGTGGCCGGGTCGTACGAGAGCTTCGCGGAGGAGTCGAGGAGGCGCCGGGCGACGTCCTGCTCGGCGAGCCGGTCCTGGTCCCCCGGCCGAACGGTGCTGCTTGCCATGGTGCGGGCTCCTTGAATCGAGACGGGCCGATCCGACGGCTGCCCCTGTTCCCCGGCCCCGTCCCGTGTCCGCCGACGGGGCGGGGCCCATGAGCGCCGCCCGCGCTTGTTAGACGTCACGTCTAGCAAGCTGTTAGACGGAAGGTATAGCAAGAGGGCCGCGCAGCCTACCCCCGTGCGGAGAATCCGTACGATGTCTCCACCGTTACGGGCCCCGGGGGCCGTCCCGGACCCTTGTCCCCGCCGTCCTCGCCGGGGATCATGGCGACTGCGCCGCCGGACCGCACCGCACACCACCGCACGGCGGACCGGACCGGAATCTGGGGAGCCATGGTCATCGCACTCGTCTACTTCGTCATCTCCATGACGGGAACCCTGTCCCTCGCCCGGTCCATGGCCAGGCAGCTCGACAGCCCCCGCCTGCGGGCGGCCTGGGACGGCCGCACCGCCGAGGGCCGGTGCACCTCCGTGCGCACCGAGGAGACCCAGGACGCCGACGGCGTCCCGACCACCGTCTCCCGCGTCACGCTCGAATTCGCCACGGCCGACGGCCGGACCGTCTCGATAGAGGAGCACCGCACCCGGCTCGCCCCGAAGGAGGGCGACTTCGTGACGGTGTACTACGCCGAGGACGCGCCCGAGGAGGCGACCGCCCGCACCCCCTCCTTCGGGCTGCGCCACGCCAGGGCGGTCATCACCGCCTTCGGCTCGCTCTGCGCGGTGGTGGGCGCCGTCGTCCTCGGCGGAGTCCTCTGAGCGGTACGGGACGACCTCGCACATGGCACCCGCCACGGCGGACTTCGGCCGGCTGATCGACGCCCACCGCCCCGAACTCCTCGCGCACTGCTACCGGATGCTGGGCTCCCTCCACGACGCGGAGGACCTCGTCCAGGAGACCTGCCTGCGCGCCTGGCGCGCCCGCGACCGGTACGACGGCACGAAGGCCTCGCTGCGCACCTGGCTCCACCGCATCGCCACCAACGCCTGCCTCACCGCGCTCGACGGCCGCGCCCGGCGCCCCCTCCCCTCCGGACTGGCCGCCCCGAGCGAGGATCCGGCCGCACCCCTCGTGCGCGGCGAGACCGCCTGGCTCCAGCCGCTCCCGGACGCCCTGCTCGGCACGGACCCGGGCGCCGCCGTCCGGGGCTCCCTGCGGCTGGCGTTCGTCGCCGCCGTCCAGCACCTCTCCGCGCGCGGCCGGGCCGCCCTGATCCTCCGTGACGTCCTGGACTTCTCCGCCGCCGAGACGGCCGGGATCCTCGATATGACGGTCCCCGCGGTCAACAGCGCCCTGCAGCGCGCCCGCGACCGGCTGCGCACGGCCGGCGTCCCCGAGGACGATGTCGCCGAGCCGCCCGAACGGGAGGTCCGGGACCGGGTCGACCGCTTCGTCGAGGCCTTCGAACGGGCCGATGTGACCGCCATCAAGGAGCTGCTGACCCGGGACGTGCTCCTGGAGATGCCGCCGATGACCAACTGGTTCCTCGGCCGCGACCACTACGGCGCCTTCATGGACGGGGTGTTCGCCCGCTGCGCGGACTGGCGCACCCTGCGCACCTCGGCGAACGGCCAGCCCGCCTTCGCCGCCTACCGGCGGGCCGACGAGGGCGGCCACCGCCTCCACACCCTCCAGGTCCTCACCGTCACCACGGCCGGGATCAGCCGCAACACGGTGTTCCAGGACGCGGAGGTCTTCGCCTCCTTCGCGCTCCCGGAGCGGCTGCCGTGAGCGACCGGACGCACCGCGCCCCCGCCCTGCGCACGGACGGGGGCACGGTGCGGCTCACGCCGAAGCGGGCGTGACGGCGGGGCTGTTGTGGTACGCCACGATCCGCCAGGCGCCGTCGCACTTCTCCAGCACCCAGGTCGCGTACACGGCACGGCCCTCCGGCACCTCGGTCTCGCCCGGGAACAGGACCGCGGTCTCGCTCACGACGACCGCGCCGCTGCCGCCCAGGAAGCGGATGCTGTCCAGCCGGTCGACGGTCGTGCTCCCCTTGAGGACGGACGCGAAACCGGCGGCCATCCTCGCCCGCGCCTCCTCCTTGGACCTGCGGTACGAACCGGGCAGGATCGCGGTGGCGTCCTCCCGGTAGTCCGCGACGAACGCCTCCGCGTCCCCCGCCGCCCACGCCCGGTAGACACCCTCCAGAACCGCCTTGACGGCCGCCTCGTCGTGCGCTCGGTTCTCGGTCATGACTCACTCCTCGTGCTCGGTCGTATCGAGGGCCTGTCGAAGGCCCACCGGTACATACCGGCGAGGGGGCCGGAACTCATCGCGCCCGCCCGAAGAATGCTCCGGGCGGGCGCGAGAGGGGCGGGCCGGGGCTACGCGGAGGCTCCGGCGCGCGGCGAGCGCAGCACGAGCAGGGTGATCTCGCTGGGCGCGAAGACCCGGAACGGCGGGCCCCAGAACCCGGTGCCCCGGCTGGTGTACAGCAGGGTGCGCTCGCCGTGGCGGCTGAGGCCGGCGAGGACCGGCTGGTCGATGCGGACCAGATGATGGAAGGGCCAGATCTGGCCGCCGTGGGTGTGGCCGGAGAGCTGGAGGTCGATGCCCGCGGCCGCCGCCCGGTCGACGAACTTCGGCTGGTGGGCCAGGAGCAGCACCGGATCACCGGGGTCCGCGCCGTCCAGCGCCCCGTCGAGGTGCGCCCCGTGACCGGCCAGCCCCGAGGACTCGGCCGTGACGTCGTCCACCCCGGCGACCACCAGGGTGTCGCCGCCGCGTTCCAGCAGCAGATGGCGGTTGCGCAGCGGCTCCCAGCCCAGCTCGTCCATCAGGTCGACCCAGCCCTGGGCCTCGCTGTAGTACTCGTGGTTGCCGGTGACGTAGACGCGGCCCCACGAGGCCCGCACCGTGCCGAGCGGGGTGGCCTGGGCGCGGCGCCGTTCGGCGGTGCCGTCCGCGATGTCGCCGGTGTGGCAGACGACATCGGCCTCCAGTCCGTTCACCGTCTCGCAGACCCGCTCCGACCAGCGCACCCGGTCGAGCGGACCGTAGTGCGTGTCCGTGACGAGCGCGACCCGGGTGCCGTCGAGTCCGGCGCCCAGCCGCGGCAGTTCCACCTCCACCCGGCGCACCCGGGGAACCCGGCGCGCCTCGGCGTACCCCCAGACCAGCAGCGCGGCCGTCACGCCGAGCACGGCCCAGGTCACGATCCGGGCCCGCTCCTGCCCCGTCCCGACCCCGCCCACGGCCAGAGCGGCCCGCAGGAGGACACCGAGCAGCACGGACCAGGTGAACAGCACCCACGCACCGCCGAGCAGACCGTCCCCGAGGACCGCCGCCCCGTCCCGCTGCCGGCGCCCGTGGCCCCGCATCATCGCCACCGGCATCACGACCAGACCGGCCGCGCACACCGCCGTCCCGGCCCACCGGACCGCGGACGGCCACCCCTGCCCGGCGTGCAGCAGCACCCAGCAGGGCGCCGCCCACAGCAGGACCGGCGCGACCAGTGGAACGAAGCGCATGACGCGCCGCAGCCGGCCCGGCCCCGGGCGGGGCCTCTCCGGATCGGCGCGTCGTGTGTCGCTGGTGTCGGTCACGTGTTCCCTCCCCGACCGGGCTTCCGTCCCGCGCACTGTATCCGGTGGGGATCGGTGTCCCGTTCCCGAACGGGCGTCCGAAAGGGGCCGGGCCGTCCTCACGCCCCGGCCGGCATCCGCTCCCGCGCGCGGGCGAGCAGACCGGCCGGATCCGGCGCGGCCTGAAGGGAGGCGAGCGTCAGCAGCCACCACTGGTCGAACTGCTCCTTCCGGTTCCGTCCGCCCGGCACCTCGTCGGCCAGCGTGCAGAGTCCGAAGAACGCGCACACGAGCGTCACGGCCGCGGTCGACGGCTTCACACCGGCCGCCAGCTCGCCCCGCGTGCGCGCCTGGGCGAGAAGCCGGGTGACGGCCACGGCCCATACGCCGAACGGTGCGGGCACGACCGCGTCGATACCCCGGCGCTCCGCCCACAGCCGGGCGCCCGCGCGCGCCATCACGTCCTCGGTGAGGGAGCGCGCGACCCCGAGGCTCAGGGCGACCAGCTTCTCCAGCGGGGGGACTCCGGGCGCGGCGTAGGAGTCGGCGAGCCGGGGCCAGGTGGCGAACTGTTCCCGGGCCACCGCCAGGGCCAGTTTCTCCTTGCTCGCATAATGAAAATAGATCGCGCCGCTGGTTTTTCCCGAGTGGTCACTTATGTCATTGACGCTCGTCCCCGCGTATCCCTGTTCGGCAAAAAGATGTGCCGCCGATTCCAGCAGTGCCGTGCGGGTCGCCCGAGCCCTGTCCTGCATATACGTTCCACCTTCGCTCATATGTTCTGTCAATGCGTCCAGGAAATGCGGCTCCTCTCCGCGAGGGCGCAGTCGCGTCGCGCGAAGATCTTATTATTCGCCCGTCGCGCGCGGGTGCGGGTTCACGCAATCCGCACGCGGTGGGGGAAAGGCGCTGGTTGTGGGGTTCACGGCCGGGCCGGGCGGGGCATTTCCGTGCACTCGAATTGGTGATTGCGGGAATCGGACCCGCGAAATAACGTAACAGTCACGATGTTTCTGGCCGAAGCCACGACCATCGATCCAGATCCGCGACGCGCCCCGCAACGTGCACGCGGTCGCAGCAGCCGTGCCCTATCGCACGGCTCCCCCCTTGCTGCGCATTCGTGACCCGTATCCCGGCATCCCTCTGCCATCCGTGCATCCGCGTGCCCGAGCGGCCGGCGCAGTCTTCGAGAACGGCAGTTACATGACAGTTCGCAATATCCTGGCCTGGTCCCCGTCCGCCATCGTCTTCGACTGCGACGGAACCCTGATGGACACGGAACGACACTGGCAGGAGGCCCGGAACGCCACCTTCAGGGTCTTCGGTCTGAAGCCTCCGGCCGGATTCGCCGACCGTGCCAAGGGCGTGCACTACGCGGAGTGCGGCACGCTCATGGCCGAGGAGACCGGAAAGCCGGACCTCGCCGACGACATGGCGGCCACGCTCCTCGCCACCTTCACCGCACTGGTGGACGAGGACCCCGTCACCATTCCGGGGGCGACGGCCCTGGTGCGCGCGGCCGCCCGGCACCTTCCCCTGGCGGTGGCGAGCAACTGCCCCCGGACGATGGTGGAAGCCTGCCTGGACAGGGCCGGACTCCTCGGCTTCTTCAGCCATGTCGTCGTGGCCGGCGAGGGCGTACGGCCGAAGCCGGAGCCCGACGTCTACAGCGCGGCCGTCCGCCTCTGCGGGATCCCACCGAATGAGGCGCTGGCCGTGGAGGACTCCCTCACGGGCATGGAATCAGCTCGCCGGGCGGGCCTCCGCGTCATCGGCATCGGTCCCCGCCCGCAGGGCCCCGACGCCGAGCGGGCGGACCTGTGGGTCGAGAACCTCGCCGATCCGAAGCTGGAGTGCTGGGCCCGCGACCGCATCGGGGAGTAGGGCGACCGGCCGACCGGCGCGTGGCGGTCAGCCGGTGGGCCGGAGCAGCGGTCCGAGGGCGGGGACGGCGCCGGCCGCGGAGGCGAAGAACAGGGCGATGCCCACCGCTCCGGGGTCGGGCACGCCCGTGGCCCGCTCACCGAGATAGCTGGCCCGGCCCATGCGCGCCGCCAGCGAAGCGGTGTCCCGTACGCCCTGCCAGGCGGCGTCCGCCGCCGCGGCCAGGGCCTCCGCGGCCGGCGCGCTCGCCGCTGCCCGCAGTGCGGCCGCCGCCGGATCCAGCGCGTCGACCAGCGTCTTGTCGCCCGGGGAGGCGTCGCCCACACGGCGGATCGCGGCGAGGCCCTGGGCGGTTCCCTCGGCGAGTGCGGCGGTCGTCAGCCCCGGACCGGAGTCCGCGGCGGCCCTGCTCAGCGCCTGGAACAGCAGACCGAACAGCGGACCGCTGGTTCCGCCGATCTCGTCGAGGAAGGAGGTGGCCATGATGCCCAAAGGCTCCGCGGGCCCGGCCGCGTCCTCCGTACGGTCGAGCGGCGGACCGGCGGCCCGGACACCGGCGGCGAGATTGGTCCCGAAGTCGCCGTCCCCAGCCTGCTGGTCGAGCGCGGTCAGCTCGGCCTCGGTGGCGTACACCGATTCGGCGAAGCGGCGCATCCAGTCGCGGGTCCGTGCCCCGTCGAACGTGGCCGTGGTCGTCATGGGGCCGTCCTCCTGCTCCTGTCACCGGACCGCCGGGGCACCGGCCCGGGGCCGCTCACCATCGCAACGCCGGAGTGCGGACCGGTGCGTCGTAGAAACTTAGCGTGTCGTGGTCGGCGACCATGAGGGTCAGCGAGAAGCCGCGCATGTCGAGCGCGGTCACGTAGTCACCGACGAGATGCCGGGCGAGCCGTACCCGCCGGCCGTCGAGGATCCGCCCCAGTTCGCCGAAGATCCCGTACAGCTCCAGCGAGGTGACCGCCCCCAGCCCGTTGACCAGGGCCACCACCGGGGCGTCGGGGCCGGGGCGCAAGGCGTCCAGCAGGGCGCCGGCCATCTCCTCCACCAGCGCCCGCACACCGCCCTGGGCCCTGGTCCGGCCGGCGCGCTCGCCGTGGATCCCGACACCGAATTCGAGTTCCCCGGCCGGCAGCTCGAACGCCGGCTCACCGCTGGCCGGTGCGGTGTGGGCGGCCGAGGCGGCGGCGAGCGTACGGCACCGGCCCGCGACGGCGGTGCCCAGCTCCACCAGCTCGTCGAGCCCCATCCCGGTGTCCGCGGCGCCGCCCAGGACCTTCTCCACCAGCACGGTGGCGCCCGTGCCCCGGCGGCCCGCCGCGATCCGCCCGGAGTCGGAGGCCAGGTCGTCGTCGACGAGGACCCGCGCGCAGCCGATGCCGGCGGCGGCGAGCCGTTCGGCCGCGATGCCGAAGTTGATCCGGTCGCCGGTGTAGTTCTTGACGATGTGCAGGACGCCCTCCGGCCCCGCGACCGCGCGCGACGCCCGGAAGATCTGCCGGTTGTGCGGAGAGGCGAAGACCCTCCCGGGGCAGGCGGCATCGAGCATGCCCGCGCCGACGTAGCCGGCGTGCAGAGGTTCGTGCCCCGAACCGCCGCCCGACAGGAGCCCCGCCCGGCGGGCCGGCGAGGAGTGCCGCGCGGTGAAGAAGCCGTCACCGGCGTCGTACGCCACGAGGTCCGCGTGGGCGCGGGCGAAGCCCGACAGGGCATCGGGGACGAGCGCACCGGCGGCGTTCTCGAAGTACCTGGCCATGTGCCGATCCCTCCTGTCCACCGCTGCGGAACCGGCCGGGCCGGCCGTCGGGCGCGACTTCCATGGTGGAGTGACCGTACGCATGCGGCAACTCGCGGAACGTGGCCGCGCAGCGCCGGCCGAAGACGTTCCGCAGACCTCCCGCGTGCCCGGACGTGCTACCGGGGCCGGTGCCACCCGGGGCCGCTCCGCCGTCTACGGGCGCACCGGATCCACCTGCGCGCGCCCCCGGAGCGTGGCGTCCCGCGTCCGTTCGAGGACGTCCTGGTCGTGCAGGGGCAGCCGGCCACCCCGCGATCCGCGAACTGCTCGACCCGCCGGCCGGCACCCGACCCCCGCGCGGCTGCGCGCCGTCACCCCATCGATGCGCGAACGGCCGGAATGGGAGGCGGACGGCCCGAGCCAACGCGGCCCTGCGCGAGTTGTGGTCATGACGGGACGCCGGGCCGCACGACGCGCCGGGTCAGCGGCACTTTCCCTTCACCCAGGTCGCGAAGTCACTCGTCCAGGAGGTGACCATCGGCACCGAGTTGACCGGGGAGCCGAGCTTGTTCAGCTTGTACTGCCAGTAGGCGAACTGGAGTGAGGCGGCCGGAGGCGGCTCTTCCCAGCCGACTTCGGCATCGTCGATCCAGCGGGGATGGTTCTCCAGCATCGCGTCCAGACCGGCGGCCCTGACGCGCTTCTGGAGTTCGGGCCGCAGTTCGTCGCTCAGGGTGTAGATCATGATCTTCTGCGAAGTGGCACGCTCCTTGAGGGGCGCGATGATCTCGTTCCAGCCGGCCTCGCGGGCGGACGTCTCGCCGTTGAGCAGGAGCGGCGCCGTTTCCTTCTTGAGTTCCACGAAAGCGGCCATCTGCTGGTTCTTGGCGCTCTCCAGCCACTCACGGAAGGTGTAGACGGTCTCGCCGGCGTACGGGCTGTCGTCGTAGATCTTGCGGCCCTTGAGCTGACCGGCGCCGGTGGCCCACGTGATCTTGTCGATGTCGTACTCGGTGCCGGTCAGCCCCCTGCTCGTGTTGTTGTGCCACATCACGGCCTTGGTGCCGTCCTTGGTGAGCCGCAGGTCGGCTTCCACGCCGCTCGCGCCCCAGCTCTTCTGATCGGCGAGGCCCCTGGGGTGGTTCGGCTCCCGGACCTTGTCCCGGGCCCGGGCGTCGGGACCGGTGGGATATCCACCGTGCCCGAAGAGCGTCGGGCAGGCGATCAGGGAACTGTTGTGGCGCTCGATCGTCGCCACTCGGGCGAAGGTCCAGTAGTCGACGGCGGTGCTGCTCCAGCTGTGCAGCGCGTCGACGAGGGTCCCGTCGGCCCTGGCGGTGAAGGTGAGCGCCGTGACGGTCCCGCCCCCGTAGCCGTAGAGGGCGCCGATGTCGTCGCGGCCGTCCCCGTTGTAGTCGCCGGAGACGAGGTACATGCGGGCCCGGTCGTAGTATCCCGGCGGCGCGTTGAACAGCTCCCGCTGGCCGGCGAACTTGCCGGTGGCGTCGAGGCCGAAGGCGAACAGGGCGTCGTGTTCGTCGGCGTAGTCGTACCAGGCGGCGAATTCGTCACGGCCGTCGCCGTCGAAGTCCCCCGAGACCACGCTCACCCGGTCGAACTGCCAGCCGGTGGACTGCCAGCCGCTCACCGGCTCGGCGAAGCCGCCGTCCGGCGTGCCGGTGAAGGCCATCAGCCGCACCGTGCCCGCCGTGTAGCTGTCCAGGACCCCGAGGTCGTCGCGGCCGTCCCCGTTGAAGTCACCGGTGGCGAACTTCATCCGCTCGACCTCCCATCCCTCGGCCGCGGTGCGCGCGAAGGAGGAGAAGGGGGTGGCGAATCCGCCGCCGGAGTCCGCCAGGAACGTGAAGAGCTCGTCGTCGCCGTCGGGGTCGTCGTACCAGGCGGCGATGTCGTCGCGGCCGTCGCCGTTGAAGTCACCGGCCTGCGCGGTGATGGAGTCGAAGACCCAGTTCCCCGGCTCCACGGACCATGAGGTGAGGTAGTCGGCGAAGGTACCGTTCCCCTTGCCGAGCCAGGTGAAGAGGGAGACCTTCCCGCTGTCGTAGCCGTAGAACGCGGCTACGTCCCCGATGCCGTCACCGTTGAAGTCACCGGTGACCCGCTTCATGTGCTCGGCCCAGAAGTTGCCCTTGGGCGTCGTCCATCCGGCGGCGGGCGGAGCGAAGCCTCCGTCGGCGCGGGCGGTGAAGGTGTGGATCGTGTCCTGACCCTGGGAGTAGTCGTACCAGGAGGCCATGTCGCTGCGGCCGTCACCGTTGTAGTCGTGGCGCGCGGCGGTGCCTGCGGCGCTCGCGGCGACGGTGAGCGGCGCCTCGTCCTTGCCGGTCGCGGAAGCGGAACGGACGGCGGGCCAGTCCGCATCGGCAGCGCTGCCGTTCAGCGACCGGACCGTCGCCGGTTGTTCCACACCCGCGCCGACGGCGGGTCCTTGCATTCCGAAGACGGCACACAGAAGTGCCGCACCGACTATGCAGAAACGTCTCTTCACTCGGCTCCCCAGCCCCTTGTCACGCGAATCGAGGGGAGGGATGAAGCCACCCGCGCTCCAGCGGTCTCGCCCCCCCCCGGGACAACTCCGGCGCGGGGCGGTGGAGCGGAACGCGCGCTCGCCTCGCGCGGACTTCAGGCATATTAGCTGACGATATGGGCGTCGGATGTGGGAGGACCTCACGCTCGTGATGCATGGGTCCGGCCTCGCGGTCCGGCCCAACGGGCGTGTGCAGGAGCCGGGTTGACGCCGGCGCAACGCGGCGGGTGGGGCCGCGGAGGGGCATGCGCCCCACCCCGGCCCGCCGGTACGCGCGGCATGCGTCCTGGCAGGACGTCGCGCGGCCGGCCCCTCGTCCGTCTGCGGTCAGACCGTGACGGCCCGGGTGTGCCTCTTGATGGTGAGGGCGGCCGCGGTCATCATGAGCGCGCCGAAGACCGCCGCGCAGGCGTACATGGTGAAGCCGATGTCGGCGTTGCCCGCCTCGATGAGGGCGCCGCCGATCCACGGGCCGAAGATGGCGCCGAAGCGGCCCATGCCGGAGACCCAGCCGAGGGCGGTCGGGCGGTCCTCGTCGCTGTGGTGGGTGCCGACGGTCGCGTAGACCATGGTCTGGCCCGAGAAGAGCAGCAGTCCGGCGAAGAAGACCACCGCGTACAGGAGGCCGACCGACATCTCGACGCCCATCAGGTAGACGAACACGGCGGTCAGCGCGAACCAGGCGATGACGACCTTGCGCGGACCGATCCGGTCGGCGGTGCGGCCGGCGATCAGCATGCCGCAGATGCCGCCGACGTTCAGGAACGTCGAGAAGAGCAGCGAGTCACCGGTGTCGTACCCGAGGTCGACCATGATCTTGGGCAGCCACTGGCCGACCCCGTAGACCAGGAGCAGACCCGCGAAGGAGGTCAGCCAGAAGCAGAGCGTGGTGGGCCACTGGCCGCCCCGGAACAGATTCTTCAACGCGTCCAGCTTGTCCCCGTGGTTCGCCTTCGGCTCGGCCAGTTCGGTGCCGTAGTCGGCGGCGAGCAGCTCGGCGTCGGCGCGGCGGCCCCGGGTGAGCAGGTTGGTGGGTGACTCGGGCAGCAGTGCGAAGGCGACCGGGAGCAGAAGCAGGGCGGGTATCGCGGAGGCCAGGAAGGCCCAGCGCCAGCCGTGGTCGTCGACCAGCCAGAGAGCGATCAGCGGGGCCAGGGCGCCGCCGGTCTGGTGGGCCGTCATGATGACGCCGGTGGCGAGGGCGCGGCGGCCGCGGCTGGTGAACTCCATGCCGTACGAGATCGCGATCGGCAGCAGCGCGCCGAGGCCGAAGCCGCACACGAAGCGGAAGACGCCGAACTGGCCCGTGGACTGGGACCAGCCCGTGCCCAGTGTGGCGAGAGTGAAGATCACGACGCTCGTGAAGACGGTGGCGCGCCGGCCGATCCAGTTCGAGGCCATGCCGGACAGGATCGTGCCGAGCAGCATGCCGAAGTTGGCGTAGCTGCCGATCGTGCCCGCGGTGTCCGGGGTGAGGCCGAGGCTGTGGCCGCCGAGCATCTTCGGCAGCACGGAACCGTAGATGAACGTGTCGATGCCGTCGAGGAGAACGAGTCCCCAGCACAGGGCGATGACGGCGGTGCGGCTGCGGCGGGCCGCTGTCCCGGTCGCCCGGGCGAGCGGGGAGGTGGCGGAGGAGGACATCGTTGTTTCCTCTCGTACGGGACGTCAGGAGGGTTCTGGTCCCTGGCTGCAAGGGTGGTGGGGCCGGTGCGGCTCGCGCGGCCGGTGGGGGAGGACGGACGGAGCGTGCCCCCGAGCCGCGGACTCCGGGCGGGAGCCGCCGGCTCGCTGTGGCGTAGACGTTAGAAAGCCGTTCCCGCTGCGTCAACAGTTTTGTTAACAATCTAAGCAACGATTCGGCCCCGGAGGACGGGTGCACCGTCCCCCGGGGCCGAAGGGGCAAGCCGGATCAGGGCTCCACGGGCGGTGTGCCGTGCGTGTGGAAGGATTCGATGGTCTTCAGGCCCCAGGCCTGGCCCTTCCGCCGCTCCTCCTCGGTCCATGTGATCAGCGGCCAGTCGGGGGCGAGCACGAGACGGGTGAGCGGGTTGCACAGCTCGATGCGGTTGCCGCCGGGTTCGTAGACGTAGAGGAAGAACGTCTGCTGGATGGCGTGCTTGTGCGGTCCCGTCTCGATGAAGACGCCGCTGTCGATGGCGAGGTCGGCGGCGCGCAGGATGTCCTCGCGGGTGTCGGCGGCGAACGCGATGTGGTGCAGGCGGCCCGCGCTGCCGGTCCAGTCGGACGTGTAGACGACGTCGTACGACTTGTCGGTGTACGTCAGCCAGCGTGCCGCGATCCTGCCGGAGTCGAGCCGGATCTGCTCGGTCGGACGGGCGCCGAGGAGCTGCTCCTGCCACTCGGCGTTGGCGAGGACGTCGGCGGCGAGGAAGTTGACGTGGTCCAGACGCCGCACCCCCACGCCCCTGTTGGGCTTGGCCTGCGGCTGGTTCTTCAGCGCCGGCCGCAGCTCCTCGGGGGCCCGGTAGTGCTCGCTCTCCCAGTACAGGGCGTGCTCGTGGCCGTCCGGGTCCGTGGTGACGTAGAGCCGGCCGAGACCGGGCTCGTCCTCGGTCCACTTCCCGGTGCCACCCGCCGCCTCGACGGCCCGCACCCGGCGCCGGAGCGCCTCCTCGCCGGAGGTGCGCAGGGCGAGGCGGCCGAGGCCGGGCCGGTCGCGGGTGGTGAGGACGAGGCTGTGGTGCTCGTAGTCGTCGAAGGTCCGCAGGTAGACGGTGTCACCGTCCCGCCCGTTGACGGTCAGGCCCAGATAGTCGGTGAAGAAGGCGACGGAAGCGTCCAGATCCGGGGTGAACAACTGGGCGTGGCCGATGTGCGCGATGTCGCCGAGGGGCGGAGTCATGAGCGGTCTCCTGTGGGGGGTACGGGGAAGACGGTGCCGTCGAAGATCTTGCGGGCGGTGCGGACGACGGCGGTGCGACGGGACCTCGGGCCGCCCTCGGGGCCGTGGTCGATGCTGCTCTCGATATCGGTGAATCCGCCGGGATGCTCGATACGCAGCCGGTCGCCCCGGTCGGGGAGGGCCGCGATGCCGTGCGCGACACTTCCCTCGATCCGCAGCCCGGCCGCCACGCTCGCGGCACCGAGGACGCCGATCGAGGTGTGGACGCGGGCGGGGATGAACGTGCGGGTGGCGACGGCGCCGCCGTGGCGGGGAGGGGAGAGCAGGGTGAGCTTGGGAACGGTGGTGCCGGTGACGTCGCCGAGTCCCATCAGACGCCCGGCCGCCAGCCGGACTTCGCGGAGCCGGGCGGCCAGTTCCCGGTCGGCCTCCAGCTCCTCCGGGTCCTCCTGCCCGGAGACCCCGACGGCCTCGGCCGGGATCAGAACGGTCGGCATACCGTTGTCGACGCAGGTGACCTCGATGCCGGCGACCGTATCGCGCGCATTCCCCGTGGGCAGCAGCTCCGCGTTGCCCGGCGGGAACTCGACGACGACGGCGGCAGCGCTCCCGGGCACCCCCGGGATCACCGTGTCGCCCCGGTAGTCGACACGGCCGCCAGGCGTCGGGAACGTCGCGGTGGCGAGGTCACCGGAGTTGACCATGCGGACGCGTACGGATGTCTCACCGTTCCCCGCGGGGACGAGCCCGCGCTCGACGGCGAAGGGGCCGACCCCGGCGAGCAGGTTGCCGCAGTTCTGGCGGTCCGAGACCGCTGCCTCGTCCACATCGACCTGGAGGAAGAGGTAGTCGACATCGGCCTCGGGTCCGGTCGACGGTGACACCACGGCCACCTTGCTCGTGAGCGGGTGGGCGCCGCCGAGGCCGTCGATCTGGCGAGGGTCCGGGCTGCCCATGACCCGCAGCAACAGCGCGTCGCGGTCGGTCCGTACGGGGGGCAGGTCGCCGGCCAGGAAGTAGGCGCCCTTGGAGGTGCCGCCGCGCATCAGCATGCAGCGGATCCCCGCGGGGGCGGTCACGACTCGGTCTCCTCGTACGGGCGGTACGTCACCCCGAGCGCCGTGAGCGTCTCCCGCAACCCGTAGCGGTCCAGTCCCAGTCGGCCCTCCAGGAAGGCGGCGCGGGCCCCGGCCTCCTTCCGTTCACGGGCTTCGGACGCCTCGGCGGTGGCGTGGGCGCGCTCGCGCGCGACGACCACCACACCGTCGTCGTCGGCGACGATCACGTCACCGGGGCGGATCACCTGGTCCCCGATCACGATCGGTACGTTCACGCTGCCGCCGGTCGCCTTGACCGTGCCCTGCGGGCTGACGGCCGCGGACCAGGCGGGGAAGCCCATCGCGCGCAGCTCGGCCGTGTCGCGGATACCGGTGTTCAGGACGGCGCCGCGCACTCCGCGCCGGGCCAGGGCGGTGGCGAACAGCTCGCCGAACAGGCCGTCCGCGCACGGCGAGGTGGTGGTGACGACGAGGATGTCTCCCTCGCCGCACTGCTCGACCGCGGCGTGGATCATGAGGTTGTCGCCGGGCCAGCACAGCACCGTGACCGCGGTGCCCGCGACCCGGACACCTTGCTGGACCGGACGCAGACGCGTGCCGAGGAAACCGGTGCGGCCCATGGCCTCGCCGACGGTGGCGGTTCCGTAGCCGGCGAGCGCCTCGACGTCGCGGGCCCCGGCCCTGGGCGGGTTGGTGACGATCACACCGGGCATCAGGCGAGCTCCTTCGCGATCTGCGGGTAGGGCCGCATGTACGCCTCGGCCATGGTCGTGTGGGCCAGCCCCAGGTTGGGGCCGGCGTTGCGCCTGAGCTGCACTCCCCGGCGCACGGCGAGGTCCGTGTAGTAGTCCCACAGGTGCTGCTGGGCGCCGAGGCACTCCATGGCCGTGCGCTTGGTCTCCCACACCTCGCTGATGTCGAGGAGGACCTCGGGCCTGAAACCGCTCATCTCGGGCTGGTGCGGCTCGAAGTAGAAGACGGGCGGCGCCCCGATGATCTCGCCCTCGCCGGGATAGCCGATGGCCTGGGCGAGGACGCGGGCCTCCAGGGCCATGCGGTTGGCCGCCGGGTGGTCGCCGTTGTACGGGTCCTCGACCGGGTGCGTGAGGACGACGTCCGGCTGGGTCTCCCGGTAGACGGCGACGAGCCGGTCGGTCAGCTCGGCCGTGGCGACCAGCGGGTAGTCCCCGGCGTCGAAGAAACGGACCTTGGCGCCGAGCGCGGCGGCGGCGCGCTCGGCCTCCTCGCGCCGGAGCGCCTTGATCTCGTCGAGCGTCTTCCCCTCCCGCCACGCCTTCGCCGACTCGCCCCGCTCGCCGAACGTCAGACAGGCGATGGTGACCTTCTCGCCCCGGGAGGCGGCGAGGGCGATGGCGCCGCCGGCCCGCCACACGAAGTCACCGGCGTGCGCGGTGACGACGAGCGTCGATCGGGGCGGGGTGACGGCGGGTGCGCCGTTGCCGTGGGTCATGCTGAAATCTCCTTGGTGACAGGGCCGCACCCCGCCCAGGAGCGATTCTCAGTCGGCGCGCAGGGCGTCGATCACGCTCCCGAGATGGGCGCGCACGGCCGTCTCGGCCGCTTGCGGATCCCTGGACCTGATCGCTTCGATCAGGTCCAGATGCTCGCTCAGGGACTGCTGCGGACGTCCCGGCCGCAGAGCCAACTGGAAGCGGTGACGCACCAGTTGGGCATTGAGTCGCTCCAGGAGGCCGACCGCCGTGTGCTGGCCCGACATGTTCCGGATCAGGGCGTGGAGGTCGTGGTTGAGTTCGGAGTAGGTCATCGGATCACCGTCGGCGACCGCCTCGGCCATGGCCGTGCCCAGGCTGCTCAGCTCGTCGAGCTGCTCGTCGTCGGCCTCGGTCGCCGCCTTGGCCGCGCACAGCCCTTCGAGCGCCATCCGGCACTCGGTGATCTCCACGGCCTCCTCCACCGTCACCACCCGCACCCGCGATCCACGGTTGCGAATCCGCTCGACCAGCCCTTCGGACGTCAGGTCGAGCAGGGCGGCGCGCATGCTGGCACGCGTGACGCCGTAGCTCTCGGCGAGCTCGTTCTCCACCAACCGCTGCGCCGGCGCCATGTCGCCCCGCAGGATCGCCTTCCTGAGTTGTTCCAGCGCGTACTGCTTGGCCTGCTCTCCGGAGCCTGGACGGGCTTCCTTCGGCATGTGCCCTCCCTGAGTGAGTGCCTGTGCACGTTAAATCTAGGCGAACAGAATTGTCAACGATTCTGTTTGCACTTGACCGCTGGGTGGGCCGGGCCAAGGGACGAACGCCGAAGCGCCGATCGCCGAGCGGCCCGTCACGGGCGGCTCGGCGATCGGCGTTGCTGCCGGGCGGGTCAGGGCTTCCGGTAGACCTCCGGTACGTACCATCCGTCGGTCCGGAGCGGGGCGTCCCCGGCCGGCCGGTTCGACACCAGCCGGCGCCGCAGATGCCGGCCGTCCGGGCCGTGCCGGGCGTAGTGGTCGAGCAGCAGCTCGTGGCCGAGGTCGTTGTTGAGGTCGCGCCAGACCGAGTGGACGTGCTGTCCCGCGGCGACCGCGTTGTCGGCCTCGACGAGCAGATCGCGCGTGGAGATCCGGTAGTAGTGGGCGGTGTCCGCCGCGCGTCCGCCGGCCCAGGCGAAGCGGATGTCGCGGGGGTCGGCCGTGAGGACCCGCTCCCGGTACTGCCGGGACAGCTCCTCGGGGCCGGTCTCCACGTAATAGAGGAGAAGACCGCGGACGGCGTCCAGTTGGCCCCCGGTCAGATCGGCGCCGCTGATACCGGACGGGTCCGCCTTCACGAAACGCAGACGCTCGCGGTCCTCGTCGCTCGTCTCGTAGCCGACGATCCCCAGGTCGACCCAGTCGGGCCACTCCTCGGCGCCGACGAGGGGCACCTGACGGGTGACGAAGTCGGCGGGCGCGACCTCGTGAATGACGGCCCGCTCCTGAGCGTCGGGGGACAGCGAGTGCAGGACCGACAGAGCCCGGCGCTCGTTCTCGCCCAGCGCGTCCAGCACACCGGCGTCCACGGGCTGCGCACCCATCGCCATCGGTGTGACGGTGAGATAGCGCTGGGCGACGATCGTGTAGTTGAGGGACAGATGGTGACCGATGACCCGCCAGCCCCAGGTGTCCTCGAAGCCGGGCCGCCCCCAGAAGCTGAACCAGTAACCCTCGGGGTCGCGGAAGTTGCCCGCGAGGACGCCGAAGCCCCGCTCGATCACCTCCAGTTCGCGCAGCAGGTTCTCCGTGGCCATCACGGACAGCGCCTGGCTGTAGCCGCGCATGCTGAGGCCGGCCTTGAGCAGGGAGTGCGCGACGACCTTCTGCTGCCGGTCCAGCGCGTGCAGCGGGATGCCGGCCCGGTCGGGTTTGGGGATGAAGTCCCAGTCGAGACGGCCCGGTGCGCCCATGTCGGGCACGAGGGCCGCGGCCTTGAGGTCGGGGCGCAAGGAGTCGAGCAGCGCCCAGGTGGCGAAGAGCATCCGCTTGATGGTGACGGGGGCCTCGTAGGTCACGGGGCCGGGCGGGGCGCCGCCGCGGTCGGACGGGTGCGTCATGATCGCCCTCCTCGCTCGCGGAGCACGGCGAGCAGGTCGCAGTGGACGACGGCGTTCCGGCCGAGCCGGGCCGCGACCACCTGCCGGGCGGGGCGGCGCGCCGGATCGGGGAACATCGCGAGCCACTCCCGGTTGAGCGCCTCGCGGTCATCGGGGTCGACGAGGTGGAACGTCAGCTTGAGGATGTCGTCCGTGGTGCCGCCCAGCTCGGCCATCAGGGCGCGGACGTGGGCGAAGACGTGGGCGAACTGCCGGTCGGCGCCGGGCGGAATCCTTCCCGTCGCGGGGTCGAGCCCGGTGAGGGCGCCGGACGCCACGAAGGGGCCGATCCGGCTGGCGGCCGGGACCGGGTTGACGTGCCCGAAGCCGGGCAGGTCGATGCTCGTACGGGTGCTCATGGTCGCTCAGCCCTCGGCCACGACATGGTTCTCGATGTGGCCGAGGCCCTCGATCTCCGCGCGGACCACATCGCCGGCCTTGAGGAATCTGCCCTGCGGGGCGCCGATGCCGGCGGGTGTCCCGGTCGCGAGGATGTCGCCGGGCATGAGGGTGAAAACCTGTGACAGATAGGCGATCTGCTCGTAGATGTCGTGGATCATGTCGCTCGTCCACCCGTCCTGACGCACCTCGCCGTTGACGCTGAGGGTCATCCGCAGGGAGTGCGGGTCGGCGACCTCGTCGTCCGTGGTCAGCCAGGGGCCGATCGGGCCATGGGTGTCGAAGGACTTGCCGAGCGTGAACGTCGGCGACTTCTTCTGCAGCCAGTCGCGGACCGACACGTCGTTGGCGACGAGGTACCCGGCGATCACCGTGCGGGCGTCCTTGACGGACACGTGCTTGCAGCGGCTGCCGATCACCACCCCCAGTTCGATCTCGTAGTCGAGCGCGTCCGAGAGATCGGGTTTCACGATGCCGTCGTACGGACCGGTGACGCACGAGACCTGCTTGTTGAACCACATCTGGTTCTCCGGGATCGGGATGCCCGCGGCACGCGCCTCCTCGGCGTGCTCCTTGTAGTTCATACCGATGCCGAGGTACTTCTGCGGGTTGTCGATCGGGGCCTCCAGGACCACGTCGGCCAGCGCGTGGGATCCCCCCTCGGCCGCGAGGATCTGCTGCTTCAGCGAGGGCAGCAGCGGCAGGATCGTCCGCAGCGACGTGCCGCCGACGACCCCGGAGATGTCGGTGACCCGGTCGCCGTCGACGCGGCCCAGCCGGGTGGGCCCGTCGGCGGTGTGGAAGCGTGCGATCTTCATTTCCGTTCCTCCTGCGCGATTTTGTCGAGGCCTGCCCGCTCCTCGGCGGTGGGTGTCCAGACGTGCTCGCCGTCCGGGGTCATCTGGAAGCTCACGAAACGCCAGGCGCCGTCCTCGCAGCGGCGCAGCACCTGGATCACCTGGCCGGCGACCGTGCGCTCGGAGCCGTCCGGGCTGCCCAGCCGGTTGATCAGACGACCCGTCATGATCGCGGCGTCCCCGATCAGACGGATGGTCAGCTCGCCGCGGGTGGCGCCCTTGTAGGGCGCGCGGGTGGCGACGTGCCGCAGGAGCTGTTCCTTGGTGTGCGTCAGACCGGGTGCGTGGGTGTGGATCAGGGAGTCGTCGTACAGGTCGTGCAGCGTGGCGACGTCGACGTCCAGCAGCGCCCGCAGGCGGCGCCGCTCGACGGCGAGGATCGCCGCGCGCGTGGCTTCGTCGGCCGGGAGGACGGGGGCGGCGCTCATGCCTCGGCTCCGTACTCTTCGAGGTCGTCCGTGCGGTAGCCCGTTGCCTCGCCGGCCTCGAAGCCGGGACGCGGGGAGCCGACCAGGGCGTGGTACCTGCTGAAGATCCTGTCGGCCTCGGCCAGCGGGAGCACCCCTTCGATGTCCTGGAAGGGGGCACCCTGTGTCCGCTCGGCGACCATGCGGCGGATGACCTCGTAGCCCTCGCCGCGCATGTTCATCACGATGCGGTTGACGCCCTCACGGCGCGCCGCGTCGTAGGCGACGAAGGCCGCGTGCGGGTCGTGCGGTGTCCGGGCGAGGCCGTCGGCGACGAACCGGGCGTCGATCATCGCCTGTGTGATGCCGTTCCCGCCGCGGGGATACATGGCGTGGGCGGCGTCGCCCAGCAGGACGACCCGGCCGTCGACCCAGGTGTCGAGCGGATCGTGGCGGACGAGGGGGAAGAGGTAGACCTCGCGGGCCTCGCGCATCATCCGCCGCACGTCGAGGAAGGGCAGGTCGACGGTGTCGAAGAGCGGGATGACCTCACTGATGTCGCCGACCTGGTTCCAGTCCTCGATGGTCTCCTCGCCGTGGGTCTCGGCGACCCAGTTGACCAGCGTCCTGCCGGTGCCCTCGAAGTCGTCGGCTATGGGGTAGACGATCATCGAGGCGATGCCGGGGTCACCGATGTGCAGGATCGTGTGGCCCTTGCGGAACGGCTCCATGAGCGTGGTGCCGCGCCACATGGTGATGCCGGAGAAGTGCGGTTCGGAGAGACCGGGGAACATCTGCCTGCGGACGGCCGACTTGATCCCGTCCGCGGCGATCACCGCCCCGTGGCGCACCTGCCCGGTGCTGCCGTCGGCGAACCGGAGGTCGAGGGTCACGCCGCTGTCGTCCTGCGCGTAGCCGGTGACACCGGCACCGAGGCGGATCGCGTCCGCGCCGAGCCGTTCCAGCGCGGCCCGGTGGAACAGCATCTGCAGCGTGCCCCGGTGGACGAAGCGCTGTTCGTGCAGGTAGCCCATGTGGACTCCGCACTTCTCGGCGTAGATCTCCTGGCCGAAGTGGTTGTAGAAGATCGAGTCCTCCGCGTCGACGGAGATGGCGCGGAACTCGTCGAGCAGCCCGAGGTCGTCGATCTCGGCGGTGCCGACGGTCTTGATGTCGACGCCCACGCCGAGCGGCTTCAGCTCGGGGACGACCTCGTAGACGGTCGGGCGGATGCCCTTCTGGTGCAGTCGGAGCGCGGTGAGCAGGCCGGCCGGCCCGGCACCGACGATCGCGACGTCGAGAGCGGTGGTGGTCATGGGGATGTCCTCGTCTGTGAGGGATCGGGGTTACGGGGTCAGGAGGCCGGAGCGGAGAACTCGGCGAGGAATCCGGTGACGGCCGCCCGTGCGCGCGCGGCGCTCCGCGCGTGGTGGAGGAACGGACCGGGCTCGGGGGAGTCGTCGGATCTCCGGCTGGTGAAGGCGTGGGTCGTGCCGCTGTAGAGGTGGAGCTGGTGGTCGAGCCCGGCGCCGTCTAGGTGCGCTGCGATCCGGTCGCGCATGGCCCCGGTCGCCATCGGGTCGTCGGCGCCGGCCAGCAGAAGGACCGAGCCCGACCCCGGTGTGCTCCAGTCGTCGCCGAGCAGGTCGAGCCCGGGGTGCACGGCGGCCACGCCGGCGACATGGGCGCCGGTGCGCAGGTATTCGAGCGCCGAGGAGCCGCCGAAGCAGTACCCGAGCAGGACCAGCGGGCGGCCGGCGAACTCCGGATGCGCGTGGAGCGCGGCGTGCGCGGCGGCGACGCGCCCCCGCCAGCGGGAGCGGTCCCGGACCATGGCACCGATCAACGGCCCGATCTCGGAGTGGGAGGCGGGCGCGGCGCGCTCGCCCCACAGATCGGCCACGAACACCGGATGCCCCGCTGCCGCGAGCCGCCTCGCGTGGTCGGTCGTCTCCTCGCTGATGCCGAAGGCGTCGTGGAGGAGCAGGACCGCGGCGGCGGAGCGGTCGGCCGCACCGTCCCCGGGTGTCACGACCAGACCCAGCAGGCGGGCCCCTTCATGCAGGTACTCGACGTCACGGCCGCCGACTGGCTGCGTCACGGTTCCGCCTCTCCGGGCTCATGTAGGGGTGCGACACCTGATGACCCGGAACCGTAAATGAGATCGTGTACGATTTCAACCACGATTTTGGTTGTTCGAAGCCTTGCGCTAGAGGCGATTCCATATATGGTTTCACACACGATCCTGAGTGATCGGCCTCACAGCCTCGTACGTACCAGTCAGGGAGCAGCACGATCCCATGTCCGAGATGCCCACGGCCGCCCGGCCGACCACCGGCGTGATGTCGCCGCCAGCACCGGCCTCCGGCCCCGTCGCGCCCGTCGGGCGCGGGGGCGGACCGGCCCGTTTCGCCTCCCGCTTCGCCGTCGTCGGCGTCTGGATGGGGCTCGCGGTCCTCTTCGCGGCCCTGCGTCCCGACACCTTTCTGACGTCGGGCAGCCTCAAGGTGATCTTCGGCAGTCAGAACCAGTCCGCACTGGTCTTTCTGACCGCCGCTCTGCTCTGCACCATCGTCGTCGGCGAGTTCGTCGACATGTCGATCGCCTCGAACTTCGGACTCGCGGCCATCATGCTGACGATCCTTCACGTCAATCACGGATGGAGCGTCGGGGCGGCGGCGCTCGCCTCGATCGCGCTGTCCACCGCGGTGGGCGCCGTCAACGGCTGGCTGGTGGTCGGAGCGGGCGTCAACACCATCGTGGTGACGCTCGGCATGGGCACGTTCCTCCTCGGGATCGCGCTGTGGGTCTCCGACCTGATGCCGGTCAGCGGGCTCCCCTCGGGATTCAAGGACATCGCGCTCCTGCCCGTCGCCGGCCTGCCGATCAGCTTCTTCTACGGGCTCGCGCTGATGCTCGGGTTCGCCTACGTCCTCCACTTCACACCGCTGGGCCGCACCATGCGGTTCGTGGGCGAGAACCGTGAGGTGAGCCGGCTCGCCGGTGTGCGCGTGACCCGGCTGCGCGTCGGGGCCTTCACGACCGGGGGCCTCATCGCGGGTGTCGGCGGCGTGCTCTCCGCGGCGGCCACCGGCGGCTTCGACCCCAATGTGTCCCAGAGCTACCTGCTGCCGATCTTCGCGGCGACCTTCCTCGGCACGGCGATCCTGCAGCCGGGGCGGTTCAACCCGATCGGCACCCTCGTCGCCGTCTTCTTCCTCGCGACCGGCGTGCTCGGACTCCAGCTCCTCGGGGCGACCTCATGGGTCACGAGCGTCTTCTACGGCGGTGTCCTCGTCATCGCCGTCACCCTCTCGACCGTGCTGGGCAAGCGCTCGCGCTGACCGCCCGCCGGACACCCCCACCCCCCACCTCGCCCATTCCACTCAGAGCAGACAACGGAGTTTCGCCATGAGCCCTGTACGTCCCACCCCGTGGAGAAGCGGCCGAGTCTGGGCCGCGGCCGGAAGCGCCGTCCTTCTCGCCGGCTCCCTCGCCGCCTGCGGTGGCGACTCCGAGGAGAAGGCATCCGCCACGGGTCCCGCGTCGGCCGTCGACGCCGGGCTGGCCACCGCGATGAAGCCGCTGGACTCGTACCCCGTACCGGCGGCGAAGCTCGACGGAACCGCCTCCGTCGCCGGCCGGACGATCTTCTACATCCCCATCACCAAGCAGGCCCCGCAGTTCACCACCACCGAGAAGACGCTCACCGCCGCCGCGAAGGCCGCCGGTCTGCGCGTCCAGGTCTGCGACGGCAAGGGCACGCCGACGGACATCGGAGGCTGTATAGGCCAGGCGACGGACGCCGGGGCGGCGGCCGTCGTCGTGGATGCCGTCCCGTACGCACTGGCGGCCAACGGCCTCGACGCCGCGCAGAAGGCCGGCATCCCGGTCGTCATCAGCAATCAGGTACCCGACCCGGCCCACCCGGCCTCGAAGACGCTCACCTGGGTGCCGGTCCCCGGCGGTGAACAGCAGAGCCGCCTCTTCGACTGGATCGCCTCGGACTCCAAGGGCAAGGCCCGCATCCTGATCAACCAGAGCTCCGACGGCCCGTCACCCGCGAGCTACGTCGCCGCCGGCACGTCCACGCTGGCCAAGAGCTGCCCCGACTGCACGGTGACGGTCAACAAGGTCACGTCCTCGAACTTCGCGCTGATCCCGTCCTCGACCAGTGCCGCGCTGCTCAAGGACCCGGCCATCACCTACGTCGACTCACAGTTCGAGCAGTACCTGCAGCCGACCCAGGGCGGCGTCCAGCAGACCTCGCGCACCGACATCAAGGTCGTCACCGGATCCGCTTCCCTCGGCGGGATGAAGGCCCTCGCCTCCGGCTCACCCGTGGCCGTCACCGCCCAGGCCGCGGCCTTCCAGGGCTGGGTGAACACCGATGCGGCACTGCGTCTGATCCTCGGCAGGCCGGTGCCGGAGTACACCATCCCGACCCGGCTGTTCACCAAGGACAACATCGGCGACGTCAAGCTCACCGAGGAGGCCGAACTCTCGGGCGAGTGGTTCGGCCCCGCCACCTTCACCGACGACTTCAAGAAGCTCTGGGGCGTCTCGTGAGTGCGTCCCGGCCCTCGGCGACCACCGAGCAGGACGCCCTCCGGCCGGTTCCCCGGCTCGCGGTCGAGAACACCGGCATCACCTTCGGCGGCGCCAGGGTGCTGCGCGACGTCACCATGGACGTGAGCCCCGGAGAGATCCACGCCCTCATCGGGCAGAACGGTTCGGGCAAGTCCACCCTCGCCAAGATCCTCACCGGCCTCTACCGCCCCGACCCCGGCAGCCGCGTCCTGGTCGACGGCGTCGACCTGCGGCTCCCGGTCCGGCCGGACGAGTCCCGCGCCGCCGGTGTCGCCGTCGTGCACCAGAGCCTCGGTCTCGTCCCGGACGCCACCGTGCTGGAGAACACCCGCCTCGGCCGGCTGAAGGGCTCGCGCTTCCTCCGCCGTATCGACTGGAAGGCCGAGACCGCGGCGACCCGGGCCGTCTTCGAACGGCTCGGCTCGGGCCGGATCCCCCTGAACGCCAAGGTTGCCGACCTGCACGAGGACGAGAAGGCGGTCGTCGCGATCGCCCGTGCCGTGCAGGACCTGGAGGACGGCGGCGGACTCGTCGTCTTCGACGAGTCGACGCGTGCTCTCGGCCGCGAGGCGCTCGAGCGCTTCTACACCCTGCTCGACCGCATCGTCGCCACCGGAACGTCGGCCCTCCTCATCACCCACCGCCTGGAGGAGGTCGTCGAGGCCGCCGACCGGGTCACCGTGCTCCGCGACGGTGAGATCGTCGTGGCGGGCCGGACGGTGGACGGCATGACCAAGTCCGATCTCGCCCACCTCATGCTCGGGCGCGAGGTCGAGGGCCTGGAGCACCGTCCGGCCGTCGAAACGCCGGCCGGCGCAGCACCCGTCGTGGTCGGCGGCCTCGCCGGGCGCAACGTCCGTGAACTGTCCCTGTCCGTCCGGCCGGGCGAGGTCGTCGGCGTCACCGGCCTCAGCGGGTCGGGTCACGACGACGTGCCCTACCTGATCAGCGGCGTCACCAGGGCGGACCGAGGCACCGTGACCCTGCCCACGGGCCGGGTGGCGGTCCAGGACCTGTCGCCCGCCGAGGCGATCAGGAACGGCATCGCGCTCGTCCCGGAGAGCCGCGAGGCGGCGGGACTCTGCGGCGCGATGACCGTGACGGAGAACATCTCGTTCCCGCGGACCTGCTCCGTCCGTGCCCTCGGTGCGCTGAAGTCGCTCGACGGCGCGGACGAGAAGCGGCGCGCGGCCGAATGGATCGAGCGCCTCGACGTGCGGCCGCCGCGGCCCGACGCGGTGCTCAGGAACATGAGCGGCGGAAACCAGCAGAAGGTCCTCCTGGCCAAGTGGCTGGCGACCGACCCGTCGCTGCTGGTGCTCCACGAACCCACCCAGGCGGTCGACGTGGGGGCGCGCAAGATCATCGTCGAGGCGGTCCGCGACGCCGCCCGCGAGGGCCGCGCCGTCCTGGTCGCCGGGTCCGACGAGAACGAGCTGGCACTGCTGTGCGACCGCGTTCTCGTCTTCGAAGAAGGCGTCGTCAGAAGAGAACTGACGGGCGAACTCACACCGGACGCCATCGTCCGGGCCATCTACACCAGCGGTTCGCGCACGAGACTGCGCGAACGCACCACGCGAGGAGCGTCATGACTGTCGTCGACATCAACATCCACCACCTGCCCGAGGACCTCTTCACCAACGAGAAGATCCTCAACGGCTTCCTCAACAGCGCACCGCGCGGCTTCGGCGAGATCGCCCGCGTCATCACCATGGAGGACGGCAGGAAGCAGCTGGTCCTGGAGAAGCCCGAGGGCTACCCCAACCTCAACTACGTCGAGGGCGACTACTCGACCGAGGCCAAGCTGAAGGCCATGGACGACGCCGGCGTCGACTACGGCATCATGCGCGTCCCGGTCTGGCAGGAGTGGCTGGGCCTCGAGACCTGCAAGGCGGTCAACGACAACGCCGCCAAGATCGTCGCCGAGTCCGACGGCCGGCTCTTCTCCACCGCCTGCGTCCCGCCGTGGGGCGGCAAGGAGAACGTCTACGAGCTCGAACGCTGCCTCGACAACGGCGCCGTCGGCGTCCAGCTCGCCTGCCACTACGGCCAGATCTACCTCGACGACGAGGCGTTCAAGCCCTACCTCAAGGTGCTCAACGACAAGAAGGTCCCGGTCATCGTCCACCACACCCCGCTCCCGGTGGAGTGGAAGTCGGTCATCGACTACCAGAACTTCCGCCGCGAGTACGGCCGCATCATCGACCAGGGCATCGCGGTCGGGCGCGAGCTCTTCAGCGGGATGTTCGACGAGTTCCCCGACCTCAAGTTCACCCACACGATGCTCGGCGGCAACTGGTTCGCCGCCACCGCCCTGCTCACTCCGCACGCGCCCAAGGCCGGCGAGGCCATGCAGCGCCTGTCGACGACCGGCGGCGACAAGATCAAGCAGTACCTCGACAACAACATCTTCTTCGACCTGACCCACCCCCACTCGTGGGGCAGGATCCAGGTCGAGGCGGCCCTGAAGATCAACGGGGCCGATCACTACATGTTCGGCTCCTCGTTCCCCGTGTTCCGCTCCTGGATGAGCCAGGGCGTCGACTTCGTCCGGAACGAACTCGACATCAGCGACGCCGATCGCGAGGCGGTGCTGTACGGCAACGCCAAGAAGATGTTCAACCTCCCGATCTGACCCGACCGGTCCCGGAACAGAGCGAGATCATGAGCGCCGCACCTGACGAGGACATCGACGGCTTCTTCTCGACCGCCCGCACATCGGGCCGGGAGGAGGCGGTCGAACTCACCGACGAGAGCTACCGCACCTTTCTGCCCGACCTCGACGATCCCGGGCTCGCCGAGGTCCGCGGGATGACCTACGAGGAGTTCGCCCAGAACCGCTACCGGGCGCCCTTCCTGAACGATCTCCTCTCCTCCTGGGACGGCCTCTACCGGGAGCCGTTCGTCGGGCTCACCTCCGACGGCGTGGTGCGCGAAGGGCTCTACGCCCTGCCCGCGGCCCCGCCGTCGGACACCGGAGGCGGGCCCTCCCGGGCGGCCCGCCGCCTCCTTGCGATGCTCACCCCGGGTGAGCTGGAGGCGGTGCGGTACGCCATGGACGCACCGCAGTGGCGGGCGTGGAGCAACCCCGAGTTCATGGTCTACCGCGTGGGGCTGCGGATGGAGGTGCTCGCCGACGAGAAGAGGACGGCGATCCACGACGTCCTCCGCGCCTCGCTGAGCCCCGAGGGATACGACCGGGTCTCGGGCGCGATGGAGCTCAACGGCCACCTCGGCGAGCTGGTCGGCCTGCCCACGGTCATGAACCGGCACAGTTACTGGTTCTCGGTCTTCGGCGACCCGTCCGGCGGGAACCGGGGCGAGCCGTGGGGCTGGCAGCTCTTCGGCCACCACGTGGCCGTCAACTTCGTCTCCGTGGGCGGCAGGCACGTCATCGCGCCCGTCTTCCTCGGCGCCGAGCCCGCGCTCATGGACGACGAGGGACGTGAACGGGAGCCGCTCTTCGCCGAGCGCGAGCGCCGCGCGCTCGAACTGGCCGGCTCCCTGACGGCCGCCCAGCGCCTCCGGGCCGTCGTCTACGCGTCCGTCCTCGACCCGGCGATGCCGGAGGGACGCGTGCACCCCGCCGACGAGCGGCACGTCGCGGGCGCGTTCCGCGACAACCGGGTCGTCCCCTACGAGGGCATCCGCGCCGGGCGGCTCGACGACGCCCAGCGCGGCCTGCTCCGCCGCGTCGTCGCCGATTTCCTGAGCCTGCTGGTCGAGGGGCAGCGCGAACTCGCCCTCGCGGAGTACGACGCGCACATCGACGAGACACGGTTCGCCTGGTACGGCGCGACGGACGGATCGCAGCCGTTCTACTTCCGGGTGCACAGCCCCGTGCTGATCTGCGAGTTCGACGACCACGCCGGGGTGTGGCTGAACAACAGGCTGCCCGCGCGGTTCCATGTGCACACGACGCTGCGCCACCCCAACGGCAACGACTACGCCAAGGCGCTCATCGCGCGGTGGCGGGAACGGGGCGAGTGACGCGTGCCCGGTTCAGATCCGGTTGTCGGGCAGGCTCGCCTCGTACTGCGTGACCGCCTCGATGGTGTTGATCTCGTGCTGCTTGGCGGCCGCCTCGATGGCTTCGGACGACGCCCCGGACTCGATCAGTTCGAGAATGCCCTCGTGCTCGGCGATGGCGGCCTCGGCCCGGCCGGGGGCGTACCAGAAGGCAGACCTGCGGACGACCTCCAGCCGCGCCCACTCGTTGTCGACCATGTCGACGAGGCGGCGGTCGGGGCAGCGACAGGCGAGCAACTGGTGGAACCGCCGGTTGAGCCGGCCGAAACGGGCCGGGTCGAAGGCGGCCAGGGCCTCCTTCATCTGACGGTCCAGCGTATGGGCCGTCGTGAGGTCGGCCTCGGTCAGATGGGGCGCCGACAGCGCCGTCGCGTAACCCCCGAGGCGAGCCACGATGTGCAGGCCCCGCTGCCAGGCGTCGGTGTCGAACGTCGCCACCAGCGCGCCGACGTTGGGCACGATCTCCACCCAGCCCTCGGCCTCCAGCCGGCGCAGCGACTCGCGCCACGGCACGGAACTGATGCCGTGCTCACGCACCAACTGGTCGATGACCAGGCGGTGTCCGGGGCCGTATGTGCCGTTCATGATCCTTTCCTTGAGGATCACGAATGCCTGTTCGGTCTTGCTCGCCATGCAGCAGATCCAACCACAATTCCGTACACGATGTTGAAGCGAGACCACTTTGAACACCACGTCCGAATCGTCCCTGACCCCGGAGCTGCGGGCGAAACTCGCGTCGGTCCCCGTCGCCGGGCTCTCGGCCCAGCTGCGCCGCAAGGGCCTCGAAGGCGTCTTCGTCGACGGTGTCCGCCCCCTCGTCGCGGGGCAGACCTTCGTCGGCACCGCCCGTACCCTGCGTTTCGTTCCTTTCCGTGAAGACCTCTTCAGGAGCCACGGCGGGGGATACAACGCGCAGAAGCGCGCCTTCGACACCGTGGCGGAGGGGGAGGTCCTCGTCATCGAGGCGCGCGGCGAGCGGGGAGCGGCCACGCTCGGGGACGTCCTCGCCCTCCGCGCCCACGCCCGGGGCGCCGCGGCCGTCGTCACCGACGGAGGGGTGCGCGACGCCGAGGCCGTCGCCGCCGTCGGCATCCCGGTCTTCACGGCCGGACCGCATCCGGCCGTGCTCGGCCGCAGGCACGTGCCGTGGGACGCCGGCCTCACCATCGCGTGCGGCGGTGCCACCGTGCAGCCCGGGGACATCCTCGTCGGCGACGCGGACGGCGTCGTCGTGATCCCGCCGGGTATCGCGGAGGACATCGCCGATGCCGCGATCGCCCAGGAGGAGGAGGACGGCTGGATCGCCCGGCAGGTCGCCGACGGGCACCCCGTGGAAGGGCTCTTCCCGATGAACGCCGACTGGCGGGCGAAGTACGACGCGGACCGCTCCGGCCGCTCCGAGACGGCGCGGGCCACCTCGTGACCCGGACCCGGCCGACGCCGGCCACGAGCAAGTCGCAGATCGCCCAGGAGTGGATCCGCGGCCAGATCACGTCCGGGGCGTTCGGCCCCGGCTACCGCCTCGTCCTGTCGACGCTCGCCGCCCGGCTCGACATGAGCGTGGTTCCGGTCAGGGAGGCCATCAGCCACCTCACGGCCGAGGGGCTGGTGACCTTCGAGCGCAACGTCGGCGCGAGTGTCGCCATGGCCGATCCGGACCGCTACATCCACGCGATGGGGGTCATCACCGTGCTGGAGAGCGCGGCGACGGCGCTCTCGGCTCCCCACCTCACCCCACGGGACCTGGCGCGGGCCCGGGAACTCAACACGGCGATGCGCGGCGCGCTCAGCGACTTCGACTCCCGGCGCTTCGGCGCGCTCAACCAGGAGTTCCACCACACCCTCTACTCCAGGTGCCCCAACCCCCGGCTCCTGGAGATGGTCGACGCGGAGTGGTCCCGGCTGGGCCATCTGCGCGACTCGATCTTCGGGTTCGTCCCCCACCGGCCCCGGGAGTCGGTGGGGGAGCACGACGACCTGCTCGCCCTCATCGAGGGGGACGGGACGCCCGACCGGATCGAGCAGGCCGTGCGCCGCCACCGCACCGGCTCCCTCGACGCCTTCCGCACCCACCGGACCCACGGCGCACACGGTTCCCCCCGGGGCGACCGTGTCGATCAAGGAGCCTGACGATGCTTTCCGACCCGATCCTCGCCGGTCTCGCCGCCGAGCTCGACAGGGCACACACCGACCGCGTCGTACTGCCCCGGATCACCGCCCGGTACCCCGAGGCGACCGTGGACGACGCGTACGCCGTCCAGGCGCTCTGGCGCGACCGGCGGATCGCGGCCGGCCGCCGCCTCGTCGGCCGCAAGATCGGCCTGACGTCCAGGGCCATGCAGGCGGCGACGGGCATCTCGGAGCCCGACTACGGCGTGATGTTCGACGACACCGTGTGGGAGAACGGCGCGCTCGTGCCGTTCGACGCCTTCTCCAACGTCCGCGTCGAGGTCGAACTCGCCTTCCTGCTCAAGGCGCCGCTGGAGGGTCCGCACTGCACGGTCTTCGACGTGCTCCGCGCGACGGAGTACGTCGTCCCGGCGCTGGAGATCCTCAACTCGCACCTGGAACTCGAGGGGCGGACGATCGTCGACACCATCGCCGACAACGCCGCCTACGGCGGACTGGTACTCGGCGGCGCCCCCGTCGCGCCCGACGCGGTGGACCTCCGCTGGATCTCCGCGCTGCTGTACCGCAACGAGACGATCGAGGAGACCGGCGTCGCCGCCGGTGTGCTCAACCACCCCGCCACCGGAGTGGCGTGGCTCGCCAACAAGCTCCACCAGCACGGCACCGCGCTCGCCGCGGGAGAGCTGATCCTCGCCGGATCCTTCACCCGGCCGATGTGGGTGCAGCCCGGCGACTCGGTGCTCTGCGACTACGGAACGATGGGAACGATAACGTGCAGCTTCCGGTGAACCTCCCCGCGACCTTCCGCGAGGCGCTCGCAGCCTCCGACCGCCCCCTGATCGGCATGTGGGTGTGCAGCGGCAGCCCGCTCGCCGCCGAGATCTGCGCGGGCGGCGGCCTCGACTGGCTGCTGATCGACATGGAGCACGGACCCAACCAGCTCGAATCCGTGTGCGCGCAGCTCCAGGCGGTCTCCACCTACCCGGCCACCCCGCTCGTCCGCGTACCGGGCCTGCTGCCGGTCATGATCAAACAGGTCCTCGACCTCGGCGCCCAGAACATCCTGATCCCGATGATCGACACTCCGGAACAGGCCGAGGAGGCCGTACGGGCCGTGCGCTACCCGCCGCGCGGCAACCGCGGGGTCGGGTCGGCCCTCGCGCGATCGGCCCGGTGGAACCGCGTCGAGGACTACCTGGCCCGCGGGGACGAGTACGTCTCGCTCTTCGTCCAGATCGAGTCTGCCGCCGGCGTCGGCAACGCCGCCGAGATCGCCGCGGTCGACGGCGTCGACGGGGTCTTCGTCGGTCCGTCCGACCTCGCCGCGTCGATGGGCCTGCTCGGCCTGCAGACCCACCCCGACGTGGTGGCCGCGGTCGGACGCGCCTTCGAGGCCGTCCGCGGCGCGGGCAAGCCCGTCGGTGTCAACGCCTTCGACCCCGCCGTGGCGTCGGCCTATCTCGACCGCGGAGCGTCGTTCGTCCTCGTCGGCGCCGATGTCGCCCTGCTCGCCAGAGGTTCCGAAGCCCTGGCCGAGCGGTACGCCGGAGAGCACGGCCGGGGCCGCGCGGGCACGTGAAGGAGCCGCCCCGTCGCACCCGCCCGTGAGCGGGTCCGCGCCGTCGGGCTCCGGCCCGACGAGCCGAGAGGTGACTCGCCGGGCACCGAGCGGCGGGGCGCGGATGCCGCCTCCCGCACGCCGCTCGTCGACCGCCGGCCGTGTCTTCGCCCCCTGCGGTGGCTCCGCCTACCGCAGGGCGGCCGGGGTTTCGGAGCGAGGGCTGATCGGCGTGAGCACACCGAGGCGGTCCTCGATCTCCTGGGCGGCGGCCAGGCACAGGTCCTCCCGGAACGCGCGCCCGATGATCTGTACACCGGACGGCAGGCCGTCGCCGAGTCCGGTCGGTACAGCGACCGCGGGCACCCCCACAAAGCTGGTCACCGTGCACAGGCGCATGCCCTGGGCGACCCGTTCACGCCCCGCTCTGTCGCGGGACTCCAGTCCCGGCTCCACGGGCGGCTCGGTGAACACCGGGCCGAGCAGCAGCGGATACTCGTCCAGGAATTCTGCCCATGTGCGGCGGATGCCGAGCCAGGTCCCCATCAGCTTCGTGAGCTCGGCGGCGTTCGCGGGCGGAGTCTTCTCCATGGCCATCTGGATGAAGCGGTCTCCGCCGTCGCCGAGCAGTTTCCGCACCACCGGCCAGGTCGGCGCGAATTCGGTCACGGTGATCCGGCCGTACGCCTCAAGTGCCTCGTCCAGCCGCGGAACATCCGGGACCTCCCGTATGTCGTACCCGGCGTCGCGCAACGCGTCCGCTGCCGCCGTGACGGCCGCGCGGACCGTGGGGTGGACGCCGTGGCCTCCGGGGTCGGCGACGACCGCGACCTTGACCGGCCCCGGCAGCGGTTCGCCGTAGAGGGGCACGGGTACGGCCCGCGGGTCCCGGGGGTCGGTCCCCGAGAGCGCCTCGTAGGCCAGCCGCAGATCGGCGACCGTACGGGCCAGGGGCCCGTCGGTGACCAGCATCTGTGAGGCCGCTCCCGGGTCCTCGGGGCCGAGGACGCGGTGGTCGGCGGGGAACCGCCCGGTGGTCGGCTTCAGCCCCGTCACGCCGCAGAACGAGGCGGGGATCCGGACGGATCCGCCGGAATCGTTTCCGAGTCCCATCGCGGCCATGCCGGTGGCGACGGCCACTCCGTCACCGCCGCTGCTGCCCCCCGGGGTCCGGCTCCGGTTCCACGGGTTGGCGGTGTCGCCGAACAACTCGCTGCGGGTGTGCATCCCGGCCAGGACCAGGGTGGGCATGTTGCTGTGGCCGATCGGTATCGCTCCTGCCGCGCGGAGCCGGGCCACGGGGGGTGCGTCGGCCGGAGCCACCAGGTCGCGGAAGCGTGACGTTCCGAGTGTGGTCGGCACCCCTTCGACGGCGGTGGTCTCCTTCACCGTGAACGGCACGCCGGCCAGCGGCCCGAGGTCTTCGCCCGCTGCCCGCCGCCGGTCCGCGTGTGCCGCGGCCTCGCGGGCCCGCTCGGCCATCAGCTGCGTGACCGCGTTGACCTGCGGGTTGACCTCCGCAATGCGGTCCAGGTGGCTGCCGACCAGCTCGACCGCCGATATCTCCCCACCTCGGACCGCCTCCGCCTGAGCGGCGGCCGTCATTGCCCACAGGGCGTCCTGCCTGATCATCGCGCTTCCCATCCCTCTGCCGACGTACTCGTGGCCGAACCCTAACCCAGAAGTGATACGATCGTATCGGAATAAGGAGGCTGTCCGACCATGCCCAAACAGGTGGACTACGAAAGCCGACGCCGCCGGATCGCCGAGGCCGTCTGCCTTCTCGCCGACGAACACGGGCCGCAGGGGGTGAGCATGCGCGACGTCGCCGCCCGCGCGCAGGTCTCCCTGGGCGCCGTCCAGCGCTGCTTCCGCAGCAAGGAGGAGATGCTCCTCTTCGCCGTCGACCACGTCGGCGAACGCATCACCGAACGTGTGAGGACCCGCCTGACCGCAACCCCGGCCCAGTCGGCCGCCACCGCGCTGAGCCACGCGGCCGACGAGATCGCCCTGCTCCGCGAAGAACACCGCGCCGAAGCACGGATCTGGCTCGCGTTCATCGCTCAGGCCGCCGTCAGCGAGCCACTCGCCGGCCCGCTGAGAACCAGCTACACGGCCCTCCGGGACCTTCTCGTCCGCCTCATCACAGAGGCCACCGACAACGGCCCGGCCGGCGAAGGCGCTACGCCACCCGACCCTCGGCACGAGGCTCACGCTCTGCTCGCCCTCGCCGACGGCCTCACCACCCATGTACTCATAGGCCACTTGACCGCAGAGGAAGCCGAGGAAGTCCTCCACACGCATCTGGCCGGTCTCTGGGAACGCGTCGGCACCGACCGCCCCCGAACGGCCGACTGAAATCCAGGGCACGCAGCCCCGCAGAGCGGCCGGCCGGCCCCGCTGCCGGCCGATGCCCAGGTGAGCCGGCCGGGTGCGGGCGTACGGCCGGAACTTCCCGGTCGAGCGGAAGGAAGCCGTGCGGCGCACTGAGGATCAGGACGATGCCGCCGGGCCGGCCGGGGGCATCTCGGAGAGCGGCGCCGAGGTGTTCTCGGTGGCGGCCCAGGAGGCGAGCAGGCGGAGGGCCTCCTCGGAGGGGGAGCCCGGTTCGGCGGTGTAGACGGTCATGTGGAGGCCGGGTTCGGCGGCGAGATCGAGGGCCTCGAAGGCGAGGGTGAGGTCGCCGACGATGGGGTGGCGGAAGCGTTTGGTGCCGGTGCCGTGGCGGCGGACGTCGTGGGCGCCCCAGCGGGTGCGGAAGTCCTTGCTACGGGTGGACAGCTCGCCGATGAGGTCGTGCAGGTCCTTGTCGTGGGGGTCGCGGCCGGCTTCGCGGCGCAGTATGGCGACCGCCATGTCGGCGAAGAGGTCCCAGTCGGGGTAGAAGCGGCGGGTGGCGGGGTCGAGGAACTGGAACCGGGCCAGGTTGGCCTGGTTGTCGGGGTTGGCGAACAGGTCGGTGTAGAAGGCTCGGGCCAGGGGGTTGGCGGCCAGGACGTCCATGCGGCCGTTGGTGACGACCGCGGGCCCCGCGGTGATCGCGTCGAGGGTCCACTGGAGGCTGCGGTGCGCCTTCCACTGCCGGGGGGCGGCGCGGCGGCGGGGGCGGGTGAGGGCGTCCGTGCCGTCGGCGGCCTGGGCCAGGTGCAGCAGATGGGCGCGTTCGGCGTCGTCGAGCTGGAGGGCGCGGGCGAGGGCTTCGAGGACGGCCGGGGAGGCGCCGGCGAGGTTGCCGCGTTCGAGTTTGGCGTAGTACTCGACGCTCATGTCGGCCAGGGCCGCGACCTCGCTCCGGCGCAGTCCCGGTACCCGGCGCCGGGTACCGGCGGGCAGGCCCGCCCGCTCGGGGCTGATCTTCGCGCGCCGCGAGGTGAGGAACTCGCGGACCTCCTCGTGGTTGTCCATGTCTTCGACGGTACGGCCCGCCCACCGCGAAAGGGATGCACTGCCAGTACACGTCTCACTGGTGACTCGCTGCCCTCCGGAATCGGCGGTTACCTGGAATCCGGGCACTCCCCGGGCGGCACAGCCGCCCCCCAGGCCCGCCCCCGGCCGCACAGCGGCACGGGCCGCCAGGCCCTCGGGCGCTCCGGTTCGTTTCCGAGCGGCCGGGGCCGATTCCGAGGACCGCCAGGTGTGCGGCCTCTTCGACGAACGGAAGGTTCTCCCCATGCGCGGTGCAGTGATCCACGCTCCCGGCGACGTGCGCTTCGAGTCGCTGGACGATCCGAAGATCCTCAAGCCGACCGACGCGATCATCCGGACGGCCGTCACCTGCGTGTGCGGCTCCGACCTGTGGCCCTGGCGCGGCCTGGACGAGACCACCGACCCGCATCCGATGGGCCACGAGTACGTCGGGTTCGTGGAGGAGGTCGGCTCCGAGGCCCCCGGCCTGCGGCCCGGTCGGTTCGTCGTCGGCTCCTTCGCCACCTCGGACAACACGTGTGCCAACTGCCGCAACGGTTTCCAGTCGCACTGTCTGCACCGTGAGTTCATGGGGACCTGCCAGGCCGAGTACATCCGCATCCCGAACGCCCAGGGCACCCTCGTGGCCCTCGACGAGACCCCGGACGAGTCGCTGTGGCCGGGCCTGCTGGCCCTGTCGGACGTCATGGGCACCGGCTGGTGGGCCGCCGACGCAGCCGAGGTCCGCCCCGGCTCCACCGCCGTCGTCGTCGGCGACGGCGCGGTCGGCCTGTCCGGCGTCATCGCCGCCAAGGAGATGGGGGCCGAACGGATCATCGCCATGTCCCGCCACGAGTCCCGGCAGAAGCTGGCCCTCGCCTTCGGCGCCACCGACATCGTCACCGAGCGTGGCAAGGAGGGCGTCGCCCGGATCAAGGAGATGACCGGCGGCACAGGCGCCGACTCCGTCCTGGAATGCGTCGGCACCTCCCAGGCCATGAGCCAGGCACTGCACTCGGCCCGCCCCGGCGGCAACGTCGGCTTCGTCGGCGTCCCCCACGACGTCGCCATCGACGGCGAGGAGCTGTTCTACTCCCACGTCGGCCTGCGCGGCGGCCCCGCCCCCGTACGCCGCTACCTCCCCGACCTCATCGACCGCGTCCTCACCGGCCGCATCGACCCGGGCAAGGTCTTCGACCTCACCCTCCCGCTGGAGCAGGTCGCCGAGGGCTACCGCGCGATGGACGAGCGCCGCGCGATCAAGACCCTCCTCAAGCCCTGAACCACCCACACCACCCGTTCTCCCGCGAAGGATCCCGCCGTGCAGATCACCCGCAGTTCGATCACCACCGTCAAGGGCCCGGCCGACTGGTTCACCGGCGACGTCTACATCGACGCCGTCGCCGCGGCTCCTGCCCCCTCCCGGGTCACCGCCAACCTGGTGCACTTCATGCCGGGGGCCCGCACCCACTGGCACCGCCACCCACTCGGCCAGACCGTCTTCGTCACCGAGGGCGTCGGCCTGTGCCAGCGCCGCGGCGGACCGGTCGAGGTCATCCGCCCCGGCGACCGCGTCCTGTTCGAGGCCGGTGAGGAGCACTGGCACGGAGCCGCCCCGGACCGCCTGATGGTCCACCTCGCCATCAACGAGGGCGACGTCGACCACGATGTCGTCCACTGGCTGACCCCCGTCACCGACACCGAGTACGCCGCCGCTCCCACCGCCGGCTGACACCACCCCGTTCAGCCGCCACCAGCCCCGAACGAGGAACCCCTCTCCTGCGCGTGGACGCCTACGCCGCCCCCGTCGCGGGCCGTCCCCTGGTCCCGACCATCATCGGCACCTTCGCCGAGGCCGGCCCCGACGGCGACGGCACGCACACCCAGGGCGGGCATCACCCCCTGCGCCCCCCCTACGCCCCGCTGCGCCGCCGGGGCGCCGGGGCCCCGGCCCCGGCAAGAAGATCGCGGTCGTCGGCACGGGCGGGCGGGCCACGTGGCCGTCAAGCTCGAACGGTTTTCTCCTCGGCCACCGCCACCACCGCTTCGTCATCGACACCGCCACCCTCACCTGCCCCACGTACACACCCTGACCGCTCGCGGGCCCCGGTACGGCCGTGCCCGAGAGGACCGGAGCTCGCATCAGGACACCAGGACCGGCTGCGCCTGGCATGTACTGCCGGTACATCCCTCCACAGAAACTCCCTGACCTGGGCGAAAAGCGGTTGCCTGGAAGCGGTGGAGTTCCGGCGGCGCCCCACGGACCGCCGTCCGAAGCCCTCTTCCTCGTCCTCATCGCATAGGAGCCCTGTGAGCACCCCCCAGATCACCGAAGCGCCGCGTGAGCGGCGGGCCGGCCGTGCCCTGGCCGTCGTCCTGGCGCTGCTGACCGTCTTCGGGCCGATCTCGATGGACCTGTACCTCCCGGTCCTTCCCGCCCTGACCGCAGACCTGGGCGCGGCGACGTCGACCGCGCAGCTGACGGTCACGGCCTGCCTGCTCGGCCTCGCGCTCGGGCAGGTCGTCGCGGGGCCGCTGTCGGACCGGCTGGGCCGCCGTCGCCCGCTGCTGATCGGCGTCGCCGCGTACATCATCACCGCCGTGCTGTGCGCCCTCAGCCCCAGCGTGGAGACGCTGGTCGCGGCCCGGTTCCTCCAGGGCCTCGCCGGCGCGGTCGGCATCGTGATCGCCCAGGCCGCGGGCCGCGACCTGTACTCCGGCGCGAAGCTCGTGCGGTACTACAGCCGCCTGACCGTCATCGGCGGGCTCGCCGCGATCATCGGGCCGGTCCTGGGCGGACAGCTCGCCGCCGTCACCGACTGGCGCGGCCTGTTCCTCTTCCTCTCGGCCGCCGGTGCGGCCATCCTCGTCGCCGTCCTGGTCGTCTTCCGCGAGACCCTGCCCGCGCGGGAGCGGACCACCGGCGAGTTCCGTCAGACCGGCCGCGACTTCCGCCGCCTGCTGTCCGACCGGGTCTTCCTCGGCGCCGTCCTCGTCATCGGCTTCGTCTACGCCGCGCTGTTCGCCTACCTCAGCGGCGCCACCTATGTCCTGCAGGGCATCTACGGCCTGTCCCCGCAGGGCTACTCCTACGCCTTCGGCCTCAACTCCCTCGGGTTCATGGCCTTCGGCTTCATCGCCGGCCGCCTGTCCGGCCGCTGGTCGGAGAAGGGCACCCTGGCGATCGGCCTGACGATGTCCCTGGCCGGTGCGGCCGGCGTCCTGGTCACCGCGCTCGCCCCGCTCCCGCTGCCCGCGATGGTCGTCTCCCTGTTCGTCCTGGTCAGCGGCGCGGCCACGACGACGCCCCCGGCCACCTCCCTGGCTCTTTCGGGCTACCCCGACATCGCCGGCACGGCCTCCTCGCTCCTCGGCCTGGCCCAGTTCGCCTTGGGCGGGCTCGCCGCGCCGCTCGTCGGCCTCGGCGGCGCCGGCACCGCCGTACCCCTCGGTCTGGTCGCCATCGCCGCCACCGGCCTCGCGGCCGTGGTCTACGCCGTGACGATCCACCGCCGCACCCGGACACCCGGACGTGAGATCGCCCGGAACGAACCGCTCGACGGGGTGACGGCAAGCCTCTGACCTGCCCCTTCCTCGCACGACGGGTACGTATCCGTCCCGACCCCCTTTGAAGAAAGGCTGATGATCATGCAGTACACGCACCTCGGCCGCAGCGGCCTGAAGGTCGGCCGTCTCGCGCTGGGCACCATGAACTTCGGCGACGCGACCGACGAAACCGAAAGCTTCAGGATCATGGACGCGGCGGTGGACGCGGGCATCAACCTGTTCGACACCGCAGACGTCTACGGCGGCCCGCAGACCCCCGACATGGAGCAGGGCTTCGGCCTGTCCGAGGAGATCATCGGCCGCTGGCTCGCCCAGCTCGGCGGCCGGCGCGACAAGATCGTGCTGGCGACCAAGCTGTACCAGCCGATGGGCCCCGGACCGAACGACAAGTACCTGTCCGCCTACAAGATCCGCCGGGCCGCCGAGGCCAGCCTGCGCCGGCTCCGGACCGACCACATCGACCTCTACCAGATGCACCACATCGACCGGTCGACTCCGTGGGAGGAGATCTGGCAGGCGATGGAACAGCTCGTGCGCGAGGGCAAGGTCACGTACATCGGCAGCAGCAACTTCGCCGGCTGGCAGATCGCCACCGCCCAGAACGCCGCCACCGCCCGCACCTTCATGGGCCTGGTCTCCGAGCAGAGCCTCTACAACCTCACCGCCCGCACGATCGAACTCGAAGTCGTCCCGGCCCTGCGGCACTACGGCATCGGCCTGATCCCGTGGAGCCCCCTGGCCGGCGGCCTGCTGGGCGGCGTCCTGAAGAAGCTCGAAGGCGGCCGCCGGACCACCCCGCGGATGCAGCAGACCATCGAGCGGTACCGGCCGCAGCTGGAGGCGTACGAGAAGCTGTGCGCCGACCTCGGCGAACAGCCCGCCGACGTCGCCCTGGCCTGGCTCCTGCACAACCCCGTCCTGACGGCCACCGTCATCGGCCCCCGCACCGCCGACCAGCTCGCCACCAGCCGACGCGCCCTGGACATCACCCTGTCCGCCGAGACACTGGCCGAGCTCGACGAGATCTGGCCCGGCCCCGGCGGCGAAGCCCCCGAGGCATACGCCTGGTAACCACGCCCACAGGCCCTGCCGATCGACCCCGAAAGCCCGTCCGCGAGGACAGGCGATCGGTTCAGCCGGTGGACGAGATGTCGGTGTCCTGCTCCTGGCCGTCGGTGGCGGACCAGCTCGCGAGGAGTCTGAGGGCGTCCTCGGAGGCGCTGTCCGGGCGCGCGCTGTAGACGACGACGCCGAGTCCGCCTTCGAGCCGCATGCTCTCGTGGTCGAGTTCCAGGTCGCCGACAACCGGGTGGCGCAGGCGCTTGGTGCCCTCGCGGAAGACATGGACGTCGTGGGCGCCCCACATCGTACGGAAGACGTCACTGCGGGTGCACAGCTCGCCGATGAGGTTCGACAGTTCCTTGTCGTAGGGGTTCTTGCCGGCCGCGACGCGCAGGACGCCTACGGACTCGTGGGTGACGCGTTCCCAGTCGGCGTAGAACTGCCGGGCGGCGGGGCTGAGGAACGCGAAGCGTGCACTATTGGCGCCGGCGGTGGGGTCGGCGTACATCGGCGCGAACAGAGCCCGGCCCAGCGCGTTGGTGGCGAGGGTGTCGAGGCGGTCGTTCTTCACGAAGGCCGGCAGGTGCGGCATGCCCTCGATGATCCGCGTCACGCTCGGCCGGACGACCGGGCGGGACTCGCGGCGCTTCGCCTGCGCCCTCGGGGCGGGGCCGGCGGTGCGGGCGAGGTCGTACAGGTGCATGCGCTCGGTGTCGTCCAGGCGCAGGGCCCTGGCCAGGGCGTCCAGGACGCTCTCGGAGACTCCCTTGAGGTTGCCGCGCTCAAGACGGGTGTAGTACTCGACGCTCACTCCGGCGAGCATCGCGACCTCGCCGCGGCGCAGTCCGGGTACCCGCCGCAGGCCGTACACCGGCAGTCCCGCCTGCTCGGGGGTGATCTTGTCGCGGCGGGATCGGAGGAACGTGCTGACTTCATCCCGATGGTCCATATCGCCAGCGTAGGCAGCACGCGCGGCGGGTGGGGGGCCCTGCCGGTACCCCTCACAGCGCGGACTCCCTCCATCCGGCCGATATCGGTTGTATCGGACGTGGCCGAGTGGAACGTACTCAGATGTACGCCCAAGATCACGACGAGTGGAGTCATTCATGAAAGCCGTAGGACTGACCGAGTTCGGCGGGCCCGAGGTGCTGCGGATGCTGGACCTGCCGGTGCCCGAGGCCGGACCCGGGCAGATCCGCGTCCGGGTGACCGCGGCGGCCGTCAACCCGGTCGACTCGCTGGTACGCAGGGGTATCGCGCACGTGTCCGGCATCGAGCCGCCCTACGTGCCCGGGATGGACGCGGCCGGCGTGGTCGAGGAGATCGGCGAGGGAACCGACACCCCCCTGCGGGTCGGCGATCGCGTGATGGCGGTCGTGGTCGTCTCCGGCACACACGGCGCCTACGCGGAGCACATCGTCGTCCCCGCCGAGTCCGTCGTGCGCACACCGGAGGGCTTGAGCGACGCCGAGGCCGCGACGCTCCCGATGAACAGCCTGACGGCCCGGATGGCGCTGGACCTGCTGGATCTGCCCGAGGGCGCGACCGTCGCCGTCACCGGCGCCGCCGGCGCGGTCGGCGGCTGCGCGGTGCAGCTGGCCAAGGCGGACGGGTACCGGGTGATCGCGGATGCGGCGCCGAAGGACGAGCGACTGGTCAAGGACCTGGGTGCCGACGTGGTCCTGCCACGCGGGGCCGAGTTCTCGGATTTGGTGCGGCAGGAAGTACCGGGCGGGGTCGACGGCCTGATCGACACCGCGGGTATCGCCGGGCAGGCGCTCCGTGCGGTGCGCGACGGAGGCCGGGCCGCGTCCTCGTCCATGGCCGGCGCGAACACGAGTGAACGCGGCATCGCCACGCAGAACACCTTCGTCCCGCACTACGCCCGCGAGCACGCCAAGCTCGTCCGCATCCAGCAGCTCGCGGAGGAGGGGCGGCTCGTCGCGCGCGTGGCCAAGGCCCTGCCGGCCGGGGAAGCCGTCGAGGCGCACCGCTTGCTGGAGGCCGGCGGTCTGCGCGGGCGCGTCGTCCTCACCTTCTGACATGTGCTGCGACCGGCGCGACCCCGTCGTCGCCCGCCCCGTGCCTGCTCGTCTTCCAGCGACGCGCATGAGAACGACACGCAACAAGCCGAGCCGCTGGCCGCCCAAATCGTCGAGGAGGCTTCGACAACAGGCTTGAGCGCGGATAACCGGGCTGTGCCGGGCCGCGGGTCAGTTCTGTTCGGGATGCTCGATGGATACCTTGGGCAGCTTTCGGTCCAGCCATCCGGGCAGCCACCAGGCCCGCTTGCCGAGCATCTGCATCACCGCGGGGACGATCAGGCATCGGATGACCACCGCGTCGAGCAGGATCGCGACGGCCAGGCCGAGACCGAACTGCTGGAGCATGCGGTCCGGGCTGAGGACGAAGGCTCCGAAGACGAACATCATGATGGCCGCGGCCGCGGTGATGACCTTGCCGGTCGACGCGAGCCCTTCCCGCACGGACTGGGCCGGATCCCTGGTGCGCGTCCATTCCTCGTGGATTCGGGAGACGAGGAAGACCTCGTAGTCCATGGAGAGTCCGAAGACGATCGCGAAGATCAGCGCGGGAATGAACGCCTCGATGGGACCCGGCTGTGCTCCGAACCAGCCGTGCTGGAACACGAGGGTGATCACCCCGAGTGCGGCGGAGATGGACAGCAGGTTGAGGATCGCCGCCTTGACGGGGATCCAGACCGACCGGAAGACGAGCAGGAGCAGGAGTGAGGAGATGCCGACGACCACGGCGACGAACAGGGGCAGCCGGTCGGAGAGTGTCTCGGAGACGTCCTGGGAGGCGGCCGTGGCACCGCCGACCAGTACCTCGGCGCCGGTGGCGTGTTCGAGGGGCGGGGCCACGTCGTCGCGCAGGTGGTGGACGAGGTCCACGGTTCCCTCGGCCTGCGGGGAGGTCGTCGGGTAGACGAAGACGGTGGACAGGGCGCCGTCCTTGGAGAGCATCGCCGGACCGGCCTCGGCAACGCCGTCGGTGGTGGCGAGCTTGGCCTGGACGGTTTTCCCCGCGCTCTGGTCGCCCTTGACCAGCACGATGAGCGGACCGTTGAAGCCGGGGCCGAAGCCCTCGGCGAGCAGGTCATACGCTTGCCGCGACGTGCTGTCCCTCGGGGTGTTGCCGGCATCGGCGAAGCCCAGGCGCATGCCGAGAGCCGGTGCGGACAGGGCCAGCAGGGCGATCACGCCGGCCAGCAGGGTCGGTACGGGGCGGCGCTGCACGGCGCGGGCCATGGCGCGCCAGCGGTTGCCCTCGGTCTTGCCCTTCGCGGAGGCCTTGGCCTGCTGCCCCAGGACATGGCGCTGGATGCGCCCGCCGAACAGGGCGAGGAGTGCGGGCAGCAGCACCAGTGAGGCGGCCATCGTGATCAGCACGGTGATGGCCACCGCGAGGGCGATGCCCTGCAGCGAGCCGAGTCCGAGAGCGACGAGACCGAGGAGCGCGACGATGACCGTGCAGCCGGCGAAGAAGACCGTGCGGCCCGCCGAGTCGAGGGCCTTGAGGCCGGCTCCGGCGGGCTGCGCACCGGCCAGGAGTTCGTGGCGGTACCGGTAGAAGATCAGCAGGGCGTAGTCGACGCCGACACCGAGCCCGACGAGCATCAGGATGGGCGGGGTGAAGTCGGCGACGGTGAAGATGTGCGAGGCCAGGGCGATCAGCCCGATGGCGCCGCCCACCGCGAACAGCGCAGTGATCAGCGGCAGCGAGGCCGCGAGCAGCGAGCCGAACAGCAGCACCAGGATGACCAGCGCGGCCACGATCCCGGCGAGTTCGGCGGTCGGCGGATCCTGGTCCTGCGCGTTGCGCGCGGCCTCGCCGCCCACCTCGACCCGGAGGTCGGCGGAGGCGATGTGCCGGGCGACGTCGATGACCTCGGCGACGTCCTCCTTGGGGACCTCCTCGGTCTTTCCGTCGAGCGTGACGGACGCGTAGGCGATCGTGCCGTCCTTCGAGATCGCCGAGGCATCGGCGAAGGGGCTGCGCACGTCGGCGATGCCCGCCATCTCCTTCACCTCGGCCAGCATCGGCTCGATGCGGGCTTTCGCGCTCTTGATGCCCGCGGCGTTCTTGAAGACGATCTCGACGCTGTCGCCCGCCTGGTCGCTGCCGTGCTCCTTGAACAAGTCGGTGGCGGCCTGGGAGTCGGTTCCGGGCAGCGTGAAGTCGTTCCTGTAGGCGGACCCGGCCGCGGTGGAGCCCAGCGTGATGACAGCAAGGACGGCCACCCACAGGGCAAGGGCGGCCCAGCGATGACGTTGCGCCCAGCCCGCCAGGGCGCCGAACCGGCCGGCGGGCGCGGACGACGCATCGGACGGGGGCGGGGTGAGGGACGCGGTGGAGCCGCGGGGGGAGGACATGGGCCTACCTCGAATTCGAGCGAGTGCTACCTGGATCCGTCGCCACGCCCACCACCGCCCCGGCGAGCGCGGGGACACCGAGCGCGAGCCCGGCGAACGCGCCGCCGACCGTGATCGAGAAGGTTCCGGCGGCGGTGATCAGCAGAATCCCGGCCGCGGTACCCACCAGTGCGCCGACGACGGCAGCACTGATCCGGGTGGGAGCAAGGGGCGACGACATGCCCTCGATCCTGCTGGCGCCCACCGGATGCGGGCGTCGGCCCACGGCAGACACTCGGCCGCGACCGATGTACTCCAGCGGATGTACACCCCGGGCCACCGCGTACACCCCTGGCACGCACCCTCGCCTCAAACCGTCACATAAGGCGCGGTGCGGTATCCCTGGCCGGGCAGAATGAAGCAGTGATCCACCTCGATGCCACCCGCTTCCGCCTGCCCACCGGGCGCCACGCCGACCTGGCACTCGCCGGGATCGTGCTCGTGCTGTGCGGGGTGGCCGAAGGGCAGCGGCTCGGCGCGCAGTGGCACGCGAACGCCTCCCTGATCGCCTCCTGGCTCCTGGCGGTACTGGTGTGCGCGGCGCTGCCGCTGCGTCGCCGCCATCCGGTGGCGGTGGGCTGGTTCACCGTGCTCGGTACCGGCGCCTACCACCTGCTGAGCACGGTCGACGGCCCTCTCGTCGTCATCCCGATCGCCGCCCTGTACGCGCTGGCGGCACAGGGGCGGATCCAGGTGTCGGTCGCCCTGGCCGCGATCATGGTCATCGGCGTGGGGACGAGCACGCTCGTCGGCACCGGCGACGTCACCGGTACAGCGGTCTTCATGCTCACCGGCTGGCTGATCGCGGTACTGGCGCTGGGCGCGATGCGCCACGGCCGGCTCGCCTACGCCGAAGAACACGGCAGACTGCGCGCCACCCAGGAACGACTGCGCATCGCCCGCGAACTGCACGACGCCGTCGGCCACACCATGTCCATGATCCACGTACAGGCATCCTCCGCCCTGCACCGGATGCCGAAGAACCCCGACCTGGCACAAGAGGCGCTGACCGCCATCAAACAGAGCAGCAAGGACGGCCTGCAAGAACTGCGCGCCACACTCGGCGTGCTGCGGCAGGCCGACGAAGCGGCTCCCACCGCCCCCGCGCCGGGGCTCTCCCGGATCGGAGAGCTGATCTCTCCAGCGAAGCGGGCGGGCCTGGACGTGCGCATCGAGCGCCACGGCACCGTGGCGCCGCTGCCCGCAGCAGTGGACCTCGCCGCGTACCGCATCGTGCAGGAGTCCCTGACCAACGCCGTCCGGCACAGCGGCGCCCGCCACGTCGTCATCGGCCTCCACCGAGGCGAGCGGGAAGTGACACTCAGCGTCACCGACGACGGTCACGGCGCGGCCCGTCCTCCGCACGGCAGCGGCCTCGCCGGCATGACGGAACGCGTACATGCCCTGGGCGGAACACTGAGCGCCGCCACCGGCCCCGCGGGCGGATTCACCGTCCGGGCCCGGCTACCGTTCCCAGACCACCACGAGCCGATCGGCGGAGCAGCTGATGATCCGGATTCTGCTGGCGGATGACCAGCGCCTCGTACGCGCGGGGATCCGCGGCATCCTCGACGACGAGGACGACCTGCACGTGGTCGCCGAGGCCGCCGACGGGCACACCGCCCTCACCGCCTGCCGCGAACTGCGTCCCGACGTCGTCCTGATGGACATCCGCATGCCCGGCATGGACGGACTCGAAGCCGCCCGCCGCATCACCGCCGACCAGCACCTGACAGCGGTGAAGGTGGTCATGCTGACCACGTTCGACCTCGACGAGTACGTGTACGGCGCGCTGCGCTCCGGCGCCGCAGGCTTCCTCCTCAAGGACACCGAACCCGACGAACTCCTGCGCGCAGTCCGCGTCGCTGCGCAAGGCGATGCACTCATCAGCCCCTCCATCACCCGCCGCCTCATCGCCGAATTCGCCAACCGCCCCGTCCACGCCCGCAAACCCGATCACCGCCTCGACGCGCTGACCAGCCGCGAACGCGAAGTCATGCGACTGATCGCCTCCGGCTTCACCAACGCGGAAATCGCCGCACAACTGGTGGTCTCCCCACTGACCGCGAAGACTCACGTGAGCCGCATCATGGCCAAACTCGGCGCACGGGACAGATCCCAAGTCGTGGTCATGGCCTACGAATACGGCATGGTCAGCCCCGGCTGGCTTGACGACTAGGCCGACACCTGGCGCCAAACGCCCAGAGTCGCGCGTTCTCGCCATCCAGCTCGCACCGCTCTGGGTTTCCGATTCGAGCCAGGGTTCGGTGGTGGTGTGCGGCGTCGGTCCCGAGGCCCGTCCATGCTTCCTTGGGGTTCAGCGGGCTGAACCGGGTGGATCCGTCCGGTGGTTGGTCGCGTATGCGGCCATGAACATGTCGAGCAGTCCGTCGACCGCGTCCTCGTCGACGGGGCGGGTGGAGAGGAGGCTGCGGTAGTACAGGGCGCCGCAGAGGATTTCGGCGGCGTGTTCCAGGGGGGCGTCCGCGGTGAGTTCGCCGGTGTGCTGGGCGCGGGTGATCCGGTCGAGGGTGCGCTGCTCGACGGTGGTCAGGAAGCGTTCGTGCAGGGTCGCTCGCAGGGCGGGGTCGGACTGTGCCTCGGCGATGAGCGCGCGGTAGACGGGGCCGATCGGCGGGCTGGACAGGGCGAGGGCCGAACGGAGGAACTGCTCGCGCAGATCCGCGCGGACGTCGCCCGTGTCCCGGTAGTCCAGGTCGTTGGTCCATGCCCGGCTGAGTGCGTCGAGCAGCAGGGCCGGCATGGCGGGCCAGCGTCGGTAGACGGTGTGCTTGCCGACCCCGGCCCGTCGGGCGACGGCCTCGATGTTCAGCCCCGCGTAACCGGTCTCCGCGGCGAGAGCGAGGGTCACCTCCAGCAGCTCTTCGGTGCGTGCGGCGCCCCGGCGCCTGGGTGCGGAGGGCGTGGTGGCCATGCGCTCAGCTTAACGGCACGGGGCGTGCCGTTGACAATGCCGAGGTCACCTGCCAGATTCACCCTCTATCGGCACGCCGCGTGCCGATAGAGGGTGGTGGTGCGCCGCCGCCTTCTTGCGCCCGGGATCCGGCATCAGGATCCCCAGGAAGGAGATTCCATGAGCGCCACCACCACCGGCGGACGCGAGGAGTTCACGGCCGAGGAGCGGGCCGCGATGAAGAGCCGCGCCCAGGAGGTGAGGACGGCGGCGCGCCGTGGCTCGCGTGCGGACAAGGCGGCGGAGGCCGTACGGGACGTGCTCGCCAGGATCGCCGAGATGGGGGAGGCGGACCGGATCATGGCCGAACGCGTCCACGCCGTCATCACCGCCGAGGCCCCGGCGCTCGCGCCGAAGCTCTGGTACGGGATGCCCGCCTATGCGCGGGACGGGAAGGTCGTCTGCTTCTTCCAGAGTGCGGAGAAGTTCAAGGCCCGTTACGCGACGCTCGGGTTCAGCGACCAGGCCGCGCTGGACGAGGGTGACATGTGGGCGGCCGGATTCGCGCTCACCGGCGTGACGGACGAGGTCGAAGCGCGGATCGCCCTGCTGGTGAAGCGGGCGGTGGGCTGACCGGTTGCGGTGGGGGTGTCGTCGTCTGCATGGCGGGCTCGGGGTCCCCGACGGGCCCCCGGCCGGGCGTCGGTCACCCGGGGCCGGCTTTCTGCCGCTGCGGTGCGGAGGGGTTCTCCTTCGGGGGGTTCCAGGGCTATCGTCCCGACGACATGAAATCTACCAGGTGGTAGAAAACGAGCGGTGTCGTGGAGCACGCCGATCGGATCCGGGTACTCGACGGTGGGCCGGAGGTGCGTCCGTGTTCCCGTTGCTCTGGAAGGGGTTCGCATGGTCCGTACGTCGCGGGGGGGGGGGGGGGGGGGGGGGGGGCGCGGGGGGGGGGGGGGGGGCGCGCGGGGGGGGGGGGGGCGGCCGGCGGGGGGGGGGGGGGGGGGGGGGGGGGGGGGTGTTTTTTTTTTTTAGTTGCGGCCG
>NZ_JBVHKV010000018.1:0-160169 GCF_055559335.1 Streptomyces sp. NPDC024555
TCGCCCCGATACTGGATGTATCGGGGTGATCCCGACAACGCCGCGAGCGTGCGTGCCAGGCGTCGCCGAGCAGGCGGGACTTTCCGGACACGCCCATGGCCCTGACCCAGCAGTTGGCACGCGTCCCGCCCGGATACCTCGACCGGTGCCGTGAGACGGCCGCGTCCGCGGCGGACGGCGATCCCCGGTGGGATCCGCCGGGCCAGGACACCGTGGATCTCGGCTGGGCGATCTGGGAACTGCTGGGCTTCTACCGGCATGTGCGGCCCGATTCGCCGCAGATCGCCGTACTCGACCGCAGCATCGAGGGCGACCGCGACCCCGGGATCCCCTACCTCGACCATCCCGGGGTCTACGACGGCATCGACGCCCCTCCCGCGCTGCTGACGCCACCGGCGGTGGCCGAGGTCGCTCGCGCGCTCGCCGGAATGGAGATCGACTCCCTGCTCGGAAAGCTCCCGGCGTACCGGAGAGCGGGTGGGTTCCCGGGGTTCACCTCCGACCCCGCCCCCTATCTGGCCGAGCACTTCGCCACGCTGCGGAGCTTCTACGACGTCGCCGCGTTGAAGGGCATGGCCGTGGTCGTCTGGGTGGACTGACCCTGCGGGGCGAGTCCCGGGCCTCGGGGGTGTGGGACCGGCCCCGGCCTCACTCCTCGGACGTCCACGGCCCCGACCGCAGCTCGGCCGTGCTGCGTCGGGTGCGACGGGGCGACGGGCCCTCGGCGGCGGTGCCGATCGCGAGCATGGAGACGACGGCCCAGCCGGGGTCCGGGTCGAGTTCCTTGGTGAGGGCTTCCAGGTCGAAGGCGCGGAACTGGTGGGAGGCGAGGTCCATGGCCTGGGCCTGGAGGGTGAGGTGGGCGACGGCCTGGCCGAGGTCGTAGTCGGCGAACTCGGAGTAGACGAGCGAGGTGTCGTCGACGTGGCGGCGGGTCAGGGTGACGAGCAGGAGGCTCGCGTCGCTCGCCCAGCGGGCGGAGCTCGGGGCGAGGTGGGGAAGCAGGCGGGCGTGGCCGGGTTCGCCGGGGCGGGCGGCGAAGAAGGCCCACGGCTGGGAGTTCCCGGCGGAGGGGGCCCAGCGGGCGGCTTCCAGGAGCCGGTCCAGGGTGCGGTCGTCGACGACGGTCGACGGGTCGAACCGGGAGGGGCTGTAGCGGCCGGCGAGCAGGGGGTGTATGCCCTCGTCCGCCGGTTCCTGAGGTCGGGTCATGCTCGGCTGCAACCGGCCGGCCGGTGTGCGTATTCCGGTCGGGCGGCGGGCCCGGGGGCGGCGTGCGTCACGCGGAGGCGTCGAGTTGTCCGCGTACCCATGCGGGCGGCGGGTTGGTGTGCGGCCGGCCCGCCACGAACACCGTCGGCACCGTCTCGTCGCCGCCGTTGGCGGCCCGGACCTCCGCCGCGCCGGCCGGATCGCTCCAGATGTCGACCCAGTGCATCCGGCGGGCACTCCGTCCCAGCCGCAGGCGCATGCGGATGCAGTAGGCGCACCCGGGCCGCCAGAACACGACGGGCCGGCCGTCGGCGGCGCCCCGGCGCAACGCCTCGGCCGCGCCGGTCGAGGCCGGGAAGAACAAGGGTGAGTGCACCAGGGCGAGTACGAGGAACACCACGGCGACGGCCGCGCCGCCGACGGTGCTCCCCTCCGCGAACAGGGCGGCGGCGAGCACCGCGCCGACGAGCAGGTAGAGGACCGGCACACCCCAGACGCGTCTCATGGTCACGCAGGTTACCGATGCTGCCGGGCTCCGGTCCCGGCGGGCGTGCCGCACCCGCGCGGGAAGGGGCGTCCCGCACCCTCGACCCAATACCGACCACATGGTAAGTATTGTGTCGGCGGGGTGCGCGCCATCGACGAAGGGACCCGGAGTGGAGAGCATCACCAAGAACAGGCAGTCGCCCGAGACGCTGCGCGCCATGGTCGAGCGGGCGTACGGCGCGGACCGGGTGCCGGTCGGCGACGGGTGGTTCGACGAGCTGGGGCACGGCTGGTTCAACGTCGCGTACCGGATCCGGCTCCGCGACGGGGCCGAGGTGGTGCTGAAGATAGCGCCGCCGCCCTCGGTGGAGGTGATGACCTACGAGCGCGGGGCCATGTCCATCGAACTGCGCACCCTGGACCTGCTGAGAACGCGTACGTCCGTGCCGGTCCCCGCCGTGGACTTCGCGGACCGGAGCCGTGAACTGTGCGACGCGGACTACTTCTTCATGCCCTACGTGGACGCCGACAACCTCGGCATCGTCGGCGACGGCCTGCCCGCGGCCGAGCGCGACGCCTGCATGGAGCAGCTCGGCGCCGTCAACCGGGAGATCAACTCGGTGCGCGGCGAGGGCTTCGGACCGCTGGCCGGACCGCCCGCCGCGTCGTGGCGGGAGGCGTTCACGGGCATGGTCGAGGACGTGCTGCGCGACGGCGAACGCCGCGGCGTGGACATCGGGCGGTCCTACGACGAGGTCCGCTCCGTCCTGGCCGCGCACGCCGGCAGCCTCGACGAGGTGAGCGAGCCCCGGCTCGTGGAGTGGGACCTGTGGTCCGGGAACGTGATGGTCCGGGACGGGAAGATCGTCTCCCTCATCGACCACGAACGCGCCTTCTACGGCGACCCGTTGATCGAAGCCGGGTTCACGGGGACGCAGATGTCCGCGTTCGGGGACGCGGCGCCCTTCATGCGCGGATACGGCCACGGGCCGCTGACGGCCACCGAGGAGGTGCGCCGCCGCCTGTACTGCGTCCACCTGCTGCTCATCATGGTCATCGAGACGGTGTACCGGGGCCACACCACGACCGAGCAGTACGACTGGGCGCGGGCCCGTCTCGACGAGGCGATGGCGCTGTTCGAGCCCGTGCGGCCGTGACGGCCACGCGTACGCCCGCCGTCTCCGGCCCCACCGCCCGCCTCGGCTCCGAGCCGGTGGGGCCGTTGCTCTGGCGGGCCTGCGCGCAGACCACCGCCGCCGTCGGGGTGTACGGGGTGTACGCGCTGACCAACGCCTGGTTCGTCGGCCACGGCGTGGGCGACACGGCGATGGCGGCCGTGAACCTGGCCGCCCCGCTCCTGCTGCTGCTCGGCGCGGTGTCCACGACCGTCGGCGCGGGCGGCGCCTCCCTGATCTCGCGCGCGCTGGGCGCGGGGGACGAGCGGGGCGCCGCCCGCGCGGCCGGAAACGCGTTCACCCTGTTCTGGGGGTGCGCCGCCGCCACCACCGTGCTCGGCCTGGTCTTCCTCGACCCGCTCCTCACCCTGCTGGGCGCCCGTGGCGAACTGCACGCCCTGGCCCGTCCGTACGCCGTGGTCCTGCTGTGCGGGGCGCTCGTGTCGACCGGCTTCTCCAGCCTGGTGCGCGCCGAGGGGCGGATGGGGTATTCGACGCTGCTGTGGCTGGTGCCCGTCGCCGTGCAGATCACCCTCGATCCGCTGCTGATCCTCGGCTGCGGGATGGGGGTGCGCGGCGCGGCGCTGGGGACCGTCGGCGGGCAGGCCGTGTCCGCCGCGATGAGCCTGTGGTTCTTCTTCGGGCGGCGGCGGGGACGCCCCTACCGCGTCGGCGCCCGGGACCTGCTGCCGCACGGACCGACCCTGCGCGCGCTGCTGGGCGTCGGCCTGCCGTCGTTCCTGGCGGGGGCGGGGGTGACCCTGCTGGCCGTGCTCGTCAACGCCACGCTCGCCGCCACCGGTTCGGCCACCGCGCTGGCCGCGTACGCCGTCTGCGCGCGCCTCCAGACCTTCGCGATGATGCCGCACACGGGCATCGGCCAGGGGCTCCAGCCCCTGGTGGGCTACAACACCGGCCGCGGACTGGCGGCACGGGCGGTGAGGGCCCGCGATCTCGCGCTGCTGGGGTCGCTGGTGTACGGGGTGGTCACCGCGGCCGTCCTCGCCCTGTGCGCGGGGCCGCTGGCGGGGCTGTTCCTCCGGGACCCGGAGACCGTGGCGGCGGCCGGCCGCGCACTGCGCGTGCTCGCCCTCGGGCTGGCCGTCGCGGGCGTCGGCCCGCTGGTCGCCGCGTACGCGCAGTCGCTGGGCCGCCCGGCCCCCGCGTACGTCCTCTCCCTGGGCAGTCTGCTCCTCCTCAAGGTCCCGCTCGTCGCCGCGCTCGGCCGGCTCGGCACGGACGGTGTCTGGGCGGCGCTGGCCGCCGGTGACGTGGGCACCGCCGTCGTGGCGCTCCTGCTGCTGCGCCGGCTGCGCGTCCCCGTACCGGCGGCCGTGCCGGGCGGGGGCACCGCCGTGCCCGGGTAGGTGCGGGCGTGGCGTCGCGGGCCCGTGGAGAGCCGCCGGCCACGCCCTACGCCTCGCCCTCTCCCCCGGCCCCGAACTGTTCGGCGCGCAGGGCCAGGTCCTGGAGGACGTCGGCCGACGTCACGTCCGTGCGGCCCGCGTCGTGCACCTGGGCCAGGGTCGCGAACGCCAGCGTGAACGCGCCGACGAGCTGCTCCACCGCGCCGCCGACCTCGCGGCCGACGAGGACGACCACGTCCTCGATGGTCGCCGTCTCGGGGATGGCGATCCGGGGCATCGTCTCGTTGAGGAGGGCGGTGACGACGGTCGAATCGGCGGCGCGCTCCTCGCGGCCGGGGTCCTCCTCCATGAGGCGGCGCATCTCGCCCGCCTCGGTGAGGATGCCGACCACACGCTTCAGGACTTCGCTCTGCTCCATTCCGTGAGCATAGGTCCCGGTATACCCGCCACCACGGACGATCGGCCTCCGGCCCGCCGTGCCCGGTCCTGCGGCGGAACCCGGCGGGCCGTAGCGTACGGAAGGGGGCATACGCCGCCGACGGGGGACGCACCACGGGTTCAGCGCAGCCCGGCAGGATTCAGGAGGCACCATGACCAGCACCGAGCGTCCCGTGATCGCCGCGGTCGACGGCTCGACGCACAGCCGCGACGCCCTGGACTGGGCGGCCCGCGAGGCGGACCGGCGAGGGCTGCCCCTGCAGATCGTCCATGTGCGACTGCTGACCCGCCGCACGGACCAGGAGGCGCAGCAGCGCGAGGCCGACGAACTGCTGGCGCGGTCCGTACGCCAGGTGGGCGAGACCGTTCCGGGACTGCGGCCCACCACGCTGGCGCCGCTGGACTTCCCGTCGGCCGCGCTGGTCTCGCTGAGCCGCGACGCCTCGCTCGTGGTGGTCGGCTCGCGCGGGCTCGGCGGTTTCCGTTCGCTGATGCTGGGGTCCAACAGTCTCGCGACGGCGTCGATGGCGAAGTGCCCCGTGGTCGTGGTGCACGGCGGGCAGCCGGACGACGGGGCGGCGGGGTCCGCTCCGGATGTCTTTCCGGACATCGTCGCCGGGGTCGCGGCGGACGAGAGCAGCGAGGGGGTGCTGGAGTTCGCCTTCGAGACGGCGGCGGCCCGGCCGGGTGCGCGGCTGCGCATCGTGCACGGCTGGACGATGTTCTCCTCGATGCTGTCGGGCGGGCCGGTCTTCGACCGGGACGCGGCGGCGGACGCGGCGGAGCGGTCCCTCGCGGAGCTGACGGCGGGCTGGCGCGAGAAGTATCCGCAGGTGGAGGTCATGAAGGAGCCGGTGAACGGATCGGCTTCACGCACCCTGGTGACGGCGTCGGCGACGGCGGCGCTGACGGTGATCGGCCGGCGCAAGGGCGGTGAGTCCCTGGGCCTCGGCCTCTCCCCGGTCGCCCAGACGACGCTGACGCACGCGCTGGGTCCGGTGGCCGTCGTCCCGTGCTGAGGCCCCGGCGCCCGCGGGCACGGCCGGTGCCTTCCGGCCACGGCCCCGGCCGGTGCCCCGGCCGGGCCGTCGTCGCGGCCGGGGCGGTTCCCCGCGCACGCCTCTTGGCCCCTGCGGTCCACGGCCCCACACTGAGCCGATGACGCAGCGTGTGGACCTCTCGACCGTGATGGACCGTCTCGCCATCGACGCGGTGGTCACCGGCTACGCGGTGGCCGTGGACGACGGGGCCTGGACGGACTACGTGGACCTGTTCACCGCGGCGGGCCGCGCGGACTACCGTTCGGCGGGCGGCACCGAGGGCCCGGCCGCCGAGGTCGCGCGCTGGCTCGCGGAGACCATGCGGCTCTTCCCCGTACGGCAGCACCTGATCGTCAACCGGCGGCTGGACCTCCAGGACCTGGGCGGCTATCCGGGGGACCGGGCCCGGGTGCAGGCCGACTACCTGAACCCGATGCGGCTCGTCGGCGGACGGGCCGGGGACGACGGCGGGCAGGCGGAGGACGCGCCGACCGCGCCGAACTTCGTGGCCGGCGGACGGTATGTCTTCGATCTCGTCCGCACCGGCGAGGGCTGGCGGATCGAAGGGGTGACGGTCCACGAGAAGTGGCGGAGCCTCTCCGGCGATCTCTCCGGCGGCTGACCGGCCGGTCCGCGCCGGGCGGCCTGGGCTGCCCCACACTGGGGGAAGATCCGCGTGAACGGGTTCCCGGACGATGTCTGCCCCCGGGCAGGACGAGGAGGCGCGGCATGCCGAGCGGAACCGGGGCACCCGGAGGGTTCAGCCGGCTTCTCGGCTCGCCCGTGGGCCGGGGGGCCCTCGCGGTCCTCGCCGGGGCGCTGCCCGCCCTGGCCTTCCCGGCGCCGGGCCTGTGGTGGTTCGCCTACGTCGCCCTGGTGCCGTTGCTGCTGCTGGTCCGGTCGGCCGGTACGGGGCGCCGCGCGGCGCTCGACGGCTGGCTCGGCGGGACGGGCTACATGCTGGCGGTCCACCACTGGCTGATGCCGAGCCTCCATGTGTTCATCGTGGTGCTGGCCGCCCTGCTCGGGCTGTTGTGGGCGCCGTGGGGGCTGCTGGCCCGGCGGATGCTCCGTGGGCCGCTGACGGCGGCTTCCGCCGCGGCGGCGGTGGCCGTCGTGCCGTGCGGCTGGCTGATGACCGAGACGGTCCGGTCCTGGGAGGGGCTCGGCGGGCCGTGGGGACTGCTCGGGGCGAGCCAGTGGCAGGTCGCGCCGGCGCTGCGGCTGGCCTCGGTCGGCGGGGTGTGGCTGGTGACGCTGCTGGTGGTCGCGGTGAACACGGCGCTCGTCCTGCTGGTGGCGGCGTCGGCACCGGCCCGCAGGGCGGCGCTCGGCTCCCTGGTGGTGGCCGCCTCGGCCGTGGGCGCGGTGGCCGCGTGGGCGCCCCGGCCCGAACCGTCGGGCACGGCCGCGGTCGCCGTCGTCCAGCCGGGGATCGTCGACGGCCCCGGCAGTGTGGAGCGCCGGTTCGCCCGCAGCGAGGCGCTGACGCGCTCGCTCGCGGGGCGGGACGTCGATCTGGTGGTGTGGGGCGAGAGCAGTGTCGGCGTCGACCTGGCACGCCACCCGGAGGTCACGGCACGGATCGCGGCGCTGTCGCGGCTGGTCGGCGCGGACGTCCTCGTGAACGTGGACGCCCGGCAGACCGACGCCTCGGGCCGTACCGGCATCTTCAAGAGCGCGGTGCTCGTGGGGCCCCGGGGCCTGACCGGCGACCGCTACGACAAGATGCGGCTGGTGCCCTTCGGCGAGTACGTCCCGGCGCGCTCGGCGCTCGGCTGGGCCACGTCGATGGGCAGGGCGGCGGGCGAGGACCGGTTGCGCGGGACGGGCCCGGTGACGATGACGCTGCCGGAGGCCGGGGGACTGCGCATCGGCCCGCTGGTCTGCTTCGAGTCCGCGTTCCCCGACATGAGCCGCCGGCTGGCCCGGGACGGTGCGCGGATCCTCGTCGCCCAGTCGTCGACCTCGTCCTTCCAGCACAGCTGGGCGCCCCTCCAGCACGCCTCGCTCGCCGCCCTGCGCGCGGCCGAGAACGGCCGGCCGACGGTCCACGCCACCCTCACGGGCGTCAGCGCGGTCTACGGTCCGCGCGGCGAGGAGATCGGCCCCCGCCTCGGCACCGGCACCAGCGGGACCGGGGTCTACGCGGTGCCGCTCGCACGCGGTACGACGCTGTACGCGCGGCTGGGCGACTGGCCGCTGTACGGGGCGCCGGGCGTGCTGCTCGTCCTCTGCGCCGCCGAGGGCGTGCGGTACGCGCGACGGCGCGGGGGACCGGGGGCGGCGGGTCCGGCTCCGGCGCCGGCCCCGGAGCGCTCCGGTGAGGCCCGCGCGGAGGCTCCCGCCGAGACCGGTCCCTGACCGCACGGACCGGCGGACGCCGGAGGGCCTGTCCGGACTCAGCGGGATTCCGGGCCGTTCACCGTGACGATGTCGCCCATGGCATCGACCGTCAGCGCGACCCGTTCGACCCGGTGCGTGAGGCTCAGGACGAGCCAGACCGGAGCCCAGAGGAAGCAGGTGAGCATCGCGAGAACGGCGTGCAGGGCGTGCTGGACCGGGTGGCCCCGGACCATGACGGCCTGGGTCTCGGCGCGGGACTCCACCCGCCAGCCGGCCGCGACGCGCTGGCTGACGGCCCAGTCGAGGATCAGGGAGCGCTGGAGGGCGTCGGGTGGCCGGCCGTCCACCGAGTAGTAGCCCGGCGGTGGCTGGAGGGCACCCCAGCCCGGTGGCTCGCGGTGGCGTCTCACCAGGTCACCTCCTGGAGGCGGCGGTCCTTCCCCCCAGCGTGCCCGGGGCCCCCGTGTCACGCATCCGGAGCAGTGCCCGGCCGCGCGGGCGGCGTCAGGCGCAGTCGAGGTCGCGCAGGACGCGTTCGCACAGCTCGTGCGTGGCGAGGGCGTCCCGGGCGCTGAGGAGCGTGCCGGCCCGGACGGCGTCCAGGAACGACAGGACGCTCTGCTCGATGCCGCGCTGCCGGGCCACCGGCACCCAGTCGCCGCGCCGCCGCAGACTGGGCTGGCCCTTGTGGTCGATGACCTCGGCGAGGTTCAGCACCTCGCGCTTGGAGTCCTGGCCGGACACCTCCAGCCGCTCCTCGGTGGAGCCGCTGAGCCGGTTCATCGCGCCGATGGCCGTGAAGCCGTCCCCGGACAGCTGGAGCACCACGTGGTGCATCAGGCCGTCGCGGATCCGGGCCCGGACGACGGTGTGCTCGACGGGGCCGGGCGCCAGGAAGCGCAGGGTGTCGACGACGTGGATGAAGTCGTCGAGGACCATCGTCCTCGGCACCTCGGGCAGCCCGACCCGGTTCTTCTGCATGAGGATCAGTTCACGGGGGTGCTCCACGCACTGGGCGTAGCCGGGCGCCACCCTGCGGTTGAAGCCGACGGCCAGGGAGACACCGCGTGCCTCCGCGAGCTCCACCAGCCGCTCGGAGTCCGCGAGTTCGTACGCGAGCGGCTTGTCGACGTACGTGGGAACGCCCGCGTCGAGCAGCCGGGCGGTGATCTCGGGGTGGACGGCGGTCGGGGCGTGCACGAACGCCGCGTCCAGCCCCTGGGCGAGGAGCGCGTCCAGGTCGGTGTGGCACTGGGCGGGCGGGATGCGGTGGGCGGCGGCGACCGCGGCCAGCGTGGCGGGGGTGCGGGTCTGGAGGTGCAGCTCGGTCCCCGGCAGGGTGGTGAGGACCGGCAGGTACGCCTTCTGCGCGATGTCCCCGAGCCCGATGCAGCCGACCTTCACAGGGTGTTCCTCTCGCTGGTCAGCGCCGCGTGTCGCGGGTCTCCTCCGGGGAGTGGCCCGCCGGCGCGTCGTTCGTCCGGGCAGCATACGCGGGGCCGGGCGGCCGCCAGTCGGCGATGCCGTCGAAGGTCCGCAGCACCAGGCCCGGTCCGAGCCGGGAGACCGTGGACATCAGGCGGTCCCGGACGGCGACGGCGGGGGCGGAGGTCAGGGCGACCAGCCGGGTCACCCGGGCGGCCTTGCGGACGACGGACGTGGTGCGGGGCAGCCGGTCGGCGGTGTACGCGGCGAGCCCCGCGCCCGTGTCGTTCCCCGGTGCCAGGTGGTGGGCGAGCACGACGGCGTCCTCGATCGCCTGGTTGCCGCCCTGGCCGAGGGTGGGGGCCATGGCGTGCGCGGAGTCTCCGAGGAGGACGGTGCGGCCCCGGTGGTGGGCGGGCAGCGGGACGGTCATGTGGTGGACGTCGTTGCGCAGGACGTCCTCGGTCCGGGCGGCGGCGACGATGTCCGGGACGGGGGTGTGCCAGTCGCCGAAGCGGCGCAGCAGCTCGGCCCGTTCGTCCCCGGCCCGCTCCCCCGCCGGGGCGACGGCCGCCGCGTACGCGTAGACGCGCCCGTCCTTCAGGGGCTGGGTGCCCCACAGGGCACCACGTCCCCAGGTCTCGTGCGGGGCGAAGGGCTCGGGCGGGGCCGGGACGACGACACGCCAGGTGGTGATGCCCGCGTACGAGGGTCCGGGGTGGTCCGGGAAGAGCGCCCGGCGCACGCCCGAGTGGATGCCGTCGGCTCCGACGACGAGGTCCGCCTCGACGGTCCCGTCCGGGGTGCCGACGACGGCCCGCCGTCCGCCGGGGGTGCCCGGGTCGAGGAGGCGGGCGGGGCAGCCGGTGCGCAGGGCGGCGGCGGGGAGTTCGGCGGCGATGCGGTCGACGAGGGTGGCCCGGTGGACGAGCACGAGCGGCCCGCCGAACCGCTCGGCCGCCGCCGCGCTGTCCGTGCGGGAGAGCCAGCTGCCGTCCGGCCTGCGCATGCCGCCCTCGCCCTGCCAGGCGGCGAGCGCGCGGACGGGGTCGCCGAGTCCGATGACGTCGAGGGCCCGCTGGCCGTTGGGGGCGAGTCCGATGCCCGCGCCGACGGGCGCCGTCGAGGCGGCACGTTCCAGGACGGTGACCCGCCATCCGGTGCGGTGGAGCGCCACCGCCGCCGTGAGGCCCCCGATCCCGGCACCGATGACGACCGCGTGCGGCGTGTCCATGGCTTCTCCTCACCCCTCGCAACTACACCTGTAGTGACACCTTCACGTTACTACAGGTGTAGTGACGCCGGTAGGTTGACCCCATGGCCCCACGCACCACCGGTTCCTCCCGTGCCGACCTGATCACCGACGCCGCCCTCGCGCTCCTCGCCGAGCGCGGCATGCGCGGGCTGACCCACCGGGCGGTGGACGAGCGCGCGGGACTCCCCCAGGGGTCGACGTCCAACTACGCGCGCACCCGGCAGTCGCTGCTGGAGGCGACCGTGCGGCGCCTGGCCGAACGCGAGGCGCGGGTGCTGGCCCCGACAGAGCTGCCGCTGCCCGCCGGACCGGCCCCGCGGGCACCCGCCCCCGACGCGCTGATCGACGCGCTGGCCCTGGCACTGCACCGGTATCTGACCCGCCACCCCGAACTGCTCGTCTGCCGCTACGAACTGGCCCTGGAGGCCACGCGCCGCCCCGAACTGCGGGCGTTCTTCGACGAGACGGGCCGGCAGTTCCGCGAGCCGCTGCTGGCACTGATGACGGCCGTCGGGTCCCCGGAGCCGGAACGGCACACCCTGTCGCTGGTGGCCTGGTGCGAGGGGCTGATGTTCTCGTGCGCGGCCGGGTCCTTCCACCGGGAGGTCCCGGGCGAGGCGGAGCTGCGCACCGGCTTCCGCGAGCTGCTGCGCGGCATGCTCGGCGACGGCTGACCGCCCCGGCCGCCGGCTCCCCGCGGCGGCCGGGTCACTCGTGCGGGCCAATCGGGGCGCTCCGGCCCACCCGGCGCCCGGTCCGCCCCCCAGAGTGGATCAGGTGCAACGAACCCGAATCACCGTGAACCTCCTCGTCGGTGTGGCCGTCACGGCGCTCTCCGGCTGTGTGTCCGTGGAGCCCCGGCCGAGCCCGCCCGTGCCCTCGGAGACCGGCCGCCCGGCGCAGGACCTGGCACCGCAGATCGTCCGGCCGCCGGTCCGCGACACCCTGGGGGCGGTCGCCGACCCGAAACCGTCCGCCTCCCGCACCGCCCCGCGCCGGGCGGCGCCCACGGAGGTGCGGCACGATCCGCCGCGCCTGCCCCGGCAGCACCGCACACGGCCGGTCCGGCCGCTGCCCCGGCGGGTGGCGCCCCCCGTTCCCGCCCCGGCACTCCCCCGGCCGGTCGCCGGAAGCGATGTGTGCGCCCTCGGCCGGGGATACGGCCACTGGCCCGCCGACAGCCCGCAGTCACGGATCTGCGACGACACCTACGGCCACTAGGGCGTGTCCGCGACGGATTCCGCTACGGCGTCCGCGACCGATGGCACCACGCCGCGCCCGGGGAGGCGGCGGGGGTCAGAACTCCCTCAGCCGCTGCTCCAGCCGGCCGATGGCGGCCCGGACGCCTCCCCCGTATCCGTCGTCCGTGCGGTCGTCGGCCAGGACGGCCGAGGCCGCGCGGGCCCGGTCCAGATGGAGCCGGGCGGCGGCCGGGTGCTGGAGCTTCAGATAGTCCGCGGCCAGGTTGACGTGGAGGGAGGGGCTCAGGGCGCGCGCCGCCGGCGCGTCCCGGTGCGCCTGTGCGCCCGGCCCGGCGAGGGACTCCGCCGCGGTCAGCGCCCGCAGGTCCCAGGCCAGCTCGTCCCCCGGGTCGTCCTGCGTATCGGCCATGAAGTGGGCGAGGGTGCACCGCTGCAGCGGTGCCCCGTCCTCGCCGATCTCGTCCCAGAGCGCGCCGAAGCGGTTGCGGGCCTCCTCCCGGTCACCGCCGTGGAGCAGCATGACCGCCTGGCCGATCCTGGTCATGACGACGTCCTGCGACGTCTCCTGCCGCTCCGTCACTGCGCTCTCCCTCGCTCCTGTGCGCGCCCGTCCGGCCCGGGGCCCGACCGCTCCGGGCCGCGTCGGAGCAGGTTCCGGCCCCCGGGGTGCGCCCCGGGGGCCGGTCTCCGCCCGTCACCGCCGGTTCGACGCTAGCCGCCGGTCCGGGCCCGCGCACTCGGGCCGGGCTCAGCCCAGGTCGGGGATCCGCCAGTCGATCGGCGGGTGGCCCTGCGCGGCGACCGCCTCGTTGATCTGCGTGAAGGGACGGGAGCCGAAGAACTTCTTCGCCGACAGCGGCGAGGGGTGGGCGCCCTTCACCACGACGTGGCGCTCCTCGTCGATGAGGGGGAGCTTCTTCTGCGCGTAATTGCCCCAGAGGACGAAGACCGCCGGGTCGGGGCGGGCGGCGACGGCGCGGATGACGGCGTCGGTGACCTTCTCCCAGCCCTTGCCCTTGTGCGAATTGGCCTCGCCCGCGCGGACGGTCAGCACGGCGTTGAGCAGGAGCACGCCCTGCTCGGCCCACGGCATCAGATAGCCGTTGTCCGGGACGGGCAGCCCCAGCTCCTCCTTCATCTCCTTGTAGATGTTCCGCAGGGAGGGCGGCGTCTTGACGCCCGGCCGCACGGAGAAGCACAGGCCGTGCCCCTGGCCCTCGCCGTGATAGGGGTCCTGGCCGAGGACGAGGACCTTCACCCGGTCGTAGGGGGTCGCCTCCAGGGCCGCGAACACCTGCTCGCGGGGCGGATACACCGGCCCGTCGGCCCGCTCCTTCTCGACGAATTCGATGAGATCCCTGAAGTAGGGCTTCTCCAGCTCCTCGCCGAGGACACCGCGCCAGGACTCGGGCAGCGGGTAGGTGTCGGTCACGTCAACAACCTCCGGTGAACAATCGGTTCTTGACTCCAGAACCTACCGGGGACCACTGACAACGGGCGCCCGAGCCCCCGGGGCACGGGCGCCCGGGGCGGCTACCAGCTGGCCTTGCGGTACAGCTCCCACATCTGCATGACGGTCTGCGGGTCCAGGGCGCGCTCGCCGCCGCCGATGTCCTCGCCCGCGGCGACGTACAGCTTGCCCTGCCACAGCGGCAGCAGCCGGACGTCGTCCACGAGGATCTTCTGGGCCCGCTCGAACTGCTTGCTGACCGCTCCGCGGTCGCTCTCCTTGCGGGACTGGGGCAGCAGCTCGTTGGTGATCTCGGTCTTCACGTACGGCATGCCCGTGACGCTGTCCTTGCCCACGAAGGGGGCGATGAAGTTGTCCGGGTCCGGGAAGTCGGGGAACCAGCCGCGGCCGAAGACCGGGTACTCCCCCTTGGTGAAGCCCTCCTGGAAGGTCTTCCAGGGCTTGCTCTTCAGGGTGATCCTGAACAGCCCCGAGGACTCCAGCTGCCGCTTGAGCTCGGCGAACTCGGGAGCGGTCGAGGAACCGTAGCGGTCGGTCGTGTACCAGAAGGTCATGGCGACGGGCTCGGTGATGCCGGCCTTGCGGAGGATCCGCTCGGCCTTGTCCCGGCTCGGGTCGCCGAAGGTGTCGAAGAAGCTGGTCGTGTGGGTGGCGATGCCCTTGGGGACCATGGAGTAGAGCGGTTCGGCGGTGCCCTGGTAGACCTTGGCGACCAGCGCGTCCCGGTCCACCAGCTGGGCTATCGCGCGCCGCACGGCCGGGTTGCCGGCCGCCTTGTCCTGCGGGTTGAAGACCAGGAAGCGGATGTCGGCGCCGACCGTCTCGACGATCTGGAGGTCCTTGTTGGCGTCCTTGTTGTCCTCCAGGCTCACCACGTCCTCGGCGCGCAGACCCCGGTAGATCGCGTCGATCTCGTTCTTCCGGAGCGCCGAGATCACATCGCCCGACTCCTTGTAGTACCGGATGGTCACCTGGTCGTTCTTGCGGTCGGCGAAGCCCTTGTAGTCGGGGTTCCTCTTCAGGACCGAACGGTCGCCCTGCTGGTACGAATCCAGCAGGTACGGACCGGACCCGGTGACCTTGCCGTCGTTGCGGATCTTGTGCTTCCCGTACGCGCTGGGCGCGACCAGCGACATGGCCGGGGTGGCGAGGATGAACGGGAAGGTGGCGTCGGGCTTGGTGAGGTGGAAGACGACGACGTCGTCGCCCTTGGTCTCCACCTGGTCCAGCGAGCCGAGCATGCCGACCGGGCCGCCCTTGACCGCGATCGACCGGATCCGGTCGATGGAGTACTTCACGGCCTCGGCGTCCAGCTTGTCACCGTTGGAGAACTTCAGGCCCTTGCGCAGCTCGCAGCGGTAGGCGGTGCTCGTGTGGTCCGTGAACCTGCAGTTGTCGGCCGCGTCGGGCTCGGGGCTGGTGGCCCCGGTGGGGAAGCTCACCAGGGTCTGGAACACATTGCGCATCAGCTCCCAGGAACCGTCCCAGGCCGCCGCGGGATCGAGTGTGGACGGCTCGCTGGTCGTCCCGACGGCCAGTTTCTGTTCCACGTCCGAGCTTCCGCCCGGGAGCAGGCCGCAACCGGCCAGCAACGACAGGGAAGCAAGGGCTGCAGCAGCCTGCAGACTGGCCCGGTAGAACACGTGCACGCTCCTCGATCAGCCATGGGTCGGCAGACGATACCGCAGCGCCCCGCCAGGTCAATCCGCAGGCCCGGCGGGGCACTTGAGTCAATCGGGGCCAAACCGGCCCAGGCCGATATCAGCCGACCCCGGCATTGAGGAAAATGCCGCCGTCGACCACGAGCGTCTGCCCGGTGATCCAGGCGGACTGGCTCGACGTGAGGAAGGCGGCGGCCCCGCCGATGTCCTCCGGGACACCGAGCCGGCCGAGCGGGTAGGCGGCGGCCGCCTCCGCCTCGCGGCCCTCGTACAGCGCCTGCGCGAACCGGGTCTTCACGACGGCCGGGGCGATCGAGTTGACCCGGACGACCGGCGCGAACTCGTGCGCCAGCTGGAGGGTCAGGTTGACCATGGCCGCCTTGCTCATGCCGTACGCGCCGATGAACGGCGAGGCGGAGACGCCCGCGACGGAGGCGATGTTGACGATGGCCCCGCCGTTCTCCTTCTGCCAGGCCTTCCAGGTCTGCTGGGCGAAGCCGAGCGCCGAGACCACGTTCGTCTCGAAGACCTTGCGGGCGACGTTGAGGTCCAGTTCGGCGATGGGGCCGAAGACCGGGTTCGTCCCGGCGTTGTTGACCAGGAAGTCGACCCGGCCGAACGCCTCCATCGTGCGCGCGACGGCCGCCGCCTGGTGCGCCTCGTCGTGCGCCTTGCCGGCCACGCCGATGGCCCGGTCGGAGCCCAGGGCCTCGACGGCCTCCTTCAGCGCGTCCTCGTTGCGCCCGGTGATGCACACCCGGTCGCCGCGCGCGACGAGCGCCTCCGCGATGCCGTAGCCGATGCCCCGGCTCGCCCCGGTGATCAGCGCGACCTTGCCGCTGTCCTGCACAGTCATGATGTCCGTTGCCCTTCGGGTCAGTTGAGCGGTCCGCCGGCGACGTACATGACCTGGCCGGAGACGAAGCCGGCGGCGTCGCCGGTGAAGAACGCGATCGCGTTGGCGATGTCGTCGGGGACACCGACGCGCTGCACGGGGATCTGGGTGGCGGCGGCAGCCTGGAACTCCTCGAAGCCCATTCCGACGCGGGCCGCCGTCTGGGCGGTCATCTCGGTGACGATGAAACCGGGCGCCACGGCGTTGGCCGTGATGCCGAACTTGCCGAGCTCCTTGGCGAGGGTCTTGGTGAAGCCCTGGAGACCCGCCTTGACGGCGGAGTAGTTGGCCTGGCCGCGGTTGCCGAGGGCCGAGGAGGAGGACAGCGAGACGATACGGCCGAACTTGGCGTCGACCATGTGCTTCTGCACGGCCTTCGCCATCAGGAACGCGCCCTTGAGGTGCACGTTCATCACGATGTCCCAGTCGGACTCGCTCATCTTGAAGAGCAGGTTGTCGCGGAGCACGCCCGCGTTGTTGACGAGGATCGTCGGGGCGCCCAGCTCCTCGGCGACGCGCGCGACGGCGGCTTCCACCTGGGCGCTGTCCGACACGTCGCAGCCGACCGCGAGGGCGCGGCCCCCGGCTGCGGTGATCTTCTCGACGGTGTCCTTGCAGGCCGCCTCGTCGAGGTCGAGGACGGCGACGGCGCGGCCCTCGGCCGCCAGGCGTACCGCGGTGGCGGCACCGATGCCCCGTGCGGCTCCCGTCACGATGGCTACGCGCTGCTCGGTGGTGGACATGCTGCTTCTCCTCGCCCTTGGATCGCGGCTCAGCGGACGTCGGAACGTTCCCGGGAGAACGCGCCCGATAACTGAGCAACCGCTTAGTACCTTCAGCAGACGAGACGCTAGAAGCCCTGGCACCCGGTGTCAACGGCACACGGAGGCAGCGGCGCATGTCACACACCGACGGCGCCGCCCCCGCGTCGTGCGGGGGCGGCGCCGTCGGGGCGGATTCAGCGCACCAGCAGGTCGAGAAGGCGTTCGACCTCGGCCGCGGGGTCGGCGGTGAGGCCGCTGTGCACCGGACCGGGCTGGACCACGGTGGAGCGCGGCGCGATCAGCCAGCGGAAGCGCCGGCCCGGTTCGTCACCGGCCGCCTGGCCCGCGTCCGCGCCGCCCCGGCAGACACCCTCGACGGCGTGCAGCGCGGCCCGCACCCCGGTCACGTCGGCGCCGGGATCCAGGGCCCGCAGCTTGCCCTCGTCCAGGGCGGTGCGGGCGGCGACGAAGCCCTTGGCGCGGCAGTAGACCACCACACCGGCGTTGAAGAACTCCCCGCGCTCGACGCGCGGCACCACCCGGAGCAGGGCGTACTCGAAGACATCGCGTTCAGTCACGGCCGGGCGCCCTCTTCGCTGGTCCTGTCGTCGTGCCGGGGAGCGAGCCGTTCGGAGATCCACCCCGGGGCCCGGGACGGCCCGTCGGCGGTGGGCGCGTCCATGATGATCCGCTCGTGAATCGTGCCCGCCCGCGCCAGCAGCGCGTCCACGTACGCCTCCCGGAGCGCGTCGGTCGAGTCGAACCCCGGCTCGTCGGCCAGCCACGCCTCGGGCACGTCCGCGGCGGCCTCGGCGAGCAGTTCCCGCGTGACCAGCGGCGCCAGCTCGGCGGCGGCCGACGCGATGTCCGGCCCGAAGGAGGCCAGGACGTGATCGGACGCGTTGTACGGCTTGGCGGCGGACGCCTGGGCCCCGGGCCAGTTGTGGTGCCAGATCATGGTGGCCCCGTGGTCGATGAGCCACAGGTCCCCGTGCCAGACCAGCATGTTCGGATTGCGCCAGGACCGGTCGACGTTGTTGATCAGCGCGTCGAACCAGACGATCCGGCCCGCCTCCCGCGGATCCACCTGGTACGCGAGCGGATCGAAGCCCAGCGAGCCCGGCAGGAAGTCCATCCCCAGGTTGAGCCCGCCGCTCGCCCTCAGCAGCTCCTGCACCTCCTGGTCCGGCTCCGCCAGCCCGATCACCGGGTCCAGCTCGATCTGCACCAGCTCCGGCACCCGCAGCCCCAGCCGCCGCCCGAGCTGCCCGCAGATCACCTCCGCGACCAGCGTCTTACGGCCCTGGCCCGCTCCGGTGAACTTCATGACGTACGTCCCGAGATCGTCGGCCTCGACGATCCCCGGGAGCGATCCGCCTTCACGCAGGGGCGTGACATAGCGGGTCGCTACGACCTCTTCCAACACTTTCTCGGGCCACCCATCTCTTCGACCTTGCAATCCACGGAACGCTTCTCCGGAGCGCGGAGGCCGGGAACACGGGTCAGCGGCACGGGGGAGAATCCGGGGAGTCTCGGCCGGCAAGCCGATCCCCCGCGCTCCCCGAGCAGACCGTGGTGCTGCGCCCCTTGCTGCCGGCCTCCGGCAGTAAGTGAGCATAGTAACCGAGAGTGATCACAGGCGAGGAGTGTCCGAGCCGCCGGGCCGGGGGCACGACGGACTCTCCGGAGTGGCGGAGCCACCGCGCGGATCTTCTTCCCCTGCGGCGGGGCGACGTACAGCCTTCCGCGGATCGCCGGCACCTGGCGCGGCGCAATTACCCGGACGTGCCCGCGCGGCCCGGCGGTTCGAACGCGGCCAGGGTGCGTTTGCCGACGGCCGCGAATACGACGCCGTCGGCCCGGACCGTCAGGTGCGACCCTCCGCCGGACGGTCCGGGCTCCGATGTCCGGACGGGTGCGGACCGCCACAGCTCCCGCCCGCCGGCGCCATCCAGACAGACGAGTGTGCGGTTCGCCCCGAGCACGTAGATGCGGCCCTCGGCGTCGATGTACGGATCGGCGTCCGACCCGGCGATCGCCCGCTGCCATCGCACCGTGCCGTCGTCGAGGCCGGTGGCGACCAGTCGGCCCTTCACCCGGTCTCGCACCACCTTCCACGTGGGGCCGAAGACGATGGTCCCGGGTTTTTCGCCTGCGGTCTGCGGCGGGTCGATCTCGTGGCTCGCCCGCCGGGTGCCAGAGGTGTCGAACCGCATGTACTCCGTCATGCGGGTCATATCGCTGTTCCAGACCTCGATGCCGAGGGAGCCCTTGTTCGACTGGTGCGCCCAGGACACATCGGCGGAGGGCAGGTCGCGGCTCCAGCGCACGTCGCCCGTATGCGGATCGATTCGCTCCACAACCGCCCGGGGGCGTTTCGCGGTGGGGCCGGGGCGAAGGGCGACGAGGGCTCCCGCCACCATTCTGGGGTAGGCGGGCGCGTTGCCCGACGTGGTCCGGTCCCATGTTCCGGCGCCCGTCTCGACGTTCCGGCCGCTGAGGCCGAAGGCGCTTCCCACCACGAGGTCGGTACCGACGATCACCGCCGACGTACCCATCGGAGCCTTGACGTTCCACCGGTTGTGGCCGGTGGCCAGATCCACGGCGCGCAGCACCTGCCGTTCCCATGCACCGGTGCCGATGAGGTTGTTCCCCTCGGCGACGATCACCAGGGACCGCCTGGGCGAGACGGTGAGCATGACGCTGTTGTCCCGCGTACGTGGGGTTCCCCACCGTCTCTTTCCCGTGCGGGCGTCGTAGGCGGTGACCGCCTCCTTCTGCGACTCGCAGAGCACCAGTTCGTCGGTGGCGGTGCAGTAGCCGACGTCCGACGGCAGTTTCGCTGTCCAACTCGCCGCGACCGCGGGCCCCGTCGACGAGGGGGCGGCGCCGGACGCGCCGTGTCCCTTGTCCGCACGACCGGTCCACAGCTGCTGCCGGGCGACGAGGCCGAGAGCCAGCGCGACCAGGAGTGCCCCGACTGCCAAGGCCACCCGCCGCCGTGGGCGACGGCCCGGCGCGGCCACGTGCTGCCGGGGCTCGGCCCTCCTCTTCTGTTCCCGTTCCGGCAACGGGGGCGCGTCCTCGGCGGCTCCGGTCGCCGGTGGCCGAATCGTGATCTCCCGGAGCAGCTCCAGGATCTCCGCGGGGGTCGGTCGGGCGGCGGGGTCCTTGGCCAGGCACCGGCCGATCAGCTCGTGCAGGGGACCCGTACCGGTGAGGGGTGCGGGCTCGCCGTGCACGACCTGCCAGGCGATCGCGTAGGGGCTGTCGCCCTCGAACGGACCCGCGCCGGTGAGCGCGTACGTGAGCACCCCGCCCAGCGCGAAGACATCGGAGGGCGGCCCCGCCTCGGCCCCCGAGACGAACTGTTCCGGGGCCATGAACGCCGGCGTGCCCACGAGGGCGTCGGTCTGGGTGAGCCGGTCGGTGCCGTTGACGCGCGCGATGCCGAAATCGATGACGCGCGGACCGTCGTCGGTCAGCAGGATGTTGCCGGGTTTGAGGTCGCGATGGACCAGCCCCACCCGGTGGATGTCCCGCAGGGCCTCGGCCAGTTCGTACGCGAGGACGCGCACCTCGTGCTCCGGCAGCGGACCTCGGTCCCTCACCCGGTCGGCGAGCGAGGGCCCTGGTACGAACAGCGTGGCCATCCAGAGCAGCGGGCCGTCGGTGGAGGCGTCGATCACCGAGGCCGTGTACGCCCCGCTGACCCGCCGGGCCGCCTCCACCTCGCGGGCGAACCGAGCCCGGAAGCGCGGATCGGCGGCGTACTCCTCGCGTATCACCTTCATCGCGACGCGCCGGCCGGCCGGGGAGACCGCCACGAAGACGCGGCCCATGCCTCCCGTCCCCAGGAGCCGCTCGACAACGTAGTGGCCGACCGTCGCCCCCGGCCCCAACCGCTCCCCGTACGCATCCATCACTCCGGCCCCCGCTCTCACCGGCCGACGACGATACCGATCCGGGATCCCCGTCGTCAGAGCGTTCTCGGCCGTAGCCGCCCGCCGACAGGAGAACTGGGCGGCCGCTGCGCGGTTTTCCACCAGCACGGCGGGTTGCCTGTCGGGCAGATCCAAGAATCGCCCACGCCTTATGCAACAGCCTTTAGCCGCCGGGCCGGGGAAGGGCGGGGCACACCATGGGAATCCACAGCAATTTCATCGGGTACCCGGAATTTCATGGACCATGTCCGGATCGTCATCTGTTCCTGAACGACGGATATCCCTCAGACGTGGGCGGTCCCCGACGATGCACCGTCGGGGACCAGCTCCACGTCGGAAGGATTCAGGCTCGGCAAAGGCCGTCACCAGCGGTACCAGCGACCCCGCCTGCCATTGGTCGTCGACCGGATCACGAAGCCGAGCAGCCAGACAAGCAGCACGATGACAGCGATCCACCACAGGGCCTTCAACGCAAAACCGGCGCCGAAGAGAAGCAGGGCGAGCAGAAGAACAAGAAGAAGGGGAACCATGATTATCAACCTCCGAGACATCCCGTGCCCGCAGATCCCGCCTTCATTCGCCAGGCCCGACAGAATCCTATGAAGAATGCTCGCTGCCCCGCAGTGCTACGCGGATACGGTTCCCGTCGGGATCGGCCGCGAGGAAGGTCGGCCCGAATCCCGCGTCGTGGGGCTCACGCAGGATCGTGACGCCCTTGGACTTCCACTGCTCGAAGATGGCGTCGACCTCGTCGGGGCCGCTGTCCGTGGCCAGGCACACCTCGCTGGTGCGGGGGACGTCCGGTGACAGGTCCTCGAACTCTCCGGACCACACAGCGAGGTCGGCGCCCGGCCCGAGGTCGAAGGTGATGTAGCCCGGAGTCTCGAACGAGGGGCTCATGCCGAGGAGGTCGCTGTAGAAGCGTGCTGCGGCGGGAGCGTCGTTCACATAGAGGATGGACACGACAGATGTGGTCATGGTTCTTCCTTCTCGCAGGTGGTGGGTGGGCATCCGCCAGCCTGACCGGGATAGGCGCCGTATCGTGTCGCCATTCCTGAAAGGCTTGGTGCGTGACCCCGGACCGCTTCTTCTCCCTGATGCTGCTCCTGGCATCGCGGAATGCCGTGACCACGCGGGAACTCGCCTCGGCGCTCGGGGTGTCCCTCCGAACCGTCACCCGTGACCTGAACTGGCTCCGCGACGCCGGTCTGCCGGTGACCGTGCAACGGGGGCGCCTCGGGGGCGTGACGATGCTGCCGGGGGCCGGGCTCGACCTCACGCGACTCACACCCGGGGAGCGTGATCACCTCTCGCTCACCGGGCTGGACGAGAGGCAACGTGCGGAGCTCGACGTCTCGGTCGAGAGCCGGCGCGCGCTGTCCAAGGTCGCCGCCGCGCGGCCACGTCGGGGGGATGAGCTGCTGCCGCTCACCGACGTCGTGCACGTGGACAGCCGTCCCTGGCTGCGGGCACGCGTCCCGGGCACGACTCCGGCTTCGCTGATCGGCCCGGTGCGGCAAGGGCGCCGTCTACGGATCGAGTACGCCGGCACACGTGAGTCGTGCCCCCGCGAGCTGGTCGTGGATCCCTACGGGCTGCTCGCCAAGGCCGGCGTCTGGTACCTCGTCGCCGACTGCGCCCGAGTGCCACGGATGTACCGGCTCGAACGGATCACCACGTGGAAGGAAGTCGGCCGGCCACGACAGGTCCGCGAGAACCAGACCCTGGCCACCGTCGCCGCGGCGCTCGTCGAGCAGTGGGAACACCGTCACGCGATCGAGGTCAGCGCCACCGTCGACCGGACCCAGATCGAGCGAGCGCGACGGATCCTCGGCCAACGACTCGTCCAGGAGGACCATGTGGACTCCGCCAGCGGCCACAGAGTCAGGATCCGCTTCCAGCGCCTGGAGGATGTGCGGACGCTCCTGCCGTTCGGGAGCGCCGTCACGGTGCACGGCCCCGCCGACGCCAGGGCTCACCTCCGCGACCTCGCCACCGACCTCGCCCGCCACTACGCACAGCCACCGACGCCCTGACCCGGAACACCACCCCGTCACTCGCTCCGGGCCCTCGCTCCGCGAGCGCACCACCCGGGTGGTCCCGTCATGTCCGGGACGGCATCGCCCCGTTCAGACCGTGCTCGGGCGCTCGTCGTCGGCCGAGGCCGGTCCCGTGGCGTACTGGACCGGTGCTCTTCCGCCGGCGCCGTGGTGCTCCGCGAGCAGCCGCTTGCGGGCGGTGGAGCGGCGGACGGCGACGACGACGGCGATGGCGGCGCCGATGGAGATGCCGAGGACGGGCAGCGTGAAGGCCAGGAACAGTTCGCCGCTGGAGGCGACGATGGCTCCGGACGCGCCGATGGCGTAGTGCGAGAAACCGTCGGAGGAGCAGGTGACTTCGTAGGTGCCGGTCTGCCGCACCGTGATGGCGAAGAGGGGATTCCAGGTCGCGTCGCTGGTCACGAAGGCGTCGATTCCGGGTTCGCCCAGGCTGGGGTCGCCGGGGCCGGTGATGCTGCACTTCTTGTCGCCCGCCGGGGAACCGTCCTTGATCCAGATCGACTTGTCGTGGTCGGGGTCGAGGCGGAGGGAGACGGTGCGGCCGTTGGTGAAGGCGTGGTCGGTGTCGACCGCGTTCATGGTGCCGGTGAGCCAGGACGCGCCGATGACGGTGCCCACGGCGGTCAGGGTGACGGCGATGACGGCTGCGACGGCGTACCAGAAACGGGCGGGGCGGAGGTGGTTCGCGGGTATCCGCGGCGGCGCGTAGGGCTGCATCAGCGCATGGTAGACGGGGCGGGGGTGCGGGCCGGCGCCGGGCGGGGCCGTCGGTCATCGCGGTGCAGGGCGGGGGCGGGCGCGTCGAGTCCTCGTGGGCTGTCCGTGATCAATGTCATGAAAGGGATGACGCATGTCAGCCGGGATCTCCCGGCCGTTGTCGGCCCCTCGGGCGGCGACGCAGGATCGGCGGCGGCTCGCCCGACCGACCCGATCACGGCAGGTGACACGGTTTGAACCTGGACACCCACCCCGCTGCCCTTCCGGCCCGTGCCCCAGGGGGTACCACCGGAGTCCGGCTCTACACCCGAGGGGGCATCCGTCCCGAGTGGCTGACGAGCGCCGTGCTGCCGGCGGTCCGGATGCTCGACGAGGAGCTGAACGCGCCAGTGCTGTACCTGCGGCGGGGGTGGCTGCACGGACCGCATGTGGACCTGGTCGCCCGCCCGGCCGGGGGCGAGGGGGGCGCGGTGCTTCCCTGGGACGAGCTGGCGCGGAAGCTGGACGCCGGGTCGCCGGCGCCGGACGAGTTGCAGAGCGAGGAGGAATACCTCGCCCGCGCACGGGAGTTCGGCCGGCTGGAGCGGGTGGAACCGCCCTATCTGCCGATGCATCCGCACGGGCGGATCGAGTGGCTGGACGCCACCCGGACGGCCACCTGGCCGGAGCCGATGAACGCCCTGTGCGATCTGGTGCTGACCCGGATCAACCGGCCGCTGACGGCGGCGGTCGCCGAGGCCGCGTCGGGGGCGGGGACGCTCTCCGTGCGGGTGGCCGAGGCGATGGTCGCGCTGGCCTCGGCCCACCACTCCGGCCTCGCGTTCGGGGTGTTCTCGCTGCGGAGTCACGCGGAGGCGTTCCTCGCCTGGGCGGCGCCCCGCAAGGACGTACGGCCGGTCTTCGCGCAGCGGCTGGTGGGGGACGCGCCGCTGATGCGGACGCTGGTACGGCAGGCGCTTGAGGACACGGGCGGGCCGGCGGCGGCGCGGTGGCGTCAGGCGTTCCAGTACGGCATGGGGGTGTTCGACTCGGCCGTCGCGCAGGGGGCGCTGACGCTGCGGACGCTGGAGGAGCGGGAGGGCGGCTTCGACAGGACGACCATGGGGCCGCCCGGCCGGGAGGACGTCAGCGGTCACCGGGGCAGCGACTTCCACACGGCCGTGAACGCGTCCGGGGCGGTGGACGGGACCACCGACTGGTTCGCCTCGTACCGGCTGCTGATCAATCTGTTCTACCAGCAGCTCCTGCTGCTCGACGTGGCCCCGCTGCACCGCTACTACCTGTGCTACGCCATCGCGGAGACGGTGGACGAGGTGCTGGGCGAGTCCTGGAACGACCGCCTGTCCCGGGTTGCGGCCGGCCGGCGCGCGGAGACCGTCGCATGAGGCCCCGGTGTACGGGCGAGGACGGCCCCGCCGGTGAGCCGCTGTGGATGCTGCGGGTCAACCCGTTGCCGCGGGTGCGCCTGGCGGACCCCGTGCTGGCCGCGCTGCTGGACGAGGTGTGCGCGGCGGAGGACGAGGTCGAGGCCGCCGCGGCGGAGTGCTCGGCGCAGTTGCACCGGCTGATCGGTGCCACCGCCGACGCCGGGGTGCGCGGCGCGCTGATCGCGCTGCGCCGGGACATCCACAACGACCGCGTGCCGCGCACGGAGGACGATCCGGTGCCGGAGACGAGGCGCTGGCGGGCGGCCCGGCTCGCGCGGGACGGTCTGCGGGCGGCGCTGGAGTCGGAGTATCCGCAGGCCGCGGACCGGGAGCGGAAGCGGCTGGCGTGGCTGCTCGCGGACGACGACCTCAGGCGTGCGCTGGCCCTGGTCGCGCCGGAGGTGGCCGCGGGCGCCGACCGCTACCGGGCCGCCCTGGACGGCGGGGGGAAGCTCTCCGCCCGGCTGCGCAAGTCGGAGCGCGGCCTCGTCCAGTACGTGACCCGGGCGATGATCCGGACGAGTCCGCTCTCCCGGTTCACCGCGGTGGGTCTGGCCCTGCCGGGACCGGGGGGCGTCGCGCTCGGCGAGGTGACGCCGGTCGGCGCGGTCCCGGTCGTGGGGCTCGACCGGATCATGCTGCACTACGTGCTCGGCGGGCTGCGCCACCGGGCGGCCCCGGACCGGCCGCTGGGACCCGGGGACTGGGTGCAGCTGCCGCCGACCTCGGAGTTCGGGCCGGGGCGCGGGGAGCTGATGTTCCTGCGGTCCGACGGGGACACCATCCGCCGGCTGTCCGTCCCGGTCGCCGGGGCCGTGCGGCCGCTGGTCGACGCCGTGGCGCTGGGCGCCCGGCAGGTGTCCTCCGTCGCCGCCGAGGTGGCCGCGGCGCTGGGCTGTCCGGCCGAGGACGCGCTGACCGCCGTCCGCAAGGCCGTGGGCGCGGGCATCCTCTGCCTCAGCGACGGCCCGGAGGACGGGGCGCTGCCCTTCCGCACCATGCTGGACCGCCCCGGTCTGCCCGGCGCCCCGCAGCTGGCCGAGGTGAACCGGCTGCTCCCGGAGGTCGGGGCGGCCCCGGCCGGAGAGCGGGCCGGTGTGCTCGGCCGGCTGCGCTCCACACTCGCCGATCTCGCCCACCGCGCCGGCCGGCACGCACAGGTCCTGGTCGAGGAGGACTACGTCGTGCCGTCCCCGACGGTGGACACCGCGCCCTGGACCGCCGCCCTGGACGACATGGCGGCGGCGGTGGAGCTGCTGTCCGTCTTCGACCGGCTGCACGACATCCGGGCGGTGCTCTCCGCGATCTTCGTGGAGTGGTACGGGGCGGGTGCCGAGGTGCCGCTCGTGGCGCACGCCGAGCGGATCGCCGCCGAGGTGTACCGGCGGGGCGGCGCCCTGGACGGCGACATCCCGCAGGACGGCGGCCCGGCCGACGGTTCGCTGGGCCGGCTGCACGCGCTGCGCCGGGACGTCCTGGCCCGGATGCGCGACCTCCTCGGCTCCGTCGGGCAAGGCGCGCCGGAGGCGGTGCTGTCCGCGCGGGAGGCCCGCGAGCTGGTCGCCGCGCTGCCGGACCGCTTCCGGCAGGACCCGCTGGCGTACGGGGTGCTCGTGCAGCCCTGGCGGGACCGGCTGGTCCTCAACGACGCGTACGCCGGGCACGGCATGCTCTACGGCCGGTTCCTCGGCGCCGACGCGGAGTTGGGCGGACGGGCGCTGCCGCATCTGGCGGAGCGGCTGCGGCGGATCTACGGGGCGGACGGCCGGCGGGTCGCGGAGGACCTGGGGCTGCACCGGCTGAACGTCAACGCGCACGTCCGGGTGCTGCCCGACGGCATCGACGCCGAGGGCTGGGCGGCGCTGCGGCTCGCCCACGACCCGGCGACCGACGCGCTGTGCGTACGCGACGCGGAGGGCCGCGATCTGCGGGTGCTGTCGCTGGGCAGCGGGCACCCCGAGTTCCTGCCGGTGCCGGCGCGGATCGCGGCGTGGCTGGTCAGCGGCGGCCGGCTGATGGAGGACTTCGTCGGCGACTGGCGGGCGACGGCGGGCGGAGCGGACACCGCCACCCGTGGCTGTCCCCGGATCCTGGTGGGCAGGGCGGTGCTGGCCCGGCGGCGCTGGTACGGCGGGGCCGAGTTCGCCGAGGCCGTGTCGGCCGGCCCGGCGGAGACCGACCGCATCCGGGCGCTGGCCCGCTGGCGCGCCCGGCACGGCGTGCCCGCCGAAGTGGTCCTCAAGACACCGCTGGAGGCGACCTACGGCACCGAGGCGCTGGAGGCCGCGGCCGCGGCCGGCTTCGGCGCCGAGGAGCACAGGCAGCGGCAGAAACCGCAGTACACCGATCTGGAGAGCGCCGTGGGCGTACGGGTGCTGCCCCGGCTCATGGACCGGCGGAGCCCCGGCTATCTCGAAGAGGCCCTGCCCGCCGTGGCGGACTCCCGGCACGCGACGGAATGGGTGGTCGAGATCGCCCGGCCCGCCGGCGCCCCCTTCACCTACGGAGGAACGACCGCATGACGATGAGGGCACGGCCGTATCTGCACTATGCACCGGTCTCGGGAGGCGTCTACTTCAGCGGGCCGCACACCCAGTTCGTCATCCTGGGGCCCCCGGTGCTGCTCACCGTCGCGGACGTCTGCGTCCCGCTGCTGGAGACGGGCACCACGGAGGACGCGATGGTGGCGGCCCTCGGCTCGGAGCGGGCCCGCCCCGCCGTGCGCAGGCTCACCGACGAACTGCGCGCCCGTGATCTGCTGCTGGACCCGGGGCGGTTCACCGCGCCCGCGCCGGACGCGGAGAGCCGGGAGCGCTTCGGTGAGGCGCTCGCGCATCTGGAGGCGTTCGGCGACGACCCGTACGCGGCGTTCGCCGCGCTGCGCGCCGCCCGGGTCCTGCTGTACGGCCCCTGTTCCGCGGTGCTGCCCGCCGCGCGCGGGCTGAGCCGGGCAGGGGTGGGGCATCTGGTGCTCGCCCCCACCGACCCGGGCGACGCGGTCGCGACCGCCGGGCGGCTGGGCGCCACCCTGCTCACCGGCGGCGTGGACGGGCCGGCCACCGCGCACGGGGTGGACGCGGTCGTCTGGTGTGCCGAGGGCGCCGGCACCGCCGGGGCCGCGGGCCGGCTCCTCGGACTCCCCGACGGCGTCCCGCTGGTTCCCGTGCGGCTCGGCTCCACCGCCCTGGCCGGGCCCGTGGTGACCGACGCGTCCGGCGCGGACACCGCCGACGCCCTCGCGGCCCGTGCCGAGGACTGGGCGGCGGTCCTGGGGACCGGTCCGGCGCCCCGGCCGGGTGCGGACGCGCTGGCGGGGGCGCTGGCCGGACAGCTGGTCTTCGAGACGCTGGCGGGGGTCGGGACCCCGGGCGCCGCCCATGTCGTGCACGGCGAGGACCTGTCCGCCGACGGGCTGCGTACGGCGGCGGGCGGCACCGCTTCCGGACCGGCGTCGGCGTCGGCCCCGGCATCGGCGTCGGCGTCGGCGTCGGCCCCGGCGTCGGCGTCGGCGTCGGCGGGCGGGACTGCCGTGGCGGCCGACCCGGCGCTCCAGGAGGTCGTGGCGCCGCTGGCGGCGTCCTGGACCGGACTGTTCGAACTGGCCGAGGGCGGCGATCTGCCGCAGCTCCCGGTGGCCCTGCGCGAGGCCCGGCTGCCCGGTCTCGCGGGGGCCTGTGTCGTCGCCTGGGCCGGGGACCAGCAGGGCGCCACCGTCGCGGTCGCGCTCGACGCACTGCGCCGGCAGGCCGGTCCGGACGGCACGGACGCCGTCGCCGGCGCGGGGACCACCGAGGAGCTGTGGCTGCTGGACGGGGCCCTGCGGCTGCTGACGGAGCGCACCGTGCCCAGTGAACGGCCGCTGCCCGCACGGCTGTCTCCGGCCACCGAGGTGGTGCGCCGCGCCCTGGCCGAGGAGCACGGCATCCCGGTGGCGGTCCGTCTGCGGGAGGTTCCCCGGATCGGCTGGACGCTGGCGCGGGCCGTGCACGCGGAGACCGGCGAGGTGTACGGGCAGGGCTGGGGCCCCGGCGTGGACGAGGCCGTCCACGGCTGCCTCGGGACGGCGCTGGCGCTCCGTGTCGCGGACCGGCTGCGGCCCGGCGCCGCCGTCGCGGGCGTGCACACCGGGGCCCTGCGGACGGCGGGACCGGAGGAACTGGCCCGGCTGCGCGCGGAGATCGGGGCCGGTGCCGGGGTGCCGTCGGGGACGCCGCTGCGGTCCGATCCGGTGCTCGGCGCCCTGCCGGTCTTCCACGGACCGGTCTCGCTGCACCCCGCCCAGTCCCCTCACCACCCGTCCGGTCCCGATGTCCCGGCGCACGCCGAGGAGCCCGTCCATGCCCGCTGAGACGACGACGGCCCCCGGCCGCCCGCACCACGGCGCACAGGTGCTGACCGGTCCCGACCTCGTCGGGCCCGCCGCCGGGGAATGGGCGCGGGCGCTGGACCCGGTGGCCGCCGCCCTGCCCGGCTCGCTCTCCCTCAACCGCGGCTGGAACGCGGAGTGGGAGCGGGCGCGGACGGACGCCGCGTCCGTCGCCGGCCTGCCTCATCTGTCGGTCCGGCTGTTCGGCGGGGAGGTGCTGATCGGTCCCTACTGGGTCCCGGGCGCGGAGGGCGGCTGCGCGGGCTGCGCGGAGCTGCGCTCCCGGGTGGTCGCCGGCCATCCCCTGGCGGCCGAACCGATGACACCGGTCTCCCGCCCCGCGATGCGCCGCCCCTTCCTCCTGGAGATGCTGGCGCCCGCCCTGCGGAACCTCAGGGAACGCCCGCTGGAGGCAGGCGAGTTGTACGCCCTCGGCGGCCCGTCCTCGCGGCGCCATCTGGTACGGCGCAGCGCCCGCTGCCGGGTCTGCGCGACCGGCCCCGACGGGTTCGGCCGCACTCCCCCGGACCCGCTGCCGCCGCGCCGGATACCCGCCGGCGCGGACGGTCCGACGCGGGGCGCGGACGGGGCCGGGCTGCTTGCCCCGGGGCGGCTGCGGGCCCGGACGGTGGACCCCCGCTTCGGTCCGGTCGACCGGGTCGTGCGGGAGGCGCTGCCCCCGTACGCCATGAGCCTGGCCTCCCTGCCGGACTCGCTGGCCATGGGGTTCGCCCGCGCGGGGAGCTTCGCGGACGCGGAGCCGGTCGCCATCCTGGAGGCGTACGAGCGCCTCGGCGGCTTTCCCCACGAGGCGGCCGTCGTCGGTCCGGTCCCCTACCGGGAGGTCGCCGACCGGGCGGTGGATCCGGACACGCTCGGGCAGTACACGGAGCAGCAGCTGGCCCATCCGGGCTGCCGGGTCACGCGGTACACGCCGGACACCCCGATGGACTGGGTGTGGGCCCGGGACCTGCACGGCGGGCCGTCGGCGCTGGTCCCGGCGGAGATCGGCTTCTACCAGTACGACCACCGGTTCCGGCGGGCGTTCGACACCGTGCGCCGCACCGACTCCCGCGAGCGGACCTTCCACTTCCACGACTCCTCCAGCGGCTGCGCCCTGGGCTCGACACCGGAGGAGGCGGTGCTGCACTCGCTGTTCGAACTGGCCGAGCGGGACGCCTTCCTCAACGCCTGGCACCGGGCGGCCCCGCTGCCGTCGGTCACCCTGTCCTCCGTCACCGATCCGGCGTCGCGGCGGCTGCTGGACCTCATCGACGCGCGCGGATTCGACGTGCATCTGCTGGTGGCGACCGACGACATCGACCTGCCGGTGATCTGGTCGCTCGCGGTGAACCGGGAGCACCCCTTCCCCGCCAGTTTCTCCGCCGCCGGCTCCGGCTGCGACCCGGTCTCCGTGGCGCGCACGGCCCTGTGGGAGCTGACGCAGCTGGTGACCGATCCGGTGACCTGGACGCGCGAGGACATCGAGCCGATGTTCGCCGATCCGTGGCGGGTGGACCAGTTGCACGACCATCTGAAGCTGTACTCGCTCCCGGAGGCCCTGCCGCGCGTGACGACGGTGCTCGGCGGCCCCCGGGTCGCGCTGCCGGACGCCTTTCCCGGCTGGCCGCACCGGCTGCGGGACGCGGCGCGCGGCGATGTGCGCGGGGCGCTCGACTTCACCGCGGGACTCTTCGCGGCGGCCGGTCTCGAACGGGTGCTGACGGTGGACCAGTCCACGGTCGAGCACCGGGACCTGGGGCTCGCGGTGGCCAAGGCGGTCGTGCCCGGCATCACGCCGATGTGCTTCGGCCAGCCCCAGCAGAGGCTGTCCGGTCTTCCCCGGCTGGCGGCCGCGGTCGCGCGCGGCCCGGCCGGCAACCGCACGGCGCCCTACGACCCCCATCCGTTCCCGTGACCCCGGAGGCAGCAGTGGACGTACCGGAGGCCCCCGCGCCGGGCGGGGCGGGGCCGGTCCCCGAGGGCGTGGACACCATGGCCCGTGACCGGATGTGGTATCTGTACGCCGCCGGGGCCGACCGGCCGCCCGTGCCGCCGGTGCCCCCGGGCACCGAACCCCCGCCCGGTGTGCCGGTCTCGGCGCTGCCGGTGGCGCCGCGGCTGCCCGACGCGGCCCGGCCCGGCGACCTCACCGCGCTGCCGCCGGGGACGGTCGACCTGCTGGAGGACGCCCCGTTCCCGGCGGGCCGGATCACCGGCGTACCGGAGGACCGGGCGCTGGCGCACGCGCTGGTCGCGGCGTTCGGGGTGCAGCGCCGGGAGCCGGAGAACCCGTTCAACGACCACCGGGGGTACGCCTCGGTGCGGGCGAAGTTCCCGGTGCAGGTCCTCGTCAACGACCGGGGCCGACGGCAGGTGTTCGATCCCTACCGGCGGGCGCTGGTCGGGCTGGCCGGTGCCTCGGACGCGCCGTCCCGGGCGCGCGAGGTGCTGCTGACCGGGCGCTTCACCCGGCTGCCGGCCACGTACCGCTGGTACCGGGGCTCCCTGGTGCAACTGGAACTCGGCATCGCGCTGCGCGCGCTGTGCGTCGCCCTCCAGCTTCTGGGCCTTCCCGCGCGGGTGCGCCTGCCGGGGCCCGGGGCGCGGGAACGGCTGGCGGAGTTCGGGCTGACGCCCGGCTGGGAGTGGACCCTTCCGGTGGTCGTCGAACTGTCCGGGGACGCCCCCGGGGGTGCGGACGCACCGCCCGCCGGGGACGGGGCGGTGCCGGACGCGGTGATGGCCGATGTGGTGGAGATGAACCGCGCCCAGCGGTTCGCCGACGCCCCGGCCCCGGTGGACACGGCCGTCCCGCCCGGCACGCCGGACTCCGGCCTGTCCTGGGCGGAGGTGCTGTGGCGCCGCACCTCGGGCCGGATGCCGCGCGGCCTGTTCGGGAACACGGCCCGGCCGGGCCCCGTACCGGCCGCCGTCCTGGACACGGCGCGGTCCTGGCTGCTGACGCCCCCGCCCGGCGACGTGCTGCGGGCGGCGGCCGGGGCGCTGCGGGTCACCGCCGTCACCCAGTCGGTGACGGGCCGTGCCGACGGGGTGTACGAGGTGACCGCCGGGGCGTACACCCCGCGCGCCACCGGCCCCGGTGTACCGGCCCGGCTGGAGGAGATCTACGGCTACCCCCTGGCGCCGGGCAACGGCTGCGACGTACGGCACGCGTCGGTGCTGTGGTTCCTGTCGTTCCGGCCCCGGGACCTGGCCCGGGAACTCGGCGCGGGCGGCTGGACGGCGGCGCAGTACGCCTGCGGCTGGGCCGTGCACGGACTGACCCTGGCGGCCGCGTCGGCGGGCCTGTGCGCGCGCCCGGTCCGGGCCTTCCGCGAGGTCCCCGCCCGACGCGTCCTCGGCCTGCCGGACGACGAGACGGTCGTCCTCGCAGTGATCAGCGGGAGTTCGCGGTTCAGCGGCCCGCTGCTCGACCTCCGGCAGTGACAAGCGCCGGCAGTGACAAGAGAACGGAGACAACAACGGTGCAGTCCCCCACCACCGGGAGCACGGCGTCCCGGACAGCTCACTGGCTGCCCTCCGGGGCGGCGGCCTTCCGCGAACCGGTCCTCCCGGTCCAGTGGCGCTCCTGGCACCTCCATCTCGGCTCCATGGCGCGCTCCGCGCACGACCGGGTGGTCACCGAGGTGATCGGCCCCGCGGCGGACCTGTTCCCCGACCGGCCGTGGTTCTTCATCCGCTACTGGCAGCACGGGCCGCATCTGCGGCTGCGGATCGGCGGGCTGAGCAGCCCCGAGACGGCACGCACCGAGCGTCTGCTCCAGGACCGGCTGGGCCGCGCGGTGCGGCTCCGCGAGGACGAGGACCCCCTGGACCGGAACACCTATCTGGGGCACGCCCGGCGGCTGTCCGCGCTGGAGGACCCGCACGGCGGGGCCTGGCCGGCCGGGCCCCGGGACCCGGGCGTGTACCAGGACACCTATGTGCCGGAGACCGCACGCTACGGCGGGCCCGCCCTGATGCCGGCCACCGAGCGGCTGTTCCAGCTCTCCAGCGAACTGGTGCGCGCCTTCCTGCCCCGGCTGCCCGACGCGCGGTCCCGGTCGGCGATGGCGCTGCGGGCGGCGATGTCCGCCGGTACGGCGCTGGGCGGCCCGGCCGACCAGGCCGTGTTCTACGCGCGCGGACTGGACGCCCTGCGGCAGATGGTGGGGGCCGGATTCCAGCTCTCCACCGAGCAGTTGGACCGGCTGTGCGGGCCCGGACCGCGGCCCGGAGCCGCGCCGCCGGCCGTGGACCCGGCCCAGCACGGCCCGTTCGGGCCCTGGCACACCCTGCTCGCCGACCTGGCGGACCGGATCCGGGCGGAGGGCACCGCCGAGCATCCCGGAGAGGTCTTCTTCTCCCACGTCCACATGCTGCACAACCGGCTCGGGCTGACCATGGCCGAGGAACTCCAGACCTACGCACGGCTGGTCCACCTCTTCCCGCTGCCGGCACCCGACGCGTCCGACGCCGCCGCGCGGCCGGCCCCCGAGGAGCACTGATGGCCCGCACCCTGCTCACCGCGGCGGACCCGCCCGCCGCACCGTCCGCCGACGCACCGCCCGTGGCCGTACGGACCGTGGGGATGTCGCGGACCTACGGCGGCACGACCGCGCTGCACCCGCTCGACCTGGAGATCCGGGCCGGCGAACTGGTCGGCCTCCTCGGGCCGAACGGGGCGGGGAAGTCCACGCTCCTCAGTCTGCTCGTCGGGCTGCGCCGGCCCTCCTCGGGCCACTGCGCGCTGTTCGGCGGCGATCCGCGCACGGCGGCGCAGCGCAGGTTCATCGGGGTCACGCCGCAGGAGACGGGGCTGCCGCCCACCCTCCGGGTCGGTGAGGTCGCCGACTTCGCGGCCGCGCACTACGAGGATCCGGTGCCCCGGGGCGAACTCCTGGACCGCTTCGGCCTGCTGGACAAGGAGCGCCGTCAGACGGGCGGGCTCTCCGGCGGCGAGAGGCGCCGTCTGGCGGTGGCGCTGGCCTTCGTGGGGCGGCCCCGGATGGTCTTCCTCGACGAGCCCACCACCGGGCTCGACGTGGAGACCCGCCGCACCCTGTGGGAGGTCGTCCGCGCCTTCCACGCCGAGGGCGGCACCGTGCTGCTGACCAGCCATTACCTGGAGGAGGTCGAGCATCTGGCCCGGCGCGTGGTGGTGCTGACCCGGGGACGGGTCGCCGCCGACGACACGGTGGACGCGCTGCGCGGGCTGGTGCGGGCCCAGCGGGTGAGCCTGCTGGCCGACGAGGTGCCGGTGCTGCCCGGTGTCCTCGGCTCCGAGCGGGTGGGCGGACGGGTGCATCTGCTGACCCCGGACGCCGACGCGCTGGTGCGCGATCTCGTCCGGAGCGGGGCGCCGTTCTCCGGACTGGAGGTCCGCTCGGCGACGCTCGAAGAGGCCTTCCTCTCCCTCGCGGACGAGGCGGCGACCGAGGACGCCCCGGCCGGGGCGTCCACCACGACACAGTTGGGAAGCGGCCCGTGGCGATAGACACCCGGCGGACGGCGGACGGTTCCGACGAGGCGTCCGCCGCCGCGCCGCCCGGTGCGGCACAACCGGTCCGGAGCGTGCGCGCGGCCCTGCGCACACAGGTCCGGATGACCCTGATGCACGCGCGCTACCAACTGCTCCGGACCATGCGCATCCCCATCGCCCTGGTGGGCACGGCGTTCTTCCCCGGTGCGTCGATGCTGTTCTTCGTCGTCCCGGCGGCCGGCGACGATCCCGTGGGCGCGACCTACGCGACGGCGGCGATGATCGTCTTCGCGACCATGATCAGCAACCTGTTCGGGCACGGGATCGGGGTGGCGGAGGAGCGCCAGCACCCGTGGGACCTCTACACCCGCACCCTGCCCAGCGGTCCCGGCCCCAAGTTCGCGGGGCGGTTGCTGTCCGGGCTGCTGACCATGCTGCTGTCGATGATCCCGCTGCTGGTCATCGCCGCCGTGGCGACCGAGGCCACCACCACGGTGCCGGGCTTTCTGACCGGGGTGGCCGTGGTGGTCCTGGTCTCGGTCCCGTTCACCCTGATGGGGCTGACGATCGGTTATCTGCTGCCGATCCGGGCGGCGTTGACGGTGGTCCAGCTGACGTTCTTCCCCCTCGCCTTCGCCGGAGGGCTGTTCTCCGGGGCGGGCCGGGCACCCGGCTTCATCGAGACGATCGCGCCCTTCACCCCGACGCGCGGGGCCGCCGAACTGATGTGGGCGGCCGTGGGCGACTACGACCTGAACCCGGTCGCGGCCGTCTCCTTCGCCGCGTGGACGGTGCTGCTGGCCGTCCTCTCGGTGTACGCGTACCGGCGCGACGAGGGCCAGCGCTTCCACTGACCCCGGGTACGGGCACGGCCGAGGGGGTGACCGCCGGACGGGCGGTCACCCCCTCGTCGGTCTGCCGGACACCCGCCTACGCGGTCGGTTCCAGGGACGGTGCGTAGTGGTCGGCCAGGGCGCGGACCAGGGCCTCGGTCTCGGCAGGGTTCCGGGCGAGGCCGTAGAGCCGGCAGTCCGGGCGGACGACGGCCGCCGTCGCGCCGAGCGACGCCAGCCAGGCCCTCAGCGGCGCGTCGGCGGCGTTCCCGGGCCGCAGCCGGCGCAGCCCCAGCCGCCAGCGCCCGGCGCGCTCCAGGGCACCCGCGGGGCACGGCTCGGCGCGGTCGCCGGTCGTCAGGAGCACCGGGTCCGGGCCCAGGTGTCCGGCGGCCCCGAGCACCGAGGGCGGCACCGGCAGACCCGCGCCGGGGCCCGGCTCGCCGTCGTCCGCGCGGTGGAACAGGCCCCCGTCCGGGGTGTGGACGGCGGGCGGGGCGGTCCGGGCCCGGTCCGCGCCGGGCCGGACCGCCATCGCGCGGTCGCGGTGGGCGGCGGCGACCGGATCGGTCAGGCAGATCAGCCGGCCGAGCGCGACGGACCGGTCGATGCTGCCCTGGGCGTGGGGGCGGCGCTCGGCCTCGTAGCTGTCCAGCAGCTCCGGGCGGGCGGCGCCGGCCAGGACCCGGTCCAGCTTCCACGCCAGGTCGTCGGCGTCGCGCAGGCCGGAGCACATCCCCTGTCCGGCGAACGGGGGCATCTGGTGGGCCGCGTCCCCGGCGAGGAGGACCCGGCCGGTGCGCCAGCGGTCGGCGTTGCGGGCGGCGAAGGTGTAGACGGCGTGGCGTTCCAGCGTGGCGTTGTCCGGGTGGACCCCGAACATCGCGAGCAGCCGCCAGGCGTTCGCGGTGGTGCCGAAGTCCTCGGGGGTCTCGTGCGGCAGCCGCATGAACTCCCAGCGGCGGTGGCCCGGTCCGGCGGAGACCGCCACCCGGGGGCGTGCGGGGTCGGCGATCTGGACGTTGCACCGGGGGAACTCGTCCGCGCGGTGCGGTGTCACGTCACAGGCCATCCAGTCCAGCGCGAAGCCCCCGTCGCTCAGCCGCGCCCCCGTCGCCGCGCGCACCATGCTGTGGGCGCCGTCGCACCCGACGGCCCAGCGGGCCCGCAGGACCCGTTCCGGTCCGCCGTCCGTGGGGCGCACCGTGAGTGCGGCGCCGCTCTCGCCGGCGGCCAGCCGGACCGCCTCGTGGCCGCGCAGCAGCCGCAGGTTCGGCAGGAGCGCGGCGCGTTCGGCCAGCGCGGCCTCCAGACCCGGCTGGTACATGGAGGTGGAGACGGGCCAGCGGTGGGCCGGGTCGTGGCCCAGGCCGATCCGGAGCAGGGTGCGTCCGGAGGCGTCGGCGACCACGTAGTCCTCCGACGGCTCCCCGAAGGTGCTCAGATGGGGGCCCACCCCCGCCGCGTCCAGGATGCGGGCGGCGTCGGCGTCGAAGGCGACCGCGCGCGGCATCGGGTAGGGCCGGGGCCACCGTTCGACGACCGTGACCCGCCATCCGCGGCGGGCGAGCAGGATCGACAGCACCTGGCCGACCGGGCCGAATCCGACGACGAGCACATCGGCGGGGGCCTCGTGGGACGCCGGTGGCGGCGCAGCGCTCAACTCTCTTCTCCCTTCGCGGGGGTGACCGGAATCGTGGTCACGCTAGCCCTCGTTCCACGCCGGGCGGCCCCGCGGAACCCCCTCCGGAAAAGAACGTGATGAATGTCAGGGCGGTCCGGGCGGCCGTTGTCCGGGCCGAGAGGCGACTGCCAGCATCAGCGCGTCATCGAAGCCCTCTGTCCAGCAATGGAAGGGATCCATCATGAGCATGCTTGCGAACGAGAACCCGGTCGGCGACCTCTTCGCCTCCTTCGACATCACCGAGCTGGAGGTGCTGGAGGTCTCCGACAGCGTGGGTCTGCCGGAGATGGGCGCCAGCTCCTCCAGCCTGAGCGTCTCCTCGGAGGCCGCGGCCGACATCAGCCTCTGCTGCTCGTCGTCGTCCTCCACCTGCTGCTGCTGCTGATCGCGGGTGCCCGCGTACCGGCCCGGCTCCCGGACCGGTACGCGGGACCGCTTCCCCGGACGCCCCGGAGAGGAGCCCCATGAGCGCCGGTCCCCCTGTGCGGACGCCCCCTTCCTGGGCGCGGCACGAGCACTACGCCTTCCGTCTGCTGCACGCCTGGGCGGAACGTCCGGACGCGCCGGTGGTGCACTGGTCGGGGCAGCGGCTCACCGCCCGGGACTGCCTGTCGGCGGTGCTCGGCACGGCCGCGGCGCTGCGTGACGCGGGCATCGCCCCGGGCGGCACCGTCGCGCTGCTGACGGCGGCCAACCACCCCACGGCGCTCCTCGCGCGGTACGCCGCGCATCTGCTGGGCGCGGCCGTGGTGTCGGTGCGCGCGGCCAATCCGCGCAGTGACGCCGAGATGCTGTCGCCGGAGGTCCAGGCCGGGGTGCTGCGCGACACGGGCAGCCGCGTCCTGGTGGCCGACGAGACCACGGCCGCCCGCGCGTCCGCGCTGGTCTCGCCCGCTCTGCGCGGTCTGCTGCTGCCCGCTCCGGGCCGCTCCGCGCCCCGTGGGGACGGCTCCCTGGCCCCGGTGCCCGGGGGCGCGGGCCTCGACCCGAGGACGGTGGCTCCCTACGATCCCGGGGCGCGTGCCCGGATCACGTTCACCAGCGGGACGACGGGGCTCCCGAAGGGCATCATGCAGAGCCACCGCGTCTGGAACGCGACGGTCGGCTGCTACCCGGCCGTCCCCGGCCCCGGCGGGCCGGCCCGCATCCTGGCCGTCACCCCGGTCAGCCACACGGTGGGCTCCATGGTGGACGCGGTGCTGGCGTCGGGCGGCTCCGTGGTGCTGCACGAGCACTTCGACGCCGCCGATGTGCTGGACGCCTTCGGCCGCCTCGGGGTGACGGACACGTATCTGGCGGTGCCGCACCTCTACCGCCTGACCGAGCGGCTCGGCGCCGGCGGCGGGCCGGATCTGTCCGCGCTGCGCCGGGTGGTGTACAGCGGGACGCCGGCGGCCCCGCACCGGATCGCCGAGGCCCTGCGCTGGTTCGAGGGCCCGCTGTCCCAGCTGTACGGCTCCTCCGAGGCGGGGGGCATCTGCGGTCTGGACCGGCTCGACCACCGGGAGCCGGAGCTGCTCGGCTCGGTGGGCCGGCCGTTCCCCGGGGTGGGGCTGCGGCTGCGCGACCCGGACACCGGGCACGACGTCCCGCGGGGCGCGGTGGGCGAGGTGTGCGTACGGTCCGCGACGGTCATGGACGGCTACCTCGGCCGTGGGACGGCGGAGGGCCGCACCCCGGACGGGTGGCTGCGCACCGGCGACCTCGGCCTCATCGACGTGTACGGCCGGCTCCGGCTGACCGGGCGCCTGGGCCAGGTGATCAAGAGCGGCGGGCAGAAGGTGCACCCGGCCGCCGTGGAGAGGGTGCTGACGGAGTGTCCCGCGGTGCGCCAGGCGGTGGTGTTCGGGGTGACGGACGACGACCGGGTGGAGCGGGTGCACGCGGCGGTGTCGCTGTACCCGGGGAGCCAGGACGACGAGGCACGGCTGCGGGCCCATGTCGGGGCGCGGCTGGACTCGGCGCATGTGCCGGTGCGCATCAGCCGGTGGCCGGAGCTGCCGCTGAACGACGCCGGCAAGCCCGATGTGCGGTATCTGCGGGGCCTCGTACGGGCGGCGGACGGCGGACCCGGAGCGGGATTCCACGGTGAGAGGAGAGCGGTATGACAGCACATCTGCATTTCGCCCGTGAGATGCGGCTCGGCAGGCTGTTCCGTCACGGGGACGGCCGGCTTCTGATCACCCCGCTCGACCACTCCGTCACCGACGGTCCGGTGGTGCCCCGGGGCAGCACGATCGACCGCCTCACCGGCCAGCTGGCCGCGGGGGGTGTCGACGCGGTGGTGGTCCACAAGGGCGTGCTGCGGCACATCGATCCGTCCCGCTTCGCGGGGATGTCGCTGGTCGTGCATCTGAGCGCGAGCACCCGGCACGCGCCGGATCCGGAGGCCAAGTATCCGGTGACCGCCGTGGAGGACGCGCTGCGGCTGGGGGCGGACGCGGTGAGCGTCCACATCAACCTGGGTTCGGACGACGAGCGGCGGCAGATCGGGGACCTGGGCCGGGTGGCGGATCTGTGCGACCGCTGGAACCTGCCCCTGCTCGCGATGGTCTACCCGCGGGGCCCCGGCATCGTGGATCCGCGCGCCCCGGAGCTGGTGGTGCACGCGGCGACGCTCGCCGCCGACCTGGGTGCGGACATCGTCAAGACCCCGTACGTGGGAAACGTGGCCGAGATGCGCGACGTGGTGGCCGCCTGCCCGATCCCGCTGCTGTGCGCGGGCGGTCCGCGCCGGGGTGCGGACGGCGACGCCCTGGCGTTCGTCAGGGACGCCCTGCTCGGCGGCGCCGCCGGCGTCGCGATGGGGCGCAACATCTTCCAGGCCGCCGACCCCCGTCGGATGGCCGCCCGGGTGGCCGCCGTCGTGCACGGCGCGCCCCGGCCGCTTCCGGCCGACGAGACAGAAGGGCAGTGTGATGAACGGACAGAAGCTGTGCTGGCTTGACATCCGCGGTGCCGGTGCCGCCGCACCCGCGATCGTCGAGGAGGCCCTGCACCGGCGGACCGACGGCATCGTCGCCGGTGACGTCCGGACGCTGGCCGGCCTCCCCCCGACCGTGAGCAAGGTGCTGCTGCCCGGCGGCGACGGCTGGTGGCGGGACGAGTGCTTCCCCGGCGAGGCCGACATCGTCATCCTGCCGCCCGGCTTCGAGGGCCGTGCCGAGCTGGAACGGGCCCATCCCGAGGTGGAGTTCGGGCGTCTGGTGGAGATCACCGACGCCGCGAGCCTGGAGGAGGCCTGCCACGCGGCGCGGACGGAGCGCTGGAGCGTCCTCGACTTCCGCGACCCCACCAAGATCCCGCTGGAGATCGTCATCGCCGCCGCGTCCGGCTCCAAGGGCGCGATCGTGACCACCGCCGCCGACCCCGAGGAGGCGGCGATCACCTTCGGGGTGCTGGAGCTGGGCTCGGACGGCGTGATGATGCCCGGCCGCTCCGTGGGCGACGCCACCGCCCTGGTGGAGGCGGCCGGGTCCGTCACCGGTGAACTGACGCTGACCGAGCTGACCGTCACGGCGACCACGCACATCGGCATGGGCGAACGGGCCTGCGTGGACACGTGCAGTCAGCTCCGGGAGAACGAGGGGCTGCTGGTCGGCTCCTACTCCAAGGGCATGGTGCTGTGCGTCAGCGAGACCCACCCGCTGCCCTACATGCCGACCCGCCCCTTCCGCGTCAACGCCGGAGCCGTGCACTCCTACGTCGTCGCGCCGCACGGACGGACCAACTACCTCAGCGAACTGCACGCGGGCGCCCCGGCCCTGGCGGTGGACTCCGACGGGCGGACCCGGGTGGTGCCGGTGGGCCGGGTCAAGATCGAGACCCGGCCCCTGATCTCGGTCGACGCGGTGTCGCCGGAGGGCGTACGGGTCAATCTCGTGCTCCAGGACGACTGGCACGTACGGGTGCTGGGGCCGGGGGGCACCGTGCTGAACTGCACCGCGCTCGTCCCGGGCGACCTCCTGCTGGGGTACGTGCCCACGGCCGACCGGCATGTCGGCTACCCCATCGACGAGTTCTGCCGCGAGCGGTGAGCGGCGCCCGGGGCCACGTGGAGGACTCCTCCGCCGTGGCGGTGGTCGGCGGCGGCATCGCGGGGCTGACCCTGGCCCTCGCCCTGCGGCGCGAAGGGGTGGACTGCACCGTCTTCGAGCGGAGTCCGGAGCCGGCCGGGTCCGGGGCCGGGCTCCAGCTCGCGCCCAACGCCACCCGGCTGCTGCGCCGTCTCGGCGTCGCCGACGCGCTCCACGCCGTCGCGGACCTCCCCCGCGCGCTGCGCGTCCGCGGCTGGGACGACGACCGCCCGCTCGCCACCACCGCGCTGGGGGCCGCCTGCCTGCGCACCTTCGGCGCCCCCTACTACACGGTCCACCGGGGCCAGTTGCACCAGGTGCTGCGGGAGGCCGTGGGCGCCGGGCGGCTCCGCACCGGGCATCGGCTGACCGCCTGGACGGAGGACGGGGACGGGGTGTGCCTCACCTTCGCCTCGGGCGCCAAGCACCGGGCCGGGGTGATGATCGGCGCGGACGGGGTGCATTCGGTGGTGCGGGCCCGGATGGCCGGGGACACGCCGGTGTTCTCCGGCAGCAGCGTCTACCGCGGACTGGTCCCGGCGGAGCGGCTGCCGTGGGCGGCCGGGGAACCGGAGATCCGGGTCTGGCCGGGCCCCGGACGCCATCTGGTCTGCTATCCGGTCTCGGCGGGCCGGGAGATCAGCTTCACCGCCACGGTGCCGGCCGCCGCGTCCGGCGAGGAGTCCTGGACCGCCGAGGGCGACCCGGCCGAACTCGCCGCCGCCTACCGGGGCTGGAACCCGGTGGCCGTCCGGCTCCTCGCCGCCGCCGGCCCGGTACGCCGCTGGCTCCTGCACGACCGCGAGATCCTGACCGACTGGGTGACGCCCCGGGTGGCGCTGCTCGGCGACGCCGCCCACCCGATGCTGCCCTTCCTCGCCCAGGGGGCGAACCAGTCGGTCGAGGACGCGGTCACCCTGGCGGTCTGCCTGGCCCGGACCGGCGGGGACGACGCCCCGGCGGCGCTGCGCCGCTACCGGGACCTGCGTCTGCCCCGTACGGCGCTGATCCAGCGCGGGGCGCGCGAGGCCACCCGCTTCCTGCACCGGCCGGGTCCGGCCGGGCCGCGTGCGAGCGGCCCGCCCCCGGACCCGCGGGGACCGGCGGGGCTGCGGGCGATGGGCCCGCTGTACGGATACGACGCGGAGGCGGTGGCCGAGAAGGCGATGGGCGAGCCGGTCCCCGGGCGGGCGGTGTCCCGGCCGCCCGCCTCATAACCAGCGCTGTTCGATGGCGATGCGGGCCGCGTCGAAGCGGTTGCGGGCCTGGAGTTTGCGGATGGCGGTCGACGCGAGGTTCCGTACGGTGCCGACCGCCAGGTAGAGGTCCCGGGCGATCTCCTTGAGCGAGGCGCCCGAGGCGGTCATGCGGAGCACATCGGCCTCACGGGTGCTCAGCGGGCAGTGCAGCGAGATCGGCTGGGCGGCGAAGAGGCCGGGGTCCATCGTCAGACAGCCCACCGCGGCCCCGCGGATCGCCCCTATCAGGTACTGCAGTTCGACCTGTAAGGACACCACGCTGAGGACGCCGGCGCGGATCGCCTGGTCGGTGAAGGTCGGCGAGGACTGACTGGATATCAGGGCCACTCCGCACTGGGGCTGTTCGGTGCGCAGCTTCCCGAGGATGTCGAGTACGCCGTCGCCCACGGTGGCGGCCTCGACCACCGCGACGGCCGGCTCCCAGCGCGCCACCGCCGGAAGCAGGTCCTCGTGCTGTTTCGCGGCCCCGACGACCGAGAAGTCGGCCACGGTGTCCAGATACTTCGCCATCACCTCGACGGACAGGGCGTACTCTCCGGCCACGACGATGCGGATGCTCATGTGTGTCCCCCATGCACGCGGAAGCAACATGTCCGGGAGGCCACGTCCGCCCGCGGCGGTGGTCACGGTGGTCGCCCGACTCCATGTAGATAATGCGCCAATGCGTGAAGTGTTTGTGTAATGACGGAGAACAAGGTGTACAGCGTGAGGGGGGCGCGGACAAGAGGCCCGTTCCCACCTCGGACCAGGTCACTCCCCACAGAACGGTGGTTCTCCGGCCGACGCACGCCGACCGCCGGACGGCGGGGGCCGTCCGGCGGTCGGTGGCGGTGGTACGGGCGGGGCCCGTCGTCAGCCCGGCGGGGGCGGTCCCCACGGAGCCGCCTGTTCCAGTTGTGCGGCGAGTGCGAGCAGGGTGCCCTCGCCGCCGAGCGGCATCGCGAACTGGACGCCGAGCGGCAGTCCTTCGGTGTCGGTGCCGAAGGGAACGGACATGGCCGGCATGCCGGTGACGTTGTACACGCTGGTGAAGGCGGAGTAGTCGGAGGCGTGCCGGTAGACCGACTCCGGGTCCGCCGTGTCCAGGGTGCCCAGGCGCGGAGTGGGCCGCGCCAGGGTCGGGCCGAGGAGCACGTCGTGGTCGCGGAAGGCGGCGCCGACCTCCCAGCCGATCTCCTGGGCCCGGCGCAGCGCCCGGCTGACGTCGGGGGCGGGCAGGGCCCGGTACGCCTCGTACAGGATCCGGGTGAACGGTTCGATGTCGTCGTCGGCCAGGGGGCGGCCGAGCTGTTCCAGCCGGGCGTCGATCTGGGCGACGAGGTCGGCGCCCATCAGGACGCCGGAGGTGCGGCCGACGTCGTCGGGCCGGTAGGGGGCGGCCGTCTCGGTGACGCGGTGGCCGAGGCGTTCGCAGAGGAGGGCCGCCTCCCGTGCGGCCCGCAGGCAGTCGGGGTGGACGTCGGGGCCGTCCGGCAGGACGGTGACCAGGCCGATCCGCAGCCGTCCGGGGTCGCGCCCGGCGAGTTCCGCGAAGGGCGCTTCCGGGGCCGGTGAGCCGTAGGCGTCCCCGGGCAGCGTCCCGGCGAGGACGTCGAGGAGCAGGGCGCTGTCGCGGACCGTCCGGGTCAGGGCGTGGTGTCCGGAGACCGGGCCGGACAGGGTGGTGGGCCGGGGCGCGGGTGAGACCCGGCCCCGTCCTGGCTTGAGCCCGAAGAGTCCGCAGGCGGCGGCCGGGATGCGGATCGAGCCGCCGCCGTCGCTGGCGTGGGCGACCGGGACCATGCCGGCGGCCACCGCGGCCGCGGAGCCGCCGCTGGAGCCGCCCGGGGAGCGGGTGGGGTCCCAGGGGTTGTGGGTGGGTCCGTACAGGGCGGGTTCGGTGGAGGCGTTGAGGCCCAGTTCGGGGGTGTTGGTGGTGCCGAGGACCACGGCTCCGGCGCGTTTGAGGCGGGCGACGACCTCGCTGTCGCGGCGGGCGACGGCGGTGGCGAAGAGCTGGCTGCCGCCGGTCGCGGGCAGCCCTTCGACCTCGGTCCCCAGGTCCTTGACCAGCAGGGGGACGCCGCGCAGCGGGCCCTCGGGCAGTCCGGCGGCCACCTCGGCGCGCGCGGCGTCGAACCGGGTGTGGATCACGGCGCCGAACCGGGGGTCGTCCTGTTCGATCCGGGCGATGGCCTCCTCGGTGACGGTGCGGGCGTCGGCCGCGCCGTCGCGTACGGCCGCGGCCGTGGCGACGGCGTCCGGGGCGGTCACGACACGTATCCGGCGGGCTTGCCCCAGGTCTCGCCGCGCGGGGTGCCCCGGTCGACGAGGACGCAGCGGGTGCCGGTGAAGTTGGTCGGCATGCACTTGTTGCAGTGGATGCACAGCGACGGGGTGGCCGCGTCGCGGCCGATCCGGTTCACCAGGTCGGGCTCGCGCAGCAGGGAGCGGGCCATGGCCACGAACTCGAAGCCCTCGCGCATCGCGAGGTCCATGGCAGGCCGGTCCGTGATGCCGCCGAGCAGGATCATCGGCACCTTCACGGCGGACCGGATCTGGCGGGCGTCCTCCAGGAGGTAGGCGTCCCGGTAGGGGTAGCTGCGCAGGAAGTGCTTGCCGACCAGTTTGACGCCGAGCTTGATCGGCTGCGGCATGATCGCCGAGAAGTCGTCGAGCGGGGCGTCGCCCTTGAAGAGGTACATCGGGTTGAGCAGCGAGCTGCCCGCGGTCATCTCCAGGGCGTCGACCGTACCGTCCATTTCCAGCCACTGAGCGACGGGGATGGCCTCGTCGAGCCAGAATCCTCCGGGCACGCCGTCGTCCATGTTCATCTTGGCGATCACGGCGATCCGGCCGCCGACCGCGTCGTGGACGGCGCGCATGATCTCGCGGGCGAACCGGGCCCGGTTCTCCAGGCTGCCGCCGTAGGCGTCGGTGCGGTGGTTGACCTTGGGGCTCAGGAAGGAGCTGGCAAGGTAGTTGTGGCCGAGGTGGACCTCGACGGCGTCGAACCCGGCCTCGATGGCGCGCCGGGCGGCCTCGGCGTGCGCCTCGGTGATGCGGTGGATGTCGTCGACGGTCGCCTCCTTGGCCCAGCTGAGGGTGGTGGCGTGGAAGTGCTTGGAGGGGGAGAGCGCGGGGGCGCCGTTGCCCTTGGGGTTGGCGACCGGGCCGCCGTGGCCGATCTGCGCGCTGACCGCGGCGCCCTCGGCGTGCACGGCGTCGGTGAGCCTGCGCAGACCGGGCATCGCCTCGTCGGTCCAGTGGATCTGGTGGCGGTCGGTGCGTCCCTCCTTGGCGACGGCGCAGTAGGCGACGGTCGTCATGCCGACGCCGCCCTTCGCGTAGCCGACGTGGAAGTCGACCAGGTCCTGGGTCACCAGGGACTTGTGGCTGAGCCCCTCGTAGGTCGCGGCCTTGATGACCCGGTTGCGGAGCTTGAGGGGGCCGAGCTGGGCGGGGGCCAGTACATCGGGGGTCTCGACGGTGGTCATGCGGGGTTCCTCTCGGGTGCGGCGTGGTGACAGGCGATCCGGTGGCCGGGCCGGACCTCCCTGAGCGGCGGCTCCTGTGCGGCGCACCGCTCGGTGGCCAGCGGGCAGCGGGTGCGGAAGCGGCAGCCCGACGGCGGGTCCAGGGGGGACGGGAGTTCGGCGGCCTCGCCGGGGGCCTCGGCGGCGGCCCCCGCCGCGGGGTCGCGCTGGGCCTCGGGGAGGGAGGCGAGGAGCAGCCGGGTGTAGGGGTGCAGGGCTTCGTGCTGCATTCCGTCGGAGGGCAGCACCTCGCCGACCTTGCCCAGGTACATGACCATGACGCGGTCGCTGATGTTCTTGACCACGGAGACGTCGTGGGCGATGAAGACCATGCTCAGTCCGCGCCGCGCGACCGTCGTCTCCAGGAGGTTGAGGATCTGCGCCTGGACGGACACGTCGAGGCTGGAGACGGGTTCGTCGCAGATCAGCACCTCGGGGTCGAGCATCAGCGCGCGGGCGATGCAGACGCGCTGGCACTGGCCGCCGGAGAGTTCGTGCGGGCGCCGGTCGCGTACGGTCGCGGGGTCGAGGCCGACGTCGCGCAGGGCCTCGTCCACGCGGGTGTCCCGGTCCCGGGGGTCGTCGCCGCTCCCCCAGATCGAGGGGCCCTCCCAGACCAGTTCGCGGACCCTGCGGCGCGGGTTCAGGGCGGAGACCGGGTCCTGCATGATGATCTGCATCCGGGCGCGGGCCCGCCGCAGTTCGCCGGGGGCGAGGCCGGTGAGCGCGGTGGGGCCGAGGCGGACGGTGCCGGAGTCCGGGGGCGGCAGCTGGATCAGGGAGCGGCCGACGGTGGACTTGCCGCAGCCGGACTCGCCGAGGATGCCCAGGGTCTCGCCGGGGGCGACCTCCAGGGAGACACCGGAGACGGCGTGCACCTTCTGTCCCCGGCCGGCCGGGTACTCCACGACCAGGTCCTCGGCGCTCAGCGCCGGTGCGGTGGGGCGGTTGCTCGTCATACGGCGGCCTCCTCGGCGGCGCCCAGGGGGTGGTGGCAGGCGACGGTGCCCGGTCCGTCGTGGCCGGCCGGCAGCGGCGACTCGGTGGTGCAGCGTTCGGTGGCGAACGTGCACCGGGGGGCGAACCGGCAGCCCGGCGGCGGGTCCAGCAGATGCGGCGGCCGCCCCTCGATGGCGGGGAGCAGGGTGTGCGGGGGCATGTCCAGACGGGGGACGGAGGCGATCAGGGCGCTGCTGTACGGGTGCCGGGGCCGGGCGAACACCTCGGCGGTGGGGCCGTGTTCGACGAGGCGTCCGGCGTACATCACGGCGACCCGGTCGGTGCGGCCGGCGACGGTGGCCAGGTCGTGGCTGATCAGGACGGTGGCCATCCTGAGGTCGCGGGCGAGCGACTGGAGGAGGTCGAGGATCTGCTTCTGCACGGTGACGTCGAGCGCGGTGGTCGGTTCGTCGGCGATGAGCAGACGGGGGCCGCAGGCCAGGGCCATGGCGATGACGACGCGCTGGCGCATGCCGCCGGAGAGTTCGTGCGGGTACTGGCGGGCCCGGCGGGCCGGTTCGGGGATGCCGACCTGGCGGAGCAGGCCGACGGCGCGGTCCCGGGCCTCCTGGCGGCCGAGCCCCTGGTGCAGCCGGATGCTCTCGGTGAGGTGGGTGCCGACCCGTTTGACCGGGTTCAGCGAGGTCATGGGGTCCTGGAAGACCATGGCGACCTCGGTGCCCCACAGGGCGCGGCGTCCGGCGGGGCTCAGGGCGTGGACGTCCCGGCCGCCGAGCAGGACCGTTCCGGAGACGGTGGTGTCCGGTCCGTCGGTGATCAGGCCCATCAGGGTGCGGCCGAGGACGGACTTGCCGGATCCGGACTCCCCGACGATGCCGAGGGTCTCGCCCTCGGCGAGTGCGAGGCTGACGCCGTCGACGGCCTGGAGGGGGCCGCGCGGGGTGTGGAACACGGTGCGGACGTCGGTGGCGTCGAGCACCGGGGCCGGGGCGGTGCCGGGCTGCGGGGCGGGGGTGGCCGTGGTGGCGCGCGTGGTCACAGTTTCACGCTCCGGGAGTCCCAGCGCCCGCGAGCCTTCTCGCCGACGATGTTGAAGGCGAAGACCGTGAGGAAGAGGAAGGCGCCGGGGACGAGCACGATGTGCGGGTGCTGTTCGAAGACCCGGCCCTCCCCTTCCGCGATCATGTTTCCCCAGGTGGGTTCCGGTGGCTGGATGCCGAGGCCGAGGAAGCTCAGGGAGGCCTCGGCGACGATGAGGACGGAGATCATCACGACGGCCAGCGACATGAGGGGCAGCAGCACGTTGGGCAGCAGTTCGCGCACCATGACGCGGGTGCGGGTGGCGCCCATGGCGCGGGCCGCGACGACGAACTCCCGGTTGGCGTACGCCATGGTCGTGGCGCGGGCGAGCCGCACCATGCCGGGGATCGTGAGCAGGGCGAGGGAGAGGGCGACGTTGCGCAGGCTCGGCCGCAGGACGGTGGCCAGCGCGATCAGCAGGATCAGCGGGGGCACGGCGAGCAGCGAGTTGGTGGCGATGCCCACGGCGCGGTCGGTGGCCTTGCCGAAGTAGCCGGCGATCATGCCGACGGCGCCGCCGACGACGGTGCCGACCGCGACCGCGGTCAGCGAGATCAGCAGCGAGGACCGGGCTCCGTACAGGGAGCGGGCGAGCAGGTCGAGGCCGAAGCCGTTGGTGCCGAGCGGATGGGCGCCGGTGAACACCGGTCCGGCGAAGACCGGTTCGGCGACGGTGCTCGCCACGTCCCGGTCCTCGGCGAGCGGCAGCCAGGGGGCGGCCAGCATCGCCAGGCCGAGGAGGATCAGCCAGCCGGCGCCGAACCAGAAGACGATGTCGAAGCCGGGTCCGGACCACAGTCTGCCGAGCCGTCCGGCTCCGGCGAGGGCGAGTCCGAGGCCGAGCAGGGCGAGCGCGGCCCGGCCGAGCGGCACGAGCTGGGTCGTGGTGGCCCCGTAGACGAGCAGGGCGAGTCCGGCCGCGGTGAGGACCGCGGCGGTGAGCAGGGGCGGTGGGGCGAGGGTCCGCGTGCGCGGAACGCTGTCAGACATGGACACGTCGCGTCCTCGGGTCGAGATAGCCGTAGGAGAAGTCGATGCCGGCGTTGATCACCACGTAGATCACGGCGATCGTGAGCACCGCGCCCTGGACCATCGGGTAGTCGCCCTGGCCCGCCGCGTTGACGATGAGCGTGCCCATGCCGGGGAGCGAGAAGAGGTACTCCACGACGACGGTGCTCCCGATGAGCCGGCCCAGGCTGAGCCCGAGCAGGGTGACCAGGGAGAACGAGGAGGGGCGCAGGGCGTCGGAGAACAGGATGCGCAGCGGGCTCATGCCCTTGGCGCGGGCGGCGAGGATGTAGTTCTCGCGCAGGGTCACGATGAGGTCGCCGCGCAGGACCCGGGTGAACATGGCGAGTTCGGCCAGGGCCACGGTGAGGGCGGGCAGGAAGGCGTGGTGGAGGTTGCCGGCGAGGTCCCCGTCGCCGATCCGTACCCAGTCGGAACGGGGGAACCAGCCGGCCGAGTTGACCAGGACGAGGACGAGCAGCAGTCCGGCGAGGAAGCTGGGGACGGAGAGCACGCCGAAGGTGCCGGCGCCGATGATCCGGTCCGCGGCGGAGTTCTCGCGGTAGGCCGACCACATGGCCAGCGGCACGGCGATCAGCAGGGCGATCAGCAGGCCGAGCGCGGCGATCTCGAAGCTGACGGGCAGCGCGGAGAGCACCCGGTCGGTGACCTCGCTCTGCGGGGGGACGACGGAGTGGCCGAGGTCGCCGGTGAGGGCGTTGCCGAGCCAGTCGAAGTAGCGGGTGACCAGCGGGTCGTCGAGGCCGAGGTCGTGGCGGACCTCGGCGTATTCGGCGGGCGACCGGCCCGCCCCGAGGATGTCCACGGCGGGGTCCGAGGGCAGCAGGACCACCAGCGAGAACACCCCGACGCTCGCGATGAGGAGCACGCCCACCAGTTCCAGGGCCCTGAGGGCCAGGCGGCGCAGCGCAGCGGGACTCATGGTTTCCTCCAGATCCGCCCGGCGGGGCGGGCCGGTCGACAACGGGCGTGCGAGGGGGCCGGGCGCGGGCGGCCCCGGCCCCGGGGCGTCATTTGCTGATCCAGGCCTCTCCGAAGAGGGCCATGTACTCGTCGGTCGGGACGATGCCGTGCACGTTCGCGCCCCAGGCGGTGAAGGCGGCGCTGGCGCCGAGGTTCACCAGGGGGACGTCCTCGTTGAACAGGGTCTGGACCCGGTCGAGGATGCGCTTGGTCTCGGCGTCGCCGTCGGCGCGCTGGAGCTCGGCGAGGAGCGCGTCCATCTTCGGGTTCTTGTAGCCGCCCGGGTTTCCGTAGCTCTGCGAGTTCAGGACGCTCTGGAGGCGGTGGTAGGGGTCGCTCTCGGAGATGCTGGCGGCGCCCCGGCTGATGTCGAAGTCGTGTTCCACGTACGTCTTCGCCGTGCGGTCGGCGATGGAGGGGACGAGGTCGAGCGTCACCTTGAAGCCGACGCGTTCCAGCATCGCCTTGGTGACGACGGCCTTGGCCCGGGAGACGGGGTCGGTGCCGTCCATGTAGGTGAGGGCGCCGTCGTAGCCGTCCTTCTTCGCCTCGTCGAGGAGCTTCTTCGCCCCGTCGAGGTCGACGCCGAGGGGCTTCACGGAGGAGTGCAGCCGGGACTCGGGCGGGAAGATCTCCTTGCCGGGCAGTCCCTTGCCGTTGTAGGCGCGGGCGGTGTCGAGCTCGGGGTCGAGGGCCAGGGCCATCGCCCGGCGGACCCGCAGGTCGGCGCCGGGGCGGCCGGCGCGGGTGTTGATGGTGACCATGTTGCCGAGGCCGGTGAGGGTCAGTTCGCCGGGGTGCTTCTCGTGGACGGCGTCGTCCACGACGTCGGGGCTGCGCATGTACGTCACGTCGACGGTGCCGTCGTTGAGCGCGTCGAGCTTGGAGCGGTCGGACTGCGGCCAGCTGAAGCGCAGGGCGTCCAGGTAGGGCTCGCCCTTCCAGTACGTCTTGTTGGCCTTGAGGACCATCTCCTCCTGCGGGGCGTAGGAGCCCAGGGTGAAGGGGCCGGCGCCGATCGGCCTGAACGTCTTGGTGGCGTACGCGGCGGGCGCGACGATCATGCCGGGCGCCTGGGCGAGCATGGCGGGGAAGGTCGCCCAGGGGGTGCGCAGGGTGAAGACGACGGTGCGGTCGTCGGTGGCCCGGGTCGAGGCGAGGTTGGGGGCGAGCAGGGCGGTGTCGGCGCCCTTGTTCTTCTGGTACCAGGCGATGCTGGCGACGACGGCGTCGGCGTCCAGCGGGGTGCCGTCGGAGAAGTTCACGCCGTCGCGGAGCCTCAGCGTCCAGGTCTTGAGGTCGGCGCTGCTCTCCAGTGATTTCGCCAGCCAGGGCTCGTACTTCTTCGCGGCGGTGTCGTACCGCATGAGGACGTCGTAGACGGCGGCGAGGGCGGAGCCGCCGGAGGCTCCGGTGGCGTAGGTGACGGCGGGGCTGAGGCTGCGGGCCTCGGCGTAGTCGGCGAAGCGGAGGGTTCCGCCGCGGACCGGTTCGCCGGCGTCGGGCTGCTTGCCGAGGGCGCCGAAGGTGTAGCGGCCGCGTTCCGCCTTGGTCTGCTGGGCCGGCTTTCCGTCGTCGTTGGAGGCGCAGGCGGCGCTGAGCATCGCCGAGGCGGCCAGGACGGCGACGAGGCGGGCTCTTGTCCGTGGTGCTCGCTTCATATCGTTCCTCCAGGGTGTCCGGAGCCCGGTGTCGGGACGAGCCGGTGCGCTGAGGCGGGGAAGGACAGTGCGGGAAGGGCGTCGCGGGGGCGGGCGGCCCCTGCGGTGGGCGGGACGCTACGGCGGCGTCTCCCGGCCGACGTGACGCATCCCACTCAGCGGGAACCGGCCGTCCGGGGCCGGACGGGGCTCACGCGCGCGTGTGACCGGGCCGTTCCCTCCCGGTCCCGGCCGTGGCACGGTGTCCCAGTGACCGGAATCGTCCGGGGATCGAGGGGCGTGCACTGCCGACACTGACGTCGACCGCGATCACAGTGGAGTTCACGACGCCCAGGAGTCCCGATGTCCAGCGAAACGGATCACCGCACCGCCGCCCTTGCCCGGGTGGCCGGGCTCACCGGCCCCGGCGGCCGGTTCGAGCTCTCCGAGGAGGAGGTGCTGGGCAGCCGGCTGCCGGTGTTCCGGCACCGGCAACGGGCCCTGCACGAGGTGCTGCACGCCTCCGTCGCCCATGCGGACCGTGACTTCATCGTCACGGCCGACCGCCGGATCGGTTTCGCCCGGCACGCCGCCGAGGTCGCCTCGCTGGCCGAGGTGCTGCGCGAGGAGTACGGCATCGGCGTGGGCGACCGGGTGGCCATCGCCGCCGCCAACTCGCCCGAATGGATCCAGACCTTCTGGGCCACCGTCTCGATCGGTGCCGTCGCCGTCGGCTTCAACGCCTGGTGGTCGGCGCGCGAGATGGCCCACGGCGTCGAGAACGCCGACCCGGCGCTGGTGGTGGCCGATGCCCGGCAGACCGCCAAACTGGCCGATTGCCCGGTGCCGGTGCTGTCCATGGAGGACGACGTCCGGCGCTTCCTCACCGCCCGCCCCCACGCGCCGCTGCCCTCGGCCGAGGTCGCCGAGGACGATCCGGCCGTCATCCTGTACACCTCGGGCACCTCGGGCCGCCCCAAGGGCGCCGTGCACACGCACCGCAATCTGCTGGCCGTGACCGAGTACCACCGGCTGAACGACGCCCTGCTCCGGGAGTTCGGGGATCCGACGCCCCCGGAGGACCGCGTCTATCTGCTGACGCTCCCCCTGTTCCACATCGCCAGCCTGCACAATCTGGTGGTGCCCCGGCTCGCCACGGGCAGCCGCATCGCCCTGCACACGGGCGCCTTCGACGTCGACAAGGTGCTCGGCATGGTCGAGAAGGAGCGGGTCACCAACTGGGGCGCGGTGCCCACGATGGCGCACCGCATGCTCGAACACGGTGGTGTCCACCGGTACGACACGTCGTCGCTGACGGCGTTCGCGCTGGCCTCCGCCCCCTCGTCGACGGCGTTCAAGGAGCGGCTGCGGCAGAATCTGCCGTTCGCGAAGGACTCGCTGGTGGACAGTTACGGACTGACGGAGACCTGTACGGCGGTGGCGGCGGCGAACCCGCAGGAGCTGGCGGCGGCCCCCGGCACCCTGGGCCGGCCCGTCACCGGGGTCCGTCTGGAGATCCGGGACCCCGCCGGGCAGGTGCTGGGCGAGGGCGAGGAGGGCGAGGTCTGGGTCCGCAGCCAGTACAACATGCTGGGCTACTGGCGCGACCCGGAGGCCACCGCCGCCACGGTCGGACCGGACCGCTGGCTGCGCACCGGTGATCTGGGCGAGCTGCGCGAGGGCCGGCTGTTCCTGAGCACCCGCCGCTCCGACCTGATCATCCGGGGCGGCGAGAACATCTACCCGGCCGAGGTCGAGACGGTGCTCGCCGAGCACCCGGACGTCCGCGAGTGCCTGGTGCTGGGGGTGCCCCACCCCGACCTCGGCCAGGAGGTGGCCGCCGTCGTGGTCCTCGCCCCGGGCTCCACCGCCACCGCCGAGGAGCTCCGGGCCCACGCCCAGGAGGCGCTGGCCTACTTCAAGGTGCCCAAGCAGTGGCGGCTGACCACCGAGGAGCTGCCGCGCAACGCGACGGGCAAGGTGATCCGGAACAGGGTGCGGGTCTGAGGACCGCCCCGGCCACGACGACGGGTGCCCCGGCCGTGATCCACGGCCGGGGCACCCGTGTGCGCGGGGCCGGGGTCAGAAGGCGCCGGGTCCGCGCAGGGTGGCCTCGGCGCCCCCGTCCACGTACAGCACCTGTCCGGTGATGTGGGTGTTGTCGGGCGAGGCGAGGAAGAGCACGGCGCGGGCGATGTCCTCGGGCCGGGAGTAGCCGTTCAGCGGCATGGGCACCGCCGCGTCCATGACCGCGCGCATCGCGGGGTCGTCGAAGAGCCCGGCGCTCATCGGGGTGAGGACGATGCCGGGCGCGACCACGTTGAGCGCGATTCCGGCACCCGCCCACTCCTCGGTGACGGCGGTGGTGCGTGCCCAGTGGGCGAGGGCCGCCTTGGACGAGGGGTAGAGGCGGCGCCCGCGCTCCTCGGCCAGCGCCCGGTCGGCGTGGTCCAGCGCGGCGGCCTCGTCGCCGGCCAGACAGGCGGCGACCACGTCCGGATCGGTGGCCTGGGTGCCCGAGATGGAGCCGATCGCGACCGCGCGGGGCTGTTCGGCGGCGGCCAGCGCGGGCCGCAGCGCGGTCAGGAACGCGGTGGTGCCGAAGTAGTTGACGGAGACCGTCGCCCGCCCGGGTACGGAGGTCCCGGCGCAGGTGACGACCGCGTCGACGACCCCGTCCGCCGCGTCGCCCGCGGCGGCGGCCGCGTCGGCGCGGCCCTCTGGGGTGGCGAGGTCGGCGTCGATGTCGCCGCCCTTCAGGTCCACCCCGACGACCCGGTCGCCCCGGGCGCGCAGCAGGGCGGTGAGCGCGGCTCCGATCCCGGATCCGGAACCGGTGACGACGACGGTGCGGGGCATGGGCACTCCTCGGGGCGGTCGGGGCCGGGCCGCCCGGACGGGCGGGGGCGCTGCGGACGCTAGGCGGTCCGGCGGTCGCCCTGAACCCTCCTGTCCCGCTGACCGGACGGGAGGGGTCAGGCAGGGCGGCCCAGGAGCAGGCGGCAGGCCAGGCGGATGCCGTCCAGGGCCTCGCGGTGCGAGGCGCGCTCGTAGAGGACGGTGGTGAGCAGTCCGTACCAGGCCTGTTCCAGGATGCGGGCCACGCTGCGGTCGCGTTCGGTGGGCTGGGCGACGCCCGCGGTGCGCAGCACCAGGTCCGCGAGGATCTCGTCGGTGGTCCGGGAGCGGCGGTCGGTGCCGGTGGTGGAGACGTTGCCGGACTGCATCATCGCCAGGGCCAGCAGGGGCTGTTCGAAGAGCCGGCGGCTCGCCCCGGTGAGCAGGTCGCCGACGGCCTCGGCGGCCGCGGTGCCGGGCGGGGGCGGCGGGGTCTCGGCCTCCATGCGCAGGACCTGGTCGTGCATGACGGCCGCGAACAGGTGCGGTTTGGAGGGGAAGTAGCGGTACAGGGTGGCGATGGCGACCCCGGACTCGCGGGCCACGTCGTGCATCTGCATGCGTTCCAGGCCGTGTTCGGCGCCGAGGCGGGCGGCGACGCGCAGGATGCGGGCGTGGCGCTGGTGCTGTCTGACCGAGGTGGGGCGTGCGGGGGTCCGCTCGCCGTTGGTTCGGGGCACGGTGCTCCGTCCTTCCGCCGGCGGCCGATGGTCTCCCGCCCGGGACGGGCCCGGGGCGGCGGTTCCGTTGAGTGGGACGCGCGGCCTCCCGCCCACCGGGACGGCTCCTGCGGGTGCCGGGCGGGCGCGTCTTGGATGGGCGGACACTCCCCGTCCCCGCCCGAAAGAGGTTGTCCATGCGGCTCGGCATCAACAGTCCGGTCGTCACGGCCGTCCCCGGAGTCCATTCGCCCTGGGAGCGCACGGCCGGTATCGAGGAGCTGGGGGCGGTGGCCGAGGCGGCCGACCGGCTCGGCTTCGATCACCTGACCTGCTCGGAGCATGTCGCGGTGCCGGTGGAGGTGGCCGAGCAGCGCGGCGGCACCTACTGGGACCCGCTCGCCACCCTCGGCCATCTGGCCGCCCGGACCCGGCGCATCCGGCTGGCCACGCAGGTCCTGGTGCTGGGCTACCACCATCCGCTGGAGATCGCGAAGCGCTACGGGACGCTGGACCGGGTCTCCGGCGGCCGGCTGGTGCTGGGGCTCGGGGTCGGCAGCCTGGAGGAGGAGTTCCGGCTGCTGGGGGCGGCCTTCGAGGGCCGGGGCTCGCTCGCGGACGACGCGATCGCCGCCCTTCGGGCGTCCCTGTCCCGGCGCGAACCGGCCTACCGGGGCGAGCACTTCGCCTACGAGGGCTTCGTGGTCGAGCCGCACGCGGTGCAGGACCGGGTGCCGTTCTGGATCGGTGGCCGCACCCCGCGCTCGCTGCGCCGGGCGCTGGCCCACGGCGACGGCTGGGTGCCCTTCGGGCTGCCGCTGGAGCGGCTGCGCGAGATGCTGGACGCGGCCCCGCTGCCCGAGGGCTTCGAGGTGGTGCTGAGCGCGGGCCGGCCGCTCGATCCGTCCGGGGACCCGGAGGGCACGGCGGACCGGCTGCGCGGGGTGACGGAGGCCGGGGCGACGCTGGTCGGGGTCTCGCTGGGCGCGGAGTCGGCGGGCCATTACGTGGAGCAGCTGGAGGCCCTGGCCAAGATCGCGGGCCTCGGTGCGGACGGGGAGGCGCGGGCATGAGCGGGGACCGGCTGGCCGCGCTGGAGGCCCGGCTCGCGGCGCTGGAGGACGAGCGCGAGATCGCCCGCATGATGGCGTCGTACGGACCGCTGGTGGACGGTGGCGACGCGGTGGGGGTCGCGGCGCTGTGGGCGCCGGACGGGGTCTACGACATCGACGAGCTGTTCCTCGCCGGGCGGGAGCGGATCGAGGGCATGGTGCGCTCCCCCGCCCACCGGGGCTGGATCGCCGGGGGCTGCGCGCATGTCGTGGGTCCGCCGCACATCACGGTGGACGGCGACGAGGCCGTGGCCGTCTGCCATTCGCTCATGGTGGTGCGGGAGGAGGGGCGTTACGCGGTGCGGCGGGCGACCGCCAATCACTGGCGGCTGCGGCGCACCGGGGAGGGCTGGCGGGTCGTCACCCGCACCAACCGGATCCTGGACGGGCGCCCGGACTCCCCCGAGCTGCTGGTACGCGGGGTGCGCGGCGAGCCCGCGGACTCCTGAACGCCCGCGCGGCGGCGCCGGAACGGCCCGCGGGGTCCGTTCCGGCGCTGCCGCGCGTCCGGGTCAGCGCGCCCCGTACACCGGCTGCGGGGTCTCGGCGCGGGCGAGCAGTCCGGTGGCGGCCTCGCCCGCCTCGGCCGGGCTCCAGCGGGCGCCCTTGTCGGCGGTGGGGCCGGGCCGCCAGCCCTCCATCACGGTGATGCGTCCGGCCTCGGCCTCGAAGACCCGGCCGCTGACGCCCTCGCAGGCGGCCGAGCCGAGCCAGACGACGAGCGGGGAGACGTTCTCCGGGGCCATCGCGTCGAAGGCCCCGTCGCCGGGCGCCGCCATCGTCTCGGCGAAGGTCTCCTCGGTCATCCGGGTGCGGGCGGCCGGGGCGATGGCGTTGACCTGGACCCCGTAACGGCCCATCTCGGCGGCGGCCACCAGGGTCAGGGCGACGATCCCGGCCTTGGCGGCGGAGTAGCTTCCCTGGCCGACGCTGCCCAGGAGCCCGGCGCCCGAGCCGGTGTTGACGACCCTCGCCCGTGGGGTGCGTCCCGCCTTGGCCTCGGCGCGCCAGTGGGCGGCGGCGTGCTTGAGCGGCAGGAAGTGGCCGCGCAGATGGACCCGGGTGACGGCGTCCCAGTCGTCCTCGTCCAGGTTGACGAGCATCCGGTCCCGGAGGAATCCGGCGTTGTTGACGAGGGTGTCGAGCCGGCCGAAGGAGTCGAGGGCGGTGGCGACGAGGGAGGCGGCGCCCTCGGCGGTCGCGATGTCCCCGTGGTGGGCGACGGCCTCGCCGCCGGCCGCGCGGATCTCCTCCACGACCTGCTGGGCGGGGTTGGTGCCCGAGCCGGAGCCGTCGAGGCCGACGCCGAGGTCGTTGACGACGACCCTGGCCCCCTCGGCGGCGAAGGCCAGGGCGTGGGCGCGGCCGAGTCCTCGGCCGGCGCCGGTGACGACGGCGACGCGTCCCGTGCACAGGGCGGTCGGTGCGGTCATGACGGATGTCCTTCCGTTCGACGGGCGGGGAGCGGGTGCCGGACCACTCAGTGGTACGACGCCCTCCCACGGCGTCCGTATCGCTGCTACCTTGAACCAAACAAACGTTAGGTGGAAAGGTAGCTGATCTGCTCATGGGTGTCTCCACCTCGGTCCCGGAAGAGGGCGTCGCCGTCGTCACCGTGGACTTCCCTCCGGTCAACGCCCTTCCCGTCCGGGGCTGGTACGACCTCGCCGCCGCCGTGCGCGCCGCCGGGGCCGACCCGGACATCCGCTGCGTGGTCCTCGCGGCCGAGGGCCGGGGCTTCAACGCGGGCGTCGACATCAAGGAGATGCAGCGCGCGGCGGGCCCCGAGGCCCTGATCGGCGCCAACCGGGGCTGCTTCGAGGCGTTCGCCGCGGTCTACGAGTGCGAGGTCCCGGTCGTCGCCGCCGTACAGGGCTTCTGTCTGGGCGGCGGCATCGGGCTGGCCGGCAACGCGGACGCGATCGTGGCGAGCGAGGACGCGACCTTCGGCCTGCCCGAGCTGGACCGGGGCGCGCTCGGCGCCGCCACGCATCTGGCGCGGCTGGTCCCCCAGCATCTGATGCGCACCCTCTACTACACCTCGCGCACCGTCACCGCCGTCGAACTGCACCGGCACGGCTCGGTGTGGGACGTCGTCCCCCGGGAGAAGCTCGCCGCGGCCGCGCTGGAGCTGGCCCGCGAGATCGCCGCGAAGGACGGCTCCCTGATCCGGATGGCCAAGGCGGCCATCAACGGCATCGACCCGGTCGACGTGCGCCGCAGCTACCGCTTCGAGCAGGGCTTCACCTTCGAGGCCAATCTCAGCGGTGTCGCCGCCCGTGTGCGCGACACCTTCGGCACGGACAAGGAGCAGCAGGCGTGACACAGGACAAGACGATGACGCCCGAGGACGTCGTCGCCCGGCTGGAGAGCGGCATGACGCTCGGCATCGGCGGCTGGGGTTCGCGGCGCAAGCCGATGGCCCTGGTCCGGGCGCTGCTGCGCTCGGACGTGACGGATCTGACGGTGGTCTCCTACGGCGGCCCGGACGTGGGCCTGCTGGCGGCGGCCGGGAAGATCCGCAAGCTGGTGGCGGCGTTCGGCACGCTCGACTCGATACCGCTGGAGCCGCACTTCACCGCGGCCCGGCAGCGCGGCGCCTTCGAGATGGCCGAGCTGGACGAGGCGATGATGATGTGGGGGCTGACGGCGGGCGCGCAGCGGCTGCCGTTCATGCCGGTGCGCGCCGGACTGGGCTCGGACCTGATGACGGTCAACCCGGCGCTGCGCACGGTCACCTCGCCGTACGAGGACGGGGAGAAGCTGGTGGCCGCCCCGGCCCTGCGGCTGGACGCGGCGCTGGTCCACGTCAACCGCGCGGACCGGCAGGGCAACGGCCAGTACCTGGGCCCCGATCCGTACTTCGACGACCTGTTCTGCGAGGCGGCCGACCACGCCTACGTCTCCTGCGAGCGGATCGTCGAGACGGCGGACCTGCTCAAGGAGCACGGTCCGCAGACGCTGCTCGTGAAGCGGCCGTTCGTGGACGGTGTCGTCGAGACGCCGAACGGCGCGCACTTCACCTCGTGCGTCCCCGACCACGACCGGGACGAGTCCTTCCAGCGCGCCTATGTGCGGGCCGCCCGCGACCCCGAGGCGTGGCCCGCCTTCGTCGAACGGTTCCTGTCCGGGGACGAGGCCGCCTACCAGGCCGCCGTCACCGCGTTCCACCAGGAGGAAGCATGAGCGCCACCGACACCACCGCCACCCGGGCCGTGAGCCGCGCCGAGTACTGCGTGGTGGCCTGCGCCGAGGCCTGGCGGGGCGCGGGCGAGATCCTCGCCAGCCCGATGGGCACCGTGCCGGCCATCGGCGCGCGGCTGGCCCGGCTCACCTTCTCGCCGGATCTGCTGCTGACCGACGGGGAGGCCCTGCTGATGGCCGACACCCCGGCCGTGGGGGCGCGGCCCGGCACCGTCGAGGGGTGGCTGCCCTTCCGGCAGCATCTGACGCTGACCGCCACGGGCCGCCGCCACGTGATGATGGGCGCCAGCCAGATCGACCGGCACGGCAACCAGAACATCTCCTGCATCGGCGACTGGGCCCGGCCCGCGCGCCAGCTCCTCGGGGTGCGCGGGGCCCCGGTCAACACCCTGAACAACGCCACCAGTTACTGGGTGCCCAAGCATTCCTCCCGGGTCTTCGTGGAGCACGTCGACATGGTGAGCGGCGTCGGTCACGCGCGCGCGGCCGAGGCCGGTCCGTCCGCCACCCGCTTCCACCGGATCCCCGAAGTCGTCAGCAATCTCGGGGTGTTCGACTTCGAGACGCCCGACCGCACGATGCGGCTGCGCTCGCTCCACCCCGGGGTGAGCGTCGAGCAGGTCACCGAGGCCACCGGCTTCGCCCTCACCGTCCCCGACGAGGTGCCGTTCACCCGGGACCCCACGGAGGCGGAGCTGCGGCTGATCCGCGAGGTCATCGACCCCGCGGGGCTGCGCGAGCGCGAGGTCCCGGCGTGACCGGGACGGCCCCGATGCCGACCGCGCTCACCCGCCTCGTCGGGGTGCGGTACCCGATCGTGCAGACGGGGATGGGCTGGGTGGCCGGTCCCCGGCTGGTGTCGGCCTCCGCGAACGCGGGCGCGCTCGGCATCCTGGCCTCCGCGACGATGACGGTCGAGCAGCTGCGCGCGGCGGTCCGCGAGGTGAAGTCCCGTACGGACGCGCCGTTCGGTGTGAATCTGCGGGCGGACGCCGGGGACGCGGGCGAGCGCGTGCGGATCATCGTCGAGGAGGGCGTGCGGGTGGCGTCCTTCGCCCTCGCCCCCTCGAAGGACCTGATCGCGCGCCTCAAGGACGCCGGCGTCGTCGTCATCCCCTCGGTGGGGGCGCGCCGGCACGCGGAGAAGGTCGCCGCGTGGGGCGCGGACGCGGTGATGGTGCAGGGCGGCGAGGGCGGCGGTCACACCGGCGAGGTCGCCACGACGGTGCTGCTCCCCCAGGTGGTCGACGCGGTCGGGATCCCGGTGATCGCGGCGGGCGGCTTCCGCGACGGCCGCGGCCTGGTCGCCGCGCTGGCCTTCGGCGCGGCCGGGATCGGCATGGGGACGCGCTTCCTGCTGACCTCCGACAGCACCGTCCCGGACGCGGTGAAGGCCAAGTACCTGGCGGCCACCGTCAAGGACGTCACGGTCACCGACCGGGTGGACGGGCTGCCGCACCGGATGCTCCGCACCGCGATGGTCGACTCCCTGGAGCGTGCGGGCCGGGTCTCCTCGCTGCTCGGGGCGGTGCGGCACGCCTCGGCGTTCCGGAAGGAGTCCGGGGCGAGCTGGCCGCAGCTGGTCCGGGACGGTCTGGCGATGAAGCACGGCAAGGAACTGACCTGGAGCCAGGTGCTGCTGGCGGCCAACACCCCGATGCTGCTCAAGGCCTCGCTGGTCGAGGGCCGCACCGACATCGGGGTGATGGCCTCGGGCCAGGTGGCCGGGCTGATCGAGGACCTGCCCTCGTGCGCGGAGCTGGTGGAGCGCGTCATGGCCGAGGCGCGGGCGGTCCTGAAGGACCTGCCCGGGGCGGACTGACCTCCCGGACACGGCGCGGGGGCGGCCCGGATCCCTCCGGACCGCCCCCGCGCGCGGAACGTCAGAGCCGCTCCGTCAGCAGGGCGTGGACCGTCGCGACGAACGGGTCCGTCCGGTGGACCCGCCGGGCGCACATCGCCGCCACGGCGGTCCCGGTGTCCGGGCGGAAGCCGAGGAACATCTGCTGTCCGAGCGTGGCCCCCGCGTGGAAGCAGACCGGTCCGCGCGGTGACGGATGGCGGAACCAGGTGAGCGTATGGGTGTGGGCGTGCCCCAGCCCGCGGCGCAGCAGCGGGCGCCGTACGTCCGCGAAGGCGGCGGCCAGCGCGGGCGTGGGCGCGGCGGCCTCCGGGAGGTGGGCCTCCAGGAAGGCGAGCAGGTCCGGGGGCGCCGCCCGGACCGCTCCGGCCGCCGGGAAACCCCCGGTGTCCAGCGCGGGCAGCGGTGTGCCGTCGCGCCGGTGCCCCACCGCGTCGCCGGGCGGCGGTCCCGGCCGCAGCCGGGTGCCGTGCAGCCCGAGCGGGTCCAGCACTTCCCTCTGGAGCAGCGTCTCCCAGGGGGTGCCGGTGGCGGCGGCCAGGGTGTGGCCGAGTACGGAGACGGCGAAGTTCGAGTAGTGCCAGCGGGTGCCGGGGCGGTGGCGCGGACGGGCGCGCAGGAAAGCGCGGACGACGCGGTCGGCCGGGTAGCGGCTGTACGGCGCCGTCGACCACCGGGGCAGGGCCTGCGGATAGAAGTCGGCCGGCAGCCCGGGGAGACCCGAGGTGTGGGTGATCAGATGGCGCAGGGTGATCGCGCGCACCGAGGGGTGCACCGGACGCCCGGGGGCGAGCAGTTCGGCCGCCCGGTCCTCGTAGCGCACGCGTCCCGCCGCGACGAGTGCGGCCAGGAGCAGCCCGGTGAAGGGCTTGGAGGCGGAGCCCAGTTCGTAGCGGGGGGCGTCGTCCGGCCGCCCGCCCCCGTCGAGCCAGTAGGTGCGCCGGTTCCGGTCGCTGAGCGCGAGCACGAGGCCGGGCGCGTCGATGGTCCGGGCGGCCTCGGCCAGCAGGAGCGCCTTCTCGCCGTCGTCCCGGTGCGGACGGCCGCCGGTGGCCGGCCGGGCCTCCTGCCGGGCGGTCACGCCGGGGCCGGTGCGGTGAGGTCCGACAGGGAGCGGGACAGGGCCAGCGCGGAGGCGAACGCGGCGACCAGGGTCGGGTGGTAGACGAGGTCGAAGACGGACTCCTCGTCGCCCTCCGGCATGTCTCCCATCACCGGCATCGCTCCGTCCGGCTGCTGGGCCGCGGCGAATCCCGCCCAGGCCGCCGGATCGAGCGTCGGTTCCGGGAGGCAGGCGTCCACGACGAGCAGTTCGCCCAGCAGGTCCCAGCGCCCGAGGTCGAGCCAGTCGTCGAGCCAGGCCGGCAGCCAGAGGGCGAGGTAGTCCGCCACGTCGGCGGGGAGTCCGGCCGGGTCGGCGCCCCAGTCCGTCAGATGGAAGACGGTGTGGGTGATGTCGTAGCCGATGTTTCCCTCGACCGTCCAGGGCTCGGGCTGCCGGGACAGCCAGGTGCGCCGGAACGCCTCGTCGGCGGGCATGCTCGGCTCCAGGCCGAAGCGGCGCTCCATGGCGCTGAGTCCGAGCCGGCGCACCGGCACCACCTCCAGCGCGCCCCAGCTGGTCAGCCGGTGGTTCAGCCGGACGGCCGCCTCCAGGGGCGGGGCCTCGTAGCCGAGTTCCCGGAACGGTACGTAGACCTCCATCGGGACCGGGCAGAGGGGTTCCCGCCGCTGACCGTCGAGCAGGCGGCTCCCCGATCCCAGCAGTTCGTGCCAGGCGTGGTCGAGGAGCTTGCGGGCGAGCGCGGCCTGCCGGGAGCCGGCGACGCCCTCGCGGAAGATGACCTTGCTGATGAGGGCCAGTTCGCCCAGCGGCTTGAACCGGTCCAGGACCCCCACTTCGGGGGGCGGGTCGTCGTCCAGCCGGAACCCCGACCGGTGGGTGTACAGCCACTCCAGGGCCCGTGCGCCGACGTCATGGATCTGCTGGATGCCGTTGCCGTTCATGCGGCGATTCCCTTCGTACGGCTCATGCGGGGGTCCCGGCCGCGTCCGCCGTGTGCGCACCGGTCCGGGGTGCGGTGAGCCGGCCCAGGCACAGGGCGGCGGCGAAGGCCGTCACCAGGGTGGAGTGGTAGCAGGCGAGGAAGGGGTACGGATCCGGGTCCCCGTCCGCCGGATCGGCCGTGGGGCCCGTCTCCGGCACCGCGCCGCCCGGCGCCTGCGCGGCGGCGAGCGCGGGCCAGGCGGCGTCCATCAGGTCCGCGGGCGGCGGGCCCGGCAGCGCCGCGGCGACCGCGAGCAGTTCGCCCGTCAGGTCCCACTGGAGGCTCTCCAGGCAGCCGTCGGTCCAGGGCGGCAGCCAGGCGCGCAGATAGGCGTCGATGTCCGCCGGCATCCGCTCGGGGAAGCAGCACCAGTCGGTGATGTGGAAGACGGTGTGGGTCAGCGCGTAGCCGGAGGGTCCCTCGAACGTCCACGGTTCGCAGAGCCCGCCCAGCCAGGTGCGCGCGAGCACCGTGCCGGCGTCGGCGTGCGGGGCGTCGCCCACCCGCCGCTCCGAGTTGACGAGGCCCAGCTCCCGGTTGGCCTGCTGCTCGGTGTGGGCCCAGCCCCGGGTCGCGGCGAGGGTGCCGGCCAGGGCCTCGAAGCTCTCGTTGCGCAGTCCGCGCCCGGCGAAGGCGGCGTAGATCTCGTACGGGTACGTGGCGAAGGGCTCACCGCGCAGCAGGTCCAGGAGCAGGTCACCGGCGCGCACCTGGTCCCACGCGAACGCGATGAGGTCCCGGGCCGTCCGGTGCTCCGGGGTGTCCGGGGCGGTGGCGCGGCACACGGTCGAGCAGAGCTGGGCCAGTTCGCCCAGGGGTTTGAGGGTGTGGTCGACCTTGGTGTGCGGCTCCAGCACGTCCGGCGGGAGCACGAAGCCGTCGCGGTGGGTGTCGGTCCAGCCGAGTGCCCCGCGCAGCACGCCGGGCAGGACGGAGAGGGCCGCGCCCGCGGTGACGCCGGGCGCGGTGGCCGCCGGTGCCGTCACCGCGGCCGTCCCTCTGCCATGAGCCGGGCCGCCCGGACGTGCAGGGCGACGCGGGGGTCCGTGCCGCCCATGAGTTCGACGAAGTCGAGTCCGCGGTCCAGGCCCAGGCTGTCGGGCCGGCCGTCCAGCGCGGCCAGCCAGCGGCCGGTCCCCGCCGCCTGGAGCCAGTCGCGCCGGCGGACCGCGCGGACGAAGCCCCGGGACAGGTCGACGACCCGGTGGGCGGCGGCGCGGTGCACGGCCGACGAGGCGGCCGGGACGGCGAGCGGGGCGAGGACGGAGAGCTGATGGGTGAAGGACTGCCAGGGGGCGCCTTCGAGCCAGGCCGCGTCCGGCTCCTCGGCCGGGGAGACCGCGAGCGGCGGCTGTCCCGCGGCGACGGCGGCGGGTGCCGACCGGTGCAGGGCGGACATCATGCCCCAGTGGCTCCACATCGCGGCGTCGGAGGCGTCGGGCCGGGGCGGGAACTCCCGCACGGCGCGGTGGAGGAGGGCGACGTCGCCCGGATGCGGATGGCTCCCGTGGAGCACGCTGGGCAGGAGCAGATCGGCGCCGATGACGCGTACCGCGGCGATTCCCGTCCGGTCGTCCTCGTCGATTCCGGCCGCGCCGCACACCGTGGCGAGGTGGTCCCCGCTCCGAAGAGCGAGGACCACCTCTGTTGCCAGGTCATGCACGGCACCCGCGAGGGGGGACGGAGCATGTGACTGGTCCATGGCCTGCCGACTAGCCCTTCTTCGGGCGGGGGGTCGGAGGCGAGAGGAGCAGCGCGGAACCGCCGCCGAGGAGGGCGAGGTACGCGCACTCACGCGAGTCCCGGTAGAAGCCTTCGGCCTCGCCCGGGTTGAGGGCCTCGTCGAGGTCCAGCTCGATGTCGGTGGCAGTGGTTTCCGTGGTGTACATGGTGGTGCCCCGTCCTGTAGGAAATGGGGGTTGCCGTACGTTCCGAGTGGAATCCACGGAATGCGCCTCCGCAAATCGAAGGGCCCGGAGCGTGGAGTTCTCCATTCAATTGAATGATGAATTCAGAACTCCACCACAAGGCTCTGACCTGCTGGAACGCCCATTTCTCTCATCGGTCAGGGGGGTAGTGCGCGGGGCGCATTCAGGGTTTCCCGGCGCGCTCCCGGCAGGTCCTTCAGAGGCGCTCGATGATGGTGACGTTGGCCTGGCCGCCGCCCTCGCACATGGTCTGGAGGCCGTAGCGCCCGCCGGTGCGCTCCAGTTCGTGCAGGAGCGTCGTCATCAGCTTGGTGCCGGTGGCGCCGAGCGGGTGGCCGAGCGCGATGGCGCCGCCGTTGACGTTGACCCTCTCGGGGTCGGCGCCGGTCTCCTTCAGCCAGGCCAGCACCACCGGGGCGAAGGCCTCGTTGATCTCCACCAGGTCCATGTCGTCGATGGACATCCTGGCCTTCTTCAGCGCGTACGCCGTGGCCGGGATGGGCGCGGACAGCATCCGGATCGGGTCCTCGCCGCGCACCGAGAGGTGGTGGATCCGGGCCCGGGGCGTCAGCCCGTGCTCGGCCACGGCCCGTTCGGAGGCGATGAGCAGGGCGGAGGCGCCGTCGGAGACCTGGGAGGAGACGCCCGCGGTGAGCCGGCCCCCCTCCACGACGGGCTTGAGTCCGGCCATCTTCTCCAGGGAGGTGTCGCGGCGCGGACCCTCGTCCACGGTGACGTCCCCGTAGGCGACGGTCTCCCGGGCGAAACGGCCCTCGTCGATGGCGCGCAGGGCCCGCCGGTGCGAGCGCAGGGCGAAGTGCTCCATGTCCTCGCGGCTGATCCCCCACTGCTCGGCGATCAGTTCGGCGCCGTGGAACTGGTTGACGGGGGCGTCGCCGTAGCGGGCCCGCCAGCCCTCGGAACCGGCGTACGGACCCTCGGTGAGGCCGAGGGGTTCGGCGGCCTGCCGGCTGGCGAAGGCGATGGGGATCATCGACATGTTCTGGGTGCCGCCGGCGACGACCAGGTCCTGGGTGCCGGACATGACGCCCTGGGCGGCGAAGTGCACGGCCTGCTGGGAGGAGCCGCACTGACGGTCGACGGTGGTGCCGGGCACCTCCTCGGGCAGGCCCGCGGCGAGCCACGCGGTGCGGGCGATGTCGCCGGCCTGCGGGCCGACGGTGTCCAGGCAGCCGAAGACCACGTCGTCCACGGCGGCCGGGTCGATGCCGGAGCGCTCGACCAGCGCCTTGATGACATGGGCCCCGAGGTCGGCGGGGTGGACGGCGGACAGACCGCCCTTGCGGCGGCCGACCGGGGTGCGGACGGCTTCGACGATGTAGGCCTCGGCCATGACTGCTGCTCCTTGGATGAGGGGTGGTGAGGGTGGGGTCAGATGCGTGTGGTGATGCCGGAGAGGACCATCGACAGGTACTGCCGGGCGATCTCCTCCGGGCTGTGGGTGCCGCCGGGGCGGTACCAGGAGGCGGCGACCCAGACGGTGTCGCGCACGAAGCGGTGGACGAGCCGGACGTCGAGGTCGGCACGGAAGGCGTGCTCGGCCACGCCGCGCTCCAGGGTGCGCAGCCAGGCGTTCTCGAACTTCTGCCGGGAGTCGGCGAGATGGGCGAAGCGCGGCTGTGCGGCCAGGTGCCGGAACTCCTTCTGGTAGATCGCGACCGCGGGTCCGTGCCGGTCGATCTGGCGGAAGGACTGGGTGACGAGTCCGGCGATGGTCTCCCTCGGTCCGAGCCGGGCGGCGAGCACGGTGGCGTAGCCGGTCCACAGCTCGTCCAGGAAGGCCGTGAGGATCTCGTCGAGCATCGACTCCTTCGAGTCGAAGTGGTAGTAGAGGCTGCCCGCGAGCAGGCCGGCCTCGTCCGCGATGCGGCGGACGGTCGTGGCGTTGTACCCCTGGGCGGCGAACACCCCGGCGGCGGTGGCGAGGAGTTCGGCGCGTCGCTCGGCGTTGGGGGTCGGGGTGATCGCCGTCACGCCCTCTGGCTGCTGACGGAGACGGTCTCCCCCGTCATGTACGAGGAGTAGCCGCTGGCCAGGAAGACGATGACGTTGGCGATCTCCCAGGGTTCGGCGTAGCGGCCGAAGGCCTCGCGTTCGGTGAGTTCGGCGAGGAGTTCGGGGGTGGTGACCTTCACCAGGTGGGGGTGCATGGCCAGGCTCGGGGCGACGGCGTTGACGCGGACACCGAAGTCGGCGGCCTCCAGGGCGGCGCAGCGGGTCAGGGCCATGACGCCCGCCTTGGCGGCGGCGTAGTGCGCCTGGCCGCGCTGGGCGCGCCAGCCGATGACGGAGGCGTTGTTGACGACGACGCCTCCGGCGGCGCGGTCCTTGAAGTGGCGCAGGGCGGTGCGGGTGCAGCGGAAGGTGCCGTTCAGGGTGACGTCGAGGACCTTCGTCCACTCCTCGTCGGTCATGTCGACGAGGTCGGCGGTGCCGCCGAGTCCGGCGTTGTTGACGACGACGTCGAGGCCGCCGTGGCGTTCGACGGTGAGGGCGAACAGGGCGTCGACCTGGTCCTGGTCGGTGACGTCGCAGGCCAGCGCGGCGACGCGGTCGGCGCCGAACTCCTCGGCGAGGGCGTCGGCGCTCTGCGTGAGGCGGCGCTCGTGGGCGTCGGAGATGACGATCCGGGCGCCCTCCTCCAGGAACCTGCGGGCGGTGGCCCCGCCGATTCCGGCGCCCGCGGCGGCGGTGATCACCGCGGTGCGTCCGTCCAGGAGGGAGTGGCCCGGCACATAGGGCGGCTGGGTGGTCACGGGCGGGTCTCCTTGGGCAGGCCGAGGACGCGCTCGGCGATGATGTTGCGCTGGATCTCGTTGGATCCGGCGTAGATGGTGTCGGAGCGGGAGAAGAGGAACAGCCGCTGCCAGTCGTCCAGTTCGTACGGGGCGGCCGGGGCGGTCATGCCGCCGGCGCCGAGGACCGCCATGGCCAGTTCGCCGAGTTCGCGGTGCCAGGTGGCCCAGAAGATCTTGCCGATGGACGCCTCGGGCCCGGGGGCTCCGGCCGCGACGCCGTCGAGCATGCGCAGGGCGTTGCAGCGGATGGTCTCCAGGCCGGTCCAGGCGCGGGCCAGGCGGTCGCGGATCAGCGGATCGCCGGCGGCGCCGTTGCGGCGGGCCAGGCCGATCAGGGTCTCCAGCTCGCGCCGGAAGCCGACCTGCTGGCCCAGCGTGGAGACACCGCGCTCGAAGCCGAGGGTGGCCATGGCGACCCTCCAGCCGTCGCCCGGCGCCCCGACGACGTGGTCCGCGGGGGTGCGGGCCCGGTCGAAGAAGACCTCGTTGAACTCGGAGGTGCCGGTGAGCTGCTGGATCGGCCGGACCTCGACCCCGTCCTGGTCGAGCGGGACCAGCAGGTAGGAGAGCCCGGCGTGGCGGACCGATCCGGGTTCGGTCCGGGCGACGACGAAGCACCACTGGGACTCGTGGGCCAGTGAGGTCCAGATCTTCTGTCCGGTGACGACCCAGTCCTCACCGTCCCGTTCGGCCCGGGTCCGCACATTGGCGAGGTCGGAACCGGCGTCGGGCTCGCTGTAGCCCTGGCACCACAGCTCCTCCGCGGCGACGATCGGCGGCAGGAACCTGGCCCGCTGCTCGGGGGTGCCGAAGGCCACCAGGGTGGGTCCGAGGAGCTGTTCGCCGATGTGGTTGACGCGGGCGGGCGCGTCGGCCAGGGCGTACTCCTCGTGGAAGGCGACCTGCTGCTCGATGGTCGCGCCCCGGCCGCCGTACTCCTCGGGCCAGCCCACACAGGTCCAGCCCTCGGCCGCCATGTGCCGTTCCCAGGCGAGCCGTTCGGCGAAGGCCTCGTGCTCGCGGCCGGGTCCGCCGCGGCCCCGCAGGCCCGCGAAGGCACCGGTGAGGTGGGCGGCCAGCCAGCCGCGGATCTCGGTGCGGAACTCCTCGACGCTGCTCATGGGGGTACGTTAATCTACCAAACACTTGTTAGGGAAGGAGGGGCCGATGTCCGCTGCCCCCGACGAACCGGTGCGCTACGAGAAGCGCGGCCCGGTCGCGATCGTGACCATGAACCGGCCCGCGTACCGCAACGCGCAGAACTCCGCGATGACCTACGCCCTGGACCGGGCGTTCTACCGCGCGGCCGACGACGGCGAGGTGAAGGCCGTCGTCCTGGCCGGTGCCGGCGAGCACTTCTCCGCCGGCCACGACATCGGTACCCCCGAACGCGACGCGCATCTGCCGTTCGAACGCCGGGCGGGCCTGTGGTGGGACCACTCCGACAAGGAGGGCGCGGAGAGCCGCTTCGCCCGGGAGTCCGAGGTCTACCTCGGCATGTGCCGCCGCTGGCGCGAACTGCCGAAACCGCTGATCGCGTCCGTACAGGGCGCCTGTGTGGCCGGCGGGCTGATGCTCGCCTGGGTCTGCGATCTGATCGTCGCCTCCGAGGACGCCTTCTTCGCCGACCCGGTGGTCCGCATGGGCATCCCCGGCGTCGAGTACTTCGCCCACCCCTGGGTGATGCCCCCGCGCATCGCCAAGGAGTTCCTGTTCACCGGGGACCGGATGAGCGCCCGGCGGGCGTACGAGGTGGGCATGGTCAACCGGGTGGTGCCCCGGGCCGAACTGGCCGGGCACACCGAGGAACTGGCCCTGCGCATCGCCGAGATGCCGCGTCTGGGTCTCGCCCTCACCAAGCGCGCCGTCAACCAGGCCGAGGACCTCCAGGGCCTGCACACCGGCATGGACTCGGTGTTCGGCCTGCACCACCTGGCCCACGCGCACAACGCCGAGACCGCGCCCGACGCGCTCGGCGGCATGGACATCCGGGCGATGAAGAAGGCGAGCGGCTGATGGACCTGGCATTCGACGCGGCCGACGAGGCGTTCCGCTCCGAGGTGCGGACCTGGCTGGCCGCGCACGTACCGGCCGCCCCCCTGCCGTCCCTGGAGACCGCCGAGGGCTTCGCCGCCCACCGGGAATGGGAGGGCGTGCTGGCCGGTGACCGCTGGTCGGCGGTCTCCTGGCCCGAGGAGTTCGGCGGGCGCGGCAGCTCCCTGCTGCACTGGATGATCTTCGAGGAGGAGTACTACGCCGCCGGCGCGCCCGGCCGGGTCGGCCAGAACGGCATCAACCTGCTGGCCCCCACCCTCTTCGAGCACGGCAGCGCCGAACAGCGCGCCCGGGTGCTGCCCCCGATGGCGCGCGGCGAGGTCGTCTGGGCCCAGGCCTGGTCCGAGCCGGAGTCCGGGTCCGATCTGGCCTCGCTGAGGTCGCGCGCGGTGCGGACGGAGGGCGGCTGGCTGCTGAGCGGCCAGAAGACCTGGTCGTCCCGGGCCGCCTTCGCCGACCGGGCCTTCGGGCTCTTCCGCAGCGACCCGGACGCGGACAAGCCGCACCGGGGGCTGACGTATCTGATGTTCCCGCTGGACGCCGAGGGGGTGACGGTCCGGCCGATCGGCCGGCTGGACGGCAAACCGGCCTTCGCCGAACTCTTCCTCGACGAGGTGTTCGTCCCCGACGAGGACGTCATCGGCGAGCCCGGCCAGGGCTGGCGGGTGGCCATGAGCACCACCGGCAACGAACGCGGGCTGACCCTGCGCAGTCCCGGCAGGTTCACCGCCGCGGCCGACCGGCTCACCGCTCTGTGGCACGCGCACGGCGACCCCGCGGACACGGCGCTGCGCGACCGGGTCGCCGACGCGGTGATCGGGGCCCGCGCCTACCGGCTGTTCTCCTACGCGGGCGTCTCCCAGGTCCTGCACGGCGAGGGCGGGCCCGCCGGGGCCGCGTCCAGCCTCAACAAGATCTACTGGTCCGAGCTGGACATCGCGCTGCACGAGACGGCGCTCGATCTGCTCGGCCCGTACGGCGAACTCGCCGACCACGCCGCCGAATCGCCCGCCGGCGGCGGCTGGGCGGAGGGCTACACCTTCTCCCTGGCCGGGCCCGTCTACGCCGGCACCAACGAGATCCAGCGCGACATCATCGCCGAGCGGCTGCTCGGCCTGCCGAAGGGACGCCGGTGATGCGCTTCTTCCCCGACGCCGAGCAGCGGGAGTTCGCCCGCTCCCTCGACGCCCTGCTGACCTCCGCCGGCACCCCGGCCGTGATCCGGTCCTGGGCCGCCGGAGACCACGCACCGGGCCGGGACCTCTGGGCCCGGCTGGCCGGGGCGGGGGTGTTCGCCCTGGCCGTGCCCGAGAAGTACGACGGATTCGGCCTCCTCCCCGTCGAACTGGCCCTCGCCTTCGAGGTGCTGGGCCGGCACGCCGTCCCCGGTCCGCTGGTCGAGACGGTGGCCGCCGCCGCCCTGCTGGACCGGCTCGGCGACGACGGCGAGGCCGCCGCACGGCTGCCCGGCATCGCGGCCGGCACCGCGCTCGTCTCGCTGCGCCCGGCCGCGCCCGGCCCCTACGCCCTGGACGCCGACGCGGCGGACACCGTCCTCGTGGTGGAGGGCGACACCCTGCTCCTGGCCGAGGGGGCCGGGCCCGTACAGCCCTCGGCCGATCCGGCGCGGCGGCTCGCACGGCCCACGGGCGGCACGGTCCTGGCCACCGGGCCCTCGGTGACGGCCGCCGCCGCGCACGCGGCCGACGTCGCCGCGCTCGCCACGGCCGCCCAGTGCCTGGGACTCGGCCGGACCCTGCTGGCCCGCACGGTCGCCTACGTCACCGGGCGCACCCAGTTCGGCGTGGCGATCGGCTCGTTCCAGGCGGTCAAGCACCGGCTCGCGGACACGCTGCTGGCGCTGGAGTTCGCCGAACCGCTGGTGCGGGGCGCCGCGCTGGCGCTCGCCGCCGGGGGGCCGGACGCCGGACGGGACATCGCCGCCGCCAAGGTCACGGCCGGCGAGGCCGCCTACGGGGCGGCCCGCGCCGCGCTCCAGCTGCACGGCGCCGTCGGCTACACCGAGGAACTCGATCTGTCGCTGTGGATCCGCAAGGCCCGGCCGCTGCGGGACGCCTGGGGCACCCCGGCCGCGTGCCGGGCCCGCGTCCTGGCCCTCTGACCGCCCGCCGAAGGAAGCAGCCCGATGAGACTGACGCAGGAGCAGGACGAACTGCGCGCGGCCGTGCGCGCGGTACTGGAGCAGCACCCGGGCGACACCGCCTGGAAGCCGCTGGCCGGGCAGATCGGCGCGGCGGGACTGGCCGTGCCCGAGGAGTACGGCGGGGCGGGCGGCGGCGCCCGGGACGTCCACGTCCTGATGGAGGAGCTGGGCCGGAGCCTGAGCCCGCTGCCCTTCCTGGGCTCGGCGGTCCTCACCGCCGGGGCGCTGCTGGCCTCCGGGGACGCGGCGGCGTGCGCGCGGCTGCTGCCGGGCCTCGCCGGGGGCGACTCGGCGGGCACCCTGGCCTGGGCGGAGGAGGGGTCCTGGGAGACCGGGGCGGTCCGTGCCTCGGCGGTGCCGGGGCCGGACGGGGGCTGGCTGCTGACCGGGACGAAGGAACACGTCCTGGACGGGCCGGAGACCGGGGTGCTCCTGGTCGCCGCCCGGACCGGGGCCGGGGTGTCGCTCTTCGAGGTGGCGCCCGCCGCCGCCGGGGTGCGCCGGGAACCCGTCGTCACCATGGACGCCACCCGGGCGCTGGCGCGCTGGGTGCTCGACGGTGCCGAGGCGCGGCTGCTGGGCACCGACGGGGACGGCGGACGCGTCCTGGAGCACGTACGGGACCTGGCGTGCACGGCCCTGGCGGCGGAGCAGGTGGGGGCGGCCGAGCGCTGTCTCGGACTCACCGTCGCCTACGCGCGGGACCGGGTGCAGTTCGGCCGGCCCATCGGCTCCTTCCAGGCCGTCAAGCACCGGCTGGCGGACGCCTACGTCCTGGTGGAGTCGGCGCGTTCGGCCGCGCTCGGTGCCGCGTTCGCCGCGGACGAGGACCCGGCCGCGCTGCCGCGCGCGGCCGCCGTCGCGAAGTCCGTGTGCTCCGAGGCGTTCTCGGCGGTGGCCGGCGAGACGATCCAGCTGCACGGCGGGATCGGGATCACCTGGGAGCACGACGCCCACCGCTACTTCAAGCGGGCGCACGGGACCGGCGAGCTGTTCGGCCCGCCGGCCCTCCACCGCGCCCGGCTCGCCGACGGGCTCGGACTCGTCGCGGCGCGCTGACGCCTGCCCCCGTTCCCGACAGAGAGGCTCAATCACCATGGACATCGGCACCCCGCTGGACTTCACCGGGCGCGTCGTCCTGGTCACCGGCGGCACGAAGGGCATCGGTGCCACCATCGCCACGGCGTTCCTGGCGGCGGGCGCGGACGTGGTCGTCTGCGGGCGCACCGCCCCGGAGGCCCTGCCCGAGGCGGCGGGGCGGCGCGCCGTCCTCGTCCCGGCCGACGTGCGCGATCCGCAGGCGGCCGGGGCGCTGGTGGACGCGGCCGTGGAGCGCTTCGGCCGCCTCGACGTGCTCGTGAACAACGCGGGCGGCTCCCCCGACGCGGACGCGGCGACCGTCTCGCCGCGCTTCGTGGAGAAGATCGTGGCGCTCAACCTCCTCGCCCCGTTCTATGTGGCCCAGGCCGCCCACCGGGTGATGGCCGGTCAGGACGGCGGCGGCTCGATCGTCAACATCGGCAGCGTCTCCGCGCACGACCCGCAGCCCGGGACCGCCGCGTACAGCGCCGCCAAGGCCGGGCTGCTGGGTCTGACGAAGGCCCTGGCCCTGGAATGGGCCCCGGCCGTCCGGGTCAACCACATCACGACGGGGCTGATCCGCACCGAGAGCGCCGCGTCGGTCTACGGGGCGGACGGCGGTGCCTCGGTGGCGGCGGTCGTCCCGATGGAGCGGATGGCGGTGCCGGGCGATGTGGCGGGCGCGTGTCTGTTCCTGGCGGGCGGACTGGCCGCGTACGTCAACGGGGCGGACCTCGCGGTGCACGGCGGCGGGGAGTTCCCGGCCCGCTATCTGGCGGCGAAGGCCGCAGGCGGGGCGGGGTAGCCCCCTCCGGACCCACCGCCCCCGGCCGGTCCGGAGGGGGTTTTCCCCCGGCTGCGTCGACCGGGTGGCCCGATGGTGACGGGCCACCCGGGCTCCTAGCGTCGTGCGCGTACCCCCCGCCCGACCAGAGGAGCACGATGCGCGTCATCCGTCCGGCCGTCCTGGGTCTCGCCCTGGCCTGTTTACTCGCGGGCGGCCTTCCCGCGTCCGCCGTCTCCGCCGGACCGGCCCGCCCGTCCCTGGTCTGGGGGCCCTGTGCGCCGCAGCAGACGGAGCTACGGGCCGCCGGTGCCCGCTGCACGAAGGTGACCGTCCCCCTCGACCACGCCGACCCCGGCGGCCCGACGATCGAGATCGCCGTCTCGCGCGTCGCGGCGACGGGGGCGCACGGGAAGCGCCGGGGCATCCTGCTGTCCGACCCCGGCGGTCCCGGCGGCACGGGCCTGGCCAACACGCTTTACCTGCGGCCCGCGTTGGGGAAGGCCGCCGAGGACTACGACCTGATCGGCTTCGATCCGCGCTTCCTCGGGGAGTCCACCCCGCTCGTCTGCGATCCGGCCGCCCCGGCGCCCGCGCCCGGCCCCACCACGACCCGGCGCGCCGAGTTCGACCGGTCCGTGCGCGACGCCCGGGACACCGCGCGCCGCTGCCGGGAGCACGGCGACAACGCCCGGCTGCTGCCGCACGCCACGTCCCGGGACGTCGCCCGCGACATGGACGCGATCCGCGCCGCGCTGGGCGAGCCCAGGCTCTCTTACTACGGCGTCTCGTACGGCGCCGATCTGGGCGCCGTCTACACCCAGATGTTCCCCCGCCGGGCCGACCGGATCGTCCTGGACTCGTCGACGGATCCCGCCGCCACCCAGTACGAGCTGTTCCGGCGCGCCGGCCGCCCCCTGGAGGAAGGGCTGGACGACTGGGCCGGGTGGACCGCGCGGCACGACGCGGCCTACCGGCTCGGCACCACGCCCGCGCGGGTCCGCGCCCGGGTCCAGCGGCTGCTGGACGGGGCGGAGCGGCGGCCGGTCGTGGTCTCCGGTGTCCCCCTCACCGCGCCGCTGGTGCGCCTGGTGCTGAGGCAGTTCGTGCAGCACACGGAGTACGACCCGGCGCTCGCCTCCACCGTGCGCGACCTGGCCGACGCCGCCGCGGGGCGGCCGGTCGAGCCCGGTCCGGAGCTCGCCGCCATGCTGGAACTGCTCTCCTCGCCGGAACTTACGGACAGCATGCTCGGCGGGGCGCTCTTCATGTGCGGCGACCGCGGCTGGCCCGCCGGGGGCTGGCCGAAGGATCCGGAGACGTACTGGCGGAACATGGAGCGCAGCCGCGCGGACCAGCCCGTGTTCGGCCCGCTGGTGAACGGCATGACCGCGCCGTGCGCCTTCTGGACCAGCACCTCCCGCGAGCCCGCCACAGTGATCGGCAACGACGTGGACGTGCTGATGCTCCAGGCCCGGTACGACAACAACGTCCCGTACGAAGGGGCCCTGGCCCTGCACCGCCGGCTGACCGGCTCCCGGCTGGTCACGGCGGACATCCGGTCGCACGGCGTGTTCGGCCGCGGGCTCGACGGCCTGACGCCCGTGCCCTGCGCGGACCGGGCCGTCGTCCGCTACCTGAGCGGCGGCACACTCCCCGCCACCGACACGGTCTGCCCCCGGACCCCAACGGCCCGGTGATCAGCCGGATCACCGGCCCGCCGGGGCAGGGGGCTGAGCCGCACCTGGGCGGTGGCCTCGGGTTATCCCCACCCCGGGTCCGCCAGCAGCCGCCATGGCCGGGTGCCCGGCGTGATCCGTAGCGTCGGGGGCATCGGCTCGGCGGATCACGAGAGGACGGACATGAGGAAGCGCGGCGGCGGAGCACGGCGGACGGACGAGCGGCCGGAGGCCCGGGAGGCCTCGGCACCCGCCGTCGAACTGCGCGGGGTGCGGCGGCGGTACGGGCGCGGCTCCGGTGCGGTGCACGCGCTCGACGGCATCGACCTGGTCCTGCCGCGCGGCACGTTCACGGCGGTGATGGGCCCGTCCGGGTCCGGCAAGTCCACGTTCCTCCAGTGCGCCGCCGGGCTCGACCGGCCCTCGGAGGGTTCGGTGCGCCTCGGCGGTACGGAGATCACCGGCATGGGCGAGACCCGGCTGACCGAACTCCGCCGCAGCCGCGTCGGCTTCGTCTTCCAGGCGTTCAACCTGCTGCCCTCGCTCACCGTGGAGCAGAACGTGCTGCTGCCCATGCGCCTGGCCGGGCAGCGCCAGGACCGCCGCCGGGCCGCCGAGGTCCTGGCCCGGGTCGGCCTCGCCGACAAGGCGCGGCGCCGCCCCGGCGAGCTGTCCGGCGGGCAGCAGCAGCGCGTGGCCGTCGCCCGCGCCCTGGTCACCGGCCCGGACGTGATCTTCGCCGACGAGCCGACCGGCGCCCTCGACACCGTCACCGCCGCCGAGGTCCTCGGTCTGCTCCGGCAGGCCGTCGACACCCTCGGGGCCACCGTCGTCATGGTCACCCACGACCCGGCGGCGGCCGCCTGGGCCGACCGCGTGCTCTTCCTCGCCGACGGTGTCCTGGCGGGCTCCCTCGACCGCTCCCCGGCCGAGCGGATCGCGGCGCGCATGGCCACCCTCGTTCCCCGCTCCGGCCCGCTCGCGGGGGTCGCGGCATGAGGTTCGCCCCCAACGGACTGGCCCGCGCGGCCGTCCGCTTCAAACCCGCGTCCTTCGCGGGGACCTTCGTCGCACTCATGACGGCGGCGCTGATCGTCTCGGCCTGCGGCATCCTCCTGGAGACGGGCGTACGCGCGTCGGTGCCGCCCCAGCGGTACGCGGGAGCGCCGGTCGTCGTCGCCGCGGACCAGTACGCCCGTCTCGTCACGGGCAGCGGTGACAGCCGCTCCGAGTCGGCGGACCCCCTGCCGGACACGGCGCGGGTGGACACCGCGCTGGCCGGGCGGGCGGCGCGGGTGCCGGGCGTCACGGCGGCGGTGGCGGACTTCACGTTCCCCGTGCGGCTGGGCGAGGGCGCGCTGACCGGCCACGGCTGGGGCTCGCACCTCTTCACCGGGACCTCGCTGACGTCCGGCACCGCGCCCCGGGCGGGCGAGGTCGTGCTGGACACGGCGGCCGCACGCGCCGCGCAGGCCGGTCCCGGTGACACCGTCACCCTCGAAACGGCGGCCGGGCGGGCGGACTTCCGCGTCTCGGGGCTCGCGGCCCCGGGGCCGGGCGAGACGGCCGAGGGGCCGACGGGCTGGTTCGCCGACGCCCGCTCGCCCGTGCTGGCCGGTCACCCCGGCCGGGCCGACGCGATCGCCGTCCTGGCCCGGGACGGCGGCTCCGCCGGGCGGGACGCCGGTCTCGCCGCCGGGGTGCGCACGGCGCTCGCCGGCACCGGTGCCGAGGTCCGCACCGGTGACGACCGGGGCGCCGTCGAGAACCGCGGGCTGGCCTACGCGGCGGAGACGCTCACCGGGCTCGGGGGCTCGTTCGGCGGGATCGCCGCCCTGGTCGCCGTCTTCACGATGTCCGGCACCGTCGCGCTCTCCGTCGCCCAGCGCGCCCGGGAGTTCGCGCTGCTGCGGGCGATCGGGGCGACACCCCGCCAGATCCGCCGCGCGGTCGCCTGCGAGGCGCTGCTCGTCGCACCCCTCGCCGGGCTGATCGGCTGTCTGCCGGGGATCGGGCTCGCGCACTGGTGGTTCGGCCAGTTGAAGGACCGCGGCGCGGTCCCGGACGCCGTGGACCTGCGCGTCTCGTGGATCCCGCTCGTCGTCGCCGTCTCGGCGGGGCTGGTGACCGCGCTGGCCGCCGGCTGGGCGGCCGGTCGCCGGCCCGCGCGGATCAAGCCGGGCCTGGCGCTGGCCGAGGCCTCGGTGGAGCGGTCGCGTCCCGGTGTGATCCGTACCCTCCTCGGGCTCGGCGCCCTCGTCGGCGGCGCGTTCTTCACGGTCTTCGCCGCCCGTTCGGCCGGGGACGACGCGGCGAACGCCGCGCTCGGTGTCGTGATGCTGTTCATGCTCGCCGTCGCCCTGCTGGGCCCGCTGGTGGCACGGCTGTGCGCCGCGCTGCTCGGGCTCGTCCTGGACGCGCGCGGCGACGCCCCGGCCACGCTGGCCGCGGCCAACTCCCGTACGAACGCCCGCCGGCTGGCCTCCGCGATCACACCGATCGTGCTGGCCACGGCCTTCGCCTCGACGCTCACCTTCATGCACACGAGCGAGAGCCGTGTCGCGGCCGGGCAGGTGCGCGCGGGCACGACGGCGGACCATGTCGTCACCCACCCCGCCGGGCTGTCCGCCGACGCCGTCGGCCGGGCCGCCCGCACGCCCGGTGTGTCGGCCGCCGTGGGACTGCTGGACACGCAGGTGCTGGTGCCCGTCGGCTCGGGCGGTGACCGCTGGCTGCAGGGTGCGCCGGCCCAGGGTGTCACCGGGTCCGGCGCCCTGCTCGGAAAGGTGCAGGACCTCGATGTGCGCGACGGCGGGCTGGACCGGATCGGCGCGGGACGGATCGCCGTCGACCGGACGCTCGCCCGGTCGGCCGGGGTGGAGGTGGGCGACCGGCTGCCGATGTACCTCCCCGACGGCACCCGGACCAGCCCCGAGGTCGTCGCGGTGTACGGCAGGGGGATCGGGCTGGCCGCCGTCACGATGGACCGGGCCGCGCTGGACGGACACGTCACGTCCGGCTTCGCCACCACGCTCCTGGTACGGGGCGGGGACGCGAAGGCCCTCGCCCCGCTGGGCACGGTCACGGACGCCTCCGGCTACGCGGTGGGGCTGACCGCCGACCGCGAACTCAACGCCTGGGCCAACTACACGATGGCCGCGGTGCTCGGCGGCTTCGCCGCCCTCGCCGCCGTCAACACCCTCGTGATGACCGTTCTGGACCGCCGCCGCGAACTCGGCATGCTCCGCCTCGTCGGCGCCACCCGGCGTCAGGTGATGGCCATGCTCCGCTGGGAGGGCCTGCTGGTGGCGGTGGCCGGTCTCGCGCTGGGCACGGCCATCGCCGCGGCCACCCTGTTCCCGATGGTGCGCGGTCTGACCGGGGAGTCCCCGTACGTCCCGCCGCTGGTGTACGGGTCCTTCGCCGCCGCCGCGGTGGGGCTCTCGCTCCTCGCGGTCCTGCTCCCGGCGCGCGGCGCGCTCCGCGCCCGGGAGGGCTGAGGCTCAGACCAGGTTGTCCTCGACGGTGAGGCCGAAGGCGCCGCGCCCGTACATGGCCAGGGCCCGCTCCACGTCGTTGGCGACGTGGACGCTGCCGGCGTGGGCGTCGCGCCAGGCGCGTTCGACGGGGTTGCCGCGCCGCAGGGCGTTGCCGCCGGCGGTCTTGAAGAGCAGGTCGATCGCGGCGACGGCCCGTTCGGTGCCCCGGACCTGGTCGCGCCGGGTGCGCAGCCGCAGTTCCATGGGGATCTCGTCGCCGGCCTCGGCCAGCTCGTACAGCTCGCGCAGGTTGCGGTCCATCTGGAGGACGGTGGCGTCGATGTCGGAGGCGGCCCGTGCGATGGCGACCTGGGCGAAGGGGTCCTCGGTGAACCGCCCGCCGCCCAGGCTGAGCCGGACGCGCTCCTTCATCCGGGTCACGTACGAGGCGTAGCCGCCGGACACCGCCCCGATCACCGGGGCGGTCACGGCGCAGGTGAAGACCGCGCCGAACGGCAGCCGGTAGAGCGGCCCCGGGTTGACCTGCTGGCCGGGCACCTTCAGCCGGGCCTGCTCGTAGTTGCGGAGCACCCGGTGGGCGGGGACGAACGCCGATTCGACGAGGATGTCGTTGCTGGCGGTGCCGCGCAGCCCGACCACGTCCCACATGTCCTCGATCCGGTAGTCGGAGCGGGGCACCAGCACGGTGAGGAAGTCCACCGGCCGGCCCTGGGCGCCGGTGACGAGGGCACCCAGCATCGCCCAGCCGGCGTGTTCGCAGCCGGAGGAGAAGCTCCAGCGGCCGGTGAGCCGGTAGCCGCCGTCGACCGGTGCGAGCCGTCCGACCGGGGCGTACGCGGAGGAGATCCGGGTGTCCGGGTCCTCGCCCCACACCTCTTCCTGGGCCTCCTGCGGGAAGAGGCCGAGCTGCCAGGCGTGGACGCCGAGGACCGACGCCACCCAGCCGGTGGAGCAGCAGACGGCGGCGAGCGCCCGGACCACCTCGTAGAACCGGACCGGATCGGCCTCCAGGCCGCCGTAGCGGGCGGGCTGGAGCATCCGGAAGACTCCGGCGCCGGTCAGCTCGCGGATGGTGGCGTCCGGGATCCGCCGCTGCTCGTCCGTCGTCCCGGCCCGCTTCTCGATGGCCGGCAGCAGTGCGCGTACCTTCTCCAGGACCTCGTCGGTCATGGTCCGTCCTTCCTGCCTCGTGTCAGTGCGTCCGCAGGGCGGCCTTGTCCACCTTGCCGGTGGCGTTGCGCGGAAGGGTCTCGACGACCACGACCTCGCGGGGGACCTTGAAGTTGGCGAGCCGGTCACGGCAGTGGCCGGTCAGCTCGTCCGGGCGGGTCCCGGCGCCCGGACGGAGGGTCACGTACGCCCGGCCGACCTCGCCGAGGCGGTGATCGGGCACACCGATCACGGCGGCCTCGGCGACCGCGTCGTGTCCGGCCAGCACCTGTTCCACCTCGGCCGGGTACACGTTGAACCCGCCGACGACGAACATGTCCTTGGACCGGCCGGTGATCACCAGGTTGCCCCGGTCGTCGAGCCGGCCGACGTCCCCGGTGTCCAGCCAGCCGTCGGCGTCGACGGCCGCGGCGGTGGCGGCCGGGTCGTCGAGGTAGCCGAGCATCACGTGGTAGCCGCGCACCAGGATCCGGCCGTCGCGCCCGGCCGGGAGGGGCCGCCCGTCGGAGCCGGCCACCCGGACCTCGGTGCCGTCGATCGGGCGGCCCGCCGTCAGCGCGACGGTCTCCGCGTCGTCGTCGGCCGAGCAGACGGTGACGGTGCCGCAGGTCTCGGTGAGCCCGTAGGCGGTGAGGACCTCGGGGAAGAGTTCGGCGCGCATCCTCCGCACGAGGGCGACCGGGACGACGGAGGCGCCGGTCACCGCGAGCCGCAGCGAGGAGAGGTCGTGGCGGTCGCGGCCGGGGGCGTCGAGCAGTTCGGTGTAGATGGTGGGCGGCCCCGGGAGCACGGTGATCCGTTCGTCCTCGACCGCGCGCAGCACCCGTTCCACGTCGAAGACCGGCTGGAGGACCATGGTGGCGCCGCGCAGCAGGCAGGCGAGGACCCCGGCTTTGTAGCCGAAGCAGTGGAACAGCGGGTTGACGACGAGGTAGCGGTCCTCGCCGGTGACCCCGGTGCGTGCGCTCCAGGCGCGGTACGTGGTGAGGTTCTGCCGGTGCGTGGTGAGCGCGCCCTTGGGGCGGCCGGTGGTGCCGGAGGTGAAGAGCAGGTCGGAGGGCTCGTCGGGGCGGACCGCCCCGGCGCGGGCGCGGGCCTCGTCGTCCGTCACCGCTCCGCCCCCGCGCAGGAAGGCGTCCCAGGTCAGGACGGCGGGGCGGTCGACGGCGTCGAGCGTCACCACGTGCTCCAGCGCGGGCAGTCCGGGCACCGGGCCGCCGTCGCCGGCGGGCCCGTCCCCCGCGCCGAGCAGCGCGAGGTAGTCCTTGCCGAGGAAGCCGTTCTCGACGAACAGCAGCCGCACCCCGCCGCGTTCCAGCAGCCAGCGGGTCTCCTCGCCCCGGTAGCGGGTGTTGACGGGGACGAGCACCGCCCCGGCCGAGGCGGCGGCGAGCGCGGCGACCACCCAGCGGTGGCCGTTGGGCGCCCAGACGGCGATCCGGTCGCCCGGGCGGACGCCGAGCGCGATCAGGGCCTTCACGGCCTCGTGCACACGGTCGCGCAGGTCCGCCCAGCCGAGCCGGACCCCGCCGTCCACGACCGCGTCCCGGTCGGGGTGGCGGTGGGCGGCGCGGGCGAGGGCGGCGGGGACGGTGAGGGGGTGCTCGTTCTCGGTCTCGCTCATCTGCTCTCCGGGAGGGACGGGCCGCGCGCGGGGCGCCGGGCCGGGACGGCGGGGCCGTTCAGGACGACGGGGGCAGGAGGCGCGCGGATGCCTCGTGGGCGCCGAGCACCAGGCCGGCGCGGGGGAATCCGCTGCGCTTGACCGCGGCCCCCTCGTTGCCGCCGGCCACCAGGACGGGGCCGTCGGCGAGGTGGGCGAGCCCTTCCCGGGCGACGTCGTCCGGTTCGGCGACGTTCAGTCCGGGCAGGTCCATGCGGAGTCCGGCGCGTTCCATGGCGGGGGTGCGGGTCACGCCGAGGACCAGTTCCAGGACGTGCACGCCGTGCGGGCGCAGCTCCAGCCAGAGGCCCTCGGCGAAGACCCGGCTGAAGGCCTTGGCGGCGGAGTAGACGCTGATCCGCGCCTGGCCGAGGTAGCCGGAGAGCGAGCCGACGAGCACGATGCCGCCGCGGCCGCGTTCCTTCATCAGGGCGCCGAAGTGGTGGGTGAGGGCGAGTTGGGCGGTGATGTTGAGGTCCAGGACGCCCTGGACCCGGTCCAGGTCGCCGGTGACGAACTCGTGGCCGTAGCTGTTGGCGCCCGCGTTGAAGATCAGCAGCCCGACCTCCAGGTCCTCGGTGGCCGCGCGGACGGTGTCCGGGGCGCCGGGGTCGAGCAGGTCGAGGGCGAGGGTGCGGACCTCGACGCCCCGCGCGCGGACCCGGGCGGCGGTCTCCTCCAGGGGGCCCGGCTTGCGGGCGATCAGGACGAGGTTGATCCCGGCGTCCGCGAGCTGTTCGGCGAACGAGGCGCCGACCCCTTCGGATCCTCCGGCGACGACCGCCCACGGCCCGTACACGCTCTTGTCGACCATCAGGTCCCTCTCTCGTTCCTCGGTGGTTCCGGCCGGCGGTGCGGCGACGGTAGATCGGTGCCCGGGGGTGGCGCCCCCGGGGATCCCACTGGCCGGGACGCGGGCGAACGCGCCCCGGACCAGGCGGTTTCAGCGGTGGCCGGCGGCGCGTTCGCGCATGTCGCGGACGGCCAGCGAGGCGAAGACCATGGCGGTGCCCAGGGGCACGCCGGGGCCCGGGTAGACCCGGCCGGTGAAGGAGGCGCTGGTGTTCCCGGCCGCGTAGAGGCCCTCCAGCGGGCGTCCTGCGGTGTCCAGGACGCGGGCGCGGGCGTCGGTGCGCAGGCCGCCCTTGGTGCCGAGGTCGGCGAGGACGATCCGGGCGGCGTAGTAGGGCGGCCGGTCGACGGGGACCAGGCAGGGGTTGGGGCCGGTGGCGCCCCGCCGGTCGGCGAAGAACAGGTCGTAGGGGTCCTCGCCGCGCCCGTGGTCGAGGTCTTTGCCGTCGGCGGCGAAGCCGTTGAAGCGGGTCACGGTGGAGGTGAGGGCGTCGGCGGGGACGCCGATGAGCGCGGCGAGTTCCGGCAGGGTGTCGGCGCGGACCCAGGTGCCTGCGGCGAGCTGGGCGGCGGGGTCGCAGGGGGGCACGGTGATGGCGGGCAGGGCGCCGCCGTGCCGGGAGTCGAAGACCAGGTGGACGAGGGTGTCCTCGGCCGCGGCGGCGATGGCCCGGCCCATCCGGTCGTAGGGCAGCGACTCGTTGGCGAACCGTCGCCCGGAGGCGTCCACGGCCAGTCCGCCGCGCAGCCCGAGGGTGAACGCGGCGGATCCGTCCGGCAGTTCGGTGCCGGGGCACCACCAGGCCTCGTCCATGAGCGCGGTGGCGGCGCCCGCGTCGACGGCGGCGTTCAGGAGTTCGCCGGTGTTGGTGCCCCGGGGGGCCATGGTCCAGGCGGCCCGGCCGGGTACGCCGTGCGCGGTGCGCAGGGCGTCGTCGCCCTCGAATCCTCCGGCGGCCAGCAGCACACCGTGCCGGGCGCGGAGCCGGACGGTGCCGTCGGCGGTCCGGGCCTCCACTCCGGTGATCCGGCCGTCCTCGGTGACCAGGCCGGTGACGTGGTGGCCGGTGCGCATCCGGGCGTTCCCGGTGCGGGTGGCGGCGAGCAGGAGGCGGCCGATGAGGGCGCGGCCGGCGGACAGGGGCGCGTCGGGGTGGTCCTGTCCGGCCCGGTCCCGGTCGACGGCCGGGCGGACCAGCGGCAGCAGCTCGCCGAGTTCGCCCGCGTCGAGGTCGAGCGGGACGAAGGAGCGTCCGGCGTCCATGCGGCCGGGGGCGTCGACGTAGTCGGGGAAGGCCCGGTACGCGAAGGCGAGGGCCGGGTCCGCCTCCAGCCGGGCGACCAGCTCGGGCGCGTGGCCGAGGAAGGCGGCGCGCCGCTCCGGTTCGGCGTCGCCGGTCAGGGCCCGCAGATAGGCGTCGGCGGCCTCGGTGGAGTCGCCGAGCCCGGCCCGTTCCTGGACCGCCGTGCCGGGCAGCCAGCAGGCCGCGCCGGAGTAGGCGGAGGTGCCGCCGAGGCGGTCGGTGCGCTCCAGTACGGCGGTGTCGAGACCGTCCAGCGCGGCCACCAGGGCCCCGGTCATCGCTCCCGCGCCGGACCCGACGACGATCACGTCGTGGGTGGCGTCCCAGTCCTGCCGGCCGTCCCGCATGAGGTGCCCTTCCTGCCGCTCGGTGGTGTGCGGTGCCAGCTCATCGCGGACGGGGCCGGCGGGGCGGGCCCGGTCCCGCTGACCGGTACGGCGGGCGGACGCCACCTGACGCGGGCCGGGGCCGGGCGTATTGTCTGAGCCGTCGTGGACGCCATCGATCCTCGGGAGGAGGAGAGCGTGCCCAGAATCGCCGAGGCCCGTGCCGGGGCCGAACCCACGTCGCCGCGGCAGCGCGCACGCCGGCAGAGCATCCTGGAGGTGGCCGCGGACCTCGCCGCCTCGACGGGGCTCGAACGGGTGCAGATGCACGAGGTGGCGAAGGGGGCCGGGGTGGCGATCGGCACCCTGTACCGCTACTTCCCGTCGAAGACGCATCTGTTCACCGCGTTGATGGCCGACCAGATCGAGGGCTTCGCGGCCCGGGTGCCCGAGCGCGCGCCCGGCACCCCGCCCGAGGAGGCGGTGTTCGAGACGCTGCGCAGCGCCACCCGCAATCTGCTGCGCCGCCCGGCCCTGGCCACGGCGATGATCCAGTCGGCGAACGCGGCGCGGGCCACGACCGTCCCGGACCTGGCCCGGATCGATTCGGGCTTCCTGGACCTGCTGCTGCGCGCCTGGGGCGTACGGGAGCCCACGGAGCACCACATCGCGCGGGTGCGGCTGCTGATCCTGCTCTGGTACGGGGTGCTCCAGTCCCGGCTCAACGAGCGGCTGAGCCCGGAGAAGGCCGACGCGGATCTGCGCATGGCGTGCGCCCTGCTGCTGGCCCCGGGCCCGGACACGGTCTGACCGGGCCGGCGGGGTGCGCCGGCCCGGTCGCAATGCCTCCGGCCGTTCAGCCGGTCTGCTGGGTGCCCGTCGTGTCGAGCGCGGCGACGCTGTAGGCGGCGTACGTGCGGTGCGGGTCGCGGCCGGTGAAGTACGGGGTCAGCTGTGCGTCCAGCTCCTCGGGGCTGAAGGTGCCGTCCGCCGCGGTGAACTTGTGCTCCACGGTCGGCGGGGCGAGCAGGGCGACCATGTCGCCGTAGACGACGAAGACCTGGCCGCTGATGGAGTCGGCGGCCGGCGAGGCCAGATGGGCGACGAGCGTGGCGACGCGTTCGGGCGCCATGATGTCGAGGCCGCCCGGAGCGGTGGTGCCCTCGCCGAACGCCTCGGCCGTCATCGCGGTGCGGGCCCGGGGGCAGATCGCGTTGGCGCGCACCCCGTAGCGGGCCAGGCCCTGGGCGGTGGCCAGGGTCAGCGCGGTGATGCCGGCCTTGGCGGCGGAGTAGTTCGGCTGGCCGGGGGCGCCGAACAGGAAGGCCTCGGACGAGGTGTTGACCACGCGCCCGTAGACCGGGGCACCGGCGGCCTTGCTCGCCGCGCGCCAGTGCACGGCGGCGGCGCGGGAGAGTCCGGCGTGCCCCTTGAGGTGGATGCGGATGACGTCGTCCCAGTCGGACTCGCTGAGGTTGAAGAGCATCTTGTCGCGGAGGACGCCCGCGTTGTTGACGACGATGTCGAGGCCGCCGAAGCTCTCCACCGCGGCCTCGACCAGCCGGTCCCCCATCGACCAGTCGCCGATGTCGCCGGTCACCGCGACGGCCCCGCCGCCCAGCGCCTTGATCTCGGTGGCGACGTCCTCGGCGGCGGGGCCGATGTCGTTCACCACCACATCGGCGCCGAGCGCCGCGAGTGCCAGTGCCTCGGCGCGGCCGAGCCCCGCCCCGGCGCCGGTGACGACGGCGGTACGCCCCTGAAGGGTCTGCGTCGCGCTCATGCTGCCTCTTTCCGTGTTCCGTCGAACCGTTGAAGGGAACGGCGCACCCCGGACAGGTCGTCGAGGTGCGCCGAGGCAGCAGAAACTAGTATTGATTTCAGTTTTGCGCGGAGCGCTGTCCCGTTCAGTGGACGGACGCGGGCGCGGCGGATCCGCTCAGGGGGCGAACGCCACCGAGACCGCTCCGAGCCCGTCGAACTCGGCGCGGAAGGAGTCGCCCGGCCCCACGTCCACGGCGGCGGTGCAGGACCCCGGCAGGACGACGTGCCCGGCCTCCAGGGTCACGCCGAAGGACGCCACCGTGCGGGCCAGCCAGGCCACGGCCTCCGTCGGGTTCCCGAGCACCGCGCTGGTGTGGCCCCGGGCGACCTCCGTCCCGTCCTTGAACAGGACGGCCGCGATGTCCGCCGGGTCCAGGTCGGCGGGGCGGACGCGGGCGGCCCCGAGGACCACCCCGGCGGAGGAGGCGTTGTCGGCGACGGTGTCGGCCAGGCCGATCCGCCAGTCCTTGATCCGGCTGTCGATCAGCTCGATGCTCGGGACGAGGTACTCGGTGGCGGCGAGCACGTCCTCGGTGGTGCAGCCCTCGCCGGGCAGGGTGCGGCCGAGGACGTAGCCGATCTCGACCTCGATGCGCGGGGAGCAGTAGCGGGCGGTGTCCACGGGGGTGTCCTCGGCGAGCACCATGTCGGAGAGCAGATGGCCGTAGTCGGGTTCGTCGACGCCCATCATCCGCTGCATGACCTCGGAGGACAGCCCGACCTTGTGGCCGCGCACGGTCCGGCCGAGGGCCAGTTGTCTGCGGATGTTGACGAGCTGGATCTCGTACGCGTCGGCCGCGTCCATCCCCGCGTACAGGGCGGTCAGCGGTTCGATCGGGGTGCGCTCGCACTGGGCGGTCCACAGCAGGTCGGCGGCCTCGGCGCGCCGGGCGGTGTCAAGCATGGCGGGTCTCCTGGGGTGCGGTGGGGCCGAAGCGGACGCGTCCGCCGGACAGGGCCGTCCGGTCGCCGGCGGACGCCTCGAAGAGCAGGGCGCCGTCCCTCGGGTCGTGCCACGCGCGGGCGTCGAGCCGGTCGCCCGGGAAGACCGGGGCGGCGAAACGGGCGTCGAGTTCCCGCAGGTCGGCGGGGTGGGCGCCGGTCAGTTCGGCCAGCGGCAGCAGGGTCGCCGCGAGGGTGCACAGGCCGTGCAGGAAGGGCCGGTCCATCCCGGCGGCCCTGGCCGCCTCCGGGTCGATGTGCATGGCGTGCCGGTCGCCGAGCAGCCGGTAGAACGCGGCCTGGCGGGGGTCGGTGACGACGGTCGCGGTGCGGTCGGCGGGGCGGTCGGGGCCGCGCGGGGCCGAGGGGCCGCGCTCGCCGCCGAAGCCCCCGGCGCCGGGCGCGAAGAGCGACCAGGTCGCGGTGAAGGACGGGCAGTCGACCTCGACGTCGAAGACGGCGGCGGTGCCCTTGTCCCGGACCCGGGCGACGCGCGCGGTGGCGGTCAGTTCGCCCTCCGGGGCGAGCGGCCGGTGCACGACGAGGTGCTGGCTGCCGTGCACGGCGGTGGTGGTGTCGAAGGCCCCCAGCGCCCCGAGGGCGTCGGGTGCCCACTGGGCCAGGGTCAGGGCGAAGGTCGGCAGGACCCGCAGCCGCTTCTCGTACACGAGGTCGAGCCGGTCGGCGGGGGCGCCGACCGCCAGCGCGTAGAGGACCGCGTCGCGCGCCGTCCAGGAGACGGTGCGGCTGCCGAGCGCGCGCCCCTCCCAGGGGGAGACGGTCATCGGTCGGCCCCCAGGATCAGTCCGCTGGTGGGCACGCCCGTACCGGCGGTGACCAGGACGTGGTCGGCCCGGTCCGGCTGGTTGCAGGAGGTGCCCCGGATCAGCCGGACGCCCTCCGCGATGCCGTTCATACCGTGCAGATACGCCTCGCCGAGCTGGCCGCCATGGGTGTTGAACGGGAGCCGGCCACCGAGTTCGAGATGGCCGTCGGCGATGAAGTCCTTGGCCTCGCCGGGCTTGCAGAAGCCCAGTTCCTCCAGCTGCGGCAGGACCAGCGGGGTGAAGTGGTCGTAGAGGACGGCCGCGTCGACGTCGTCCGGACCGAGTCCGCTCTGCCCGTACAACTGCCGTCCCACCAGCCCCATTTCGGGGATTCCGGTGATGTCCGGCCGGTAGTAGCTGGTCATCATGTGCTGGTCGGCGCCGAGCCCCTGGGCCGCCGAGCGGATCACGGCGGCGGGCCGGGGCAGATCGCGGGCGCGTTCGGCGGAGACGATGACGAGGGCCTGTCCGCCGTCGGTCTCCTGGCAGCAGTCGAGCAGCCGCAGCGGCTCCGCGATCCAGCGGGAGTCCCGGTGGTCCTGGAGGGTGATGGGGCGGCCGTGGAAGTAGGCGGCGGGGTTGTTCGCCGCGTGCTTGCGGTCGACGACGGCGACCCGGCCGAAGTCGTCCGTGGTGGCGCCGTACTCGTGGAGATAGCGGCGCGCGAACATCGCGACCCACTGGGCCGGGGTGTTCAGCCCGAAGGGCGTCATCCAGGCGTAGGCCGCGCGGTCGGCGCCGGTGTCCATGGGGCGATCGGCCTGCCCGAGCCCGTACCGTTCGCCGGAGCGCTCGTTGAACGCCCGGTAGCAGACGACGACGTCCGCGACGCCCGTGGCGACGGCCATGGCCGCCTGCTGCACGGTGCCGCACGCCGCTCCCCCGCCGTACCCGACGCGGGAGAAGAAGCTCAGGTCGCCCATGCCGGTGTTGCGGGCGACATGGATCTCGGAGTTGGTGTCCGCCGTGAAGGTGACCAGACCGTCCACGTCGGCGGGGGTGAGACCGGCGTCGTCGAGGGCGGCGAGCACCGCCTCGCAGGCCAGCCGGAGTTCGCTGCGCCCGGAGTTCTTGGAGAACTCGGTGGCGCCGATCCCGGCGACGGCCGCCGCTCCGGAGAGTGTCCCGTTCATCGGTCGCCCTCCGGAAGGCTGACGGTCACGGTGCCGGTGAGATGGTCGCCGAGCGCGTTGGCCCCGCGCACGGCGATCTCGACGAGCCGGTCCGGATCCGAGGTCGAGCGGACCGTGCCGGTGAACACCATGGTGTCGCCGGGGTGGTTGGGGACGCCGAGCCGGATGCGGAGGGACCGGACGACGGCGGCGGGTCCGGCCCAGCCGGTGACGTACCGGTCGACCAGTCCGTTGCTGGTCAGAATGTTCATGAAGATGTCCTTCGAGCCGCGTTCCCGGGCGAGCGCGGGATCGTGGTGGACGTCCTGGAAGTCGCGGCTCGCGAGTGCGGTGGCGACGATCAGGGTGCGGGTGATCGGGATCGACAGCTCGGGGAGTACGTCTCCCACGGCCACGTCCGCGTAGGCGCGGGTGCCGGGCCGGGCGGTCATGCCGTCGCCTCCGCGGCGGTGAGGAGCGTGCCGAGCCGTTCGAGGCCGGCGCCGGGACCGCCCAGGGTGCCGGCGATCTGCTTGCCCCAGAGGAAGTGCCGGTGGACGGGGTAGTCGGTGTCCACGCCGATGCCGCCGTGCACGTGCTGGACGCGGTGGACGGTGGTGAGGCCCGCCTCGCAGGCCCACCATTTGGCGACCTGGGCGGCGCGGTCGGCGGCGGCCGGGTCGAAGGGCTCCGCGAGCGCGTCCACGGCGTGCCACAGCGTGACCCGCATCGCCTCGATGTCGATGTAGCAGTCGGCCAGTTGGTGCTGCACGGCCTGGAACGTGGCGAGCGGGCGGCCGAACTGCTCGCGGCCGCGCAGATGCGCCGCCGCGTGGGCCAGCGCCCCTTCGGCCACGCCCACCTGCACGGCCGCCAGCGCCAGCGAGGCATCGCGGACGAGCGAGGCCGCCGCGTCCCCGCCCACGGCTCCGACGGCCCGGCCGCGGGCCCCGTCGAGCGTGAGGTGGCCGGCCCGGTCGTACGTGGTGGTCTCGGCGTACTCCCAGCCCGCCCCGTCCGCCTCCGCGTCGACCAGGAAGAGGCCCGGCCCCCGGCTCGTCGCGGCGGTGACCAGGACGTGCCGGGCACCGCCGGGCGAGGGCACCGCGGCCTTGACGCCGCTCAGCCGCCAGCCGGGCCCGTCCTGCACGGCGACGGTGTCCGGCGCGAGCGGGTCGGCGGGGCCGAACTCCTCCAGGGCCGCGGTGAGCCGGACGCTGCCGTCGGCCAGCCCCGGCAGCACCTCGGCCCGCAGTTCCCCGTCGCCGTGCGCGGCCAGGGCGAGGGCCCCGGTCAGGGCCGGCCACAGCGGGACCGGCGCCACCCTGCGGCCCTGCTCCTCCAGGAGCACACAGGCCCCGGCCGTGCCGAGTCCGGCGCCGCCGTCCCGTTCGGGCAGCACGGCCGCGAACAGCCCGGCGGACGCCAGATCCGCCCACAGCCGCGTGTCGACGCGCTCCGGCGAGCGCTCCACCGCGCGCAGCCGCTCGGGCACGGCGTGGTCGGTGAGGATCGCCCGCGCCAGATCGCGTACGGCTTCGAGCTCTTCTCCCAGGGAGAAATCCATCAGGGCGCCTCCGTCGGGGCGGGCCGGAAGACCGGCAGGGTCAGTTCGGGGTCGGCGTCGAGCCAGTCCAGGACCACCGGCATGCCGACGGTGACGTCCTCGGGGGCGACACCGGTCAGGCCGGTGATGAGCCGGGTGCCCTCGGCGAGTTCGACGACGGCCACCAGGTACGGGCTGTCGAAGGCCGGGTGCTTCGGGTGGTGGCTCACGACGAAGCTGTAGACGTGGCCGGGGCCGGACGCCTCGACGGTGTCCCACTCCAGCGAGCGGCACGCGGGGCAGCAGGGGCCCGGCGGGTGGCGCAGTTCGCCGCAGCCGGCGCAGCGCTGGATCAGCAGCCGGTGCTCGGCCGCGCCCTCGAAGAAGAAGGCGTTGTCCCGGTTGACGGCGGGGCGGGGGCGCAGCGCGGCGGGGGGTGACGCCGGTTCCGGTACGGGTGCGGCGGCGGGTGCGGGCGTCTCCTTCGCCGCCGGCCGGAAGCGCAGGGTCCGCCACCGCTGGGTGGCGACGGTGGCGCCGTCCGCGTCGGTGTACGTCTTCAGGGTGGTGACGAACCGTCCGGGGCCGAGCCCGGTCCGCTTCTGTGCCGAGACGGACTCCACGGTCTCGCGGACGGCGATGCGGTCGCCGGGCACCAGTTCGCGCAGGAAGGTGAACTCGGAGTCGGTGGCGACCACGGAGGTGTAGCCGCCCTCGTCGAGGAGGGCGACCAGTTCGGCGAAGCCGTCGGGGGCGGCGTCCGGCGGCGGTGCGACGGTGGCCGCGTAGCCGCGCATCGTCCACGCCTGGACCATCGAGGCGGGGGCCACCACCCCGTCGCGCCCGGTGGCGCGGGCGGCCTCGTCGTCGGTGTACACCGGGTTGGTGTCGCCCATCGCCTCCGCCCAGTGCCGGATCATCGGCCGGTTGACCGGGTCCTGGCCCGGTGCGGCGGCGCGCAGTTCGCGTCCGGCGAAGGCCCTCAGCCGCTCCTCGTACTCCGGGGTGTCCGGTCCGGGGCCGGTGGGGCCGGTCATGCGCCACGCCCCTTGCGCGGCAGGCCGAGTCCATGGGTGGCGATCATGTCGCGCAGGACCTCGTTGACGCCGCCGCCGAAGGTGTTCACGATGCCCTGCCGGGAGAGCTGTTCGACCTGCCCGGCGAGGACCGCCCCGGGCGATTCGGGCCGGATGCGGCCGGCCGCGCCGAGGATCTGGGTGAGGGCGCGCTGGACGTCGATGTGGGTCTCGGTGCCGTACGCCTTGACGGCGCCCGCGTCCGCGCCGGTCAGCTCGGAGCGGGCCACAGCGGCGGTCATCTTCCAGTTCATCAGGCGCATCGCCTCCAGCCGGGCGTGGGTGCGGGCGAACTCGGCGCGCACCCAGGGGATGTCGGCCGTGCCGTTGTCCCGGGCCCAGTCCAGGACGTGTTCCCAGAGCTGGATCATGCGGCCGCCGAGCGCGGCGAGACCGATGCGTTCGTGGTTGAGCTGGGCGGTGATCAGCCGCCAGCCGGCGTTCACCTCCCCGACGACGTCCGTGGCGGGGACCCGTACGCCGCTGTAGTAGGTGGCGGTGACGGCCAGGCCGCCGACGGTGCGGATCGGGCTCCAGGAGAAGCCCTCGGCGGCGGTGGGCACGATCAGGATGGAGATGCCCTTGTGCTTGGGCGCCTCGGGGTCGGTGCGGGCGGCGAGCCACACGTGGTCGGCGGTGTTGGCGCCGCTCGTGAAGATCTTCGAGCCGTCCACGACGAAGTCGTCGCCGTCGCGGACCGCCCGGGTGCTGAGCGAGGCCAGGTCGGTGCCGGCCCCGGGCTCGGTGTAGCCGATCGCGAAGACGATGTCACCGGAGAGGATTCCGGGCAGGAACCGCTTGCGGTGCTCCTCGGAGCCGTGCGCCATCAGGGTCGGGCCGACGGTGTTCACGGTGACGAACGGGAAGGGCAGCCCGGCGCGCTGGACCTCGTCGAAGAAGACGTACTGGTCCTCGGCCGGCCGGCCCTGTCCGCCGTACTCGGTGGGCCAGCCCAGTCCCAGCCAGCCGTCCTCACCGAACCGTTTGACGATCTCGCGGAAGCGGTCGCCGCCCACGCCCTCCTCGCCGGCCCGGCGGCGTTCGTCCTCGGGCATCAGGCCCGAGAAGTACGCCCGCAGTTCCCGCCGCAGCTCCTGGTGCGCGGCGCTCTCGCGCAGTTGCATAAGTGGTTCTCCTCGGATGTGGTCCGGTCGGGCGGTGCGGATCAGGGCAGGAAGCGTCCGCGCCCGTTCGCGAGGAACTCCTCGCGCAGCGCCGCCTTGTCGTCGTCGCCCATCAGCGCGTACGTGGGCCGGCCCCGGCCCTCCCAGCGGTAGACGGGGTCGTCGGTGCGCCAGCCGTCGAGCTGCATCTCCTTCTTGCGGAGCTTGTTGGAGCCGGTGGTGGGCAGCGCGTGGGAGACCCGGACGAAGCGGGGGGCGCCCTTGGTGCCCAGGTCCTCCTGGCGTTCCAGGAAGGCGGGCAGGTCCAGTCCGTCGAAGGCGGTGCCCTCGCCTATCTCGACGGCGGCCATGACCTGGTCGCCGGAGCGGGGGTCGGGGACGCCGAAGACTCCGGCGGCGACCACGCCGGGGTGGCGGCGCAGGATGCGTTCGGTGAGCAGGGCGGAGATGTTCTCGCCGTCGACCCGGATCCAGTCGCCGGAGCGTCCGGCGAAGTAGAAGTAGCCGTCCCCGTCGACGTATCCGAGGTCGCCCGTCCAGTACCAGCCGTGCCGGACGCGTTCGGCGTCGGCGGCCTCGTTGTTGTAGTACCCCTCGAAGCGGGCGGCGCCCTCGGTGTCGACGATCTCGCCGATGGCCTCCTCCGGGTTGCGCACCCGGCCGTAGGCGTCGAGTTCGGCGGGCGGGCAGGTCTCCCGGGTGGCGGGGTGGACGATGCGGACGCCGGGCCGGGCGGGCATGCCGAGCGCGCCGGTGGGGGCGTCGGGGACGCGCCTGAGCATGCCGGCGCCCTCGCTGGAGCCGTAGCCCTCGACGAGCCGGCAGCCGAAGCGCTCCAGGAAGCGGGCCGCGTCCTCGGGGGACGCCTCGGTGCCGAAGGCGTGGGTGAGCCGGTTGTCGGCGTCCTCGGGGGTCGCGGGGCGGGCGAGGACGTAGCCGATCGCCTTGCCGACGTAGGTGAAGTACGTGGCGCCGAAGTGGCGGACGTCGGGGAGGAATCCGGAGGCGGTGAACTTCGGCGGGAGCGCGATGGTGGCGCCCGCGGTGAGGGCGGGGGCCCAGAGCGCCATCAGCGCGTTGCCGTGGAACAGCGGCATCGGGCAGTAGCAGGTGTCGTCGCGGGTGATGTCGTACTTGGCGCTGTTGGCGGCGCCGAGCGCGGCCAGCCGGCCCTGGGAGCAGATCGCGGCCTTGGACACGCCGGTGGTGCCGGAGGTCAGGAGCAGCAGCATCCGGGTGGTGGCGGTGACGTCGGGTGCCTCGGCGGGGCGGCCGGTGTACGGGGCGAGCGCGGCGGCGTACGCGGGGGTGTCGACGACGAGGAAGCGGTCGGGGGCGACCCCGATGTCCAGTCCGTCGAGCAGTGCGGCGCCGGCCCGGTCGGTGACGAGGAGCGCGCAGTCGGTGTGCCGGACCTCCTGGGCCAGTTCGGCGCCGCGGCGGGTGGGGTTGATCCCGACGACGGCGGCTCCGGCCAGGGCCGCGGCGCCGAGCCAGAAGAGGTACTCGGGGCGGTTGTCCAGGAGCACACCGATGTGGAAGGGGCCCTCGGTGCGCAGTTCACGGGCCCAGTGGGCGCGGGCCGCGCTCTCCTGGACCACCTCGCCCCAGGTCCAGGAGCGTTCCCGGGTCAGGAGGCCGGGGTGGTCGTCCCCGGCGCGGGCGAGCAGCAGGTCGGCAATCGTCTCGTGTGGCAACGTCGGTCCCTCTCACCCGGTGTCCGGGTCTGCCGAAGTCGGTACGGAATCGGAAGCGCGCGGGCGACGCGGCGCGGTCCGTGGGAAGGGCGGGGGCCGCCGGACGGGGCGGGGCGGCGGTGGCCGGTCCGCCCGGACCGGTGCCGCGGGCCGGCGGGTCCCGGCCCGGCCGGCTCCGCGCCGGTGGCGACGCTAGGCCGTCCGGCCGGTCGCGGCCGGGGCGGTCCCGCTGACCGGGAGGCGGGCGCGCCGCCCCGGTCAGCCGAAGTGGGCCTGGCCGCCGTCGAGCGGGATCGTGGCCCCGGTCAGATAGCGGGCGTCCGGTCCGCAGATCATGGCGACGGCCCGCCCGATGTCCCGCTCGCAGTCGCCGACGTACCCGAGCGGGATGGAGGCGCAGAACTCCTCGGCCTCCTCGGGGTGCGCCTCCTGCCATCCCGCGTAGGCGGGCGAGGCGGCGTGCGGGGCCACGGCGTTGACGCGGATGCCGTCCGCGCCCCATTCGCAGGCGGCGGCCCGGGTCAGGGTGCGCAGCGCCGCCTTGGCGGAGGCGTAGGCCCCGTAGGTGCTCAGGTCCCAGCGGACCATGGCGGAGGTGACGAGGTTGACGATCACTCCCCCGCCGTTGGCCTTCAGGTGCGGATGCGCGGCCTTCATGAAGGCGAAGGCGGCGAAGGGCCCGCTGTCGAAGCCCTTGCGGAACTGGGCGTCGCTGAGCTGGAGCAGGGGCCCGTAGGCGCCGGTGTAGGCGTTGTTGACGAGGATGTCGATCCCGCCGAAGCGGTCGGCGGCCTCGTCCACCACCTCGGTGACGCGCGCGGTGTCGCGGACGTCCAGCACGAACGGCTCGGCCCGTACGCCGCGGGCGCGGAGCAGGGCGCAGGTGGTGTCCAGTTTCTCCGGGGTGCGGCCGAGGACGGCCACATCGGCCCCGTCGGCCGCCAGTGCGAGGGCGATGCCCTGGCCGACGCCCTGGCCGGCGCCGCTGACGACGGCGGTCTTTCCGTCGAGGTGTCCCATCGGTCCTCCTCAGCTCGGCCGGGGCAGGTGCTTGTTGATGAACAGGCCCTCGGCCGTGACGCAGGTGCGGCCACCGGCGGTGATCTCGCCGACGGTGCGGATGCGCGAGCCGTCGACCGAGAGCTGCCGGCCGGTGACGGTCAGGGGCTCGAACAGCGGGGTGGGCCGCAGATAGCGCAGGGTCAGTTCGGCGGTCATGCCGGAGGTGCCGCCCCAGTGGTTGGCCACGCCCAGGGTGTGGTCGAGGAGCAGCGCGGAGACGCCGCCGTGCACATGGCCGGGCGGTCCCTGGTAGGGCAGGTCGAGGGTGACGGTGCCCGCGACGGCGCCGTCGTCGCGGCCGTGCAGCCGCAGCGGCGGGGCGAGGGCGTTCTCGGGGCCGGTGACGGGGTCGTGGCGGGTGACGCCCTCGCCGTGCCACATCTCGGCGAGGCGGGCGTCGCGGCCGGGGGCGCGTGCGGTCAGCTCGTCGGCGACGGCCTCCAGCCGGGCGGTGACGGATTGCATGTCGGCGCCGGAGCCGTCGCCGGCGCGCAGCAGGGCGGCGACCACCCGGCGGGCCGCGGCGACGGCGGCGTCGACCCCGTCCTCGTGCGGTGCGGCGACGAGCCGGGGGCCGGTGGCGGTGGCCTCGTGGGCGGGGGCGTTCACGCGGTCACCGTCGCCGTGGCGTGGGTGAGCACGGGCGCGCCGTCGCGTTCCGGGCAGCCGGTGTGCAGTTTCAGCAGCCGCTCCCCGTCCTCGGTGGCGCCGTCGTGCCAGACGGAGGTCTCCAGGGTCTCGCCGGGGACGACCGGTCCGGCGAAGCGGACGGCGAGGCCGGTGAGGCGGCGGACGTCCCCGTCGAGGAGCCCGGTGACCAGGGCTTCGCAGAGCAGCCCGTACGAGGCGAGCCCGTGCAGGATCGGCCGGTCGAAGCCGGCGGCGCGGGCGAACTCGGGGTCGGCGTGCAGGGGGTTGAGGTCGCCGTTGAGGCGGTACCAGAGGGCCTGCTGCGGGGTGGTGGCGGAGGTGAGGACGGTGTCGGCGGGGCGGTCGGGGGCCGTCCAGTCCTCCTCGGGGCCGGGGCCGCCGCCGAAGCCGCCCTCGCCGCGCGCCCAGATGCGCATGGTGGAGGTCCACAGGGGCGCGCCGCCGGCGTCCGACGCGGTGGACTCCAGGACGATCAGGGCGGCCTTGCCCTTGTCCCGCACCTCGGCGACCCGGGAGGCGAGGGTGGCGGTGCCGGAGGCGGGCAGCGGGCGGTGGACGCGCAGCCCCTGGCCGGCGTGGAGGACCGACCGGAGGTCGATGTCGATGCCGGGGAGGTGGAAGGAGGGCGGTGCGGCCTCGCCGGAGGAGATGCCGGTTCCGGCGACGAGGGCGAAGGCGGGGAGCACGCCGAGGTGCTTCTCGTAGGTGAGGTGCGGCGCGGTGGCGCCGAGGCTCAGGTGGTAGAGCAGCACGTCACGGGTGGTCCAGTGGATCTCGCGCACGGACGGTTCGGCGGTGAGCGCCTTGTCGCGGTCGATGGGCACGGTCAGCCTTTCTGGGTGGGCTCGGGGTCGCGGGGCAGGCCGAGCATGCGCTCGCCGATGATGTTGAGCTGGACCTCCGTGGTCCCGCCCGCGATGGACAGGCAGCGGGCGTTGAGGAACTGCCAGGTGGCGTCGAGGCGTTCGCCCTCGCCGGTGAGCGCGGCGGTGCCCTGCCACTCCATGCAGGTCTCCCAGACCCGCTGCTGGTGTTCGACGCCGAGGAGTTTGGCGACGGAGGCCTCGGGGCCGGGCTGCTGTCCGGAGACGGTGCGCAGGGTGGTCCGCAGGGCGAGGACGGCGCCGGTCTGGGCGTCGCAGAGGTGGCCGCCGAGCACGGTGAGCTGTTCGTCGTCGAGTCCGGCGGAGGCGGCGGCGATCTCCAGCAGGGCTTCGGCACCGGAGCCGACGGAGTCGTGGGAGAGGGCGACGCGCTCGTTGGCGAGGGTGGTCCGGGCGAGCTTCCAGCCCGCGCCGGGTGCGCCGACGAGGTGCGCGTCGGGGACGAACACCCCGTCGAGGAAGACCTCGTTGAACTCGGCCTCTCCGGTGATCTGGCGCAGCGGCCGGATGTCGATGCCGGGGCTCGTCATGTCGAGCAGGAAGTAGGAGATGCCCTTGTGCTTGGGCACGTCGGCGTCGGTGCGGGCCAGCAGGACGCCCCAGTGGGCGTCGCGGGCCATGGACGTCCACACCTTCTGGCCGGTGATCAGCCAGCCGCCGTCCGTCTTCTCGGCGCGGGTGGTGAGGGCGGCCAGGTCGGAGCCGGCGCCCGGTTCGCTGAAGAGCTGGCACCAGCGGATGTCGCCGCGCAGGCTGGGTGCGAGGAAGCGCTCCTGCTGGGCGGGGTCGCCGTGGGCGACAAGGGTGGGCACCACCCAGCCGCCGATGACCATGTCGACGGGGGTGAGCGCCGCGGCCTGCAACTCCTCGGCGATGACCAGCTGTTCGACGGGTCCGGCGCCCTTGCCCCAGGGGGCGGGCAGATGGGGGGCGGTGTAGCCGTGGTCGGCGAGGTGGGTGAGGCGCGCGTGGCCGTCGAGGGCCGCGGCCTCCCGCAGTTCGGCGCGGATGGCGGCGCGTACGGTCTCGGCCTCGGGCGGCAGTTCGACGCCGAGGGTGCGGCGGGTGCCGTCGAGGGTGAGCGCGGCGACCCGGCGGCGCCAGACGGCGGCCGGGCCGAGCGCGAGGCGCAGGGTCTGGGCGCGGCGCAGCGCGAGGTGGGCGTCGTGCTCCCAGGTGAAGCCGATGCCGCCGAGGACCTGGACGCAGTCCTTGGCGGCGGCGAAGGCCGCGTCGGGGCCGGCGACGGCGGCGACGGCCGCGGCGAGGGAGGCTTCGCGGGGGTCGGCGGCGCCCGCGGGGCCCGCCGCGCGGGCGGCGTCCCAGGCGCAGGCGCGGGCCTGTTCGGCCTGGGCGAGCATGCGGGCGCAGCGGTGCTTGACGCCCTGGAACATCCCGATGGGGTGGCCGAACTGCTCGCGGACCCGGGCGTAGGCGGCCGCGGTGGTCACACAGCGGTCCGCCAGTCCGGCGGCCTCGGCGGCGAAGAGCGTCGCGGCGAGATCGAGCGGGGTGCGGGGGTCGAGGTCCAGCAGATCGCCGGCCGGGACGGGCACGGAGCGGGCGGTGACCCGGGAGGAGCGGCGGGTGAGGTCGTGGCTGCGGAGGTCGGTGGTGTCCACGGCGGCGCGGGGCAGGACCAGCCAGGTGGTGCGGCCGTCGTCGGAGACGGGCAGCACGAACACATCGGCGAGGTGGCCGCCGATGACCGCTTCGGAGGTGCCGCTGACGGTGGCGGTGCCGTCGGCCGCCCGGGTCAGGGCGAGGGTGCCCGCGCCGAGGCCGACGGCGCCGAGGGTGGTGCCGGCGGCGAGCGGGGCCAGGTAGCCGGCGTGGCCGGCGGCGTGCAGGACGGCCGAGGCGAGGGCCGTCGGCAGGAACGGGCCGGGGGCGCAGGCGCGGCCCAGTTCCTCGGTGACGACGGCGAGTTCGACGAGGCCGTAGCCGGCTCCGCCGTTCTCCTCGGGCAGGTGGAGCCCGAGGAGGCCCTGGGCGGCGAGTCCGCTCCAGTGCGCGGGCAGGGTCTCCTTGGCGGCGTCGGCGGCGGCGCGCAGGGTGTCCTCGGTGATGTGCCGGGTCGCGAAGGCGCGTACGGCGTCGCGCAGGTCGAGGTGTTCCTGGGTGAGTCCGATGGTCATGGCGCGCCCCTCAGATGCGTTCGATGACGGTGGCGGTGGCGTGCGCCCCGCCGGCGCACATGGTGATCAGGGCGGTGGACTTCCCGGTGCGTTCCAGTTCGTGCAGGGCCTGGGTGAGGAGCCGGGCGCCGGTGGAGCCGACGGCGTGGCCGAGCGCGATGGCGCCGCCGTTCACGTTGACCTTGTCGAGATCCGCCTGGTGGACCTGCGCCCAGGACAGGACGACGGAGGCGAAGGCCTCGTTGATCTCGACGAGGTCGATGTCGGCGAGCGTCATTCCGGCCCTGGCCAGGACGCGTTCGGTGGCGGCGACGGGCCCGTCGAGGTGGTAGTACGGGTCGGAGCCGACCATGGCGGAGGCGACGATCCGGGCGCGGGGCCGCAGTCCCTCGCGGGCGGCGCGCTCCCGGCTCATGAGGAGGACGGCGGCGGCGCCGTCGCTGATCTGGGAGGAGTTCCCGGCGGTGTGGATGCCGTCGGGGAGGACCGGCTTGAGGGCGGCGAGCGCGTCGGGGGTGGTGTCGCGCAGTCCCTGGTCGCGGGTGACGGTGACGGTCTCGCCGGTGGGTCCCTCGGGGCCGGTGACCGGGGCGTCGACGCCGATGATCTGTCCGTCGAAGCGGCCTTCGGCCCAGGCGCGGGCCGCCTTGCGCTGGGAGGCGAGCCCGAGGGCGTCCGCGTCGGCGCGGGTGATGCCGCGGTGGCGGGCGATGCGTTCGGCGGCGGTGAACTGGTCGGGCATGTCGAGCGACCAGCTGTCCGGGACCGGGGAGCCGCTGCCGGGGGTGAGGGCGGCGCCGAGGAAGACCCGGCTCATGGCCTCGACCCCGCAGCCGATGCCGGTCTCGACGGCGCCGGAGGCGATGAGGCCCGCGACCAGGTGCACGGCCTGCTGGGAGGAGCCGCAGGCGCAGTCGATGGTGGTGCACGCGGTGGTGTGCGGGAGTCCGCCGTGCAGCCAGGCGGTGCGGGTGACGTTGTTGGACTGCTCGCCGGCCTGGGTGACACAGCCGCCGATGACCTGGTCCACGCTGTCGGCGGCGATTCCGGCCCGTTCCAGCAGGCCCTTCTGGGCGAACCCGAGGAGTTCCGCCGGGTGGAGCCCGGACAGGACGCCCCGGCGCCGGCCGACCGGTGTCCGTACGGCTTCGACGATGACGGCCTCGGTCATGGCTCTCCAAAAGGGGGTGAGGGGCCCGTGGGGGGCCGGGACACTGTGCGAGGAAAACTAGAATTCGTTCTGGAAACTGGCAAGGGCCAGTCCCGCTCAGTGGCCGGCCGCCCCGGACCACCTCAGCCGCCCCTCAGATGTGGGAGCCGCCGTCCGCCCGGATCTCCGCGCCCGTCAGACAGGCCGCGTCCTCCGAGGCGGCGAAGGCGATCACCCCGGCGATCTGCTCGGGCCTCGCGGTGCCGAACGGGGCCCGGATCCGGGCGTAGTACGACACGTCGAGACCGGCGGGCAGCACGTGCGGCCCGGCCAGCGGGGTGGCGACGGAACCGGGCGAGACGGGCACCACCCGGATGCCCCGGTGCGCGACCTCGGCGGCCAGCGAGAGCGAGAACCCGATGACCGCGCCCTTGGAGGCGGCGTACGCGGTCATGTACGGATTGCCGTGCGAGGCGGCCGACGAGGCGACGTTGACGATCACGCCGGAGCCGTCGGGGAGACGGGGCAGCGCCTCCCGGCAGAACAGCGCGGTGCCGACCGTGTTGACGCGGAACAGCAGCTCCAGGTCCGCCACCGTCAGCCGGTCCACCGGGGTCGTGCGGTGGGTGCCCGCCACATTGGCCAGCACGTCGATGCCGCCGAGCGATCCGGCCGCCTCGGCCACGGCCGCGACCACCGCGTCCTCGTCCGCGACATCGGCGACGTGCGCCGTGAAGCCGCCCGGACCCGTCACCGCCCGCGCGGTCTCCTCCAGTCCCTCCGCCGACAGGTCGACCCCGAACACCGCCGCCCCCTCGGCGGCCAGGCGCAGCGCCGTGGCCCGCCCGATCCCAGATCCCGCCCCGGTGAGCAGGACCTTCTTCCCCTCGAAACGCCGCATGCCGGGCTCCTCCATGTGTGTGTGCCGTCGGACGGGCGGCGGACTGTACGGGCGGCCGGTCCCGGGGCGCGGGCCCGGTCCCACCGACCGGGACGGGCCCCTCGGCGGCCTCCGGCGCCCGGTACCGGTCAGTGGGACTCCCCCGCCCACGCGCCGCGATCCGGGCCTAGCGTCCGGAAGCCGGACGACGGTCTCGTACGTCCGGACCGGCCCGGCGCGGTCCGCACCCGAGGCCACCAGGCTCCTCGAAGGGGATGAGAGCAACGTGAGCGCAGTGGAGTCGGCACACGACGACGTCAGGGCCATCGAGGCCACCGCGGCACCCGCCCGTTTCGCCCGCGGCTGGCACTGCCTCGGCCTGTCGGAGACGTACAAGGACGGCAAGCCGCACGCGGTGACGGCCTTCGGGCAGAAGCTCGTGGTGTTCCGGGCGGGCGACGGCACGCTCAACGTCCTGGACGCCCACTGCCGCCACATGGGCGGCGACCTCTCCCAGGGCACGGTCAAGGGCGACGAGGTCGCGTGTCCGTTCCACGACTGGCGCTGGGGCGGCGACGGGCGGTGCAAGCAGATCCCGTACTCCAAGCGCGTGCCGCTGCGCGCCCGCACCGCGTCCTGGCGGACCCTGGACCAGGACGGGATGCTCTTCGTCTGGAACGACCCGGAGGGCAATCCGCCGCCCGAGGACGTCCGCATCCCCCGCATCGCCGGGGCGACCAGCGACGAGTGGACCGACTGGCTCTGGTACGAGACCGTCGTCGACGCCAACTGCCGCGAGGTCGTGGACAACGTGGTGGACATGGCCCACTTCTTCTACGTCCACTACTCGTTCCCGACGTACTTCGAGAACGTCTTCGAGGGCCACACCGCCACCCAGCGGATGCGCGCCACCGGCCGCCCCGACGCCCGCCCCCAGGAGGACGGCACGGAGCGCAGGACGATCGGCAGCACGTCCGTGGCCTCGTACCACGGACCGTCCTTCATGATCGACGACCTGACGTACCACTACGAGACCGGCGACGTGGACTGCGTCCTGATCAACTGTCACTATCCGGTGGACGCCAACAGGTTCGTGCTCCAGTACGGGATCACCGTGCAGCGCTCGCCCGCCATGGCGGGGGACGCGGCCGACCAGCTCGCCGCGGGGATGGCCCAGTTCATCAAGCTGGGGTTCGAGCAGGACATCGAGATCTGGAAGAACAAGGCCCGTATCGACAACCCGCTGCTGTGCGAGGAGGACGGCCCGGTCTACCAGCTGCGCCGCTGGTACGAGCAGTTCTACGTGGACGCCGCCGACGTGACACCGGAGATGACGGACCGTTTCGAGTTCGAGCTGGACACCACCCGGCCGGTCGAGGCGTGGCAGAAGGAGGTCGAGGCGAACCTCGCCCGCCGGGCCGCCGCCGCCGGAGGACCGGCCTGATGCGCACCGACAACCGCCTTCTCGACGGCGCCCCGATGCGCCCGCTGGACTGCGGACGGTGTGCCGCGCGGGTCCTGGTGCGCAAGAGCAGCTGGCAGCAGACCAGTGTGCAGTGGGACGCCCGGTCCGCGGCCGCCTGCGCGGAGCGCGCGACGGCGGCCACGGCCTTCGAGGGCTGCGGCGCGCTGCGCGAGACGATCCGCGAGGCGGCGCTGAACGGCACCGTCGAGGTGGTGGACGGCGGCGAGGAGCGCACCGCCTAGACACCCGTCCCGCCCCGGCCGCCGGGGCGCCGCGCGTCAGCGCCCGGGGCCCGGGGCGCTTCCGGGGCCGGTGTCCCGGGCCGTGCACAGGGCATCGTCCACGAGCCGGTTCAGGGCGCCTTCCACGCGCACGACGTCGTCGTCGGACGCGGCGAGCACACCCGAGAGCGAGACGGTGACGGCGTGCCGGCCGTCCTCGGTGGCACCGGTGGCGGTGATCCACCCGGCGTCACCGCCCTCGTGCCCCCAGTAGGCCCCGCCGCAGGACAGCGGACGCGCGAAGATCCCCAGCCCGTCGCGGGCCCCGGGCATGAACCGTTCGAACGCGGGGCCGACCGGCACCGTCCGCTTCATCCACGCCAGGGCGGCGGGCGGCAGCAGCCGGCCGCCGAGCAGGGCGCGGTGGAACCGGGCGAGGTCGGCGGTGGTGGAGATCATCCCCGCCTCCCCGTTGGTGCCGGAGCCGATCTGCTCGGTGACGTCCACCAACGGCTCACCGGGGGCGAACCGCTGGTACGTGGTGGCGTGCGGCCGGGGCAGCGCGGGCGAGGGACCGGGGCCCGTGGTGTGCCGCAGCCCCAGCGGCCGGACGATCCGCCGCTCCACCTCCTGCTGCCAGGAGTTCCCGGTGACCCGCCGGACGACCATGCCGAGCAGCACATAGCCGGTGTTGGAGTACGCCCAGCGCGTGCCGGGCGCGAAGTCCGGCTCGTGGCGCATCGCCCGTGCGACGGTCTCCTCGGCCGTGTACCGGTCCAGCCGGTGCTCCCGGTAGTCCGCCGCCGAGACGTAGTCCGGGTAGTCGTCGTGGAGTCCGGCGGTGTGGCTGAGCAGCTGCCGCAGGGTGATCGCCCGGCCGTCGTTGCCGTTCCCCGAGACCGTTCCGGGCAGCCACCGCTCGGCCGTGTCGTCCAGGGAGAGCCGGTGTTCGGCGGCCAGTTGGAGGACGACGGTGGCCACGAACGTCTTGGTGACGCTGGCGATCCGGAAATGGCCGGTGTCCGGGACCGGGCGGCCGGTCGCACGGTCGGCGACACCCGCCGTGGCGGTGGTTCCCGTGCCGTCGGCGGTGACGAGACGGGCCTGGACCCCGGTGGCCCCGGCCGCGACGAGCGCGCCGGCGTCGCGCCGGAGCAGCTCCCGGACGTCCGGGGGTGCGGGCCGCGCGGCGGCCGGACCGGAGGGCAGCGCGGTGGACAGGGTGGCGGCGAGGGCCGCGGCCAGGACGAGGGCGCGGCGGGTACGGGTCGGGGTGTGGTTCATGGCGCCGACGCTAGGGCGGGGCGCGGGGGCGGCACGATACCGCTCGCGGGCGGGGAAACAGGGGGGCCTGCTGTAGTGCCCGGCCGGTCCGCGCCGCCGACACTGGTGCGCATGAACGACCTTGTGCGCGGGCGGATTTCGGCGACACCCCGGAGTCTGGGGTATCTGCTGGGCACGCTGGCCGCCGCCGCCCTCACCCTGCTCGCCCTGCCGGTGTTCCTCGTCCCCGCGGCGGGCCGCGCCTGGGCGCTCCGGCACCGGGAACGCGCGGCACGGCTGCTGCACGCGCCGCCCGCCGGGCCGGTGCGGTCCGGGGCGTGGCGGGTGCTCGGCGGGCTGGGCGTCTGGACGGTGACCGGTGCGGCGGCCGGACTGCCCGCGGTGGTGTGCGCGGCCAACGCGGTGACCGCCGCCGTCACCGTACCGATGTGGTGGGCCCTGCCCGAGGGCACCCGCGCGGGCGGCTTCGCCGCCGGGGCCCCGCTGACCGGCTGGGGCACGGCCCTGACCCTGGGCACCGCCCAGGCCCTCGCCTTCGCGGCCCTCACGTGCGCGCTCGCCCCCGGGCCGGCCCGGCTGCACGCCCGGACGGCCGTGGTGCTGCTGTCCCCCTCGGCCGCCGAGCTGCTGGCCCGCCGGGTGGCCGCCCTGACCGAGACCCGGGCCGGGGCGATGGACGCGCACGGTGCCGAACTGCGCCGTATCGAAAGGGATCTGCACGACGGGGCGCAGGCCCGGCTGGTGGGCATCGCGCTGCGACTGGACCTGGCGCGGGAGTCGCTGGGCGAGGACCCCGGGACGGTCGCCGCGCTGCTGAAGGAGGCGCACGAGGGGACGGAGGCGGCCATGGCCGAGTTGCGCGCGGTGACCCGGACGCTCTTTCCGCCGGTCCTCGCGGACCGCGGGCTCGCCGGGGCGCTGGCGTCGCTGGCCCCGGGTCCGGCCTCGGGCACCACGCTGGACGTCGGCGCGCTGGGCGAGGTCCCGGCCGCGGTGGAGGCCGTCGCCTACTTCACGGTGGCCGAGGCGCTCACCAACGCCGCGAAGCACAGCGGCGCCACCCGGACCGCCGTCCGCGTGGTGCGCGACGGCGGCCGGCTGCGGGTGGAGGTCCGCGACAACGGGCGCGGCGGCGCCGACGCGGGACGGGGCACCGGGCTCACCGGCATCCGCCACCGCGTCCTGGCGCTCGACGGCAGCGTCCGCCTGAGCAGCCCCGCCGGCGGGCCGACCGCGCTCACGGTGGAGCTGCCGTGCGGGTCGTGATCGCGGAGGACAACGTCCTGCTGGCCCACGGGCTCGAACTGATGCTGACGGCCAAGGGGTTCGAGGTCGCGGCGGTCACCGGCGACGTGGAGGCGTTCGCGGCGGCCGTCGACACGTACCGCCCCGATGTCGCGCTCGTCGACGTGCGCCTGCCCCCGGGCTTCCGCGACGAGGGCATCCGCGCCGCGATCCGGGCCCGCCGCCGCCGTCCCGGGCTGCCGGTGCTGGTCCTCTCCCAGTACGTGGAGCGGAGTTACGCGGGCGAGCTGGTCGCCGACGGCAGCGGCGGCGTGGGCTATCTGCTCAAGGACCGGGTCGGCCGGGTCGCCGCGTTCACCGACGCGCTGCGCCGGGTCGCGGCCGGGGAGACCGTGATGGACCCCGAGGTGATCGCCCAGCTCCTCGCCCCGCGCGCCCACGACCCGCTCGCCTCCCTCACCCCGCGCGAGGGCGAGGTCCTGGCCCTCATGGCGCAGGGCCTGGACAACACCACGCTCGCCGAGCGGCTCGTGATCACGGAGAACGCCGTCCACAAACACATCGGGAACATCTTCGCCAAGCTGGGCCTCTCCCCCGCCGACACCGGCCACCGCCGGGTCCTCGCGGTGCTCACCCATCTCAGTCACCGCTGAACCCGTTTCGGCCCGGCAGGCGCCGGCACCCCGGGCGGGCCGGGGCGGGCTCAGCGGGTGACGGCGGTCTCGTGGTCGAGCCGCGCCAGCTTCTCGGGGTTGCGGACGGCGTAGAGGCCGGTGATGAGCCCGCCCGCCAGGCGCACGGCCAGGACGGTGTCGATCGTGCCGGCCGTCCGCAGGACGAGCGCCGGATGCCCGTTGACCTGGGCATGGCTCAGCGTCGACGCGTCGATCCGGCCGAGCACGGCGGCCACGGCGCGGGCGCCCACGACCGGTTCCAGGGCGGCGCGGACGACGCCCCCGCCGTCGGTGAGCAGGACGACGTCCGGAGCGATGAGGCCGAGGAGCGCCGTGAGGTCGCCGGTCCCGACGGCCTGCCGGAACGCGGTCAGGACGGCGCGGGTCCGGTCCGGCGGGACGGTCTCGCGGGGGCGGCGGGCCGCGACACGGGCGCGGGCCCGGTGGGCGATCTGCCGGACGGTGGCGGGTCTGCGGCCGACGGCCCGCGCGATCTCCTCGTAGTCGAGGGCGAACACCTCGCGCAGGACGAACACGGCCCGCTCGGTCGGGGCCAGGGTCTCCAGCACCAGCAGCATCGCCATGGACACGCTGTCGGCCAGCTCGATGTCCTCGGCGACGTCGGGGGCGGTGAGCAGCGGTTCGGGCAGCCAGGGGCCGGCGTAGGACTCCTTGCGGCGGCGCAGGGTGCGCAGCCGGGTGAGCGCCTGGCGGGTGGTGATGCGGACGAGGAAGGCGCGCGGATCGCGGACGGTGCCCTGGTCGACGCCGGCCCAGCGCAGCCAGCTCTCCTGGAGGACGTCCTCGGCGTCGGCGGCGGAGCCGAGCATCTCGTAGGCGACGGTGAACAGCAGGTTGCGGTGGGCGACGAAGGCCTCGGTGGCCGGATCGGTCCCGGCCGTCCGGTCGTCCGTGCCGGTCCCGCCGGCCCCTGCCGGGCCGCTCCCCGCCCCGTCGTCCGCCGTCCGGCTGTTCCGTACCGGCTCGTGCATCGCCGTCTCCCGCCCGCTCGCGTCCCCTGTGCCTGTCACGCACGAGTCGCCGCCCGGCGCCCGTCCGTGACACCGCACCGGGGTGGCCTTCGTCACAGTGCGGTCCTGTCACGGGGGCGGGGCGGGCGGCGACTCATGGGCATCGGAACGCGGCGCGGACACTCCGCGCGGCACGACACCCCGTCAGAAAGGCCCCGAACCCATGGACACCCTCGCACAGGCCCGGCTGAACCTGTTCGCGCACGAGACCGGCGCCCGGATCGGCAGGCGGATCCACGCCGTGAGCCAGGTGATCCAGGCGTCCTCCCTGCCCGGACCCGTCCGGGAACTGGTGCAGTTGCGGGCGAGCCAGATGAACGGCTGCGGCTTCTGTGTCGACATCCACGCCAAGGACGCCTCGGCGGCCGGGGAGAGCGCGGACCGCCTCCATCTGGTCGCCGCCTGGCGCCACTCCACCGTCTTCAGCGAGGCCGAGCGGGCCGCGCTGGAACTCACCGAGGAGGGCACCCGCATCACCGACGGCCACGGCGGCGTCCCGGACGCGACCTGGGACCGGGTCCGGAAGCACTACGACGAGGAGCAGTGCATCGCGCTCGTCTCCCTGATCGCCATGATCAACGCCGCCAACCGGATCGGGGTGATCCTCGGCAACCCGGGCGGCGCCTACCGGCCCGGCGATCTCGGCGCGGTCGCCGGCTGAGCACCGCGCGCGGCGGCGGGCCGGCCCGGGTCGCACCCCCGGGCCGGCCCGCCCCCGTCCCTCCTGCCCCGGTCAGGCCGTCGCAAGGGCGGGGGCGGCGGCCGCGGCGCATCCGGCCCGGCGGCCGAAGAAGGTCCCGTCGCCGAGCGAGGTGCCGCTGACGTAGCCCTCGCCGTGGATTCCGGCAGCGGCCCGCCCGGCGGCGTACAGACCGGGCACCGGCGCTCCGGAGACGTGGAGGACCTCGCCGTCGGGCGTGGTGTGCAGCCCGCCCAGGGTGAAGCCGGAGGCGCCGGTGCCGGCGGCGGCGCCCGGCTCTCCGCCCCGGTGGAAGCCGGCCCGGGGGTCGATCGCCGCGAATGGGCCGCGCAGCGGCCTGACCCAGCGCGGGTCCTTGTGGAAGTAGGGGTCCTCGCCCCGTTCCGCGTGGGTGTTGTACGTGGCGACCGCGGTCTCCAGGGCGCCCCGGGGCATGCCGAGTTCGGTCTCCAGCTCGGCGAGGGTCCCGGCGGCGAACCGCGGGACGACGCCCCAGCGCTCCCGCTCGGGGACGTCCTCGTAGCCCTCCTCGTCGACGATCACCCAGTACGGGGCGGGCCGGGTGAGGACGGCCGCGACGCTGTACAGGCCCGGGTAGACGTCCTCGTTGATGAAGCGCCGGCCGTGGGCGTCGACCAGCATGCCCCGGACCGCGAGCGCGGGCAGGGCGGTCAGCGCGATCTCGACCGTGCCCATGCGGCGGGTGGCGGCGCCGAGGGCGGCGGCCATCCGGATGCCGCTGCCGTCGTCGAGCCCGTCGCTGACCTTGCCGTGGCCGAGGAGGGCCGGGGCGTGGGCGCGCAGCATCTCCTCGTTGTCGACGAATCCGCCGGTGGTCAGGACCACGCCGCGCCGGGCCCGGTAGACGAGGTCACGGCCGTGGCGGCGGGCGGTGACGCCGACGACCCGGCCTTCGGCGTCCGTGACGAGCGCGGTGGCGCGGGTGTCGTCGTGGGAGACGGCACCCGCGCCCCGGGCGGCGTCGACGAGCTTCGCCATGACCTCCCGGCCGCCGAAGCCCGGTACGGCGGGGCGGTGGCCGCGCGGGGCGGGGCGGGCGAGCTCGTTGTACGGCCAGGCGTTCTCGCCCAGCCACATCAGCCCGTCCCGGCCGGTCGGCATCCACGTCGGCGCGTCCCACAGCGTCGGTTCGAAGACCAGCCCGCGGTCCGTGAACCAGTCGAAGTGCGCGGCGCTTCCGTCGCAGTACAGGCGCAGCTTCTCCTCGTCGGCGTGCGGGCCGAGCGCGGCCCGGAGGTAGGCGAACATCTCGTCCGCGCTGTCCTCGAAGCCGCAGGCGCGCTGGACCGGGGTGCCGCCGCCGAGGTACAGCTCGCCGCCGGACAGGGCCGAGGAGCCGCCGGGACCGCCGGCCCGTTCCAGGACGAGGACGTCCGCGCCGGCCGTGGCCGCCTCGTACGCGGCGGCGGCCCCGGCGCAGCCGAACCCGACGACGAGCACCTCGGTCTCGGCGTCGTACCGGGTGATGTCCTCGGCGCGCACCGGGGTCACCGGCGGTCCCGCGTTCACGCGGCGGGTCCGGGCGGGGTGAAGGCGGCCAGCGGCTCGGAGCCGGACCAGTCGTGGCCCCAGTAGCTGTCCGCGGTGATCTCCTCGGCGGTGTAGGACCGTTCGTCCACGCGCATGCCCTCGCAGCCGTACTCGACGTCCCAGCCGCCGGGCGCGCGCACGTAGAACGAGACCATCTTGTCGTTGGTGTGCCGGCCGAGCGTGGAGGAGAGCGAGAAGCCGTGCTTCGCCACGTTGTCGAGGGCGCGGCCGACGGCGTCCAGGGTGTCGGCCTCGACCATGAGGTGGACGAGGCCGGGCTCCTCGCCGTGCGGCGCGGGCACCACGGCGAGGCTGTGGTGGCGTTCGTTGACGCCCATGAAGCGGACCCGGCGGGCCGGTCCGGGGGCGCCGGGTCCGCCGAGCCGCATCGCGCCGCGCGGCAGGAAGCCCAGCACCTCGGTGTAGAAGGCGACGGTCTCCTCCTGGCAGGTGGTGGGCATCACCACGTGCCCCATGCCCTGGGCGCCGGTGACGAAGCGCTGGCCGAGGGCGGTGACCAGGGGGCTGTGGTCGAGGACGGGGGCGTAGAAGATCTCGACGCGCACCCCGGCGGGGTCGTCGAAGGCGATGGCCTCCTCGACGCCCCGGTCGTCGGCCTCCTCCCGGGTGAGGGCCTTGACGGCGGTGCCGGAGGCCTCGACGGCGCGGCCGACGGCGGCGAGGGCGGCGCGGTCGCGGACCTCCCAGCCGATCGACAGCACCCGGTCGCGGTCGCCGGGCAGCAGGACGAGTCGGGAGCGGCGCTCGTCCATGCGCAGATAGAGGCCGTCGGGGTCGGGGCCCGTGCCGACGGCGAAGCCGAGGGCGTCCACGGCCAGTTCGCGCCAGCGGTCGAGGTCACGGGTCTGCACCCGGAGGTATCCGAGGCCGCGGATCTGGGTCATGGCTGTTCCTCTCAGTAGGGGGCGTCCGGGCGGGGTCAGATCATCGAGCGCATCGGGCCCTGCGGCGGGTCGATGCCGATCTGGGTGAGGGCGGAGGCGTGGAAGACCGAGCCGGGGACGTGGATGGCGTGGGCGAGTCCGGTGTGGGCGTCGCGCCAGAAGCGCTGGATGGGGTTGTCGAGCCGCATCGCGTTGCCGCCGGAGCGGGCCACGATCTCGTCGACGGCGCGGACCGCCCGCCAGGCGGCGGCGGCCTGGGTGCGGCGGCCGACGGCGCGTTCCTCGAAGGTGATCTCCCGGCCGGCCGCGACGGCGTCGTACATCCGGTCGATGTTGTCGAGCAGGGCGGAGCGGGAGGCCGCGATCTCGGCGGCGGCGTCGCTGAGGGCGTAGAGGACGTAGGGGTCGTCCTTGACGGCCTGGCCGGTGATCTGGACGCGGGTGCGCTGGTAGTCCAGGTGGTGGGCGAGGGCGCCCTCGCAGATGCCGATGACGGCGGAGGTGATGCCGAGCGGGAAGGCGGCGGAGAAGGGCAGCCGGTAGGCGGGGTTGGTGAGCCCGGACTCGGCGGCGAGGGAGCCGTCGACGACCTTGGTGTACTCGATGACGCGGTGGGCGGGCACGAACGCGTCCCTGACGATCACGTCCTTGCTCCCGGTGCCGCGCAGGCCGACGACGTCCCAGGAGTCCTCGACGATCTCGTAGTCGGCGCGGGGCAGGATGACGTGCACGGACCGCGGCGGGCTGATCCGTTCGCCGTCCTCGTCGGCGAGGAAGCCGCCGAGGAAGATCCACCGGCAGTGGTCGGTGCCGGAGGAGAACTGCCAGCGGCCGTTGAAGACGTAGCCGCCGTCGACCGGCCGCAGCAGGCCCATCGGGGCGTAGGGGGAGGCGATCCAGGTGTCGGGGTCCTCGCCCCAGATCTCCTCCTGGACCCGGGGGTCGGCCATGGCCATCTCCCAGGGGTGGACGCCGACGACTCCGGCGACCCAGCCGGTCGCCCCGTCGAGGGAGGCGATCCGCATGACGGTCTCGGCGAACGCGCGGGGGTGCAGTTCGAGGCCGCCGTGCGCCTTCGGCTGGAGCATGCGGATCGCGCCGACCTCGCGGAGGATCTTCGCGGTCTGGTCGTCGAGCCGCCCCAGCGCCTCGTTGGCGGGGCCCAGCGCGCGGATCTCGTCGGCGCGCTGCTCGACGGCTTCGATGACGGGATTGGACATGGCGGTACTCACTTCCCGGAAGAGTTCTTCTGTGCCGCGAGCGCGACGGCGATCTCGATGAGCTGGTCCTCCTGGCCGCCGACGAGCTTGCGGCGGCCGGCCTCCATGAGGATCTCGGCGCCCGACACCCCGTAGGCGCCGGCCTGGCGGGCGGCGTGCTTGAGGAAGCTGGAGTAGACCCCGGCGTAGCCCATCGTCAGGGAGAGCCGGTCGAGCAGGCATTCGCCGTCCATGACGGGCCGGACGACGTCCTCGGCCGCGTCGATGATCTTCAGTACGTCGATGCCGGTGCGGATGCCGAGCTTCTCGGCGACGGCGGCGAAGCCCTCGACGGGGGTGTTGCCGGCGCCCGCGCCGAAGCGGCGGGTGGAGCCGTCGATCTGGGTGGCCCCGGCGCGCACGGCGAGGACCGAGTTGGCGACGCCCAGGCCCAGGTTCTCGTGGCCGTGGAAGCCGACCTGGGCGTCGGTGCCGAGTTCGGCGACGAGCGCGGCGATCCGGTCGCTGGTCTGCTCCATGACGAGGGCGCCCGCGGAGTCGACGACGTACACGCACTGGCAGCCGGCGTCGGCCATGATGCGGGCCTGCCGGGCCAGGGCCTCGGGCGGGCTGCTGTGCGACATCATCAGGAACCCGACGGTCTCCAGGCCGAGTTCGCGGGCCAGTCCGAAGTGCTGGACGGAGATGTCGGCCTCGGTGCAGTGGGTGGCGATCCGGCAGATCGACGCCCCGTTGCCGGCGGCCTCGCGGATGTCGTCCTGGAGGCCGAGGCCGGGCAGCATCAGGAAGGCGATCCTCGCGCGGCGCGCGGTGTCGACCGCCGCCTTGATCAGTTCCTGCTCGGGGGTGTGGCTGAAGCCGTAGTTGAAGGAGGATCCGCCGAGGCCGTCGCCGTGGGTGACCTCGATGACGGGGACGCCCGCGTCGTCGAGGGCGGCGACGATCGAGGTGACGTGGTCGACGGTGAACTGGTGCTGTTTGGCGTGGGAGCCGTCCCTCAGGGACGAGTCGGTGACACGGATGTCCAGGTCGGGGCTGAAGGGCATGACGCGTGTACTCCTCGGTGGGCGGGGGTCAGGCACCGGCGCGGCGGGCGGTGATCCGCTGGGCGAAGCCCTCGCCGACCCGGGTGGCGGCGGCGGTCATGATGTCGAGGTTCCCGGAGTACGGCGGCAGGAAGTCGCCCGCTCCCTCCACCTCGATGAACACGGCGACCCGGGCGAGCCCGCCGCTGACCGCGGTCGGTCCGTCGAACTGCGGTTCGGCGCGCAGCCGGTAGCCGGGGACGTACGCGGCGACGCGGGCGACGGTCTCGTGGACGGAGGCGGTGACGGCGTCCCGGTCGACGTCGGCGGGGACGGCGCAGAAGACGGTGTCCTGCATGAGCATCGGCGGCTCGGCCGGGTTGAGGATGATGATGGCCTTGCCCCTGGCGGCGCCGCCGATCGTCTCGATGCCGCGCCCGGTGGTGAGGGTGAACTCGTCGATGTTGGCGCGGGTTCCGGGTCCGGCGGACGGGGAGGCGACGCCGGCCACGATCTCCGCGTACGGGACCTCGGTGACCGAGGAGACGGCGTGCACGATCGGGATGGTGGCCTGCCCGCCGCAGGTGATCAACGAGACGTTCGGGGCGTCGAGGTGGTCGCCGAGGTTGACGGCGGGCACGACCGCCGGGCCGATCGCGGCGGGGGTCAGGTCGATGGCCTGGATGCCGAGCGCGGCGTACTTGGGCGCGTTGGCCCGGTGGACGTACGCGGAGGTGGCCTCGAAGACCAGGTCGGGCCGGTCCGGGCCGGAGAGCAGCGCGTCGACGCCGTCGGCGCTCGTGTGCAGGCCGTGGTCGGCGGCGCGCCCCAGGCCGGGGCTCTGCGCGTCGATGCCGATCATCCAGCGCGGCTCGATGGCCTCCGAGCGCAGGAGTTTGTACATCAGGTCGGTGCCGATGTTGCCGGATCCGACGATCGCGGCGGTCGCCATGGTCACGGTTCGAACCTCATCCGGGTCGGGTGATGGGGGTACGGATACGGGGCGGCGTCAGCCGTCGTAGGAGATGAGCAGCCGGTCGCTGACCGGGCGCGCCTGGCAGGCGAGGATCAGTCCGTCGGCGAGGTCCTGGGCGTCGAGGACGTCGTTGCGCTCCATCGCGGCCTCGCCCTCGACGAGCACGCAGGCGCAGGCGCTGCAACTGCCCTCGCGGCAGGAGTACGGGGCGTCGACGCCCGCGGCGAGGAGCACATCGAGCAGCGGGGTGTCCCGGGGCCAGTCGACGCGGTGGCGGGTGCCGTCGAGTTCCACCTCGGCGGTGCTGACCGGTGCGCCGGAGGGCGGTGCGGGGGTGCGTGCGGCGAACGGGTCGCCGGTCAGCGAGGTGAACCGCTCGACGGTGATCCGCCGCTCGGGCACGCCGAGGCCGGTGAGCGCGCCGGTGGCCAGCTCCATGAAGGGGCCGGGTCCGCAGACGAAGGCGGGGCGGTCGGTGTACGGGGCGGCCAGGCCCCGTATCCCGTCGGCGGTGGGCCGGCCCTGGACGGACTCCAGCCAGTGCACGACGGTCAGCCGGTCCCCGTACTCCTCGGCGAGCAGGGCGAGTTCGTCGCGGAAGATGACGGACTGCTCGTCGCGGTTGGCGTAGACGAGGGTGAGGTGCCCGGTGCCGGCGTGCAGGGCGGAGGTGAGGATGGACATCACCGGGGTGATGCCGCTGCCCGCGGCGAGCAGCAGGAAGTCGCCGTCGAGCGAGTCGGGGACGAAGGTCCCGGCGGGCCGCAGCACCTCCAGGGTGTCGCCCTCGGTGACGTGGTCGCAGATCCAGTGCGAGGCGTAGCCGCCGGCGGTGCGTTTGACGGTGACCTTGAGGTGCTGGTCGCGGACCGGGGAGCTGCACAGCGAGTAGCAGCGGGCGGCGCCGCCGGGGCGGTCGGAGGGCACCCGGACGGTGAGGAACTGGCCGGGTGCGTAGGCGAAGGCCTCGGCCCGGCCGTCGGCGGGTTCCAGGACCAGCGAGTGCGCGTCGGCCGTCTCACGGATCACCTCCAGGACGCGCACGGTCAGCGGTGCGGTGCTCATGACGCGCCGCCGGCGGTCGGTGCCGCGGTGGCGCGGGCGGAGGCGGCGTGGCGGGCGGCGACGTAGCCGAAGACCATCGACGGGCCGATCGTGGCGCCCGGTCCGGCGTACTCGTTGGCCATCACGGAGGCGGAGGTGTTGCCGGTGGCGTACAGCCCGGCGATGGCCGTGCCGTCCTCGCGCAGCACCCGGCTGTGCTCGTCGCAGACCAGTCCGCCCTTGGTGCCGAGGTCGCCGACCTCGATGCGCACCGCGTAGTAGGGGGCCTTGTCGAGGACGTCGAGGTTGGGGTTCTTGAGCGTCGGGTCGCCGTAGTAGCGGTCGTACGCGCTGTCGCCCCGGCCGAAGTCCTCGTCCTTGCCGGTGCGGGCGAAGCCGTTGAAGCGGGTGACGGTGTCGGCGAGGGCGTCCTCCGGGACGCCGATCTTCCGGGCCAGCTCGGTGATGCTGCCGGCGCGGTGCACGGTGCCGTTCTCGTAGAACGCCTTGGGGAAGGGGACGCCGGGCAGGATCTGGGCGAACGGGTAGCGGGCGCGGGCCTTGGCGTCCATGACGAACCAGGCGGGGAGGTGCCCGCCGGCGAGCTGGTCGTGGACGAAGTTGACGTACGGCGAGGACTCGTTGGTGAAGCGGCGGCCGTCGCCGGAGACGATCACGGACGGCGGGATGCACCGCTCGGAGACCAGCGGGATGGTGGCTCCGGCCGGGTGGTGGACGGACGGCATCCACCAGGCGTCGTCCATGAAGTCCAGGGCGGCGCCCAGTTCCCTGCCCGCGAGGATGCCGTCGCCGACGTTCTCGACGGCTCCGGCGCTGTGGACGGGACGGCTGCCCTCGGGGAGGTAGGTCTCACGCATCTCGCGGTTGTGCTCGAAGCCCCCGGTGGCGAGGAGGACGCCGTGCCGGGCGCCGACGCGCACGGACCGGCCCTCGCGTTCGACGACGACACCGGTGACGGCGCCCCGTTCGTCGGTGACGAGTCCGGTCATCGGGCTGCGCAGCCACAGCGGCACGGACGCGTCCTTCATCGCCATGCGGAGCCGGGCGACGAGGGCGCGGCCCCCGGTGGCCATGTGGCGGCGGCGGACCAGGTTGGACGAGACGCGCCAGGCGGCGGTGAGGGAGGCGCGGCGCCCCCGCCAGGTCCGCTTGACCATGGCGAGGTCGCGGTAGTCCTTGGCGGTGATCCAGAGTCCGAGGGGGCCCTTGAGGCTGTTGGGGCGCTGGTACTTCTCGTCCTCGCCGAGCTTGCGGGTGTCGAAGGGCAGCGCCTCGACGGACCGGCCGAGCGGACGGCCCCCGTCGTACTCGGGGTGGTAGTCGGCGTAGCCCTTGACCCAGAAGAAGCGCATCCACCGGCTCCTGCCGAGGAGTTCCATGGTGGCGGGGCCGTGGTCGATGTAGGCGTCGAGGCGGGCGGCGGGCACCCGGTCCTCGGTGAGCCGGTCCAGGTAGCGGCGGATGGATTCGCGGCTGTCGTCGTGCCCCCTGGCGCGCAGCGTGGGGTTGTTGGGGATCCAGATGCCGCCGCCGGAGATCGCGGTGGAGCCGCCGTACTTCTTGCCCTTCTCGACCACGAGGGTGGTCAGTCCGCTGTCGGCGGCGGTGAGCGCGGCGGCCATGCCGCCGCCCCCGCTGCCGACGACGACGAAGTCGAACTCCTCGTCCCAGCCCTCCCGGGCCGCGGCGCTCACGCGGCGTCCTCGCGGGTGAGGAACGCGAGGACCGCGCTCTCCCAGGCGGCCTTCTGCTCGATCATCACCCAGTGCCCGCAGTCGGGGAACACGTGCAGTTCCGCGTCCGGGATGGTGCGCATCGGCAGGAGCGCCATGTCGAGCGGGCTGACCCGGTCGTCACGGCCCCAGGTGAGCAGGGTCCTGGCCTCCAGGCGGTGCAGCATCGACCAGTAGGGCGCCTCGTCGGAGGCCGCGGCGGCGGCCGCCTGGGCGGCGAAGGCCGCGCTGCCGTACATCCGGCGGGCGGCGGCCAGGGTCTCCGGGTCGGTGGCCTGGGCCCAGCGCTCCTCGATCAGTTCCTCGGTGACCAGGGAGCGGTCGTGGACCATGGAGTTCAGCCAGCGCACCAGCCCTTCGCGGGAGGGGGCGTCGGTGAATTCGGTGAGCAGCCGGATGCCCTCGCCGGGGCCGGGGGTGAACACATTGCGCCCGATGCCGCCGATCGTCACCAGCCGGCGGACCCGGTCGGGGTGGGCGAGGGCGAAGCGGGTGCCGACGATGCCGCCCATGGAGTTGCCGATGATGTCGACCCGCCCGAGCCCGAGCCCGTCCAGGAACCGGGTCACGGAGGCGGCGGCCGTCGCCATGGGGTGCCCGTCGGCGGGGTCGCTCACGCCGAAGCCGGGGAACTCCAGGACGAGGCAGCGGAAGTGCGGGGCGAACGCGGCCAGGTTGTGGCGGAAGTTGCGCCAGCCGGTGACTCCGGGGCCGGAGCCGTGGAGCAGGAGCAGGGGCGGGCCGTCCCCGGCCTCGTGGTAGCGCAGCACTCCCTGATCGGTCGCGAGTTCGCGCACTGTGGAGTCATGACTCGGTTCCGTCATCATCCCTGCCTCGGTTGAGCTCGGTGTTCGGTGGGCTTCGGTGGGCCGTGTGCCGGCCCGGCCGGCCGGCCGCCGCGGGCCGGGGGCGGCCCATCGGTGGCGTGTGAACGGTTCCTGGACGGTAGCCACGGCGACGGAGGCGGGGCGGGGGGCGTCTCGGTCAGCGGGATGTCCGCGCGCGGCGGTGCGGGGACGGCCCGCCGGGGCCCGAACGGCCGGTGCGCGCACCGGGGTTCACGGCGGCGGGGGCGCCGTTCCCGTTCCACTGATCGGGAACGCGGCCCCCGGGCTCCGAGGCGGTGTCCTAGCTTCGGCCCCCTGCCCGGTCCTGGGCATTCCACCGCACCGTCCCTGGAGGCGACCTCCCATGACCGCCGAGCCCCTGACCGCGACCGAGGCCGTCGAGGCGACCGAGCCGACCCCGCCGCGCATGCGGCGCGCCCTGGGGGACTTCGCCTCCGGGGTGACGGTGGTGACGGGCCTCGGCCCCGACGGGGTGCCGGCCGGTTTCGCGTGCCAGTCCTTCGCCTCGGTCTCCCTGGAACCGCCCCTGGTCCTGTTCTGCGCCGACCACCGCGGGCGCGCCTGGCCGAGGATCCGGGAGGCGGGGCGGTTCGCCGTGAACATCCTGGCCGAGGAGCAGTCCGATCTCTGCGGCCGGTTCGGTTCGAGCCGGGGCCGGAAGTTCGAGGGGCTCGACTGGGAGGTGTCCCGCTGGGGCACGCCCTCGCTGCCGGGCGTGCTGACCCGGGTGCACGCCGAGGTCCACGAGGTGCACGAGGCGGGCGACCACGATGTGGTGGTGGGCCGGGTCCTGGCCCTGGAGACCGTGACGGACCGGCCGCCGATGCTCTTCTTCCGGGGCGGCTTCGGGGTGCGCGGCGCCGGGACCCCGGTGGACCCGTGGGGGTGGGGCGAGCTCTGGGGCTGAGGTCCCGCCCGCCGGTCCGTGTCCCGGCCCCACGGTCCCGGACCCGCCCTCACGGGCGGGGCCGGGACCGTGTCGTTCCTACTGCCAGTCGCCGTACTGGCCGGCGGCGAGCAGCCGGTCCATGGCCTGCGGCGACCAGGTCTCCTCCGGTACGGCCGCAGGGCGGCGCGCCGCCCTGACCGGGCCGGTCTGCTCGGGGAACAGTTCCCGCGACACCTGCCGCGCCGCGTCCACGACCAGCGGGGCGACCTTCTCCAGCGGTGACCAGGCGTCGCCCACCAGGGAGATCGCGGCGACGGGGCCCTCGGGTCCGCGTACGGCGGTGGCGACGCAGGCGATGTCCGGGAAGCACTCGCCGCGTTCGAAGGCCAGTCCGTGGCGCTGCCGGATGCGGTTGAGTTCCTGGTGCAGGGTGCCCAGGTCGGAGATGGTGCGCTGGGTGAGCCGGCCCATCAGCCCGGCCGACCGGGCCTCGACGTCCTCGGGTTCCAGCCAGGCGAGCATGGCCTTGCCGAGGGCGGTGGAGTGGGCGGGGGCCCGGCCTCCGACGCGGGAGGGGACGGAGGCGGCGAAGCGCCCGCCGACCTTGTCGAGGTAGTGGACCTCCGCCCCGTCCAGGACGGCGAGGTGGACGACGAGGCCGGTCTTGATCTGGAGCTGGTGCAGCCGGGCGGCGGCGGCCTCGCGGATCCTGCTGTGCGCGCCGTCCCCGCCGCCGAGCCCGAGGGCGCGGCGGCCGAGACCGTAGCCGAGGGCGGTGTGTTCGAGCCAGCGCAGCCGCACCAACTGGTCGAGGATGCGGTGCGCGGTCGACCTGGGCAGCTGGGTGGACCGGGCGACTTCCTCCAGCGACAGCCGCGCGGTGCGGCCCTCGAAGACGTCCATGATCAGCGTGACGCGCTCGACCATCGACGGTGGCAGTTCGCGACGGGCCGGCCCATGCGCGGGGGGAGCTTCACGGACAGCCGTCATGGCAGCCTCCAGTCACAGACTGAAATGAATTCTTGTTTTCCGGAATGTAACAGCGCCCCCCGAGGCGGGAGAAGGGTTGCGCACGGCCTGATTTCGACGCATCCACCACCGGCCCCCTCGGCCGCCCCACGCGGGGGCGAAGGGTTGGTCGGTTAATAATTTTGCCCGGAGCGCAAACTTGCATAGCATGCACCTTCATGAGTGCCGACGACCCCGCCCTCGGGCTGCGTGAACGCAAGAAGCGCGCGACGCGCGACGCCCTGGCGGACATGGCGCTGCACATGGCGGCGGACCGGGGCATCGAGAACGTGACCGTGGAGGCGGTCACGGACGCGGTGGGCGTCTCGGTGCGCACGTTCTTCAACTACTTCCCGTGCCTGGACGACGCGATCACCCGCCCCGTCCAGGAGAACGCCGAGCGCACCCGCCGGGCCGTGCTCAACGCACCGGACCATCTGACGGCGCTCGAAGCCCTCAGCGAGGCGCTGGCGCAGGAGTTCGCCCAGATCGAGGCGGGCCACGAACGCTGGGAACTGCAGATCGCGGTCCTCAAGCGGAACCCTTCGCTGCTCCCCGCGTTCCTCGCGGCCCAGGGCGCCGACGAACGCGCCCTGGTGGACGTGGTGGCCGAACGTCTGGGCCTGGACCCGGAGACCGACCTCCAGCCCCGGCTGCTGGCGCACGTGGCGATCGCCGCCGTGCGCGCCTGTGTCGAGGTCTGGGCGTCCTCCGGCCGCACCCGCACCTTCCAGAGCCTGTACCGCGAGGCGTTCGCCGCCCTGGCGGCCGGACTCAGGGCCTGAGGCCGTCCGCCACCAGCACCACCAGCACCACCACCAGCAGGACCCGAACCACCCGTACCAGCACAGAGAATGAGGAACGTCAGCCGATGACCGCTGCCGTCACACCCGAAGCCGGCACCGCCGGCGCGCCCGAGGGCGCCTCAGGCGGCATGACACGCCGCCAGATACTCCAGGCCATGTCGGGCCTGATGGCCGGCATGTTCGTGGCCATCCTCGCCTCCACCGTCGTCTCCAACGCGCTGCCCAGGATCATCGCCGACCTGCACGGCACCCAGTCCTCGTACACCTGGGTCGTCACGGCCGAACTCCTCGCCATGACGGCGACCGTCCCGATCTGGGGCAAGCTCTCCGACCTGTACGACAAGAAGCTGCTGATCCAGCTCTCGCTGTCGATGTTCGTCGTCGGCTCGCTCGTCGCGGGCTTCTCGCACAGCGTCGGTCTGCTCATCGTGAGCCGCGTCGTCCAGGGCATCGGCGCCGGCGGTCTCACCGCCCTCGCCCAGGTCGTGATGGCGGCGATCATCCCGCCGCGCGAACTCGGCCGCTACTCCGGCATCTTCGGTGCCGTCTTCGCCGTCGGCACCGTCGCCGGCCCGCTGATCGGCGGAGTGCTCGTCGACACCTCGTGGCTGGGCTGGCGCTGGTGCTTCTTCATCGGCGTGCCGTTCGCCCTGCTCGCGATCGTGCTGCTCCAGCTGACCCTGAAGCTGCCCACGGTCCGCCGCGAGGTGAAGATCGACTACCTCGGCGCGGTCCTCATCATGAGCGGTGTCAGCTCGCTGCTGCTCTGGGTGACGCTGGCCGGCAACCGCTTCGACTGGGCGTCCTGGCAGACGGCCGCGCTGGTCGGCGCGGGTGTGGTCCTGCTGGGCCTGGCCGTCCTGGTGGAGTCCCGGGTCGCCGAGCCGATCATCCCGCTGGACATCTTCCGCAACCGCACGGTGACGCTGACGACCGTGGCGAGCCTGCTCGTCGGTGTCGCCATGTTCGGCGGCACGGTGTTCCTCTCGCAGTACTTCCAGATCTCCCTGGGCAAGACGCCGACCGTCGCGGGCCTGATGAGCCTGCCGATGATCCTCGGTCTGATGATCTCCACCACGGTCGCCGGGCAGATCATCTCCGCCCGGGGCAAGTGGAAGGGCTTCCTCATCGCGGGCGGCATCATCATGACGGCCGGCATGGGCCTGCTCTCCACGATCAGCGCCGACTCCTCGTTCGGCCTGCTCAGCGTCTACATGGTCGTGCTCGGCGTCGGCGTCGGCATGCTGATGCAGAACCTGGTCCTCGCCGCGCAGAACGACGTGCCCGCCTCCGAACTCGGCGCGGCCACCTCGGTCCTGTCGTTCTTCCGCAGCCTCGGCGGCGCCATCGGCACGAGCGCGCTGGGCGCGGTCCTCGGCCACCGGGTGACCCAGGAGCTGGAGAAGGGCTTCGGCGGCGCCGCGGACAACGGCGGGGCCGGCCACGGCGTCCCCGACCTCAGCACGCTGCCCGAACCGGCCCGGCACGTGGTCGAGCAGGCCTACGGCGTCGCGACCGCGGACGTCTTCCTGATCGGCGCGCCCTTCGCGTTCCTCGCGCTGATCGCGGTGCTCTTCATCAAGGAGAAGCCGCTGCGCACCAAGAGCGGCATGGAGCGTCTGGCGGAGGAGAACGCGGCCGCGGCCGCCGCCTCCTCGCACTGACGCCCCGCGTCACCGGAGCCCCGGCCCCTTCCCCGCCCCGCGCGGGAAGGGGCCGGGGCTCCCCGCGTTCCGTATACGGCCCCGCCGCGTCACCGCCCCGCACGGTGCGCCCCGGCCGGGACGAGGAGCCGGGCCCCCACCTGTCATGGTGTCGCCATGACTCACCCCACCGCGTCCCCGGCCACGGACCGCTTCCCCCTCCAGTTCGCCCGCACCCACCGCTTCTCGCTGGGTGTCCCCCGGCTGTTCACCGTCTCCCCCGACGGCGAGCGGGTGCTGTTCGTCCGGGGCACCTCGGGCACGGATCCGGTGAGCCGGCTCTGGCTGTACGAGGACGGGGCGGAGCGCCTGCTCGCCGACCCGCTCGCCCCCGCCTTCGCGGACGGATCCCCGGAGCGGGTGCCGCCGGAGGAACTGGCCCGCCGGGAACGGGCCCGGGTGACCTCCTCGGGAGTCGTCTCGTACGCCGCCGACGCGGCGGTGCGCCTGGCCGTCCTCGCGCTGGGCGGCGTGCTCTGGGCCGTCCCCGCCGACGGCGGGGCCCCGCGCCGCATCGCCACCGCCGGACCGGCCGTCGACCCGCGCCCCTCGCCCGACGGTTCACTGATCGCGTACGTGAGCGGCGGGGCGCTGCGCGTCGTACGGGCGGACGGGGGCGGCGACCGGGTCCTGGCCGGGCCGGAGGGCCCGGACGTGACCTACGGCCTGTCCGACTACGTCTCGCAGGAGTCCATCGGCCGCGCCCGGGGCTTCTGGTGGTCCCCGCGCGGTGACGCCCTCCTGGTCGCCCGGGTGGACACGTCCGGGGTCCGCCGCCGCTACCTCGCCGACCCCGCGGACCCGGAGCGCCCGCCGCGCGTGATCCCGTACCCGGCGGCGGGCACACCGAACGCGGAGGTCTCCCTGCACCTGGTGCGGGTGTCCGGCGGACGGACCGGCGTCCGGCTGCCCGCGGCGGCGGACGCGGACCGTCCGGGCGGGGAGTGGACCGACCCGGCCTTCGAGTACGTGGTGGCGGCGGACTGGGACGCGCACGGGCCGCTGGTCACCGTGCAGACGCGGGACCAGCGCTCGGTGCACGTCCTGGCGGTGGACGAGGCCTCGGGCACGGTCCGCACCCTGCACCGGGAGCACGATCCCGCCTGGGTGGCGCTGCGCCCCGGCACCCCGCTGCGGCTGCCCTCCGGGGCGCTCGTCGTCCCCGCCCGGCCCGGCGGCGACAGCCAGGGCCTGGACCTGGGCGGGGTCACGACACCGCCGGGACTGGAGGTGCGCGAGGTGCTCGGCACGGCGGACGGCCGGGTGTACTTCACCGCGAGCGACGAGCCGACCGAGATCCACGTCTGGTCGTACCGCGCCGCGGACCCGGGCGACGGTTTCGTGCGGGTCAGCGACGCGCCCGGGGTGCACACGGCGGCGTTCGGCGGCCCGGCCCTGGTCCTCGACAGCCGGACGCCCGGGGGCCACCGCGTGACCGTCCTGCGCGACGGCTCCCCCGTGGGCACCGTCGCCGTGCTCGCGGAGGAACCCCTCGTCCCGGCGGCGCCCATCGCCCTGCGCCTCGGCCGGCGCGCGCTGCGCGGCCACCTCCATCTGCCGTCCTGGCACCGGCCGCAGGACGGTCCGCTGCCGGTGCTCCTCAGCCCGTACGCCGGGCACGGGTTGCAGCTCGTCCTGAAGGCGCGCGGCTGGCCCGGGGCGGTCGCCCAGTGGTTCGCCGAGCAGGGCTTCGCGGTCCTGGTCACCGACGGGCGGGGCACCCCGGGGCGCGGGGACGCCTGGGAGAAGTCGGTGCACGGCGACCGGCTGACGGCGGTGCTGGAGGACCAGATCGACGCCCTGCACACGGTGGCCGCGGACCGCCCCGAACTGGACCTGGGCCGGGTGGCGATGCGCGGCTGGTCGTTCAGCGGCTATCTGGCGGCGGCGGCCGTGCTGCGGCACCCGGAGGTCTTCCACGCGGCGGTGGCCGGTGCGGCACCGGCCGACCGGCGGCTCTACGACACCCATTGGGAGGAACGTTTCCTGGGCCACCCCGACGTGCGGCCCGAGGTCTACGACCGCAACTCGCTGCTCGACGAGGCGGCGGCCCTGACCCGGCCGCTCATGCTCGTGCACGGTCTTGCCGATGACAATGTCGCCGCGGCGCACATGCTGCGGTTCTCCGCGGCACTGCTCGCGGCGGGCAGGCCGCACACCGTCCTGCCGCTGCCGGGCGCCGGTCATCTCGTCTCCCGGGAACGGACCGCGAGCGGACTCCTGCTGCTGGAGCGGGACTTCCTCAAGGAGTCCCTGGGACGTCGATCGGAAAGTGAGCCGGAATGAGCACCACGCGGAACCCCGAGGCACCGGTCGGCCGCCGGAGGGTCGTCACGGCGGCCGGAGCCGTCTCCGTCACCGCCCTGCTGACCGCCTGCGGCGGCGCGCCACGAGCGGCGGAGACCGGGACCGGAAGCGGCGCGGGAAGCGGGGCCGGGGCAGGGGCCGGAAGCGGCGCCGGGGCGGGAAGCGGAAGCGGGGCCGGGGCCGGAAGCAGGGCCGGGGCCGGGGGCACGATCCTCGCGAAGACGTCGGAGATCCCGAAGGGCGGCGGCAAGGTCTTCGACGAGCAGAAGGTCGTGGTCACCCAGCCGGCGGCCGGGACGTTCAAGGCGTTCTCCGCCACGTGCACGCACATGGGCTGCACGGTGGCCGACGTCTCGGACGGCACCATCAACTGCCCCTGCCACGGCAGCAGGTTCGACGTGGCGACCGGCGGGGTCGCGGAGGGCCCGGCCACCGAGCCGCTGCCGCCCGCCGCGATCACGGTCCGGGACGGTGCGATCAGCCTCGCCCCGTAGTCCGCCCGCCCGCGGCCCGCCCGCCCGTACCGTTCGCCGCCCGCCGTCCCGAACCGCGCAGCCAGCAGGACACCAGGTCCTCGGTGGTGGTCACGGTGGCGACCAGGGCGAGCGTGTTGCGGATCATCGCGGGGGTGTAGTCGGCCGGCACCCCCGCGATCGCGTCGGACGGCACCACGGCGGTGTACCCGAGGTTCACCGCGTCGAAGACGGCGTTGGGGATCGCCACGTTGGCCGAGACGCCGGTGACGACGAGGGTGGTGCAGCCGAGATTGCGGAGCAGCGCGTCCACGTCCGTCCCCGCGATCGGCGACAGTCCGTGCAGCCGGCGGACGACCAGGTCCTCGTCGGCCACCTCGATCGGTTCGGCGATCCGGACGGCGGTGCTGCCGGTGTGCTGCTGTACGGGAAGGCGGCCGGCGGCGCGGAAGAGCCGGGCGTTGCGGCTGGCGCCCCGGCCGTCGGGGCGGCGCTCGGCCACCGCGTGCAGCACCTGGACGTTCGCCTCGTGCGCGGCGGCGACCAGGCGCGCGACGTTGCCGAGGGCCCCGGAGGAGCGGGCCTCCGCGGCCAGTTCCGGCAGGGCGCTCTCCGGCCCCACCACACCCCGCTGGCACTCCACCGTCAGCAGCACGGTGGAGGCGGGATCGACGTGTTCGGCCAGCTGTTCCCTGGACGCCATGGCTGCCCCTCTCGATGTCGGGCCGGGCGCGCGAGGCTAACGGCCATTGCGCGACGAAGGAAGAGCCCCCATGATTTCTGACACATAGTCAGACGACGTCCGGACAACGGGAGGGACCAGCCATGACCGTCACTCAACGACGGGGCCGCCGGGTCATGATGACGGACGAGGAGCGCGACGCCTATCTCGCCGCACAGCGCACCTGCCGGGTCGCCACGGTCGGCGACAACGGCCGCCCGCACGTCGGCGCGCTCTGGTTCTGCTGGGACGGGACCTCGCTGTGGCTCTACTCCATCACCCGCAGCCTGCGCTGGTCCCAGCTGCGGCGCGATCCGGCGCTCGCGGTGGTCGTGGACGACGGGGTGGAGTACGGGGAGCTGCGCGGCGTGGAACTCTCGGGCGACGCGGTCTTCGTCGGCGAGGCCCCCCGCACCGGCGAGCCCTGCCCCGAACTCGACGTCCCGGAACGGATGTTCGCCGCGAAGTACTTCGGCATGGACCGGATGCCCCACGACGGACGCCATGCCTGGCTGAGGCTGACGCCGGACGCGATCACATCCTGGGACTTCGGCAAGATGACGCCACCGACGGCCGGCTGACCACCGCCGCCCCCCTGGCGCCCTACTCCATCGGGTCGTTCAGCTCCGCTCCCGCGCGCCGCAGGGCCTCGACCGCCGCCCGGATCGAGGGGCGGCGGTCGGCGTCCGCCCGCCACACCGCGTGCACATGCCGGCGCATCCGCTGCCGCACGGGCACCATCCGCACCCCGTCCGGCACCGGACCGCGCCCCAGCCGGGGCGTCACACAGACGCCCATGCCCGCGGCGATGAGGGCGAGTTGCGTGTGGTGCTCACCGGCGAGATGGGCGATGCGCGGTTCGATGCCCTTCGAGCGCAGCGTGAACACCAGCCAGTCGTGGCAGAACTCGCCCTCGGGCCAGGACACCCAGTCGTCCTCGGCGAACTCCTCCAGGCCGACCTCGTCGCGCCCGGCCAGCGGGTGGTCCGCCGGCATCGCGATGTCCGGGGCGTCGTCCAGCAGTTCGGCACGGGCCAGCCCGCCCGGCACGGGCAGCCGCTTGTTGCTCCAGTCCAGCACCACGGCCAGATCGATGTCCCCCCGGAACACCCCCTCGATCCCGGCCTCCGGCTCCACCTCCAGAGTGCGCACCCGCAGCTCCGGATGGTCGGCGCGCAGGGCGAGCAGCGCGGACGGGAACAGTCCCCGGGCCGCCGTGGGGAAGGCGCCGAGCCGGATCTCGCCGACGACGCGGCCCCGCTGGGCCTCGATGTCGGACTGGGCCAGCTCCACCTGGGCGAGGATCCGGGCCGCGTGATCGGCGAGCAGCCGGCCCGCGTCGGTGAGGCGGACCCCCCGCCCGCTGCGGGTCAGCAGCTGCTGCCCGACCTCCCGTTCCAGCTTCGCCATCTGCTGCGATACGGCCGAGGTCGTGACGTGCAGCCCCTCGGCCGCGCCGCTGACCGAGCCGAGCCGGGCGAGCGCGTCCAGCGTCCGCAGACGCTCCAGGTTCAACATGTAAGCGATGCTACGCGAACCTGCCCACAAGATCTCACTTGTGCTACGAGATATCTGTGCCCCATCGTGGTGCGCATGAGCGCACCGGCGGCCCCGAGCCCGCACCCGACCACCCCCGCCCCGACGGCTCCCCCGGACGCCCCGGCACCCCCCGGGACACCTCGCCGCCCTTCGGTGGACTGGCGGCTGCGCTTCGCCGCGCTCTCGCTCATCTGGGGCTTCAGCTTCCTCCTGATCAAGGTCGGGACGGACGGCTACGCCCCCTTCCAGGTCACCCTGGGCCGGCTCCTGTCCGGTACGGCGGTCCTGGCCGCCACCATGGCGGTGAAGCGCGAACGCCTGCCGCGCACCGCCCGCACCTGGGGCCATCTGGCGGTCGCCGCCTTTCTCCTCAACGCGCTCCCCTTCTCCCTGTTCGCGTACGCGGAGCTGACCATCCCCTCGACGCTCGCCGGGATCTGCAACGCCACGTCCCCGCTCTGGGGCATGGCCCTGTCCCTCGTCGCCCTCTCCGAGGACCGGCCCACCCGCCGCCGCGTGGCCGGACTGGGCCTCGGCTTCCTCGGCGTCCTGACCGTGCTCGGCGCCTGGCAGGGCTTCTCCGGCCTGGACTTCCGCGGTACGGCGATGGCACTCCTGGCCTCCCTCAGCTACCCGATCGGCTGGATCTACGTCCGCCGCACCCTCGCCGGCACGGGCGCGTCGACCCTCTCGCTCACCGGCAGCCAGCTCTTCCTCGGCACCGTTCAACTGGCCCTGGTGACCCCCCTCTTCACCTCCGCCCCCAGCGGCTTCCCCCTCTGGCCGACCCTCTCCGTCATCGCCCTCGGCGCCCTCGGCACCGGCCTCGCCGTCCTCCTCCAGTACGGCCTGGTCACCGAGGTCGGCCCGACCACCGCCCAGATGGTCACCTACTTCATCCCCGTCATCGCCACCGCCGCCGGCGTCGCCGTACTCGGCGAACACCTCAGCTGGAACACCCCCGTGGGCGCCCTCATCGTCCTCACCGGCGCCGCCCTCACCCAGAGCAGACCCCGCCCCACCCCACGCACATGACACCGGAGCGGCGCCGGCTGTTGCCCGCCCGCCGCGGCAGGAGGATCGTGCCCGCACCGAACACGGGAACAGACACCATGAAGGTCCACGAGATCATGCGCCACCCGGACGAACACGCGCGTTTCGCGGCGTATCTCACCGCTCTGGAGCACGTCACCGGACCGGACGAAGCCGAGGCGGTCGGTCACGTCCTCAGCGACCCGGACCGCCCCATGGCCGAGTCCGCCGTACTGCGGCATCTGGACCGCCGGGCCGACGGCCTTCTTCCCGGGGACGCCTACGACGACTGGACGGAGGCCATGACGCGCGCAGTGGCCGACCGACCCTTCCTCACCAGGCGCCTCCGTGAATGGTCCCTCTTCCGCGCCATCGCTCTCGGGCAGTCCTGGCGACCGGACGATCTGCTCACGTCGTCGAACTGGCTGCAGCTCAGGACCGCCGGCGGCACGAACGCCGAGGCTCTCGGCATCCTCACCGAAGGCGGCCGCACCAGGCGGATCCGCAGTACGGCCCGTGCCGCCCTGAACCGCCTCGGCGGGCAACGGAATCGGCCCGCCGGTCCACCGTCACCCTCCCCTTCCGCCACCCCGGCGCGCGTCACCGACCCCACCACCCCGCCTCACCCATAGCTCAACGGCTTCACCGGCCCCACCGCCTGCGCCACCGCGTCCGCGAGCGGGATGATGTCGGCCTCGGTGAGGGTGGAGACGGTGAGGCGGATGCCCTGGGGGGAGGCGAGGCGGAAGCGGGCGCCCGGGGCGGCGGCCCAGCCGGCGTGGAGGAGACGGGCGACGGCACCGGTTTCGTCGGTGACGGGGACCCAGACGTTCATGCCGCTGCGGCCGTGGGCCTCGACGCCCCGGTCGGCGAGGGCGCGGACGAGGGGGTCGCGGCGGCGGCCGTAGGAGCGGGCGACCTCGGCCGGGTCGACGGCTCCCGTGGTCCAGAGGTGGACCAGCGCCCCCTGGAGAAGCCGGCTGACCCAGCCCGGCCCGAGCCGCTGCCGGCCCGACACACGGTCGGTGGTGACCGGGTCGCCGGTGAGCACGGCGACCCGCAGATCGGGGCCGTACGCCTTGGCCGTCGAGCGGACGAACGCCCAGCGGTCGGTCGCACCGGCCAGCGGATGGACCGGCTGGTCGACGATGGCGTGCCCGTGGTCGTCCTCGACCAGCAGGACGCCGCGGTGCCCGGCCAGGACCGCTCCGAGTTCGATCGCGCGTCCCGCACCGATCGCCGCCCCCGTCGGGTTCTGCGCCCGGTCGGTGATCACGGCCGCCCGCGCGCCCGATCTCAGCGCCGCGTCCAGCGCGTCCGGCACCGGTCCGTCGTCGTCGACCGCGACCGGGACCGGACGCATGCCCAGCGCCGGGACCAGGTCGAGGAGCCCGCCCCAGCCCGGGTCCTCGACGGCCACCGCGTCGCCGGGGCGCAGATGGGCGACGAGCACGCGCTCGATCGCGTCCAGCGACCCCGAGGTGGCGACCATCTGGCCGGCCGGAACCCCGTCGGCCTCGAACGCCGCGCGGGCCAGCTCCGCGAACTCCGGGACCACCGCCGGCTGCGCGTACATCCCGGGCTCGCGCGCGTACGCCTGCGCCACCACCGCGAACGCCTCGCCCAGCGCCGGAAGCAGCGCCGCGTCGGGATTGCCGTCCCCCAGGTCCCGCACTCCCGGCGGCGCCTCCACCCGCAGGGAGCCGCGTGCCGTGCTCGCCGGCCGCGGCCGGACCCGGCTGCCCCGGCGCCCGGCGGTCTCGATCACCCCCCGCTCCCGCAGGGTCCGGTACGCCGCCGCGACCGTATTCGGGTTCACCTCCAGCTGCCGGGCCAACTCCCGCATGGGAGGCAGCACTTGACCAGGAGCCAGCTCCCCCGAGCCGACCGCCCGCTCCACGCTCGCGGCAATGTCCGATGCACGCCGCCCACTGATCCGATACTCTCCTAGCACAAAGACAAGTATGCACTAGAGCAATGGAGTACGCAATGCCGGAGACCGCGCCCCAGCAGACCACGGCCCCGGACCCGGCGACGGCCTACGCGCCGACCGGGCGCACGGTTCCGACCCGGTCGCGCGAGCGGGCCTCGTACGACCGGGAGCAGGTCCACTCGATACTCGACGCCGCCTACGTGTGCCACCTCGGCTTCGTGCGGGACGGCGCCCCCGTCGTGCTGCCCACGCTGTTCGGACGGGTCGGCGAGCGCCTCTACGTCCACGGCTCGACCGGCTCCCGCCCGCTGCGGGCGGCGGGCGGGAGCGACGAGGGACTCGCCGTATGCCTGACGGTGACGCATGTCGACGGGATCGTGCTGGCCCGCTCCGCGTTCCACCACTCGCTCAACTACCGCTCCGTCGTGGTCCACGGCATCGCGCACACGGTGACCGACCCCGAGGAGCGGCGCACCGCCCTGGACGCGATCGTGGACCAGGTCGTGCCCGGCCGGTCGCGGGACGCACGGCCCGCGGACGAGAAGGAGCTGGCGGCCACGGCCGTGATCCGCCTCGATCTGCGGGAGGTCTCCGCGAAGATCCGCACGGGCGGTCCCAACGACGACGACCGCGACCTCGGACTGCCCCACTGGGCCGGTGTCGTCCCGCTCGTCCAGAGCCACGGCACCCCGGTGCCCGCCGCCGGCCTGGACCCCGCGATCCCCGTACCGGACTATCTGGGCACCCGCTGATCCGCTCCGGGGCGGCGGGCCGGTGACCGCCCGCCGCCCCGGGCCGCTCAGACGGCCGCGACGGCCTCCTCGCGGGCGCCGACCGCGCCGCGCGTCTCGGCGACGGCCAGCCCGGCCACTGCCGTGAGCAGGAGCAGCGTCCCGACGACCGTGGCCGGGGTGAGCGGTTCCTCCAGCACGGCGACGGCGATGACCGCCGCGCTGACCGGCTCCAGCAGCATGACGACGGACACGGTGGCGGCGCGGACGGTCGCGGCGCCGGCGAAGTAGAGCGCGTAGGCGAGAGCGGTCGGGACGGACGCCATGTACACGAGCAGGAGGACGACCCGGACGGTGTGGTCCGTGTGCGGGACGAAGCCCTCGGCCGCCGCCATCGGCAGCATCACGAGCGCGGCGACGCCGAACGCCCAGGCGCTGGTGGCGAGCGGGTCCGCGCCGCCGCCGTCGCGGCCGAGCCACCGGGTGAGCAGGGTCATCCCCGCGTAACCGGCCGCCGAGACCAGGGCGAAGGCGATCCCGTCGGGGCGGACGGTGGCCGTGTCGCCGCCGAGCACCAGGACGGCGAGCCCCGCCAACGCCCCGCCGACCGCGGCGATTCCGCCGAGCCCGAGCCGCTCCCCCATGGTCAGCCGGGCGCCGACGGCGATGAGGACGGGCCCCGCGCCCAGTGTGACCACGGTGGCGACGGCGAGGCCGGTGGCCTGGACGGCGGCGAAGTAGGCGGTCTGGAAGGCCGCCAGGCCGAGGCCCGTTCCGAGGATGCGCAGCAGCCGGCGGCGCCGCGACTCGGCCGGTGCCGGGCGGCGGGTCCGCAGGGCGAGTGCGCCGAGCAGCAGCACCAGGCCGCCCGCGCAGCGCCAGAACGAGAGCGCGAGGGGTCCGAGATCGCCGGCCGCGAACAGCAGCGAGGCGGCGGCCCCGGCCGTGCCCCAGGCGACTCCGGCGATGATCAGATAGCAGAGGCTCCGCCCGGCGGACACGCCGGAAGCAGGATTCGACACGTGACTTCTCCATGGGAAGACAGGAAGGTGGTCGCTCGGCTCGGCACGCGGGCAGCGACGGACCGCTCGGGGACTGCCCGAGCCCGGTCTTCGTCAGGTGTGGCGGCCCGCGTCAGGCGGCAGGCGGCGGAAGTACGGTCGAGTGCATGGCCGCGACTCTAGAGGGCGGCCCCGCGGGCCGACAACTCGCTGCCGGCTGCCTCCGGTTCCCCGCCCGGCCCGCTCGCGACCGGTCCGGAGGGCGCCGAGGGGGTCGACGACTGGGCGATGAGGGCGCCCCCCAGCACCAGCACGCCGCCGATGAGCTGCGGGGCGGCCAGGTGTTCGCCCAGGAGCACCCAGGCGAGCACGGTGGCGACGACCGCTTCCAGGCAGGCGACGACGCCCGCGACGGCGGGTGACAGCAGCCGGACGGAGATCACGCCGGTCACGTACGCGACGACGGTGGCCAGGAGCACGATCCAGACCAGCAGCAGCCAGGCGGGCACCTGGGCGCCGTTCATGCCGGTGTCGCCGCCGAGGACGGACCACTCCATGGTCCAGGGCCGGGCCACGGCGGTGAGGACGACGGCCCCGACGAGGAGTCCGTACGCGATGACGCCGACCGGGTTCGGGGGTTCGGCCCTCCTCGCCGTGTCGGTACCGCTCCGGCTGGAAGCCGGACCTCCGCCGCCCTGGTCGGAGAGGACGAAGTAGCCGACCTGGCAGCAGGCCGCGCCGAGGGCGAGCAGCAGACCGAGGGCGTCGAACCCGAGGCCCGCCCAGACCTCGACGACGCAGGCCAGACCGCCCACTGCGAGGACGACGCCGACGGCGGCGGCCCTGGTCACGGGCCTGCGCTGGACGAAGCGGACCCAGCCCAGGACGAGGGCGGGCGCCAGGTACTCGACGAGGAGTGCGACGCCGACCGGGATGCGGGAGAGGGCGGCGAAGTAGCAGGCCTGGACGCCCGCGACGGCGAGGAGTCCGAAGCCCAGGAGCAGCACGGGGCGGGTGCGGACCAGGTGCCGGTGGCGCCAGGCCACGGGGAGCAGGACGAGCGCGGCGCCCGCCACCCTGAGCCACACCACGTGGAGCGGGTCGAGCCCCGCCTCGATGAGTGGCTTGGCCGCCACACCGGAACCGCCGAATGCGAAGGCCGAGGCCAGGGCGAGTCCCAGACCGGCGCTTCTCCCCTGAGACGCGTGCATCGGCACATCATGACAGCTGCCGTCAGGAGCGTCACCCCCGAAGCACCTGTCGCGGATCACACTCCGGAGGCGGGGGGCTCGCGCGCCGCGCTCCGGCCGGTCAGACCGCTGCGGCCGGGGGTGCCGAGGCGATCGAGGCGCCCGCGCGGCCGACGGCGAGCGCGTCCATGTAGTCCCGCATCCGGGCGATCAGCCCGTGGCGGACCCGGACGACCAGCAGCCCGGGGACGGCGAACCGTTCGCCCCGCGCGGACTCCACGACGGCCACGTGCTCACCGACGAGGGTGCCGGCCTCGGCGGCTTCATGGACGACCACGTCGGCGATCTCCACCATCCGCAGCGGCGAGGCGCCCCAGGCCGCCCGGTATCCGGCCCGGACCGCCTCGCGCCCCTCGAAGCGGCCGGGAAATCCGGGCGTGGCGAACGGGAACTCGTGCGTGGCGTCCTCCGCGTACAGATCGGCCAGGTCGTCGGCCGCCATCTCCCGCATGGCCCGGTGGTAGAGGTCGAGGACCTCCCGCGGCGTACGGCCGGCGTCCGTACCGCTCGTCTTCGTCATGGAACCCACTCCGTTTCCTCGGCCGGCGTCTCCGCCGAACTTCACTCAACAAGTGTTGAGTGAATGACGATACGAGCCGCCGGGGAACGGGTCAACGGATTCGGTCAACGCATGTAGAGTCCGGCTGTGACGACGCACCCCACCTCCCGCGCGGACCGCCGCCGGGCCACCGAGGCCCGCATCCTGGCGTGCGCCCGGGAGCTGTTCGCGGCGAAGGGGTTCGACCGCACCACCATCCGCGCCGTGGCGGCGTCGGCCCGGGTCGATCCGGCCCTGGTGATGCAGTACTTCGGTTCGAAACGGGAGCTGTTCACCCGCGCGGTACAGGCCTCCCCCGCTCCCGCACCCGCGGCGGACGGCGAGGCCCTGCTCGACCATCTCCTGACCGGTCTGGGCGTCAAGCTCGGCGGGCTTCCCGACGGGGCTCGGGCGATGCTGCGCTCCATGCTCACGGACCCGGCGGCGGCCTCACACGTACGCGAGGGGCTCGACGAGCAGATCGCGGGCATCGGCCGGGCCCTGGCCACGGCCGGGGGCGAAGGGCCGCTCCACGACGAAAACCCGGACGCGGACCTGCGCGCGGCGCTGATCGTCACGACGATGGTGGGCGCGACGCTCGGTCATCAGCTGCTCGGTCTCAGCGCGCTGCGGGACGTACCGGCCGACCGGATCACCGCATTGCTCCGACCGGCCCTGGAGGCGCTCGTCCGCCCGGCCGGCTGAGCCCGGCGGCTCAGCGCCACCCGGCGGCCTGCCCGGCCCTGCCCGCGAGCGACCCGGTGTCGACGCCCGCCCGTTCCAGCACCTCGACGGCCCGGCACTCCCGGTCGGCGGCCAGGACCGCGAGGAGATCGACCCCCTCGGCCCTTTCCCGGCCGAGCGACCTGGCGCGGGCGCACGCCTCCGCCATCGCGGACGCCGCCGAGGGCGACCAGCCGTCGGCGGCCGCGTCCGGCACCACCGGGACCGCCCCGGTGTCCTCGACCGCCCCCTGCCAGCGGAGCCCGTATCCGATGCTGCGCTGGACGAGGTAGCCGAGCACCCTGGCGAGCTGCGGACCGCCGTCGAAGGCGGACCGCACCTCGGGGTCGGACTCGATCAGGGAGTGCAGGAGATGGGCGGTGTCGATCTGCCGGTCGCCGTCCCGAAGGGCCCGTCTGCGCGCACCCGACACCACGGCGCCCAGCTCGGCACCGAATGCGGCGTCGAACTCGGCGCGGTGGTGCGCTGCGGGCTGCTGGGGGATGCGCGGCGTACGGTTCTGCACCCTTCCACCCCATCAGTCCGGGAGCCCGGAAGCGTCCCCGCGGAGTCCCATCGCCGCATCCGACCCGAGTTGTGCACGGAGGAGCGGGACCTCCTCCTTACGGATGAGATCGGGCCGTTTCGGGAACACGTTCGGGAACCCGGCGCGCGCCGCCTTGCCTCGCGCTCCCGGAGCAACCGCGAACCTCCCCGCACACGTCCCACAGCACGAGGCACCGGTACGGCGGGGAGGAGGCGGTTGCGCGGATGAGCTGGCTGGTCTCCCTGCCCGCGCTGGACGGGCGCGACTACGTCTACCGGGTCCACGCCCCGCCCGACGCCCTGCCCGCCGATCTGTTCTGGGCGGCGTTCCACTGCCACGACGACGGACCCCACCCGCGCGCCTCCGACCGCTTCGACGCGGCGGAGATCCGCCGGGCCGGGACGGAACAGGAGCCCGGCCATCATTTCTGACGGTTCATCAGCATTGAATGTTCACGCCACTGCGGCTACGTTCCGCGACACCGTAACCCGTCGAGAAGGGGTGGTCGCATGGCCGAAGTCAGTGCAGAGGCGCGCATCGGGGCACCGGCCGAGAAGGTCTGGGCCCAGCTGACCGACTTCAGCACGTACGGGGAGTGGAACGCCACGCACACCAGCTTCCCCAAGGGCGGCCCGGACACACTCGAACTGGCCGCCACCTACGAGGAGAACATGAAGCTCATGGGCTTCCCGGCGGAGGTCACCTGGACGGTGGCGGAGTTGGAGACGGGCCGGCTGCTGACGACCACGGGCAAGGGCCCGATGGGCGTGAACCTGAAGATGCGGTACGCGCTGACGCCGGACGGCGACGCCACGGCGCTGCGGATCGACGGCGAGTTCACGGGCGCGGCGGTCTCGCTGATGGCGGGCAAGCTCAAGGACTCGGCCACGGCGGCGCTCGTCGAGTCCCTGCGCAAGCTGGACGGACTGATCGTCGCCTGACCACCGCGCGACGGGTACGGCGAAGGGCCCCGCGGCTCGGCCGCGGGGCCCTGGTGCGCACCTCTCCTCATGTGTCCCACCGAACGGGTCAGCCCTCGTCGGCGAGGATGAGGTAGAGCTTCTTGCGGGCGTCGTTGATCACCGACAGCGCCTTCTCGCGCTGCTCGGCCGAGCCGGTCTTCCAGACCTGGCCGAACGCCTCCATCATCCCGAAGCCCGCCTGCCGGACCTCGTTGAGGCTCTCCCAGTCGACTCCGCGACCGGCTTCCTCCCAGGGCGCGTCCGGTCCGGACTCCGCCTCGGTGCGACCGGCCTCGGTGAGCGTGAACAGCTTCTTGCCGCCCTCGCTCTCGCTGACGATCAGCCCCTCGTCCTCCAGCATCTGAAGCGTCGGGTACACCGAGCCGGGACTGGGCCGCCAGGCCCCGCCGCTGCGCTCGCCGATCTCCTGGATCATCTCGTACCCGTGCATCGGGCGGTCCTTCAGCAGGGCGAGGATCGACGCGCGCACATCACCGCGCCGCGCCCTCCCCCGGCCACCGCCCCGGCCGCGCCCGCCGAACGGGCCTCCCCCGAAGGGCCCTCCGCCGAACGGCGGCCCGAACTGCCCGAAGGCCGCCCGACGCCCCTCGAAGTCCCCCTGCTCGTGCCGGCCGGGCCCACAGGGGCCGCGACCGTGTCCGTGTCCATGTCCGTGGTCGTGTGCATGCATGGCCGTACTCCTTCTCGTATCAATCTTGGTATCGCTGTACTGTCGCGATGCTTCGACGATATATCGGAACCGCTCGCTTGGCAAACATGCAGGCAGGGGCGACGGTGCCCCTCGACAGGGCGGTCCCGCCGGTCGCCCTCGCCGGGGCCGGCCTGCGGACGATGCGGCAGAATCCCGGGATGGACCGCACACGGATCACCCATCGCAGCGCGGACGGCGTCCGCATACCCGGAACCTGGCGCCACGCCTTCATCCGCAACGGCGGCACCCACTTCCTCACCGACCTCTTCATCTACGCCGACGGACTCATCGACTGCTGGGGCCTGGTCACGGTCGAGGAGTTCGAGGAGAAGCTGCGCACCGGCTGGGTGGCCACAAGCCTTCCGGAGGGCGGCGAGGCCTCCGCGCACGGGCTGGCGGACTGGAAGTTCGGCGAGCCGTGGAACCGGCTCACCCCCGAACTGCTGCTCGCCGAGGTCCGCGACACCATCGACCGGCTGAACAAGCGGCCCGACTCGACCGGCCGCTGCCTGGCCGCCGTCGATGTGTTCCTCGCCGACCGGACCGAGGCGAACCGGGCGTCCGTCCGGACCGCGTACCTGGCCGTCCCCGAGACACAGCGCCGGTACGCACTGGGCGACATGGACCTCAAGGACTGGCCGCTGCGGATCCTGGTGGCCGGGCCCGGCGGCCTGGACCGGCTGCCGTTCGGCGAAACCGAGACGGTGACGCAGGAGGACTACGACGAGGCACTCGCGTACTTCGAGGAGCGGGCGCGCCGGATCGCCGAGCGGGCCACCCGCGTCCCGGCGGACGGACCGGAGGGCGCGCGGGCCCCGGCGCTCCACCTCCGGCACTCGTATCCGAACAAGCCCGTGCCGCAGCCCGGAAGACTCGGCCTGCGCCACGACTACCCGGCGCCGATCACCGTCGGGGACACGGACTACCCGTCCGTCGCCCATGCCTACTGGGCGCTCTCGGTCACCGAGCCCGGGACCCGGCGCGCGGTCGCGACGGCCGAATCCGCCGCCGAGGCACGAAGGCTGGCGGCCGAGGCCCCGCGCCGGGAGGACTGGGAGCACCTCAGGACCGCCGTCATGACGCGTCTGCTGCGCGCCAAGTACGACCAGCACCCGGAACTGGCCGATGTCCTCCTGGCGACGGACGATGCCACCCTGATCTACGACGACGTGGACTCGGCCTTCTGGGGCGACAACGCCGGCCGGGGCCGCAACTGGGGAGGGCGCCTTCTCGAACTCGTGCGGTCCGAGCTACGGGCGCGGCGCGCGGGGATCTTCGGGGAGTGACCCGCCCGGACGCACCAGCTCACCGGCCGGCCGGACCCCGACGTGCCGGGCCGGCCGGCCCCGAGAGGGACGCGGACGGGATCAGCCGATCGACGGCGCGAGGTACTCCAGCGCGTATCCCTCACCGGAAGGAGTGACGCGCGCGATGCCGGGTGAGTCGAGGTGCGCGCCGGCCACGAAGTGCCCCGGGCGCGTCAGCTGTTCGAGGAGGGTCGCTCGCGCGGTGCGGGCCATGGGCTGATCGACGTCGAACTCCCAGGCCACACGCGGCCGGCCGAACTGGAGCGTGGGGACGTGCACGGTGTCGCCCCAGAGGAGCAGGCGGTCTCCGGTGCCGTTCTCGGCGGCGTAGACGACGTGGCCGGGGGTGTGACCGGGCGTCGGGAGCGCCACGGCCCAGTCGTTGATCGCGGTCCGCTCCGACACGGGGACGACGCGGTCGCGGAGCGGGGCGAGGCGGCCCGTGAACACCGAGGCGTCGGCGGCTCCGATCCACACGCGTTCGAGACCGGGGAACGCCTCCGAGCCGTCCGGCGCGATCAGCCCGCCGACATGGTCCACGTGCCGGTGGGTGACGGCCACGTCGGTGAGGCGCGAGCGGTCGATCCCCGCCTCGTCGAGCGCGTCGTGGACCAGTCCCAAGGTCGGTTCGTGCCAGGCGTCGGACGCGCCGGCGTCGACGAGGAGGGACCGCGTCCCGTCGGTGACGAAGAAGGCGTTGACCGACAGCCGCAGATTGCCGCCGGGCAGCGGGACGGCGGCCGGCAGTTCACCGAGTGGGCTCCCGTCCTCGTCGCGGAGCCGGGTCGGCGGCATGTCGAGGTACCCGTCCCGCAACGAGGTCACCCGCAGATCGCCGAAGGCGAACGTGGTGTGGTGCCTGCCGCTCGAGATCACGCGCATGGAACCTCCGTCGTCTCGGGTGCGGACGGCACCCCGTACGCCTCGATGTCGCGCCGGATGCCGCGCGGGCCGTTGTGGCCGTCCCCGCCGCACGGGGCGGGGCACGCGGCAGAACCGGGCACGGCCACGCAGGACCGTGCCGAGCCGATTGTAGGATCACTCCTCGACCGGTTTCACGGAGGGGAGTTGACCGACGATGATGCCTCCGTCCTGCGCGATCTGCCGTGCCTCCCGCAGGGACCACCCCGTCGCGTTCTTCACCCTCGTGTACTTCCGCCCCACCGGGCCGCCCACCGACCGCGAGGGGCACCCCGAGAACGCCGTCTGGTTCTGCGCGGACCACGTCCGGTTCTCCGAGGGCAAGACGCATATGAGCGCCGTACTGGCCCTGGTGCACATCCGTGCCGCCGCCCGGCGCAATCCTCCGAACACCTGGCCGCTCACGAGCATCCCCTGAGCCGTTCGAGGCAGCTGCGTCCGAGGCAGGTGCGTCCGGGGCAGGTCCGTTCGGCGTCGAGGGGCCGCCGATACGGAATTGGCCTTGGCCCGCCGCGCGGCCACGCCCCTACGGTCGGCCCATGAGGATTCGAATCGTCGACGCGTTCACCGACCGCCCCTTCGCCGGCAACCCGGCCGGGGTCCTGCTCCTGGGCCCGGACGGATTCCCCGGGGACAGCCGCCTCCAGCAGATCGCCGCGGAGCTGAACCTCTCCGAGACCGCCTTCGCCCACCCACTGCCGCCCGGCGGCGACGCCGACTGGGCGCTGCGGTGGTTCACCCCGGCCACCGAGGTGGACATGTGCGGCCACGCCACGCTCGCCACCGCCCACATCCTGCACACCACCGGGACCGCGAGCGGCACGGTCCGGTTCGCCGCCCGGTGCGGTGTGCTGACCGCCCGCACCACACCGGACGGCGCGATCGAACTGGACTTCCCGACCGCCCCGCTCACGCCCGAGACCGCGCCGGACGGGCTGGCCGCGGCCCTGGGCGCGGAGCCGGTGTCGGTCCACGACACGGGTCCGCACGTGGGCGATCTGCTGGTGGAGCTGAAGGACGAGGCGACCGTACGGGCGCTGACGCCGGACTTCGCGGCCCTGGCCGGCCTCTCGCGGCGCGGCGTCATCGCGACGGCGGCGGCCGCCGATCCCGCGGGCGGCCACGACTTCGTCTCGCGCGGCTTCTTCCCCGGCGTGGGCATCGACGAGGACCCGGTGACGGGCAGCGCCCACACGGCCCTCGCCCCGTTCTGGTCGGCCCGGCTCGGCCGCGCGGAACTGACCGGTCTCCAGGCCTCCGCCCGCTCCGGACTGGTCCGCACCGCGCTGCGCGGCGACCGCACCGTCCTCACCGGGCACGCGGTGACCGTCGTGGACGGCGATCTGCTCGTCGCCCCGTAGAGGTTCCGGACCACCGCCGTACGACGGGAGGGGCGGCCGCCCTCGTAGCGCGGTCCGCCCCTCCCGTTCCCCTGTCACGGCGTCGGGAGCCAGTCCACCTTCCCGGCGAGCAGCGCATATCCGACGAACGCGCCGATGTCGAGCAGCGCGTGCGCGGCGACCAGCGGGCCCACCCGCTGCCAGCGCCGGTAGAGGAGGACGAAGACGACGCCCATCACCATGTTGCCGAGGAATCCGCCGATGCCCTGGTACAGGTGGTACGAGCCGCGCAGCACCGAGCCGGCCACCAGGGCGGCCATCGGCGTCCAGTCCAACTGCCCCAGCCTGCGCAGCAGATAGCCGACGACGATCACTTCCTCCACCACGGAGTTCTGGATCGCCGAAAGAATGAGAACGGGGAACTTCCACCACACGTCGGGGAGCGATTCGGGGACGACCGTGAGGTTGAAGCCGGAGGCGCGGGCGACGAGGTAGAAGGCCAGTCCCGCACTGCCGATGCCCGCCGCGACCAGGGTGCCGCGGCCGAGGTCCTGCCACGGCCGGCTCCGGTCGAAACCGATGACGCGCAGGCCCGTTCCCTCCCGGAGGAGGAGATGGGCGACGAGCGCGACGGGGACCAGTGCCGTGGAGATACTGAAGAGTTGCCACGCGAGATCCAGCCAGGGCCGGCCCGGTGCGTAGGAACTGTTGAGCGTGGCCGCCTGATCCTTCAAACCCCCTGGTTTCGTCAAGGATCCGACAAAACTGATCAGGGCAGACACCCCGCTGGCGCCCAGCGAGAGCGCCAGGACCAGCACCGTTTCGGACCGCAGAATCCGTTGTGACACGGCCTCCTGAGGAAAAGATTCAGCCACGCGCCCTGCCTCCACCTGTACACCTGCCCTCAGTTGTGCATTCCCGTCCCATGCCGCTCCCCGTGCCGCTAGGGTCTCGAATGCAGGTACGAAGATCATGCGCGACAGGCCGGGGGACGAGCACCATCGCCGATGGTGTGGTCCCCCTTTTCCTTGTTCATCCTCAAGGAGGGGCACCACCGACATGGGACGTCACAGCTTGCCGGACGACTACGCGGCGGACGGAAGCGGGGACCGTCCTCCGCGCCGCCGCCGTACCGTGGTCATCGCCACCATGCTCGTTCTCGCCGTCGCCGGGGGAACAGCGGTAGCGGCACAGGGCGGCCTGCTGTCGTTCTCGAAGTCCTGCGACGACAGCGCCGTACACCTGACCATGATGTCCTCCCCGGACATCGCTCCCGCCGTGCGTGCCGTCGCCGACCGGGCACGCAAGGACAACCTGAAGTCCGACGGGCACTGCGTGGACGTGGAGGTGGTGGCCCGCGACTCGTACAAGGTCGCGGACGCTCTCGCCCGCGGCGCGAAGACGCCCGACTACCAGATGTGGCTCCCCGACTCCGAGCTGTGGCTGACCCGGGCCAAGGGCACCGGAGACGCCGTACCGATCACTCCGGGCGACTCCGTCGCCTCGTCGCCGGTCACCCTGGCGATGGTCCCCTCGGCCGCCAAGAGCCTCGGCTGGCCGAAGAAGAAGTACAGCTGGGCCGAGCTGACCGCCGCGGCCATGGAGTCCGACAAGGTCCGGCTGGGAGCGGCCGACCCGGCGCGCAGCGCCACCGGCCTGCTGGCCCTCACCAGCATCGGGATCTCCTCCGACAAACAGGGCGGGGACAGCGACACCCGCGTCGCGGCCACGGCCAAACTGCTGGCCCAGCGGATGTCCGACGGCGACACCCAGGTCGCCGGGACGCTGCCGCAGGACAGCTCGGGCGCCGAGCAGGGAAATCCCGCCCGCAACCAGGCGGTGCTCCTCTCCGAGCAGGCCGCCTTCGCCCACAACGCCGAGTCCACCGGCGGCGGAAGACTCAACCTCTTCTACCCCGAGGACGGCACCCCCCTCCTCGACTATCCCTTCGCCCTGGTCAACGAGGAGGAGCTGACCACGGACCAGAGCCGGGCCGCGCTCCGCTTCATGACGCTGCTGTCCGAGGACGCCTCCCAGCGCACGCTGCGCGAGCACGGCTTCCGCACCGTCGACGGCACTCCCGACGAGGCCATGGTCGCGGCCGCCGGTGCCAAGTCGCCCCAGCCCTACGCCACGGTGCCCGGCTCCGCCCTCCCGGACGAGGCCCTCCAGCAGACGCTGGGCATGTGGACGATCACCGTGCAGAGCGCACGGCTCACCACCGTCGTCGACGCCTCGGGGTCGATGGCCACGATCGTGCCGGGCCGCAACCAGTCGCGGATGGACGTGACGAAGGCCTCGCTGATCCAGGCGCTCAACCAGTTCACGCCGAACGACGAGATCGGACTCTGGGAGTTCGCCACCACGCTCGACGGCGACAAGGACTACCGCCAGCTGGTGGCGACCGCGCGGCTCGGAGACGCCGCCAAGGGCGGCGGCACCCACCGCGAGAAGCTCGCCGCCGCCTTCGCCGGGCTGAAGCCCGTGCCGGACGGTGCGACCGGTCTGTACGACACGACGCTGGCCGCGTACAAGGAGGCCCAGCGCACCTATGTGAAGGACAAGTTCAACGCGGTCGTGATCCTCACGGACGGCTCCAACCAGGACGAGCAGTCGATCTCGCGTTCCGCGCTGATCGCGGAGCTCAAGAGGATCAGCGACCCCGAGCGGCCCGTTCCGCTGCTCGCCATCGCGGTGGGTCCCGAGGCGGACCGCGACGAGCTGAACGACATAGCCAAGATCACCGGGGGCGGCGGCTACCAGGTGAACGACCCGGCGGAGATCCAGGCGGTGATCCTCCAGGCCGTGATGACCGCCGGCCAGAACGGCCGCGCGGCCGAGGAGGAGTAGGACACGGGGCGACCGGGCCCGACGGGATCCTCCGGGGTTCCCGCCGGGCCCGCCTCATGCCGCCGGAATGTCCGCGGGCCAGGTGTGCACGGGCTCACCGGCCTGCATCAGTTCGCCGTACCGCCGGGTCATCGCGGCGAGCGCGTCGCCCCGTGCGAGCCCCGCGCGGCGGGCCCGGTGATAGGCCTCCGCCTGCCAGGACGCCCCGTTCGTCCGCCGCCGGCAGCGCCCCTCGATGATCCCGAGATAGTGGTCCCGGTCGGCGGCCTCGACGTTCCACGCGTCGAGCCCCGCGGCGGCCAGAGGCAGCAGTTCGTCCCGTACGAGCTTCACGGCCGGCACCCGGGTCAGCCCGCCGGAGCGGCCGGGGCGGGGCCAGAGCAGTTCGGCGTCGATGCCCAGCCGGCAGGCGTTCTCGAAGTTCTCCGCCGCCGCGGCGAACGGCATCCTGGTCCACACCGGTCGCGGCTCCTCCGCCAGCGCCCGGACCAGCCCGTAGTAGAGGGCGGTGTTCGCCATGACGTCGGCCACGGTGGGCCCGGCGGGCAGGACCCGGTTCTCCACGCGCAGATGCGGTACGCCGTCCACGAGCCCGTACACCGGACGGTTCCACCGGTAGACGGTGCCGTTGTGCAGGACCAGCTCGTGCAGACGGGGCACCCCGCCGTCGTCGAGGACGCGCAGCGGATCCTCCTCGTCGCACAGGGGCAGCAGCGGCGGGAAGTAGCGCAGGTTCTCCTCGAACAGCTCGAAGGCCGAGTCCACCCACTTCTCGCCGAACCAGGTCCTCGGCCGCACGCCCTGGTTCTGCAGTTCGGGCGGCCGGGTGTCCGTGGCCTGCTGGAAGAGCGGCGGCCGGGACTCCCGCCACACCTCACGGCCGAACAGGAAGGGAGAGTTGGCCCCCAGCGCCACCTGCACCGCGGCCACGGCCTGGGCCGCGTTCCAGACGTCCGCGAAGCGCTCGGGGGTCACCTGGAGATGGAGCTGCACGGAGGTGCAGGCGGCCTCCGGGGCGATCGATCCGGAGGTGCAGACCAGTCGCTCCACGCCTTCGATATCCAGGGAGAAATCCTCGCCCCTGGCCGCCACCATTTGATCGTTGAGCAGGGCGTAGCGGTCCACGTCGGAGAGGTTGGACCGGACCATGTCGGTGCGCCCGAGCGTGGGAAGTATTCCGATCATCATGATCCCGGCATCGACCTCGGCGGCCTTCCGGTCGGCATATCCCAGCCCGGCCCGCAGCTCCTCGGCCAGCTGATCGAGAACGCGGCCTGACAGATGATGGGGAACTATGTTCACTTCCAGATTGAACATCCCCAGTTCCGTCTGGAAATCACGGCTGGCGATACGGTCCAGTACCTGTCCGTTCAACATCTTCGGCATACCGTCGGCACCGGCCAGATTCAGTTCGATCTCCATCCCCATGAGGTTGCGCGGGCGATCGAACCTCCGGTCCGCCAGAAGTCTCTCCAGCCCCTCCAGGCACTGGTGGAGCTTGGTCCGATACCGCTGCCGGTCGGACAGGTCAAAGGCGTCCGCCACGACCTTCTCCCCCATCGAAGGGTCCCTCCTCGAGTGGGCGGCCCGCGGCCCAGACCGCTCGCGTCAGGGTCGATAATGCCCAGACGGAGAGATCCGTAACGCCCCGCGGACGGCATGCGGCCGCTAATCTGAAGAACGAGGCCCGAGGCACATTCACTCGGCATGGCGCAGCCCGCAGTTTCCCGATCGGCATACGGGGAAAGCACCGGCACGTTTCGGCCGACCGCGACGCGGGAAAAACCCGAGGCGGTGACTGCGCCGCGCGCATCGAATCAGCGTAATCTCCGCATAATAAAGTCCGGATACCGCCTTGTCGGCAATCACCACGACGGCTAGTGGAAACATCGTGTGAACACGTGTCGTATAAACTCCGCGGACGAGGCAGAGAGTTGACGCACCGGCCCAGTCACCGGCCTCCTCTGGCCCCGCACGCCGACACCGCCGTCTGCACCCGCCCACGCACCACCGTGTCTCCGAAGTGAGAGGCGACCCACTATGCCGCTGCATGTTCCCCCGGCCCCCGCGCCCGCCCTGCGCAGCGTTCTCGCGGCCCTCGGTTCACCGACCGCCGTCCGCGAGGCCCGCACACCAGCACTGCGGTCCGCCCAGGAACCACTGAGCCCCGATCACCCGCTCCCCGTCCACGTGCTGGACCGCATCGCACCGGGAGCCCTCGCGCCGACCACCCGCCTCATCGGCTGGCGCTTCCTGATCCGCGGCACGGAACGGGCCGTCGCCGCGGCCGACACCATGCTCACGCCCGACGGCTGGGCGTTCTCGCACTTCTTCGAGGGCCCGTACCTCGCCTCGACCGAACTCGCCCTGCGCCAGGCGGAGGCGGCCCCCACCCCGTACCAGCCGCGGCTGCTGTCCATCCCCGAGCTGTACATGCTCGCGCTCTGGCTGCACGGCGACATCGCGGCGGACGCCACCCTCGGCGCCCCCGCCCCGGCCGATCTCCTCGTCCCGCTCGCTCCCGCCCCACCGGGTATCGCGGCACACCGTCCGCACCGGGTCGCCGATCTGCTCCCCGTGATCACCACCCGTATCGCACCCGGTCCCGGCCCCCTGCTGGGCTCGCCCGCCTGAGCCCCTCCCCCACGCCTCATGCGCGGCGCCCCGTCACCGGTACCCCGGCGGCGGGGCGCCGCGCATGCCCGCGGGAGCCGGGGGTCCATCCGGACTAGCCCCATCCGGCCACCCCGAACCACCCGAAGGGACAGTGCAGTTGCGCTGAACCGTCCGGCTGGGTGACGCGTCATGAGAGGAGAAGGAGCGCTGCTGCGAAATCCCTGCGGAATGACGTCCGTGGGGCAACACTGGGATCGGACCGATCGATACGGGGGAGCGGTCATGAACACCTCGTCCAGCCGCAGGACATTCAACTCGACGCAGCGAAAGAACCCATCCATGTGCCAGCACCAGCCACCCTGCCCGACAGCCGACTCCGCCGACCGGGAAGCCGCCCGTCTGGTGGCCCATCACCCGGAACAGGGCTGGAGCCTGCTGTGCAACGGCGTCCTGCTCTTCGAGGACACCGGTGAGCTGCTTCCCGACGGACAGATCATCGCCCCGCACCGGCCGTTGGGCACCGGCCGGGTGGCGAAGGCGGCCTGAGCCGCAGGTACGGAAAAGGGGCCGGCCCGGAGAGATCTCCGCACCGGCCCCCACGCGTGTCCGCGTCACGCCGCCCGTTCGCGACGTCGCTCCCGGATCAGTCGTCGTACGCGTCCAGCGGCGGGCACGAGCAGACCAGGTTGCGGTCGCCGAACGCGCCGTCGATGCGGCGCACCGGCGGCCAGTACTTCTCGGCGGGCGAGACCCCGGCCGGGAAGACCGCCGTCTCGCGGCTGTAGGCGTGCGCCCACTCCCCGCCCAGCGCGGCCGCGGTGTGCGGGGCGTTGGCCAGCGGGTTGTCGTCCCCGCTCCACTCGCCCGAGGCCACCTTCTCGATCTCGGCGCGGATGGCGATCATCGTGTCGCAGAAACGGTCCAGCTCCGCCAGGTCCTCGCTCTCGGTCGGCTCGATCATCAGCGTGCCGGCGACCGGGAACGACATGGTCGGCGAGTGGAAGCCGTAGTCGATGAGGCGCTTGGCGACGTCGTCGATGCTGACGCCGGTCGCCTTCGACAGCGGCCGGAGGTCCACGATGCACTCGTGCGCGACGAGGCCCGCCGGGCCGGTGTACAGGATCGGGTAGTGCGGCTCCAGCCGCTTGGCGATGTAGTTGGCCGCGAGTACGGCGACCTGCGTCGCGCGCTTGAGGCCCTCGCCCCCCATCAGGCGTACGTACGCCCAGGAGATGGGCAGGATCCCCGCCGAGCCCCAGGGTGCCGCCGAGATCGGTCCGACGCCGGTCTCCGGGCCCGCGGCGGGCTGCAGCGGGTGGTTCGGCAGGTACGGCGCGAGGTGGGCGCGCACACCGACCGGGCCGACGCCCGGACCGCCGCCGCCGTGCGGGATGCAGAAGGTCTTGTGCAGGTTCAGGTGCGAGACGTCGCCGCCGAAGCGGCCCGGCTTGGCGAGACCGACCAGCGCGTTGAGGTTGGCGCCGTCCACGTAGACCTGGCCGCCGGCGTCGTGGACCTCGGCGCAGATGTCGGCGACGTGCTCCTCGAAGACACCGTGGGTGGACGGGTAGGTGATCATCAGCACCGCGAGCTCGTCGCGGTGCTGCGCGATCTTGGCGCGCAGGTCCTCGACGTCGACCTCGCCGTCGTCGGCGGTCTTCACCACGACGACCTTCATCCCGGCCATCACGGCGCTCGCGGCGTTGGTGCCGTGGGCCGAGGACGGGATCAGGCAGACGGTCCGGTTCTCGTCACCGTTGGCGCGGTGGTACGCGCGGACGGCGAGCAGGCCCGCGAACTCGCCCTGCGAACCCGCGTTGGGCTGGAGGGAGACCGCGTCGTAGCCGGTGACCTCGGCCAGGCGCTCCTCCAGCTCGTGGATGAGCGTCAGGAAGCCCTCCGCCTGCTCGGCCGGGGCGAACGGGTGCAGCGCGCCGAACTCGGGCCAGGTGATGGACTCCATCTCGGCCGTCGCGTTCAGCTTCATGGTGCAGGAGCCGAGCGGGATCATGCCGCGGTCCAGCGCGTAGTCCTTGTCGGCGAGGCGGCGCAGGTAGCGCAGCATCGCGGTCTCGGAGCGGTGCTGGTGGAAGACCGGGTGGGTCAGGATCGCGTCGTCGCGCAGCAGCCCCTCGGGCAGCGCGTCGGCGGTCGTGGCGTCCAGCGCCTCCACGTCCGCCTCGACGCCGAAGGCGGCCCAGACGGACTCGACCAGCGTGCGGGTGGTCGTCTCGTCGCAGGCGAGGGAGACGGTGTCGGCGTCGACGAGGCGGAGGTTCACCCCGCGGGCGCGGGCGCCCTCGACGACCGCGGCGGCCCCGCCCGGGACGCGGACGGTGAGCGTGTCGAAGTGGGCGTCACCGACCACCTCGACGCCGCCGTCGCGCAGCCCCCGCGCCAGGATCGCGGCGTAGCGGTGGGTGCGGCGCGCGATGGTCCGCAGCCCCTCGGGGCCGTGGTAGACCGCGTACATGCCGGCCATGACGGCGAGCAGCACCTGCGCGGTGCAGATGTTGCTCGTGGCCTTCTCGCGGCGGATGTGCTGCTCGCGGGTCTGGAGCGCCAGCCGGTAGGCCTTGTTCCCGTCCGCGTCCACGGAGACGCCGACGAGGCGGCCGGGAAGGCTGCGGGCGAACTTCTCGCGGACGGCCATGTAGCCGGCGTGCGGTCCGCCGAAGCCCATCGGGACGCCGAAGCGCTGGGTGGTGCCGACGGCGATGTCCGCGCCCAGCTCGCCGGGCGAGGTGAGCAGCGTGAGCGCCAGCAGGTCGGCGGCCACGGTGACGATCGCGCCCAGCTCGTGGGCCTGCTCGACGAGGGGGCGCAGATCGCGCACGGCTCCGGAGGCGCCGGGGTACTGCAGGAGCACGCCGAAGACGCCGCGCTCGGCGAGGTCGGCCGGGATCCCGTCGCTCAGGTCCGCGACGACGACCTCGACGCCGGTGGGCTCGGCCCGGGTCTCGATGACCGCCACGGTCTGCGGCAGGGTGTCGGCGTCGACCAGGAAGACGCCCTGCTTGACCTTGCCGACGCGCCGCGCCAGGGCCATGGCCTCGGCGGCGGCGGTGCCCTCGTCGAGCAGCGAGGCACCGGAGGTGGGCAGCCCGGTGAGGTCGGCGACCATCGTCTGGAAGTTCAGGAGGGCTTCGAGGCGGCCCTGGGAGATCTCGGGCTGGTACGGCGTGTACGCCGTGTACCAGGCGGGGTTCTCCATGACGTTGCGGAGGATCACCGGCGGGGTGAAGGTGCCGTAGTAGCCGAGCCCGATCATGGGGGCCAGCACCTGGTTGCGGTCGGCGAGCGTGCGCAGCTCGGCCAGGACCTCGGCCTCGGTACGGGCGTCCGGCAGGGCCAGCGCCTCGGCGCTCTTGATCACGTCGGGCACCGCGGCGGCGGTCAGCTCGTCCAGCGAGCCGTAACCGACCTGGGCGAGCATCTTCGCCTGGGCCTCGGCATCGGGACCGATGTGGCGCTGCTCGAACGGGATTCCCTGTTCCAGCTGGGCGAGCGAAGGGCGACGGGGGGTCATGATGGAGGCCTCCTGGTCTGTCACGACCTGCGAGGGGCACCACGGCGCGGGGTGCCCGAACGGCCTCCCCCTCTGTCATCTCAACCTGAGAGCTTCACCGATGCCCGCGGGGCGCACCGGTTTTCACCGTCGGTGAGGGAGGGACCCGGCACGGCACACGCCGTACGGAACCCGCCCTGCTTTCCAGAGTGACCTCGTCCGTGCGGTACGGGGGCCTGAGAGATTCCGGGGAGGATTTGCTCCTTCGGCGCCCTCCGGAGGGCTTCCGGAGGACTCTCCCGCACGGGGTCAGCAGCCGTATCCAGCCTACCAGCGGGGTCCCCGGCTCCCTTCCCGAGTGGCCGGGACCACGATTGTGGACTTCTGTAGTGCCTGTGGAGTAGCCGCGACCAGTGGGAGGGACCGTGCAGACCGACATCGATCCGCGCAGCCTGATCGGCCGCAAGGCGTTCGACCGCAAGGGCACCAAGATCGGAACCGTCGACGAGGTGTACCTCGACGACGCCACCGGTGTGCCGGAGTGGGCGGCCGTCCGCACCGGGCTGTTCAGCCGGGACGCCTTCGTCCCCCTGGAGCCGAGCGAACTGGTCGACGAGACGCTGCGCGTCCCCTTCGACCGCGCCCTGATCAAGGACGCCCCCGACTTCGGCGTGGGCCGCCACCTCTCGCCGGAGCAGGAGCTCCAGCTCTACCGGCACTACGGTCTGGACTCGGCACCCGACGCCGCTGGCCCCGACCGTGACTTCGGCAGGCTGGCCGGCCACGAGGAGTAGTCCGCCGGATCGCTCACGAGCGGCAGGGGCTCGGCGGGCCGCAGCTGCGGGTCGTCGGTCCGGAACGTCCGCACCCGGCCCGGCGGCGATTCCGGCTCCTCGAACCGCACGGTGACGCGGCCGACCCCGCTCCCCTGCACCCAGCCGTGTCCGTATGCCTCGTGGAGCACGTCGTGCCCGGCCGGCCAGCGCCGCGCGGCCCGCTGCTCGGGGCTCTCCTCGCTCTCCCCGCCCTCCCCGCCGTCGGGGGCGTGACGGCCGTCCCCGGGCTCCTGCGGCGCGCCCTCGGGCCGGTGGGGCTCCGCGGCCTCGGCGGCGGCCCCGGCGGCCGCCGCCCGCTCTCCGGCCGCCTGCGCGAAGAGATCCTCCTGGGTGAAGTCCGCCAGCCCCGTGACACCGACGCCGAGCAGCCGTACGCCCCCGGTGGTGTCCACGCCCTCCAGGAGCCGCGCCGCGGCCTCCCTGACCACGGTGGGGTCGTCGGTGGGCCCCCGGAGGGTCTCGGAGCGGGTCAGCGTGGAGAAGTCGTAGCGCCGGACCTTCAGGACCACCGTGCGCCCGGAGCGCCCGGCCCCCTTCAGCCGGTGGACACAGCGGTCGGCGAGCCGTTCGACCTCGGTCCTGATCCGGACCCGGTCGTGCAGATCCGTGTCGAAGGTGTCCTCGACGGAAACCGACTTGGCGTCCCGTTCCGCGACGACGGGCCGGTCGTCGCGGCCCAGGGCCATCTGGTGCAGCGCGGTGCCGTGCGCCTTGCCCAGCAGCCGTACGAGCTCCGCCTCACCGGCCTCGGCGAGGTCGTCGACCGTGGTCATACCCGCCCGGCGCAGATGGTCGGCGGTGGCGGGTCCGACTCCGGGCAGGGTGCGCACGGGCATGGGCGCGAGCAGTTCCCGTTCGGTACCCGGTTCGATCAGCAGGATGCCGTCGGGTTTGGCCTCCTCCGACGCGATCTTCGCCAGCATCTTGGAGCCGGCCAGTCCGACGGAGCCGCTGAGCCCGGTCACGGCCGTGATCGCCGCGCGCAGCCCGCGGCCGATCTCCAGGGCGGACGCGCTGTCGTCCGCCGTCCCGCCGGCCTCCAGGTCGACGAAGGCCTCGTCGAGGCTGAGCGGCTCCACCAGCGGGGACAGCTGACCCAGCAGGGCCATGACCTGGTCGCTCACCGTGCGGTAGAGGCCGAAGCGCGGGACGAGGTAGGCGGCGTTCGGCGCGAGTCTCCGGGCCTGGGCCATGGGCATCGCCGAATGCACCCCGAAGCGCCGGGCCTCGTAGGAGGCGGTGGCGACGACCCCGCGCGGCCCCAGCCCGCCCACCACGACCGGTTTGCCGCGCAGGCTGGGCTTCGCCGCCTGCTCCGCCGAGGCGTAGAAGGCGTCCATGTCCAGATGCAGGATGGTGGGCGCGGCTCTCACATCACCCGATGGTGCCCTACGGCACTGACAGTCGCCCCGTCACGACGGCGGCCACGCGCCGGATCCTCCGGTGCGTGGCCGTCCTGCCCTACGGGGAGCGGTCAGCCGGCCCGGTTGCGGCGGCGGGCCAGCTCGTCGGTGGGGTTGTTGCCGATCAGTGTTTCGCCGGTGTCGACGCGCTCCCCGTGGAGCTGGGAGAGGGCGGCGTCCACATCGCGCCAGACCACCCCGACGGCGATCCCGAAGACGCCCTGACCGCCCTGGAGCAGATCGACGACCTCGGCGGGCGAGGAGCACTCGTAGACGGTCGCCCCGTCGCTCATCAGCGTCATGCGTTCGAGGTCCTGGAAGCCGCGGGCCCTCAGGTGCTGCACGGTGGTGCGGATGTTCTGGAGGGCCACACCGGTGTCCAGGAAGCGTTTCACGATCTTCAGCAGGACGACGTCCCGGAAGCTGTAGAGCCGCTGGGTGCCGGAGCCGTAGGCCGGGCGGACGCTCGGCTCCACCAGCCCCGTACGGGCCCAGTAGTCGAGCTGCCGGTAGGTGATGCCCGCGGCGGCGCAGGCCGTCGGTCCTCGGTAGCCGATGTCGTTGGCCGCTGTCACGCCGTCCCCCGCCACGGCGGCCGGTGCGACCGGCTGCCTGATGGTGTGGCCGGCCGTACTCCCCTGCTGCGGATACGGCGCGCCCGCTGCCGTACCGTCGCCGCTGTTTCTCACGCCGACCTCCGTCCTTGACCTGCCCACTCGAAGGTAGGCAGTCACTCGGGGTGCGTCAACGATCGCCACACTCGGCACGCCGAGTGATAATCACCCTGAGGGTGGTTTCCCGTGCCGTTCGACCGGGAAAGGCTTGTCGGATGCGCGCCCCGGGGACGTCACTGACTGTTCGTACCGAAGTCCTCCGGTGAGATCTGGTCGAGGAACTCGCGGAACTTCTCCACCTCGTCCTCCTGCTCGTCCGGGATCGCGATCCCCGCGTCGTCGAGCACCCCGTCACTGCCGTAGATCGGCGTTCCGGTGCGCAGGGCGAGCGCTATGGCGTCGGAGGGACGCGCGCTCACCTCGACCCCGCTGGCGAAGACCAGCTCCGCATAGAAGACCCCTTCCCGGAGATCCGTGATCCGGACCTCGGTGAGCTCCTGGCCGACGGCCTCGAGCACATCCTTGAAGAGGTCATGGGTCAGCGGTCTGGCGGGGGCCATGCCCTGCTGAGCGAAGGCGATCGCGGTCGCTTCACCGGGACCGATCCAAATGGGGAGGTACCGGTCGCCTCCCACTTCACGCAGGAGCACGATCGGTTGGTTGGAGGGCATTTCCACCCGGACACCCACAACGTCGAGCTCGTTCACACAGCAACCCTAGGACGTGCTCGGCAGGTTTGGGTAGTCGGGCACCGTCCGGATCAGTGGAGACGGATCTGCAGGGCGGTCTGGACGAGCGCCGCGTGGAGCCGTACGGACAGCTCCGCCAGCTCCCTCGCGGTGGCCTCCGCATGGGCTCTGGTCTGCGGATTCCTGTGGCGGCGCAGGGGTGCGACGACCTGCTCGATGAGCCCGGCCTCACGGTCCGCGGCGGCGCGCATCGCGCGAAGATGCCGGGGTTCCAGACCGAATCGCCCCAGATCCGCCACAAGCCTGGCGACGTTGACCATCTCGGAGTCGTAGCCGCCCTCGGCCGTCGGCGCGACCAGCCCGTACGCCTCCCAGGCGTCCAGATCGCTCTCGGTGACCTCGGCGGCGGCCAGCAGCTCCGCCCGGCCGATACGGGCCGCGGTGGCCCGCCCCGATCCCGTGGTCCAGGAGCACTCGCCCGGTTCCAGCTCACCGCCCGGGGACGGCAGGGAGACCTGCTCGCCCCGGGCGAGGGCGTCCAGGTGCTCGCGGATGACTTTCAGCGGAAGATAGTGGTCCCGCTGCATCCGCAGCACCTGCGCGAGGCGCTCGACGTCCTCGGCGTGGAACTTGCGGTATCCGGAAGGGGTGCGCTGCGGTTCGACGAGCCCTTCGGCCTCCAGGAAACGAATCTTGGAGATCGTGACCTCGGGAAACTCGTCCCGCAGCCTCAGGAGCACCGTGCCGATGCTCATCGGGCGGTCGTCGGCGGTGGCGGTGCCGTGTCCGGCACCGCCCGTCGGTGTTCTCAGCATGGCCCTTCCTGGGGGTCCCCCGAACGGAGTCGGGGGCGGATCAGATACCGCGCTGGCTCGCGTAGAAGACCAGCCGGTACTTGCCGATCTGCACTTCGTCGCCGTTGGACAGCGCGACGGAGTCGATGCGCTCGCGGTTGACGTAGGTGCCGTTGAGGCTCCCCACGTCCCCCACGGTGAAGCTGCCGTCGGCGTTCCGGCGGAACTCCACGTGACGGCGCGAGACCGTGACGTCGTCGAGGAAGATGTCGCTCTGCGGGTGGCGGCCGGCCGTGGTCAGCTCGCTGTCCAGCAGGAAGCGGCTTCCCGAGTTCGGCCCGCGGCGCACCACCAGGAGCGCCGAGCCGAGCGGCAGGGCGTCCACGGCCGCCTGGGCCTCGGGCGAGAGCGACGGCAGGGCCGTCTGCCCGGTGGCCTCCGCCTCGTAGGCCTCCAGCCCCGAGATGGAGATGGTCGACGTGGTCTCCGAGGCGCGCTCGGGGACTCCGCCCCGCAGCGGCGCACCGCAGTTGGAGCAGAAACGGCTCGCTTCGGCGTTGCGGTGACCGCACCTCGTACAGACCGGCATGGACGAAGCCTCCTGCCCCGGGGCGAACCCTCCACCCGTACTTGAGGTTGACGGTGCTCCGAAACCTATGCGGCCGGCACCGGCAGGGTCAACAGACGACGCGCCGGAACCACCCGAAATGTCACCCCCCGAACCTGCCACCTGATCGCGGAAGAGCGGGCGTTCGCCGCCCTGCTCCTCGTTCTGGCCGTGGCGCGGTGCGCGATGGCGTGCGGCGTCATCGCGTGCGCTCTTGCCGAACAACTTCCCAAACAACTTCACGGGCGATTCCCCTTGACCGAAACAGACCCGCCCGTGGGGCAGGACGAACCCTGAATGAACACACCTGCCGACCCGGACATCTTCACAACGTCCGTAGCCACTCGACAGTTTCCACCACGCACCACCGATACGGTGCGGCGACCCCCCGCAACCTCCGGCCCATGTCCCCCGACGCCCTCGCGCCCCCGGTTCACTGGGCCGATGATCGAGCGTAGTCAGGCCGCTCCGCCGGTCGCAAGGCGTCGACGACAATGTCGTCGGACTGTGCCACATGCACGGTGGCCTGCTCCTTCTCCAGCGTCTGCACCACACCACCGGGGATGTTGAGCGCCGGTTCCAGATCCTGCGGCTTGCCGATGACCTTGAAGACGTACGGGGCGGAGATCTTTCGGTCGTCCACCTCGACGGCGCCGCCGTCACCGGAGAAATACGTATGGGCCACCACACGCACGCCGTTGACCTCGATCGCCTCGGCACCGGCCGCACGCAGCTCCTGGAGCGCGTCCAGCAGCATGTCGGCCTGCACGGCGTCCCCCGGATCGTTGATCGTCAACGTGATGCCCGGACCGTGCACCGCAACGGTACCCGCGAGGATGCCGAGTTGACGCTCCTTCTCGACCGTCTGCTTACGGGCCTCCTCCGCCTGGTCGGAGCTGTTCTCCAGCTCCGTGCGCTGGTCGTCGAGACGCTGCTTCTCGTCCTCCAGCCGCTGCGTACGGTCGTCCACCTCATCGAGGATGCGGACCAGGTCCTCCTGGCGGGCACCGCGCAGCGCGCTGTTGTCGCTGTTGGACCGCACCTGGATCGCGAGGCCCAGTCCGAGGACGAACAGCAGCAGCGCGACGATGAGTTGGGCGCGGGTGACCCGGGGCGGCCAGAGGCCGGCCACCAGCCGCTGACGCCCGGTGAGCGGCCGGGGCGCCGGTGCGGGCTCCCCGGCCTCCGCCGCGTCGTCCGGACCCTTGTCGTATGCGTCGTCGCTCATCGGCCTCAGGCCCTGAAGACGTGCCGGCGGATGGCGGCGGCGTTGGAGAAGATGCGGATGCCGAGGACGACCACGACCCCCGTGGACAGCTGCGCGCCGACGCCCAGCTTGTCGCCCAGGAAGACGATCAGCGCGGCGACGACCACGTTGGACAGGAACGAGACCACGAAGACCTTGTCGACGAAGATCCCGTCGAGCATGGCCCGCAGGCCTCCGAAGACGGCGTCGAGGGCGGCCACGACGGCGATCGGGAGGTAGGGCTCGACCACTGCCGGCACTTCGGGCCGGACCAACAGTCCGACCACGACTCCCACGACGAGGCCCAGTACGGCGATCACGATGTGCCCTTCCCTGTGTGTGCCGCGCCACTGCCCGTGTCCGCGGCCTTGTAAGGCTCTGCTGTGCGTACGGTCAGGCTGGGAGCGGCCGGGAGGCTCACCTTCTCCTCGGCGGAGAGGCTGGTCCTGATGTCGAAGGTCTCCTTCAGCGCCTGAAGGTACTGGCCGTCGTCACTGTCCCGGAAGGCCGCGGCGAGCTTCTTCCCGTCCCCCACCGCGAGCACCGTGTACGGCGGCACCAGCGGTTTGTTGTCGACCAGTATGGCGTCGCCCGCGGCACGGATGGCCGACAGGGCGGTCAGCCGCTGGCCGTTGATGGCGATCGCCTCGGCGCCGGACTGCCACAGCCCGTTGACCACCCGCTGCATGTCCCGGTCGCGCACGCGCCCGGTGTCGGAGAAGCCGCTGCTCTCGCGGGGTCCGCCGCCTCCCTGGTCGGAGTCCTTCGCGTCGTCGACGACGAGCTTGACCCCGGGGCCCTGCACGGGTGTCGCGCCGGAGAGCAGCGCGACCAGTTCGGCCTGGTCCCCGCCGTGCTTCTCCAGCGCCTTGCGCTGCCGCCGGTTCACGTCGTCGCGGACCTCCTCGACCTGTGCTTCGAGGGTGTCGGCGGCGTCCGTCTCGGCGTCGATGCGGTCGATCAGCTCCTCGCGCTCCTTCGCGAGGACCGGCGCCGCGACACGTGCCTGCGCGGCTCCGAGCGTGACGACGAGGGCCGCCAGCACCAGGCACGCGGCGAGCCCCAGCTTGGCCTTCAGCGTCCGGGGCATCCCGGCCCGCCCGTCGGCGTCACGGCGCGCTGCGGCCTCCGCGTAGCCGTCGTCCAGGCTGTGGTCCATCACATTGGTCAGCAGCGACATGGACGCGTCGGGGCGCGCGGCCGGCGGCGCGGTACTACTCCGATCGGGGGGCTGCTGCGACATGCCGCACATAGTCGCACGTCGTGGGGGCTAGCGCCGAATGGCCCCACCGATGCACCGCACGCTCCGGACCGCCCTGCCCGGACCGCGCCGTCCCGCGCGGACACGGTCCGGCGGCCGGGCGGGAGCCTCGCCCCCGCACCGGCCGCCGGTCACCTCACTGACCTGCGCTCTCCACGACGGCGGCCCACTCGTCCAGGAGCGCCTGTGCCGAGGCGTCGTCGGGGCCCTCGGCCCACAGATGGGTGACGGCCTCGGCCCGGTCGGGCAGCACCATCACCCAGCGGCCGTCGGCCTCGACCACGCGTACGCCGTCCGTCGTGTCGACGTCGCGGTCGCCGGCCGCCTCCACGACCCGGCGCATCACCAGTCCCTTGACGGCCCACGGCGTCGCGACGTCACGCCGCAGCACATGGGCGTGCGGAATGCGCGCGTCGATCTGGCTGAGCGTGAGCTGGGTCCTGGCGACCAACCCGATGAGCTGGACGAACGCGGCGGAGCCGTCGAAGACGCTGCTGAACTCGGGGACCATGAAACCGCCCCGGCCGTCGCCCCCGAAGATCGTGCCCTCCTCCCGCGCGACCCGGGTGAGGTCGTCGGGCGATGTCGTCGTCCACTCGACCTGGGTCCCGTGGTACGCGGCGACCTGCTCGGCGATCCGTGTGGTCGTCACGGGCAGCGCCACCCGGCCGCTGCGCCGCTCGGCGGCGACGAGGTCGAGCATGACCAGGAGGGCCCGGTCGTCCTCCACGATCCGGCCGCGCTCGTCGACGAGGGAGAGCCGTTCGCCGACCGGGTCGAAGCGGACGCCGAAGGCGGCCCTGGCCGAGGAGACGATCTCACCGAGCCGTACCAGACCGGAGCGTCTGGTCTCGGCAGTCTCCGTCGGCCGGGACTCGTCGAGGCCCGGGTTGATGGTGAGCGCGTCCACGCCGAGCCGTCCGAGCAGGCTCGGCAGGACCAGTCCGGCGCTGCCGTTGGACGCGTCGACGACGACCTTCAGCCCGGCGTCGGAGATGCCCGTGGTATCGACGTTGCGCAGCAGCGAGCCGGTGTACGAGTCGAAGACGCTGGACGGGAAGTGCAGGTCCCCGATCTCGCCGGGGAAGGCCCGGCGGTACTCCTGGCGTGCGTAGACGCGGTCCAGCTTGCGCTGGCGCGCCTGGGAGAGGTCGGCGCCGCGTTCGTCGAAGAACATGATGTCGACGGAGTCGGGCACACCGGGCGAGGTCCGGATCATGATGCCGCCGGCGCTGCCGCGCGCGGTCTGCTGCCGGGCGACGGGGAGCGGGACGTTCTCCAGGTCGCGTACGTCGATGGCGCTCGCCTGGAGCGCCGAGATGACGGCGCGCTTGAGGGCGCGGGCACCGCGGGAGTGGTCGCGGGCGGTGGTGACGGTGGCGCCCTTCTTGAGCGTCGTCGCGTACGCCCCGGCGAGCCGGACCGCGAGTTCCGGGGTGATCTCGACGTTCAGGATCCCGGAGACGCCGCGTGCGCCGAAGAGATGGGCCTGTCCGCGCGACTCCCAGATCACCGAGGTGTTGACGAAGGCACCGGCCTCGATGGTCTTGAAGGGGTAGACGCGCACATTCCCCTGGATGATCGATTCCTCGCCGACGAGGCATTCGTCGCCGATGACCGCGCCGTCCTCGATCCGGGCGGCCCGCATGATGTCGGTGTTCTTGCCGATGACGCAGCCGCGCAGATTGCTGTGGTCACCGATGTACACGTTGTCGTGGACCACGGCCTTGTGCAGGAAGGCACCGCTCTTCACGACGACGTTCGATCCGATGACCGTGTGTTCACGCAGTTCCACACCGGCTTCGATCTTGGCGTAGTCACCGACGTAGAGCGGTCCGCGCAGCACCGCGTCCGGGTGGACCTCGGCGCCTTCGGCCACCCAGACTCCCGGCGAGATCTCGAAGCCGTCGATCTCGACGTCGACTTTGCGTTCGAGGACGTCGGCCTGGGCCTTCACATAGCTTTCGTGGGTGCCCACGTCCTCCCAGTAGCCCTCGGCGACATAGCCGTAGATCGGCTTGCCTTCCTTCATGAGCTGCGGGAAGACGTCTCCGGACCAGTCGACGGAGACATCGGCCTCGACGTAGTTGAACACCTCGGGTTCCATCACGTAGATCCCGGTGTTCACGGTGTCCGAGAAGACCTGGCCCCAGGTCGGCTTCTCCAGGAAGCGTTCGACCTGGCCGGCCTCGTCCACGATGGTGATGCCGAATTCGAGGGGGTTCGGGACACGGGTGAGGCAGACCGTGACCAGGCCGCCCTTTTCCTTGTGGAAGGCGATGAGGTCGGTGAGGTCGAAGTCGGTGAGCGCGTCACCGGAAATCACCAGGAAGGTGTCGTCCTTCAGCGCCTCTTCGGCATTCTTGACACTGCCCGCGGTGCCGAGCGGTTTCTCCTCGTTGGCGTACGTGAGCTCCATTCCGAGCTCTTCGCCGTCCCCGAAGTAGTTCTTGACGAGAGAGGCCAGGAACTGGACGGTCACGACCGTCTCATTGAGCCCGTGCCGTTTGAGCAGCCGAAGCACGTGCTCCATGATCGGCCGATTGGCGACGGGAAGGAGCGGCTTGGGCATGCTTGAGGTCATGGGGCGAAGGCGTGTGCCTTCGCCGCCTGCCATCACGACGGCCTTCATGTCGGAAACGTCCTCCTTGAAGAGACGACGGTTAGCCGACTTCGCCCGTCAGGGCAGCATCTGTGTCATCAGCCGCGGGCCGGCCACGTTGCGCGGCACCGCATCAGCGAGCTCAATCGGCTACTGCATCCGCCTTGACCAGCCGGCGGACCTGAACCACGTAGAGGATCCCTGCCCACCAGTAGAGCGTTGTACCCCATCCTGCGAACGCCCATCCGAAAACGGTGGCCAACGATGCAAGCCAACCACTTCCGTCACTGAGCAGCAACAAGGGAAAGGCGTACATGAGGTTGAACGTGGCCGCCTTGCCCAGGAAGTTCACCTGAGGGGGCGGATAGCCGTGACGGCGCAGGATTCCCACCATCACGAGAAGCATGAGTTCACGAGCGAGCAGCGCGGCGGTGAGCCAGAGGGGAAGGATCTCCCGCCAGGTCAGGCCGACGAGCGTGGAAAGAATGTAGAGACGGTCGGCAGCCGGGTCAAGAAGTCGTCCCAGACTGCTGATCTGGTTCCAGCGGCGGGCCAGCTTGCCGTCGAGGTAGTCGCTCACGCCGCTGAACATCAGAACGAGCAGGGCCCAGCCGTCGCTCTGGGGCCCGCCGAACTCCGGGCGGAGAATCAGCCACAGGAAGACAGGGACGCCGACGAGGCGCGCCATGCTGAGGATGTTGGGGATGGTGAGTACCCGGTCCGTCTGAACGCGAGTCTCCTGGACCTCCACCCGGGGGCCTCCTGTGAAGAACGTGCCAATGATGCCCCCTGACCCTACCCTCAGCCCCGGCCGGCGGGTGCACAGGGGTACGAGTACACGCCCCGGCGACGAGACGCAACCGACCCAGAAACGCAGAAAAGCCCCGTGCCATCGGCACGGGGCTTTCCCACAATGATTGTTCGGCGGCGTCCTACTCTCCCACAGGGTCCCCCCTGCAGTAC
>NZ_JBVHKV010000019.1:0-139774 GCF_055559335.1 Streptomyces sp. NPDC024555
GCCTGTTGGGGGGCCCGCGCCCCCGCGGGGCCCGGCGGCCCGGCGCCGGGGGGGGGGGGGGGGGCCGCCCCCCCGGGGGGCCCCCCCCCCCCCCCCCGGGGGGGGGGGGGGGGGGGGGGCCCCCCCCCCCCCCCCCACGGCCGGATCAGGCGTACGGGTAGAACCCGGACCCGGTCTTGCGGCCCAGCCGGCCCGCGTCGACCATGCGCTGGAGCAGCGGGGGAGCGGCGTACAGCGGCTCCTTGTACTCGGCGTACATCGAGTCGGCGACCGAGGCGACCGTGTCCAGGCCGATCAGGTCGGCCAGCTTCAGGGGGCCCATGGGGTGGGCGCAGCCCATCTCCATGCCGTTGTCGATGTCCTCGCGGCTGGCGATGCCCGATTCGAACATCCGGATCGCGGAGAGCAGGTACGGGATCAGCAGCGCGTTGACGACGAAGCCGGAGCGGTCCTGGGCGCGGATCGGGTGCTTGCCCAGGACGTCCTGCACCAGGGCCTCGGCCCGGGTGACGGTCTCGTCCGACGTGGTCAGCGCGGGGATCAGCTCGACGAGCTTCTGCACCGGCGCCGGGTTGAAGAAGTGGATGCCGATGACCTGGTCCGGGCGGGAGGTCGCGACGGCCAGCTTCACCAGCGGGATGGAGGAGGTGTTGGAGGCCAGGATGGCGTCCGGGCGGGTCACCACCTGGTCGAGCACCTGGAAGATCTCGGTCTTGACCTGCTCGTTCTCCACGACGGCCTCGATGACGAGATCGCGGTCGGCGAACTCCCCGAGGTCGGTGGTGAAGCTGAGGCGGCCGAGCGTCTCGTCGCGCTCCTCCGCCGTGATCTTGCCGCGCTCGGCGGCCTTGGACAGGGAGTTGTGGAGCCGGGTGCGGCCGATCTCCAGCGCCTCGCCGGTGGTCTCGGCCACCTTGACGTCGAGGCCGCTGCGGGCGCACACCTCCGCGATGCCCGCGCCCATCTGGCCACAGCCCACCACTCCGACGCGTGCAATGTCGGCCATAGAGTCCGTCACCTCGTGCCTTTCGCTGTTCACGTTCGGCGGCTTCCGTCTGATTCCGGGCTCCACCACGACCCCACGACGTTACTCCGCGCCTCCCCGGGATCGGGGGCTGGGGCGGGCATGCTCGTTCCACCCCCGGATTCCCGGGGGACAGGGCGCGGACCGAGACGGCAGGAGCGGGGCGATGGGACGGATGGACCGCAGGGCGTTCATGACCGGGGCCACCGGCACGGTGGCGGGGGTGGTGGCCGCCGCGGCCCTCGCCGGAGACGCCGCGGCGACCGGGAGGGGCGGGGCCGGAGCGGCCGGTCCGGCCGGTGGCGCGCGCGACGTGGTCCACCGGGAGCTGAGAGGGATGTGGATCGCCACCGTGGCGAACATCGACTGGCCCTCGAAGACCGGTCTGACGGCCGCGAAGCAGCGCGCCGAACTCGTCTCCTATCTGGACGAGGCGGTCGACCGGCGGCTGAACACCGTGATCCTCCAGGTGCGCCCCAGCGCCGACGCGCTGTGGCCCTCCGCCTACGAACCGTGGGCGGCCTGTCTGACCGGCACCCAGGGCAAGGACCCGGGCTGGGACCCGCTGGGGACCGCCGTCGAGGAGGCCCACGCCCGCGATCTGGAACTGCACGCCTGGTTCAACCCGTACCGCGTCGCCAACCACACCGACCCCTCCCGCCTCACCGCCTCCCACCCCGCGCGCCGCAACCCCGGCTGGGTCGTGCCCTACGGCGGGAAGCTGTACTACAACCCCGGTCTGCCGGAGGTCCGGTCCTTCGTCCAGGACGCGATGCTGGACGCGGTCCGCCGCTACGACATCGACGCCGTGCACTGGGACGACTACTTCTACCCGTATCCCGTCTCCGGCCAGAGCTTCGCCGACGACGCCGCCTTCAAGAAGTACGGCGGGGACTTCTCCGGCCGGGCGGCCTGGCGGCGCGACAACATCGACCGGCTGGTGCGGGAGACCGGGGAGCGGATCAAGGCGCTCAAGCCGGGCGTGCGGTTCGGGATCAGCCCCTTCGGGGTGTGGCGCAACGCCTCCACCGACGCGCTCGGCTCACCGACCTCGGCCGGGGTGGAGACCTACGACGACCTGTACGCCGACACCCGGGGCTGGGTCCGCAAGGGCTGGGTGGACTACATCTGCCCCCAGCTCTACTGGAACATCGGCCTCGCCGCCGCCGACTACCGGAAGCTGGTGGGCTGGTGGGACACGACGGTCCGGGGCACGGAGGTGGACCTCTTCATCGGCGAGGCCCTGTACAAGGCGGGCGACCCCGCCCAGCCCGCCGCCTGGCAGGACCCGGCGGAACTCTCCCGCCACCTCGACGTCGCGGCCGAGTACGACCAGGTCCGCGGCCACGCCTACTTCTCCGCGAAGAGCGTGGTCACGGACCGCATCGGCGCGATGGACCGGCTCGTGGCCGACCACTACCGGTCGCGGGCCCGCGCGCCCCGCTGACCGGCCCCTGTCAGGACCGCGGATCCCGGTCCCGGCAGGCGCCGTGCCGCACGACGCTGTCCGGGCCGGGGGCGATCAGGTGTTCGTGTCCGTCCTCGGAGCGGACCCGGTACGGGGGAGTGCCCCCGTCCCCGAGCACTTCGAGGATCTCGGCTTCCCGGTCGTGCTGCCCCACGGTCCTGCCGTGCGTCAGCAGCCGGTCGCCCGTGTGTGCCTCCATCGGGAGTGACCTCCTCACGGGATGGCGTCCATGTCGACAAGTCTATGACCGGACGGCCGCCGGCCGCCGGGCCGCGACGGTCCCGGCCGGTAGGGTCCGGACATGACGCAGACATCCCAGGAACGTTACGAGATATCGTCCGACCCCTCCCGGCTGGACGCCGCCCGGATCCACGACTGGCTCTCCACCACCTACTGGGCCGAGGGGCGCGCCCGTGAGCACCACGACCGGGCCATGGCCGGCTCCCTGAACTTCGGCGCGTACGCGGTCGGCTCCGGCGAGCAGGTGGGATACGCCCGGGTGGTGACCGACTCCGCCACCTTCGCCTGGCTCTGCGATGTGTACGTCGACCCCGCGGCCCGGGGCCACGGGCTCGGCGTACGCCTCGCCACCGAGGCGCGCGACCACCTCGCCGCGGCCGGGGTCCGCCGGCTGCTGCTCGCCACGGACGACGCCCACGGCGTGTACGAGAAGGTCGGTTTCCGGCCACTGGAGCAGCCGGACCAGTGGATGAGCCTGCGGCTCGCCTGAGAACGGCCCGCGAAGGCGCTCTTGACCCGGGGCGCGTTCGGACCCACGATCTCGGCCATGAGTGTTCGAGTCACGCTCGTCGCCGCGGCACGCAGTTCGGCGCTGCTCGGCGAGCGCTTCGACGACGACCGGCCGCTCGACGAGGCCGGCTGGCACGAGGTGCAGTTCGCCGCCCCCGCGCTCGTCCCGCTGGGGGCGGCCGAACTGCGCTACTGCTCGCCGACCGCCCGCAGCCGTGCCACCGGCGACATGCTCGGCTTCGCGCCGCTGGTCCAGCCCGCCCTGCGCGACTGCGACATGGGGCGCTGGCGCGGCCGCACCCTCGCCGACGTCACCGCGCGCGAACCGGCGGCGGTGGACGCGTGGCTGGCCGACCCGCGCTCCGCGCCCCACGGCGGCGAATCCCTCCTGGCCTTCATCTCGCGGATCGGCGGCTGGCTGGACACCCGCCCCGCCGTCGAGGGCTCCATCGTCGCGGTCGCCGAACCGGCCGTCGTCCGGGCCGCCCTCGTCTACGCGCTGAAGGCCCCGCCCCCGACGTACTGGAACGTGGACGTCCGCCCGCTCTCCACGATCACGCTCACGGGACTGCCGCGCCGCTGGAGCCTCTGCCTGGAGACCGGCGTCCGCTGACCGGGAATCCCCGCGGATCACCGCCGCCCGCCCCTTCCCGCCGGTCCGACCAGTCGGTACGTTGAACGCGCACCGGGTCCACCGGGCGCGACCGGGCGAGGAGAGACCCCCAGTGCTACCGATCCAGGGCCACTGCGACGAGCGGTTCGCCGCGGTGCGCGCCGCGTTCGAGGCCAACTTCGCGACGCGGGACGAGCTGGGGGCGGCCTTCACCGTGCTGGTCGACGGCCGGCCCGCGGTCGACCTCTGGGGCGGCTGGGCGGACGCCGACCGCACCCGCCCCTGGGAGCGCGACACCCTCGTCAACGTCTGGTCCACCACCAAGGGGCCGCTGGCGCTCTGCGCCCATGTCCTGGCGGACCGGGGGCACCTCGACCTCGACGCCCCGGTCGCCGCCTACTGGCCGGAGTTCGCCGCGGCCGGCAAGGAGAACGTCCTCGTCCGGCATCTGCTCTCGCACCGGGCCGGCCTGGCCGGGCTGCGCGAACCGCACGCGCTGGAGGAGCTGTACGACTGGGAGCTGACGACGTCCCGGCTCGCGGCGACCGCCCCGTGGTGGGAGCCCGGCACCCGCTCCGGCTACCACGCCCTGACGTACGGCTTCCTGGTCGGCGAGGTGATCCGGCGGGTCGCCGGGATGTCGCCGGGGGAGTTCCTGCGGCGGGAGCTGGCCGAACCGCTGGGCGCGGACTTCTCCGTCGGGCTGCCCGAGAAGGCGGCGGACCGGGTCGCGGACCTCGTCGCCCCGGCGTCCGGCCGGCGCTCGCAGACCGCGCTCCTCGCACAGCTGGGACCGGTCGCCGTCGCCGCCCTGCTCAACCCGCCCACGGGCGCGAAGGCCGCCAACAGCGCCGGCTGGCGCGCCGCCGAGATACCCGCGGCCAACGGCCACGGCACGGCCCGCGCGGTCGCCGCGCTCTACGGCGTCCTCGCCGGGGGCGGCAGCGCGGACGGGGTCCGGATCCTGTCGCCGGAGGCCGCCGAACGGGTCCGCGAGGGGCAGGGACGCTGCCACGACCTGGTGCTCGGCGGCGGTTTCGCCCAGGAGACGGAGATCGCCCTGGGGCTCTGGCTGAGCGGGCCGGACGCCACCTACGGACCCAATCCGAGGGCCGTCGGCCACGACGGGGCGGGGGGCTCCTTCGGCCTCGCCGATCCGGAGAACGGGATCGCCCTCGGGTACGTCATGAACCGGATGGGCCCGCACCTGGCGAACGACCCGCGCAAGACGGCGCTGATCGGCGCGGTGTACGCGTCGCTGTGACCGGCGGCCCGGGGTGCCGGTGGAGGGTCCGGCGGCGCGACGGGGTCTCCGCGACGCCGCCGGACCCTCCGGGGGGCCGGGTCAGTCCTTCTCGCCGGTGTCCGGGGCGCCCGCGGTGAGGACCGCGAGCATCTCGGTGACGGCCGCCTCGGCGGCGGCCTTGTCCAGGCCGAGCCCGGTGAGCAGGCCCGCACCGTCCTCGTGCTCCAGCAGGGCCAGCAGGATGTGCTCGGTGCCGATGTAGTTGTGCCCCAGCCGCAGGGCCTCGCGGAAGGTCAGCTCCAGGACCTTCTTCGCGTCGGCGTCGAACGGGACCAGCTCGGGCACCTCGCCCTCGGTGGCCGCCGGAAGCGCTTCGGTGGCGGCCTGGCGGACGGTGTCCAGCACCACGCCCTGACCCTTGATGAAGACCGCCGCGAGCGCCTCCGGCTCGCTGAGCAGGCCCAGCACGAGGTGTGCGGTGCCGATCTCGGTACTGCCCGCGGCCCGTGCCTCGTTCTGCGAGGCCATCACGACGTTCCTGGCGCGGGTGGTGAAGCGGCCGAAGCCCTGGTTGGGGTCGAGGCCGGAGGCCCCGCCGGGGTCCTTGGCGACGAAGCGCTTCTGGGCGGCCTGGCGGGTCACGCCCATGCTCCTGCCGATCTCCGTCCAGGAGGCGCCCGAGCGCCGGGCCTGGTCCACGAAGTGACCGATCAGGTGGTCGGCGATGTCGCCGAGGTGGTCCGCGGCGATGACGGCGTCCTGGAGCTGGTCCAGGGCGTCCGTGTGGGCCTTCTTGATGGCTGCGATGAGGTCGTCGAGACGGACGGGGTGGCTCATGCCCTTGGGTTGCGTCATGTGTCAACGGTAGGTTGACAGTAAGGGCGGTGTCAACCTTTGGTTGACAGTGAAGATGTGTGCGATTCCGAGCCCGCGGGCCGCCCGGGAACGACAGAAGCGCCGGCCGACGGGGTACGTCGGCCGGCGCTTCCGGTTCAGCTGCGCCGTGCGCGGGCGGGGATCAGAGAACGCCGGAGTCGGCGATGGTGACCTTCGCCTTGGTGCGGCCGCTCTGCGAGCCCAGCGACTCGATCTTCTTGACCAGGGCCATGCTCGTCTCGTCGGCGACCTCGCCGAAGACCACGTGCTTGCCGTCCAGCCACGAGGTCACGATCGTCGTGATGAAGAACTGCGAACCGTTGGAGTTCGGGCCGCTGTTCGCCATGGACAGGAGACCCGGCTTGGTGTGGGCCAGCTTGAAGTTCTCGTCGTCGAACTTGGCGCCGTAGATGCTCTTGCCGCCGGTGCCGTCGCCGCGGGTGAAGTCACCGCCCTGGAGCATGAACTCGGGGATGACGCGGTGGAACGACGAACCCTTGTAACCGAAGCCGTGCTGGCCGGTCGCCAGCTCGCGGAAGTTCTGCGCGGTCTTGGGGACGATGTCGTCGAAAAGGTTGAAGACGATCCGCCCGGAGGGCTCGTCGTTGATGGTGATGTCGAAGTAAACCTGGCTCGTCATACAACCATCCTGACATCCCCCGGTGCGTCCGTGACGGGCGGGAGCGGTGATACGTCGCTCACGCCCGCGCGCGCCGGGGTTCCGGGCACCGGCCGGCGGGGCGCCCTCACACCCCGGTGGCGCCGTCGATCCGCTCCCGCAGCAGGTCGGCGTGGCCGCAGTGGCGGGCGTACTCCCCGATCATGTGCGTGTAGATCCACCGCAGGCTCACCTCGCCGCCCATGAACGGGGCGGTGTCCTCCGGCGAGCGCGCGGCGCAGGCGGCCCGTGCGACGGCGATCTCCTCCTGCCAGCGGGCGACGGCATCCGCGAGGGTGGCGTCCCGCGCCAGGTCGAAGCCCCCGTCGTGGCCACCGGAACCGGGCGCGTCCCCGTACACCGGCGGCACGTCCTCCCCGCCCAGAACCCGGCGGAACCAGTTCCGCTCCACCTCCGTGAGGTGCTGGACGAGACCCAGCGGCGTCAGCTCCGAGGGAGCGGCGGAGGCCGTCCGCGCCTGGGCGTCGGACAGGCCCTCGCATTTCAGCGCGACGGTGGCGCGGTAGAAGTCCAGCCAGGCGGCCAGGGAGGTGTGCTCGTCGGCGTTCAGGGGCGGCATCGGGCGTTCGGTGTGCGTCATGATCACCGATGGTGCCAGCAGGGTCTGACAACGACCTGCCGCACCGGCCTACGAGCGCCCGCGGGGCTTGCCGCGCTTGGCCGGCCCGCCGCCCTTCGCGCCCCGGGCGCCGCCCTTGGCCCCCTTGCCGCCCTTGGCGCCGCCCCCGGACCCCTTCGGGCCGCCGGAGCCGCCGCGCGGGTTCTTCCCCGCCGTCCCGCGGCGCGCGCCGGCCTCGCCGCGTGCGGACCTGTCCTTGGCCGGGGGAGCGGTGGTGCGGCCCCGGGAGCTGTTCACGGTCCGGCCGCGCACGATCCCGATGAAGTCCTCCACCAGATCGGTGGTCCGGTCCTCGGGCCAGGACAGCGCGACCTGCGACTCGGGCGCCCCGGTCAGCGGGCGGTAGGTGAGGTCCTTGCGGTGGTGCAGCCGGGCCAGCGACTGGGGGACGACGAGCACCCCGATCCCGGCCGCCACCAGCTCCACGGCGTCCGCCGTCGTCGCGGGCCGCTCGACCGCCGGCTTCCCGGGCAGTCGCTCCCAGTCCAGGGTGTCGTCGAGCGGGTGCAGCACCACGTCGTCGGCCAGCTCCTCCGGGGAGACCTCGTCGACGGCCGCGGCCACGTGGTCCTTGGGGATCACGACCACCGTCTGCTCGGTGTACAGGGGGATCGCGCTGAGCGCCGTACGGTCGACGGGCAGCCGGACGAAGCCCGCGTCGGCGCCGCCGTCGAGCAGCAGCGCCTGTGCCCCGGCGGCGGGCACCGGGACGAGGGTCAGGGGGATGCCGGGCAGGCGCTCGTTCCAGATACGCACCCACTTGGTGGGCGTCACCCCCGGGACATACGCGAGCCGGAACGAAGGGGATACGTCCGAGCCTGTCACCCCGCCAGGTTACCGGCCGTGGTCGGAGCCGGCGCACACGCTCGATACCCTGGAGCCATGACGTCGCACCAGACCGCCCAGACCATGAAGCCCGCGACCGCGGCGAAGAAGCTGGGTGTGTACCTCGAGGCCACCCCCGCCGAGTTCCAGGAGGGTGTCGTCTCGCGCGCCGAACTGGCGGCGCTCCAGAGCGACCCGCCCGAGTGGCTCCGCGAGCTGCGGCGCACCGGTCCCCACCCCCGCCCCGTCGTCGCCTCCAAGCTGGGCGTCTCCATCTCCGGCCTGGCCCGCGGCGGTGTGACGGAGGCCCTCACCACCGAGCAGATCGACGCGCTCAAGCAGGAGGACCCCGAGTGGCTGCGCAAGGAGCGCGCCACGCAGGCCGAGGTCCGCAAGGAAACCGTGCGCATCAAGGAGCGCGACGCGGAGCGCCGGGCGCGCTCGTAACCCGCTCCGTACCGACACCGCCGTGGGGGCGGTCTCCGCACCGCCGCTCAGCCGCGGCCCCGGAGGCCGCCCCCACGTCCGTACGCCGGACAGGGCCCGGAGAACGCCGCGTCCGCGGCGGCGGCCCGGAAAACCGGATGACGGGCGGCCGGCCCGCCGTCTACCGTGATGCGCATGGGAACGCTGTGATCGCCCCGCCCACGACCGCGTAGAGCCTCGCTCCGCCGTCGTGGCGCCCGACGCGTCCGTATCGAATCCGTTCCGCCGGCACGGCCGGGAACAGGGGCTTCCTCATGCACTCAGCACCTATCCATGCAGCACATTCATCCCGTACACCGCGCTCCCCGCACCCCGTGGAGCCTTCGCAGCTCGCGCTGCGCGACGTCACCAAGCGCTACCACGGGCGGACCGTCCTCGCCGAGGTCTCGCTGACCCTCGCCCCCGGCGAGAAGGCGGGCGTCATCGGGGACAACGGGGCCGGCAAATCGACCCTGCTCCGTCTTCTCGCGGGGGAGGAGCGGCCGGACGCGGGCGAGGTGACCGTCGTCGCCCCGGGCGGCACGGGCCATCTGGCCCAGGCGCTCTCCCTGGGCGCGCGGGCCACGGTCCAGGACGCCGTGGACATCGCCCAGGCGGACCTGCGCGCCCTGGAGACGGACCTGCGCCGGACCGCGGCCGCCCTGGCCGGGGCGGCACCGGGCCCGGAGCTGGACTCCGCACTCGCGGCGTACGCGCGTCTGACCGAGCGGTACGAGGCACGCGAGGGCTACGGGGCCGACGCCCGCGTCGACGCCGCCCTGCACGCGCTCGGACTGCCGGGGCTCGCCCGGGACCGGCGGCTCGGCACGCTCTCGGGCGGTGAACGCTCCCGGCTGGCACTCGCGGCGACGCTCGCCTCCCGGCCCGAACTGCTCCTCCTGGACGAACCGACGAACGACCTCGACGACCGGGCGGTGCGCTGGCTGGAGGACCAGCTGCGGGCCCACCGGGGGACCGTCGTGGCCGTCACCCACGACCGGGTGTTCCTGGAGCGGATCACCGAAACCGTCCTGGAGATCGACGGCGGCCGGGTCACCCGGCACGGGAACGGCTACGCGGGATACCTCACCGCCAAGGCCACCGAGCGCCGCAGACGCCAGGAGCGGTACGAGGCCTGGCGGGCCGAACTCGACCGCAGCCGTACGGTCTCGGCGTCCAACGCGGTCCGGCTGGCCGCCATCCCGCGCAAGCTGGACCTGGCCGGTTCCGGCGCGGGGGCGTTCCGGGCGCGCAGCCGCACCCACGGGGCGATGAGCCGTATCCGCAACGCGAAGGAGCGCGTCGCCCGGCTCACCGCGAACCCGGTGACGCCCCCGCCGGACCCGCTGGTGTTCACGGCCCGGATCACCACCGATGCCGGACAGGACCCGGGCCACGGGCCGGCGGCCGTGCTCGACGGCCTGGTCGTCGACGGCCGGCTCGGTCTGCCGGAGCTGCGGATCGGCCGCACCGAACGGCTGCTGGTCACCGGCCCCAACGGCGCCGGCAAGAGCACCCTGCTGCGGGTCCTGGCCGGTGAACTCCGCCCGGACGCGGGCACGGTGTCGGTGGCGGGCCGGGTGGGGCACCTCCGGCAGGAGGAGACGCCGTGGCCCGCGCACCTCTCCGTCCTCGGCGCCTACGCCCACGGCCGCCCCGGCGACCGCGACGCCCACGCCGAACGGCTGCTGTCGCTGGGCCTGTTCGAACCGGACGTCCTCGGGCGGCGGATCGGGGAGCTGTCCTACGGTCAGCGCCGCCGCGTGGAACTCGCCCGGCTGGTCAGCGCACCGGTGGACCTGCTCCTGCTGGACGAGCCGACCAACCACCTCGCCCCCGCACTGGTCGAGGAGCTGGAGGCGGCCCTCGCCGGCTACGGCGGAGCGCTGGTGCTGGTCACGCACGACCGGCGCATGCGGGCCCGGTTCGACGGCACGCGTCTGGAACTGGCGGACGGGAGGGTCGCCGGGACGCGCTGACGTTCCGGATCAGGAAGCGTCGGGAACACCCCGGGTGTCTACGGACCCCGGGGCGTTCCCGTCCCGCGTACCCCCGTCCCGCGTACCCCTGCCGTCCACCCCCCTGGCGTCGGCCCGCAGGCGCAGCAGATAGGCGGCGGTGAGGGCCACGGCGCGGTCGGGGTCGTGTGCGAGGTCCTCCAGCGCGCGGTCGGCCGCCGCTCCGGGGATGCCGGCCAGCGCCTGGGTCAGCCGGCCGCGTGCGGCCGGCGGGGTGGTGCCGGAGAGACGGCCGACCAGGTCCGCCGTGATGCGGTCGGCGGCGCCGGGGTCGTCCGCGAGGACGGCGAGCGCGTCGGCCGCTTCGGTGTCGTTCCTGCCCGCCACGATCAGGTCGACGAGGGTGGCGACGGCGGCGCCCGCGCCCCGCGCCCCGAGGGTGAGCGCCGCACGGCGGCGGACCACGGGGTCGCCGTGGTCCAGGGCCCCCTCCAGCCGGGCGGCGGCATGGTCGCCGGGCAGCTCGGCGAGGGCGAGCACCGCGCGTTCCCGTACGGCCGGGTCGGCCGCGTTCAGCCCCTCGGCCAGCAGGGTCGTCGCCCGGCCGTCCTCCGACCGGGCCAGCGCCCAGCGCAGCGCCCCGGCGACCACCGGATCGGCCTCGGCGAGCACGGCCTCCACCAGGGCTTCCGCAGGGACCGGCACCTCGTCGGCCGAGGAGAGAGCGGCCCGCTGACGGGCATCGGCGCTCGGCGATCCGAGCGCCCGCAGGATCGCCACCACCTGGAGCACGTCCTCCCAGCCGGCCGGCCCGGCGGCGTCGATCCGGCGCAGCCGGGTCAGCAGCTCCCGCTCGGCCGCGAGCCGCTCGCGCGTGCGCCGGACGAGATCGCCGACCAGGGCCGAGGGCGCGAAACCGGGATCGTCGAGCGCGCGCCCGATCTCGCGCAGCGACAGCCCGAGCGAGCGCAGGCTCTCGATGTGGAAGATCCGCCGGATGTCCTCGCCGGAGTACTCCCGGTATCCGGAGTCCGTACGCCCCGAGGGCCGCACCAGCCCGAGCGACTCGTAATGCCGGAGCATCCGGGCACTCACCCCGGACCGCCGCGCCACCTCACCGATCAGCACGCCCCGCCGTCCCTCCTCGTCGAACCCGCCCGGCGCGCGCCGCGCTCGGCCTTGTCGGTCAGTACGTCCTGCCGTCTCTCCGCGCGGGGCCTGCCCGGTATGCGCCGCGCTCGGCCTCTTCGATCAGTACCCCCTGCCGTCCCTCCTCGTCGACCCCGCCCAGCGCGCTCCGCGCTCGGTCTCCTCGGTCAGCACCCCCTACCGTCCCTCCTCGCCGGGCCCGCCCAGCGCCACGACGCGCTTGGCCTCCTCGGTCGCGTACCCGAAGTCGGCGTCCGGGTCACGCAGGAGCCGCAGGGTCGCGAGGGCGTGCGCCCGCGCTTCGGGCCGGCCGGCGGCCGCCGCGGCCTCCAGGACCGGTTCGACCGCCGCGCCCAGCGCGACCAGGGCCCGGCTGAGGCTCAGCCGCGTCTCCCGCCCGCCGCGCCCCAGCTGCCCCGCCATCACCGAGGCCGGTGCCCGCTCCCCGCCCTCCGGCACGAGCACGGCCGCGGCCCGCCAGGCGCTCCGCGCCACCGCGTCGTCCGGGTCCGTCAGCAGGGCATCGGTGATCGCCGGCCAGGCACTCCGGTCCCCGATCTTCGAGAGCGTGTGCAGCGCCTGACTCCGCGCCTGCGCCCGTTCCGAACGCAGCTCCCGCAGCAGCGGCGGAAGCGTCGCCTCCACCGGATGCCGGGTCAGCGCCCACGTCAGCATGTCCCGTACGAAGAACTCGGGCTCCACCCCGCACCGCTCGACCAGCACCCCGACGAACCGCACGTCCGGCGCCGACCCCACGGCCATCGCCGCCCGCAGCCGTACGGACGCCCGCCCGTCCTCCAGCCCCCGCAGCGCTCGTGTCACCGCGTCACCGTCCCGTTCCGTGATCGCCATCGTGACCACCTCCTCGCACCGCAGTGAAGTGCTTGTCACGGTGTCAAGGTCAAGCGGACGCACTGTAGCCTCGGCCCGGCCGGTCCGGGCGGGCCGTTGGCGAACGATCGGGGGCGGGGATGGACGACGTGCTGCTCCACGCGGTCCGCCGAGGAGACACCCGCGCCGTCGCGGCGCTCCTCGCCGACGGCGCGGACCCCGACACGGTCGGCGACGACGGCCTCCCCGTGCTCTGCGCCGCCGTCGACGCCTGCGACGACGCGGTCGCGGCCGTACTGATCGAGGGCGGTGCCGACCGCGACCGCAGGCTTTCCGACGGGAGCACGCCGCTGCTGAGGGCCGTCGACAGCGGTTCCCCTCAGCTCGTCCACGCCGCGTGGTGGGACGCCGGGGGGAAACCGACGACGACCGGGGCCGACGAACTGCTGGCCCGCGCCCGGCAGGGCCGCGAGGACGGCATCGCGGGCGTGCTGCGCCGCAGAACCGGTGCGGCGGGCCCGCTCCGGAGACGGCGCGTCGACAACGAGTGGTTCGCGTCGTGCGAGGAGGCCGGCCTGGCCGGGGTCACCGTGCGCGACGGACACGCGGCCGTCCTCACCCGGATCGAGTCCCACGTCGGGATCCGGGCGCCGTTCGCCGTCCTGCTCGCGCGTGCGCTCACCCGTCCGGACCCGGACCACGTGGTGTGGTTCGAGGTCCTTCTCAGGCTCGGGGACCGCCAGGACGAGGAGACCTGGCGGGCCGCCGTGGAGCTGGGCACGCACCCCGACCCCGTACGCCGCCGCTTCGCCGTCGACGTGCTGTTCACGACCGCCGTCTGGGCGCCGCCGCACGGCACCGAGGTGTCCGTGTACGAGGGGCGAGTCCTGGAGGTCCTGCTGTCCTGGGCGGCGCGCGAGACGGATCCACTCGTCCTGCAGGGCATCCTGTGCGGCCTCGCCCAGCACATCGACCCGCGGGTCGAAGCCGTGGGACTGCGCCACGTCGGGCACCCCGACCCCCGGATCCGCGCCGCCGCGGCCGCCACCCTCCAGGGCTGGGGCGAGCTGTTCTCGGAGGCGGCCCGGGGCGCGCTCGCCGCCCTGCTCCAGGACCCCGATCCGGCCATCCGCGCGGTCGTGTGCAACCGACTCGCCGAATGCGCCTCCACGTCCCCCGGAATCCCCGACCTGCTGGCCGGCCGCCTCGACGACGAGGACGGCACCGTACGGCTCTGGGCCGTCTACGGCCTGGCCGAACGCGACGACCCCCGCTGTCTCACCGTCGCCCGTCCGCCCGCCGAGGTGCCCGGCCCGGAGTGGTCCTGGATCCGGGAGGCGGCGGAGCGCTACGAGAAGCGGCGGGGGTCCCGTACGACGTGACGTGACGGGGGGCCGTGCCCCTGCGGCGTGCGTCGTGGGGCCGGGATCAGGCGTGCGCGGCCGCTTGACGTACGGTCAGCTCCGCCTCCCGCAGCCAGCCGAGGTACCAGTCGGCGAAGGTGACCGGCTGTCCGGAGGGGTCGAGGAGCGGGGCGAGGTCCATGTCGTCCGCCCGGGGATCGGACCAGACGGTGCCGCGATGGGTGCCGCTGACGATCAGCCACTCCCGCTGGGCGCAGCCGAGATGCGATATCACGAGGGCGCCCGCGGTGCGCTCGGGAGCGAACACGAGGGATGCCCAGCGCTCGTCCCACGCCTCCATGGCGTCGTCGAAGTCCTCGATCTCCTCGAAGTCCTCCTCCTCGGGGCGCACGGCCAGCAGCGCGTCGAGGACCTCGGGGTCCGGGCCCCGGTCGGGGAACGGCCGGGCGAGCAGCGAGGGATCGGCCAGGTCCGCGCCGTCCCCCTCCCAGCGCCAGCGGCCGTCCACCCGACGGGCCGGGAAGAGGCCGTAGGCGGGACCCGCGCCGCCCGCGGCCACCGAGGTGAGGAAACTCCGGTAGTCGTCCGGCAGCCGCACCCCTGTCTGCGCTTCGAGTTCGGCGAGCTCTTCGTCCGTCAGCGGGTCCTCCAGGACCCACCCGTGTCCGAGCGAGCCGAACACCGTGCCGCTGGACGGCTGGGCGCCCAGCGCGGCCACCCGCCGGCGGACGCCGCTCCACTGCTGATCATCCATGTGCAGAGCGTAGGGGGAGCCACTGACAGCGGGAGCGGTCGCACCGGCGCCCTGTCACGCGGGGGTGCCGAGCGGCGGCCCGTCGAGCACGCGGGGCTTGTACTCGACCAGTTGGATGCTGTCGTCGAAGGTGCGGTGCCCGGTCATGTCGAGGGCGACGTCCGGATAGCCGTCGTAGATGCGCTCCTCGCCCGTGGCCCCGGTGATCACCGGGAACATCACGACCCGGAAGCGGTCGACGAGTCCGGCCCGCAGCAGGGACCGGCACAGGGCGAGGCTCCCGATCGTGCTGAGGAGCCCCGTACCGTCGGACTTCATGGCCCGGACCGCCTCGACGGCGTCGCCCCGGACGAGCGTGCAGTTGGGCCAGGCCAGGGGCTCCTTGAGCGAGGAGGAGAACACCACCTTGGACGCCCGCGTCAGTTCGTCCACGGACGCCTCCTCCTCCGGCCTGAACTCGTCCTGCCCGTCCGGGACCTCGCCCCCGGCGAATCCCGACATCAGGCGGTAGGTGTTCGCCCCCATCAGATAGGTGACCTCGGGCTGCTCACCGAGCCAGGCGAGGTACTCCGGGCCCTCCATGCCCCAGAACCCGGGCCAGCCCTCTCCCGACGCACAGCCGTCGAGCGACGTGATGAAGTCGACGAGAAGCTCCGACATGACGTTCTCCCTCTCTCGGTTGTCATGAGCTTGGACCGGCCGGGAGCCGCGAACTCATCGGCCGCGCGGGGAACGGGCGGGAATCGGCCCGGCCGGCCCCGCACCCGCCACCCGCCGAATGATCACCACTCTTTGCATAAAAGTGCATGCATGCGTATAGTCATGCCATCGACGAGGAGGGTTCCGATGGTGGTACGTGCAGCGGTGGCAGGAGCGAGCGGATACGCCGGCGGGGAACTGCTGCGCCTGTTGCTGGTCCACCCCGAGGTCGAGATCGGCGCGCTCACGGCGAACTCCAACGCGGGGCAGCCCCTCGGCGCCCTGCAGCCGCATCTGCGACCGCTCGCCGGACGGATCCTGGAGCCGACCACCGCGGAGGTGCTCGCCGGGCACGACGTGGTCTTCCTCGCCCTGCCGCACGGGCAGTCCGCCGCCGTCGCCGAGCAGCTCGGCGACGAGGTGCTGGTGGTCGACATGGGCGCCGACTTCCGGCTGAGGGACGCCGCGGACTGGGAGAAATTCTACGCCTCGCCGCACGCCGGCACCTGGCCGTACGGGCTGCCCGAGCTGCCCGGGGGACGGGTGGCGCTCGCCGGGAGCAAGCGGGTCGCGGTGCCGGGGTGCTACCCGACGGCGGTCTCGCTCGCGCTGTTCCCGGCGTACGCGGCCGGGCTCGTCGAGCCGGAGGCCGTGATCGTCGCCGCCACCGGGACCTCCGGTGCCGGCAAGGCCCTCAAGCCGCATCTGCTCGGCTCCGAGGTCATGGGCAACATGTCGCCGTACGGCGTCGGCGGCGTGCACCGCCACACGCCCGAGATGATCCAGAACCTCAGCGCCGTCGCCGGTGAGCCCGTCTCCGTCTCCTTCACGCCGACGCTCGCCCCCATGGCCCGCGGCATCCTCGCCACGTGCAGCGCCAAGGCGAAGCCCGGGACGAACGCCGCATCGCTGCGGGCCGCGTACGAGAAGGCCTTCGCCGACGAGCCGTTCGTCGACCTGCTGCCCGAGGGGCAGTGGCCCGCCACCGCCGCCGTCTACGGCTCCAACGCCGTGCAGATCCAGGTCGCGTACGACGAGGCGGCCGGCCGCGCCATCGTCATCAGCGCCATCGACAACCTCGCCAAGGGCACCGCGGGCGGCGCCCTGCAGAGCATGAACATCGCCCTCGGACTCCCCGAGGACACCGGACTTTCCACGATCGGAGTCGCACCGTGAGCGTCACGGCAGCACAGGGATTCTCCGCGGCGGGCATCGCCGCGGGAATCAAGCAGAGCGGTAACCCGGACCTGGCCCTCGTGGTCAACAACGGCCCCCGCCGCGCCGCCGCGGGCGTCTTCACCTCCAACCGTGTCAAGGCCGCCCCGGTCCTCTGGTCCGAGCAGGTCCTCAAGGGCGGCGAGGTCACCGCCGTCGTCCTCAACTCCGGCGGGGCCAACGCCTGTACGGGCCCCCAGGGCTTCCAGGACACCCACGCCACCGCCGAGAAGGCCGCCGAGGTGCTGGAGGGCCACAGCGCCGGCGAGATCGCCGTCGCCTCCACCGGGCTCATCGGCGTCCTGCTCCCCATGGACAAGCTGCTCCCGGGCATCGAGACGGCCGCGGCCGCCCTCAGCGAGCACGGCGGCGAGAAGGCCGCCATCGCCATCAAGACCACCGACACCGTGCACAAGACCGCCGTCGCCGGCGGCGAGGGCTGGACGGTCGGCGGCATGGCCAAGGGCGCGGGCATGCTCGCCCCGGGCCTCGCCACGATGCTCGTCGTCCTCACCACCGACGCCGACGTGGACGCCGCCGGACTCGACGCGGCCCTGCGCGACGCCACCCGCACCACCTTCGACCGGGTCGACTCCGACGGCTGCATGTCCACCAACGACACCGTGCTGCTGCTCGCCTCCGGCGCCAGCGGCGTCACCCCGGAGCAGAAGGAGTTCGCCGAGGCCGTCCGCACCGTCTGCGACGACCTCGCCCGGCAGCTCATCGGCGACGCCGAGGGCGCCTCCAAGGACATCCGCATCGAGGTCGTCAACGCCGCGAGCGAGGACGACGCCGTCGAGGTGGGCCGCTCCATCGCCCGCAACAACCTCCTCAAGTGCGCCATCCACGGCGAGGACCCCAACTGGGGCCGGGTGCTCTCCGCGATCGGCACCACGAACGCGGCCTTCGAGCCCGACCTGCTGAACGTCGCCATCAACGGCGTCTGGGTCTGCCGGGCCGGCGGCGTCGGCGAGGACCGCGAGCTGGTCGACATGCGCTACCGGGAGGTCACCATCACCGCCGACCTCGCCGCGGGCACCGCGTCGGCCGTCATCTGGACCAACGACCTCACCGCGGACTACGTCCACGAGAACAGCGCGTACAGCTCATGACCACGGCGCGGAAGCACACCGCACTCCCGAAGGCGCAGATCCTCATCGAGGCCCTGCCCTGGCTGACCCGGCACAACGGCAAGACCGTCGTCATCAAGTTCGGCGGAAACGCCATGATCGACGAGGAGCTGAAGGCGGCCTTCGCCCAGGACGTCGTCTTCCTGCGGCACGCCGGCCTCAAGCCCGTCGTCGTGCACGGCGGCGGCCCGCAGATCAGCGCCCAGCTCGACAAGCACGGCCTGGTCAGCGAGTTCAAGGCCGGGCTGCGCGTCACCACGCCCGAGGCGATGGACGTCGTCCGCATGGTGCTGGCCGGGCAGGTCCAGCGCGAGCTGGTCGGCCTGCTCAACCAGCACGGCCCGCTGGCCGTCGGCATGACCGGCGAGGACGCCCACACCATCACCGCCACCCAGCACCGGCCCGTCATCGACGGCGAGGCCGTCGACATCGGCCGGGTCGGCGAGATCACCGCGATCGACACCGGCGCCATCCAGGCGCTGCTCGACGACGGCCGGATCCCGGTCATCTCCTCGATCGCCCGCTCCGCCGACGACGCGCACGTCTACAACGTCAACGCCGACACCGCCGCGGCCGCGCTCGCCGCCGCGCTGAACGCCGAGACGCTGATGGTCCTCACCGATGTCGAGGGCCTCTACGAGGACTGGCCGAACAGCGACGACGTGATCAGCCGCCTCACCGCCACCGAACTGGAGAAGCTCCTGCCGGAACTCTCCAGCGGCATGGTGCCAAAGATGCAGGGCTGCCTGCACGCCGTGCGCAACGGCGTGGAGACCGCGCGGGTCATCGACGGCCGGGTCCAGCACTCGATCCTGCTGGAGATCTTCACCGACGAGGGAATCGGGACGATGGTCGTCCCCGACGGACAGGGGGAATCATGAGCAACGCCGAGCTCGCGCAGCGGTGGCAGCAGTCGCTGATGGACAACTACGGCACCCCGAAGCTGTCCCTGGTGCGCGGCGAGGGGGCGTACGTCGAGGACGCCGACGGCACCCGCTACCTCGACTTCGTCGGCGGCATCGCGGTCAACGCCCTCGGCCACGGCCACCCCGCCGTCGTCGAGGCCGTCTCCCGGCAGATCGCCACCCTCGGCCACGTCTCCAACCTCTTCGTCGCCGAACCGCCCGTCGCGCTCGCCGAACGGCTCCTCCAGCTCTTCGGCCGCACCGGCAGGGTCTACTTCTGCAACTCGGGCGCCGAGGCCAACGAGGCCGCGTTCAAGATCGGCCGGCTCACCGGGCGCACCCACATGGTCGCCACCGACGGCGGCTTCCACGGCCGGACCATGGGCGCCCTGGCGCTCACCGGCCAGCCCAAGAAGCGCGAGGCCTTCACCCCGCTGCCCGGCGACGTCACACACGTCCCGTACGGGGACGCCGAGGCGCTGCGGGCCGCGGTGACCACCGACACCGCGCTCGTGATCATCGAGCCCGTCCAGGGCGAGAACGGCGTCGTCGTCCCGCCCAAGGGCTATCTGGAGGCGGCCCGGGAGATCACCCGGGCCACCGGCACCCTGCTCGTCCTCGACGAGGTGCAGACCGGCATCGGCCGGTGCGGCACCTGGTTCGAGCACCAGGCCCACCAGGGCGTCGAACCCGATGTCGTCACCCTCGCCAAGGGACTGGGCGGCGGACTGCCGATCGGCGCCACCGTGGCCTTCGGCGCGGCCGCCGACCTGCTCGCCCCCGGGCACCACGGCACCACGTTCGGCGGCAACCCCGTCGCCTGCGCGGCCGGTCTCGCGGTCCTGGACACCCTCGCCGCCGACGGCGCGCTGGACACCGTGAAGCGGCTCGGCGAACGCATCCGCGACGGCGCCGAGGGCCTCGGCCACCCCCTCCTGGACCATGTCCGGGGCTCCGGACTGCTCCTGGGTATCGTGCTCACCGCGCCCCGCGCCGCCCAGGTCCAGCAGGCGGCCCAGGAGGCCGGGATCCTGGTGAACGCGCCCGCCCCCGACGTCGTCCGGCTGATGCCCCCGCTGGTCGTCACGGACGCCGAGGTCGACGCGTTCCTCCGGGCGCTGCCCGGCATCCTCGACGCGGCGGCCGCGCACGAGGACGGGGGATCCGCGAAATGACGTACCGGGGAACGGGGCGACGACGATGACCGACGCGCAGGACACCGAGCACGGAGGGCCCTCCGTGCCGCAGACCCGCACGGCGCGCCACCGCCGGATCGTGGACATCCTGAACCGGCAGCCGGTGCGCTCGCAGAGCCAGCTGGCCAAGCTGCTCGCGGACGACGGACTGAGCGTCACCCAGGCGACGCTCTCCCGGGACCTCGACGAGCTGGGCGCGGTGAAGATCCGCAACACCGGCGGCGAGCTGATCTACGCGGTGCCCAGCGAGGGCGGATTCCGCACCCCGCAGGCCCCGCTGGGCGGCTCCGCCAAGGAGGAGCGGATGCGGCGGCTCTCCGCCGAACTGCTCATCTCGGCGGAGGCGTCGGCCAACCTCGTGGTGCTGCGCACCCCTCCGGGCGCCGCCCAGTTCCTCGCCTCGGCGATCGACCAGGCCGAGCTGCACGACATCCTGGGCACCATCGCGGGCGACGACACGCTCATGCTGATCAGCCGCGACCCGGCCGGCGGGCAGGCCCTCGCCGACCATCTGCTGCGGCTCGCCCAGAACGAGCGCTGAGTCAGTAGCGGGTGATCGCGGTCGGGCCCGAGCGGGTGCCGATCGCGAGGTGCGGACTGCGGGCCGGATCCGCCCAGGCCAGGATCCGGTCCATCGCGGCCGCCGGCACGGAGACGCAGCCGGCGGTCGCACCGCGCCCGTTCACATGCAGGAAGATCCCGGCGCCCCGGCCGCGCACGGGCCGGTCGTAGTTGAAGCCGACGACGAGCGCCCGCGCGTACTGCGTCCGGTACGTGATCAGATGCTCCGACTCCCCGGCCCGGCAGTCGGCGGGCCGCGGTTCGGTCCACCGGTTGTACGCGCGCGAGGCGTTGTCCTGGCACCACCAGGAGTCCTCGGTGACCTGCCGGTACGGGTAGCGCAGTCCGGGCCACGGGGCCCGTACCCCGAAGGCGTACGGCAGGTCGAACAGACCGGTCGGCGTGGTGGAGGTGCCCTGCTCCCGCGCGGTGCCCTCGGCCAGACCGTTCGCCCCGAAACGGGCGGGCGCGGACCCCTCCGCCACCCACCGCCCGGCCCGCAGGCTCCACCAGGTGACCGTGCCCGTCGTCGCATCCGTGCCGGCGGCCACGGCCGTGATCAGCTGACGGCCCCCGCCGGTGTCCGCCAGCCGCAGCGGCAGCGGACCGGCGTCCGGGGGCCGGGCCCCGACCAGTCCGGCGAGGGCGAACAGAACGGAACCGGCCACCAGAAGTCTGCGCATGCCCCGGACCGTAGGCCGTGCGCGCCCCGCCCACCCGCGCACCTGCTCCGTACGGCCCAACCGCTCACGGCGCCGGCGGCATCACCGGCAGCGGCAGCGGGAGCCCCGGCAGCCCGTCGATGCTGGTGGCGATGTGCTCCTTCTTCTCGAAGTACGCGCTCAGCGAGGCGTCGTCCTCCCGGGCGAACCGCTGCCCGTGCAGCGTGCGGTCCTCGTCGTACGTCATGAACGGCACGCCGTATCCGCAGGTGTCCCGGATCAGTTCGGCCGTCACCAGGACGACCGCGCGCAGCCCGTGGTGCGTGACGTCGACCCCGTCGAAGCGCGCGACGAGTTCCGCGAACCGCGGATCGTCGCGGAAGACCGGCTCGCCCCGGCCGTGCACCCGCACGATGTTCGGCGGGCCCTGGAACGCACACCACATCAGGGTGATCCGCCCGTTCTCCCGCAGATGCGCGACCGTCTCCGCATTGCTCCCGGCGAAGTCCAGATACGCCACACGGTGCTCGTCCAGCACCGCGAACGAACCGCTGACCCCCTTGGGGGACAGATTGACCGTGCCGTCCGCGTCCAGCGGCGCGGTCGCCGTGAAGAAGAGGGGCTGCGCCTCGATGAAGGTCCGCAGCCGGCCGTCGATACGTTCGTATGTCTTTCCCATACGACGAGTATCGGCCCCGACTCCCCGGCCGCCGGGGGCATTTCAGCCCGTGGGACGGGGGCTCCCGGCGGCTCGCGCCGAGGGGTGCGGCGACGCGAGGGGGTGAGCCGACTTTGACAAGGCATGCAGACCTCTGCATAGTTATGCCTGTCAGTGATCGTGGCAGCGGCCGTACGTGGACGGCGCCGGCCGCCCCGTGTCCGATCCCCCTGGTTCTTCCGAGGAGCACGCAGTGAGCAACGCCAACGGCAACGGCGACGTACGTCTCTGGGGCGCCCGCTTCGCCGACGGACCGGCCGAGGCGCTGGCCCGGCTGTCCGCGTCCGTCCACTTCGACTGGCGGCTCGCCCCGTACGACATCGCCGGCTCCCGCGCCCACGCGCGCGTGCTGCACAAGGCGGGGCTGCTCACCGAGGACGAGCTGAACCGGATGATCGCCGGGCTGGACCAGCTGGAGGCGGACGTCGCGGACGGCTCCTTCACGGGCACCATCGCCGACGAGGACGTCCACACCGCGCTGGAGCGGGGGCTGCTGGAGCGGCTGGGGCCGGACCTGGGCGGCAAGCTCCGGGCCGGGCGCTCGCGCAACGACCAGATCGCCACGCTGTTCCGGATGTACCTGCGCGACCACGCCCGGATCATCGGCGGTCTCGTGGCCGATCTGCAGGACGCCCTGGTCGGCCTGGCCGAGGCGCACCCGGACGTGGCCATGCCCGGCCGGACGCACCTCCAGCACGCGCAGCCGGTGCTCTTCGCCCACCACGTCCTCGCCCATGTCCAGTCCCTGTCCCGGGACGCGGAGCGGCTGCGGCAGTGGGACGAGCGGACCGCCGTCTCGCCGTACGGCTCCGGCGCGCTCGCCGGCTCCTCGCTCGGGCTCGACCCGGAGGCGGTCGCCGCGGACCTGGGCTTCGAGCGCGGCTCGGTCGGCAACTCCATCGACGGAACGGCCTCGCGGGACTTCGTCGCCGAGTTCGCCTTCGTCACCGCGATGATCGGCGTCAACCTCTCCCGGATCGCCGAGGAGATCATCATCTGGAACACGAAGGAGTTCTCCTTCGTCACCCTGCACGACGCCTTCTCCACCGGCTCCTCGATCATGCCGCAGAAGAAGAACCCGGACATCGCCGAACTGGCCCGGGGCAAGTCGGGACGGCTGATCGGCAACCTGACCGGGCTGATGGCCACGCTGAAGGCCCTGCCGCTCGCGTACAACCGGGACCTCCAGGAGGACAAGGAGCCCGTCTTCGACTCCTGCGACCAGCTGGAGGTCCTGCTCCCCGCCTTCACCGGCATGATGGCCACCCTGACCGTCAACCGCGCCCGCATGGCGGAACTGGCCCCGGCCGGATTCTCGCTCGCCACGGACATCGCCGAGTGGCTGGTCAAGAAGGGCGTCCCGTTCCGGGTCGCGCACGAGGTCGCCGGTGAGTGCGTCAAGGAGTGCGAGCACCACGGCATCGAGCTGGACGAGCTGACCGACGAGCAGTTCGCGAAGATCTCCGAGCATCTGACCCCCGAGGTCCGCACGGTCCTCGACGTGGCCGGCGCGCTGGCCTCGCGCAGCGGCCGGGGCGGTACGGCCCCCTCGGCCGTCGCGGTCCAGCTCGCCGAGGTCAGGTCCGACCTCGCCGTCCAGCACGCCTGGGCGGCGGCGCGCAAGTAGCCGTCCGCGCATCGCGGGCTACGTTGGGGGTAGGGGGTGAGGACCCCGCCTACCGAGGAGCCCGCGATGCCGTTCGCCCGACTTGCCGAAGCGACCACCCCGACCGCCCACATCGGGCTCGGCCTGGCGGCCGTCGGCAGGCCCGGCTACATCAACCTCCACCGCGACCGGGACCTGCCGGAGAGCCGCTCGGTGGACGCGCTGCGCGAGCGCACGCACGAACTGCTGGACGCGGCCTACGCGCAGGGCGTGCGCTACTTCGACGCCGCCCGGTCCTACGGCCGCTCCGAGGAGTTCCTGGCCGCGTGGCTGGCCGCCCGGCCCGAGGTCGGCGACGTCGTCGTCGGGAGCAAATGGGGCTACACCTACACCGCCGACTGGAGCGTCGACGCCGAGGCCCACGAGGTGAAGGACCACTCCCTGGCCACCTTCGAGCGGCAGCGCGCCGAGACCGCCGCGCTGCTCGGCGACCGGCTCGACCTCTACCAGATCCACTCGGTGACGGCCGACAGCCCCGCGCTCACCGACAAGGAGCTGCACGCCCGGCTCGCCGCGCTCGCGGCCGACGGCGTCAGCGTCGGCCTCTCCACCAGCGGACCCGGCCAGGCCGACGCGATCCGGGCCGCCCTCACCGTGACCGTGGACGGCGAACCGCTGTTCCGTACGGTCCAGGCCACGTACAACGCGCTGGAGACCTCGGCCGGGCCGGCGCTCGCCGAGGCCCATGACGCCGGGCTCACCGTCATCGTCAAGGAAGCCATGGCCAACGGCCGCCTCGCGGGCACCGAGGCCCCGGCCGTGATGCGGGAGATCGCGGACGCCGAGGGGCTCGGGGCCGACGCGGTCGCCCTCGCCCTCGTGCTGCACCAGCCGTGGGCCGGGGTCGTGCTCTCGGGCGCGGCGACCGTCGCCCAGCTCGCCGGCAACCTCCACGCGCCCGTCCTCGGCCTCGACGAGGAGCGGCGGGCCGGGCTGGACCAGCTGGTGGAGGAGCCGGAGGCGTACTGGCGGCACCGCGCCGCCCTGCCCTGGAGCTGAGACCGGCCGGTCAGCCGGCTGACCCCGGCCCGTCCGCCCACGCGGCCAGCGCCTCGAAGTCGGCCCGCTCCAGGCCCACCCGGGGGTCCGTCCACCGCAGCACGCCGCGACGCCCCCGCCGTGCTCCGCCACCCACGCCCGGTCGTGGTCGGTGATCTCGTCGTCGACCCAGGCGAACGGCCGCCCGGCCGCGTACTCCACGACGTACCGCGTCTTCCAGTACGTCCCGGCCGGGGCGCTGCCGTGCATCTCGGGCCAGTCGATGAACGGCAGTTCGGGCAGGCCCAGACGCGGGCCGATCCACTCGTTCGCCTCGCCCTTCCAGGTGGTGGCCCAGACCAGCTCGTAGCGGCCGCCGAGCGCCAGCAGCTCCTCGCCGTGGCGCGGGTCGAGCAGCACCGGCAGGGGCCGGCCGGAGGTCCAGCCGGTCGGCCGGGTCAGATGCCGGGTGAAGCCCGGGGGCGGCACCCGGCGGTCGAGCGCCGCGTACGGATTGAGCGGACCGTCGACGTCGATCAGCAGCAGCGGCTTCATCCCGCCATGGTCCTCCGGACGGCGACGGAGGCGCGAGCCACTTTCCGGTGAGACATTGATGTCTCAAATGGGTTAGTGTCGTCTCATGACCCTTGATCGTGAGCAGGTTCTGCGCAGCGCCGCCGCCCTGCTGACCCGGAAGTCCACCGCCACCATGGACGAGGTCGCCCGAGCGGCGGGCATCGGCCGCGCCACCCTGCACCGGCACTTCGCCGGACGGGACGCCCTGGTCAGGGCGCTGGAGGAGCTGGGCATCCAGGAGTTCGGGGCGGCGCTCGACGCCGCGGCGCTGGACGAGGGCACGGTCGAGGAGGCCCTGCGGCGCTTCGTCGTCGCGGTGGAGCCCAGCGCCGGACTGCTCTCCTTCCTGGTGACCGAGAACCAGCTCTTCGAGGGCGACGAGCAGAACGAGGGCTGGGACCGGCTGGACGCCCGCGTCTCCGCCTTCTTCCGCCGCGGCCAGGAACGCGGCGAGATCCGCATCGACCTCACCCCCGCCTGGCTGACCGAGGCGCTGTACGGGCTGATCAGCAGCGCCGCCTGGTCCGTCCAGGCCGGCCGGGTGGCCGCACAGGATTTCTCCCACATGATCGTCGAGTTGCTGCTCGGCGGCGCACGCCGGAGCGTGGAGCAATGAGCACCCTGGAACAACGGCCCGAACCCGCACCCGAGGCGTACCGGCCGGGACGGTGGATCGCGCTCGCGGTGCTCGTCCTCGCCGTCCTGCTGGTCGCGGTCGACGCCACCGTCCTCGGCCTCGCCACCCCGTTCCTCAGCGAGGACCTGGAACCGACCGGCACCCAGCTCCTGTGGATCGGCGACGTCTACTCGTTCGTCATCGCCGGGCTCCTCGTCTCGATGGGCAGCCTCGGTGACCGCATCGGCCGCAAGAAGCTGCTGCTCTGCGGCGCCACGGCCTTCGGCGCGGTCTCGGTGCTCAACGCCTACGCGAGCTCCCCCGAGATGATGATCCTGGCGCGGGCGCTGCTCGGTGTCGCCGGTGCCACGCTGATGCCGTCGACCCTGGCCCTGATCCGCAATCTCTTCCACGACGCCCGCGAGCGCAGCCTCGCCATCGGCATCTGGGGCGCGATGGCCTCGGCCGGCGCGGCCGTCGGACCCGTCGTCGGCGGATTCCTGCTGGAGCACTTCTGGTGGGGCTCCGTCTTCCTGATCAACCTGCCGGTCATGGCCGTGCTCGTGGCGGTCGGGATCAAGATGATCCCGGAGTCGAAGAACCCGGCGCCCGGCCCCTGGGACCTGCTCAGCGTGCTGCTCTCGCTGGTCGGCATGATCGGTGTCGTCTACGCGATCAAGGAGCTGGCCGCGCACGGCGGCAGCTGGGAGGTCGCGCTCGCCGGCATCGGCGGACTGGCGGCCCTCGTCTGGTTCGTCCGCAGGCAGTTCCGGCTCCCCGCACCCCTGCTGGACATGCGGCTCTTCCACCACCGGGGCTTCTCCGGCGCGGTCCTCGCCGATCTGCTGACCATCCTCGGCCTCTCCGGCCTGGTCTTCTTCCTCTCCCAGTTCCTGCAACTGGTCCAGGGACGCGGACCGCTGGAGGCCGGGCTCGCCGAACTGCCCGCCGCCGTCGGCGCGGTCACGGCCGGTCTGCTGGCCGGCACCGCCGCCCGCCGCTTCTCCGTGCGCACGGTGGTCTCCGGCGGACTCGCCGCCATCGGACTCGCCCTGGCCGCGGTCGCCGCCGTCCACAAGGACACCGGCTACCCGCTCATCGGCGCGCTCCTGCTCGTCGTCGGCGTGGGCGCCGGCTTCGCCTTCACCGTCACCTCCGACGTGATCCTCTCCAGCGTCCCCAAGGAGCACGCGGGCTCCGCGTCCGCGGTCTCCGAAACGGCCTACGAACTCGGCGCCGCCCTCGGCATCGCCCTGCTCGGCTCCATCGTCACCGGGGTCTACGCGGAGTTCACCGCCCCCGCCGGTACTCCGCCGGCCATCGCGGACGCCGCCCACGAATCGCTCGGCGGCGCGGTCGAATCGGCCAAGGCGCTGCCCGCCCACGAGGCGGAGACCCTCGTCTCCGCCGCCCAGCAGTCGTTCGTCGACGGACTCGGCACGGCCTCGGCGGTCGGCGCCGCCGTCCTCGTGGCCACGGCGGTCGCCGCCTGGTTCCTGCTGCGCGGGCAGGAACTGGAGGAGGGCATCGTGCACGACTGAGCCGTGCGCCGGACACCGCGAAGGGGCCCGTACCGAGTGGTGCGGGCCCCTTCGCGAGCACGGGGGACAGGCGTCAGGCCGCCTTGGCCTTCGTGGCGTACATGTCGACGTACTCCTGGCCGGAGAGCCGCATCACCTCGGCCATCACCGAGTCCGTCACCGCCCGCAGCACATAGCGGTCGCGGTCCATGCCCTCGTAGCGGGAGAACTCCATCGGCTCACCGAAGCGCACCGTGACCTTGCCCGGCCGCGGCAGGCCCGCGCCGCCCGGCTGGAGCTTGTCCGTGCCGATCATCGCGAACGGCACCACCGGCGCGCCGGTCATCAGCGTCAGCCGCGCGATGCCCGTACGGCCCCGGTAGAGCCGGCCGTCGGGGGAGCGGGTGCCCTCCGGGTAGATCGCGAAGGCCTTGCCCTCCTCCAGCACCCGGCGCCCCGTCATCAGCGCCGCGACACCGCCGCGCCCGCCGTCCCGGTCCACCGGGATCATGCCGACGCCGGTGAAGAACCAGGCCATCAGCCGGCCCTTGAGCCCCTTGCCCGTGACGTACTCGTCCTTGCCGATGAAGAACACCGGACGGTCGCAGCAGATCGGCATGATCATCGAGTCGATGAACGTCAGATGGTTGCCCGCGAGGATCACCGGCCCGGTGCCCGGAACGTTCTCGATGCCCTCTATCCGCGGACGGAACATCAGGCGCAGGATCGGTCCGAGCACTGCCTTGATGAGTGCGAGACGGGACAACGGTTCCTCCGGTGTAGTGGCCGGGCCGGCCGAGGCAGGGGATTGAGCGGGTCCGTGCAGGTGAGGACGATACTCGTGGGTACTCGCCGCACGCACATCGGGTTCATCCAGTGGATACGCAGTGTTGATGCGTGTTTCCGCCATGTTCGCCCAGGTGCCGCCGTCCGGACGGCACCGCTGCCTACGCTCGATCCTCGCACGACAGGTGCCGTACATCACATGCGAGGAGCATTCATGTCAGAGCGTGCGCAGGCCGCCCCCGGACGACGGACCGTCATGGGCGCGGGGGCCGCCGTAGTCGGAGCCGCCGCCCTCGGCGTCACCGGCACGGCACAGGCCGCGGAGAAGAACGCCGGAACGTCCGCGGGACACGGCGCCGGACACCGCCTCGACCTGCCCGTCCCCACGGTCATCGGCCACCGCGGCACCAGCGGCTACCGCCCCGAGCACACCCTCGGCTCCTACCAGCTCGCCCTCGACATGGGCGCCCACATCATCGAGCAGGACCTGGTGCCGACCCGGGACGGCCATCTCGTCTGCCGCCACGAGAACGACATCACCGCCACGACCGATGTCGCCGACCACCCCGAGTTCGCGAGCCGCCGGACCACCAAGACCGTCGACGGCACCGCCCTCACCGGCTGGTTCACCGAGGACTTCACCCTCGCCGAGCTGAAGACCCTGCGCGCCAAGGAGCGCATCCCCGGCAACCGCCAGAAGAACACGCTGTACGACGGCCGCTGGGAGGTCCCCACCTTCGAGGAGGTCCTGCGCTGGGCCGACCGCGAGGGCCGCCGCCGGTCGAAGCCGGTCTGGCTGTACGTCGAGACCAAGCACCCCACCTACTTCCGCGGCCTGGGCCTCGGCCTGGAGGAGCCCCTCGCCAAGCTGCTGCGCCGCTACGGCCGGCACCGCGCCCAGTCCCCGCTGATCCTCCAGTCCTTCGAGCCCAGCAGCATCCAGCGGCTCTCGAAGCTCGTCGCCACCCCGCGCGTCGTCCTGCTCTCCGGGGCCGGCTCCAAGCCCTGGGACTTCGTCGCCACCGGCGACCCCCGCACCACCGACGACCTGATCCGGCCGGCCGGGCTGAAGTGGATGGCCTCCTACGCCCAGGGCATCGGCCCCACCCTGGACCTCGTCATCCCCAAGGACGCCTCCGGCCGGCTCACCGAGCCGACCAGCCTGGTGCGCGACGCCCACGCCCAGGGCCTCGTCCTCCACCCGTACACGATGCGCAACGAGAACACCTTCCTGCCGGCCGAGTTCCGCCGGGGCACCGACCCCAACGCCTACGGCGACGCCTTCGGCGCCTTCGCCGCGTACTTCGCCACCGGCATCGACGGGATCTTCTCCGACAACCCCGACACCGCGCTCCTGGCCGCCGCGGACTTCGCGCGCACGTAACCGCCCGCGTCAGCACCCGGCCGGGGCGTGCCCCGGTCGGGTGGTCCCGGACGGTTCCGCGACCGGCGGGGCCCGCACCGGGTCGGGTGGGGGCGTGACCACGACCGATCTCTCCCGCACCCCGTCCGCCCCCGGCGCCGCCGCCCTCGTCCGCACCCTGTATCCGCTGGTCGGGGCCGAGGCGCGGGCGGAGGCCTGCGCCACCGGGGCGGCCGTCGACCCCGCCGACCTCGAACAGACCGTCTGGCTGCGGCTGCTGGAACGGCTGGCCGACCGGGGCGCGCCCGCCGACCCCGGCCGCTGGGTGCGCGACACCGTCCGGGCGGAGGCCCGCCGCGCCCGCCGCGCCGCCCGCCGCGAGCAGCCCTACGACGACCGGACCGCCGCCGCCCCCGCCGGCCCCGACGGCTGCCCCGAGCGGGCCTTCCTCCGCGCCGACCGGCGGCGGATCCTGCGCGCCGCGGTCGCCCGGCTCTCCGCGCCCTGCGCCCGCTTACTGGAGGCGCTGCTCGCCCCGGACGATCCGACCTACCGCGAGATCGCGGGGGCGTTGGGTATGTCACAGGGGAGTTTGGGCCCGATGCGTTCCCGATGCCTGGGTTGTCTGCGCAGAATGCTCGCGGCGGAGGTTGTAGCTCCTGAACTGCGGGGAAAGGAGCGGTAGACAACCGGCGGAACAGGTGAGCGAGAGGCATGCGCAGATGGGCATGAGCGTGATCATCTCGGCGGCGGAGACGCAGGACGCCGAGCAGATCTTGAAACTCCAGTACCTCTGTTTCCAGAGCGAGGCGGAACTGTACGGGAACTACCGGATCGACCCGCTCGTCCAGACCCTCGACTCGGTCCGCGCCGAGATCGCGACGAACCTGGTGTTCGTGGCGCGGCTCGGCGAGGAGGTCGTCGGTTCGGTACGGGGATCGACCGGACAGGACGGGGCCGGCGAGATCGGGCGGCTCTGCGTCCACCCCCGGCTCCAGGGCCACGGCCTGGGCGCCCGGCTGCTGGGCGCCGCGGAGGCCGGCCTCGCCGACCAGCGCGCGGCGACCCGCTTCCGGCTGTACACCGGCCACCGCAGCGAGGGAAATCTGCGGCTCTACCGGCGGGTGGGCTACGCCCCGGTCGGGAACATCACGGGCGTCGACGGCGTGCGGATGATCCTGCTGGAGAAGGAGGCCACGGCGCCCGCGTACGTGCAGAGCGCCTGAGCGCTCACGCGGTCCGCGCGCGGCGCAGCCACATCATCCCGGTGACCGGAAGGATCACCGGGATGAAGAGGTAGTCCCGGCCGAAGTACGACCACACGGTGGCGTCCGAGAACGCCGAGGGCTCCACCAGCGTCCAGGTCCCCACGACCAGCACCCCGGCCAGCTCGGCGGCGCAGCACACCAGCGCCGTCCGGCGCGCCCGCTCGCCCCCGCGCACCAGCGAGTAGGTGATGAAGCCGTAGACCAGGGCGGCGCCCGCCGACAGCACGTACGACAGCGGCGCCCTGCCGAAGTCCAGGATCATCTGCACCAGGGCGCGCGAGGCCGCGGCCACGGTGAAGACCCCGTAGAACCAGACCAGCACCCGGCCGGGGCCGGTGCCCAGGTCGAAGGGGCGCTTGGCGTCGGCGGCCGTCGCGGGTCCGCTCTCGGTGTCGGTCACGGTCAGTTTCCCCAGATGTCGTAGAGCCGTACTTCCAGCACGGCCAGCACCACCGCGCCCGCCGCCACCGTCACGGAACCCCACCGGGTCCGCTCGCTCAACGACAGGAACCCGGCCGCCGGTACGGCGAGGAAGGCCCCGATCAGATACGCGATGAAGATGGTCATGCCCTGGTCCGGCCGCTCGCCGCGGGCCAGCTGGACGACGCCCACCACCAGCTGGGCCAGTGCCAGCACCGAGACCACGGCCATGCCGATGAAGTGCCAGTCCTTGGTGGGCTGGTCCCGGTAGGCGGCGAATCCGCACCAGGCGGCGAGGGCGAGGGCGGCCACGGCGACCGCGATCGTCAGGGCGTCAAGCATGAGGTGAGGGTATTACGGGCGGTTCCGCCCCTCGCGTGCGCCCCCGGGACCGCCCGCGGGCGCCGTGGCCTTGACCACAGCCCGCCTCCGGGGCCGGTCCGCGACCGGGGCCGCCGAATCCTCGGGCGGTGCGGCGTTTACGCAGGTCACAGCCGTAGGCGGATCGGGTGGCGCCGGCGCTCCGCGCCATCCAGCACTGTCCGCTATTCGGACAGTCGGTTCGGTGGATCCGTTACGTCTGTTTTACTTGGCCCATGACCACGACGAGCAGCCGCACCCTTGCGACCGAGGCGAACACGACGCCCGGTGCTCGTTGTACGGGTCGAATGCGCGCCTTCTGAGGGCCCACGCCAGAGCCTCGCGCCCCGAAGCGAGACCGAGCCCAGCCGTTCCGCACCCAGCGGAACGTGCCCTTCCATGAGACGCCGCCCCGCTGCCGCACCGCGCAGGGCCACGCCGGAAACCGGCTCGGAACGTCCGATCGAAACGTCCGGACAGTCTCGACGGACGAATGCCCCGTGCCCGGCGGACACCGCGCCGCGCACTCGACAGTGACGGAAACCCTGTGATCACCACTACGGGCCTCACGAAGGTCTATCAGTCGCGCGGCCGTGAGGTCACCGCCCTGGACGGCGTCGACCTGCACGTCCGCGAGGGCGAGGTGTTCGGCGTCATCGGGCAGAGCGGCGCCGGCAAGTCCTCCCTCATCCGCTGCGTCAACCTGCTGGAACGCCCCACCTCCGGGACCGTGACCGTGGCCGGCCGGGACCTCACCGCCCTCGCGGGCCGGGGCCGCCGGGCCGGCAAGGAACTGCGCGAGGCGCGCAGCCGCATCGGCATGGTCTTCCAGCACTTCAACCTGCTGGCCTCCCGCACCGTCCGGGGCAACGTCGAACTGCCCCTGGAGATCCTCGGCGTCACCGGCCGCGAACGCTCCCGCAAGGCCCTCGAACTCCTCGACCTGGTCGGCCTCGCCGACAAGGCAAAGGCCTACCCCGGACAGCTCTCCGGCGGCCAGAAGCAGCGCGTCGGCATCGCCCGCGCCCTGGCCGGCGACCCCAAGGTCCTCCTCTCCGACGAGGCGACCTCCGCCCTGGACCCCGAGACCACCCGCTCCGTCCTCCAGCTGCTGCGCGACCTCAACCGGCAGCTCGGCCTCACCGTCCTGCTCATCACCCACGAGATGGACGTCGTCAAGACGGTCTGCGACTCCGCCGCGCTGATGCGGCAGGGCCGGATCGTCGAGTCCGGCACCGTCGGCGACCTCCTCGCCACCCCCGGATCCGAACTGGCCCACGAACTGTTCCCGGTCGGCGGCACCGCCTCCGGACCCGACCGCACCGTCGTCGACGTCACCTTCCACGGCGACGCCGCCGGCCGGCCCGTGATCTCGCAGCTCTCGCGTACGTACAACATCGACATCTCGATCCTGGGCGCCGCGATGGACACCGTCGGCGGCAAGCAGATCGGCCGGATGCGCATCGAACTGCCCGGACGCTTCGAGGAGAACGTCGTCCCGATCGGCTTCCTGCGCGAGCAGGGCCTCCAGGCCGAACTCGTCGACGACGCCCCCGCCCCGGACACCGCACCCGTTTCCGCACCGCTCACCAAGGAGGTGGCGAAGTGACCTGGTCCGAAATGCAGCCGCTGCTGACGCAGGGCACCGTCGACACCCTCTACATGGTCCTGTGGTCCACCGTCGTCACGGTCCTGGTCGGCCTGCCGCTCGGCGTCCTGCTGGTCCTCACCGACAAGGGCGGACTGCTCCAGAACACCCCGGTGAACAAGGTCGTCGGCGTCATCGTGAACATCGGCCGCTCGCTGCCGTTCATCATCCTGCTGATCGCCCTGATCCCGTTCACCACCTGGGTCGTCGGCACCTTCATCGGCCCCACCGCCATGATCGTGCCGCTCGCCGTCGGAGCCATCCCCTTCTTCGCCCGGCTCGTCGAGACGGCCGTGCGCGAGGTCGACCACGGACTGGTCGAGGCCGTCCAGTCCATGGGCGGGTCCATCCCCACGATCGTGCGCAAGGTCCTGCTGCCGCAGTCGCTGCCGTCGCTCGTCTCCGGGGTCACCACCACCGTCATCGTGCTCATCGGCTACTCGGCGATGGCCGGCGCGGTCGGCGGCGAAGGACTCGGCTCCAAGGCCGTCACCTACGGATTCCAGCGCTTCGACAACCGGTTCATGCTCATCACCGTCGCGCTCCTCGTCGTCATCGTCACCGTGATCCAGCTGATCGGCGACACGGCCGTACGCCTGCTGGCCCGCCGCGGCCGTACCGCCTCCTGAGACTTCTCTCCTCCGAGCCCGCACTCCTTGTCCGGGCGCACCACCATCACCACCTGAAAGAGGCACTCTTCGTGCGTAAGAACATCAAGATCACCGCGGCAGCCGCCGCCACCGCCGCCCTCGCCTTCGGTCTCACGGCCTGCGGCACCGACTCCGACCCGTCCGCCAAGAGCGGGTCCGGCGCCTCGGCGGACACCTCCAAGGCGCTCGTCGTCGCCGCGTCCCCGACGCCGCACGCCGACATCCTCGGCTTCGTCCAGAAGAACCTGGCGGCCAAGGCCGGTCTCAAGCTGGAGGTCAAGGAGTTCACGGACTACGTCCTGCCGAACACCGCCACCGAATCCGGCCAGGTCGACGCCAACTTCTTCCAGCACCAGCCCTACCTGGACGACTTCAACCAGAAGAACAACACCCACCTGGTCTCCGTCGGCACCGTCCACCTGGAGCCCCTCGGCCTCTACTCCAAGAAGGTCAAGGCGCTCTCCGACATCAAGGCCGGCCAGACCGTCGCCGTCCCGAACGACACCACCAACGAGGGCCGGGCGCTCCAGCTCCTCGCCGAGAACGGCCTGATCACCCTCAAGGACGGCGTCGGCACCAGCGCCAAGCTCAGCGACATCACCGACAAGAAGGGCCTGTCCTTCAAGGAGCTGGAGGCCGCCACCGTGCCCCGCGCCCTGAACGACGTGGACGCCGCCGTCATCAACGGCAACTACGCCATCGAGGCGAAGCTCAAGCCCGCCGACGACGCCCTCGTCCTGGAGAAGGCCGACGGCAACCCGTACGCCAACATCGTCGCGGTGAAGAAGGGCGACGAGAAGGACCCCCGCGTCCAGAAGCTCGTGCAGCTCCTGCACTCCGACGAGGTCAAGAAGTTCATCGAGGACACCTACCAGGGCTCGGTCATCCCGGCCTTCGGTACGGCCGCCAAGTCCTGACCCCGGCAGGGCACTTGTCCGACGAGCCCCGCACACCCCGCCCGGGTGCGCGGGGCTCCGTCGCGCCCACCCGGCCATGCGCGCGCCCCACCCGATGCTGCATGCTGTGCCTTTACACGGTCTTCGGCATGGAGCTGCGCATGACTTCCACCTTTCCGGACATCTCCATCAGCACGGACCGGTTGGTGCTGCGCCCGTTCGACATGACGGACGTCCCCGCGTACATCGAGATGATGAACGACGAACTCGTCACGGCCTGGACCGACGCACCCCACCCCTACACCCGCGTCGACGCCGAACGATGGGTCCGCCGGATCGCCCCCAGCAAGCGCACCGGCGGCGACGGCATCGCCCTGGCCGTCACCGAGTTCCTCACCCAGCGCCTCGTCGGCTCGGTCCGCCTCCGCCGCACCGACTGGCGCACCCGCTCGGCCGAGGCCGCCTACATCACGGCCCCCTGGGCGCGCGGCGAGGGATACGCCACCGAATCGGTGCTGGCCCTCGCCCAGTGGCTCTTCCGCGACCAGGGCTTCGAACGGCTTGAACTGCGCACCGCCGCCGACAACACCGCCGCCCAGCAGGTCGCGCAGAAGCTCGGCTGCATCAGCGAGGGCGTCCTGCGCAACGCCCGGATAGCCCGGTCGCAGACCGAGGACGGCGGATGGACCGACATCCGGACCGACCTGATCGTCTGGGGCCTGCTCCCCGAGGACCTCGAAGGCGTGGCCGAACAGCTCGCCGACGCCGGCGGCTACGGCACGTACCAGGACTGGAACTGACCGGGCGCCGGGGCGGGCGCGCCGCGTTGGTCCGGACCGGGTAACCTCACCCTGCCCGTCCCCGGGCATGCAAGCCCCCACCTGCGACGACTCAGGAGACTGACGACAGATGGCCGACCGGGTCACAGTGATCGGCTGGGACGGCTCACCACTGACCAGAGCGGCCACCGCCGCCCTCTCGGCCGCCACCCTCGTCGCCGGGGCCGCCCACCACCTCGCGCTGCCCGAGGTCCCCGCACGCGCCGAACGCATCCGCCTCGGCTCCGTCGACCTCGCCGCCCGCCGTATCGCCGGCCACCGCGGCAGCGCCGTGGTCCTCGCCGACGGCGACCCCGGATTCTTCGGCGTCGTCCGCACCCTGCGCGCCCCCGAGCACGGACTGGAGGTCGAAGTGGTGCCCGCCGTCTCCTCGGTCGCCACCGCCTTCGCCCGCGCCGGCATGCCCTGGGAGGACGCCCAGACCGTCGTCGCCCACCCCCGCACCCTGCGCCGCGCGGTCAACGTCTGCCGCGCCCACCACAAGGTCGCCGTCCTCACCTCGCCCGGCGCCGGCCCCGCCGAACTGGCCCTCCTCCTCGAAGGCGTCCACCGCACCTTCGTCATCTGCGAGGAACTCGGCACCGCACGCGAACAGGTCACCGTCGTCACCTCCGACACCGCCGCCGACCACGTCTGGCGCGACCCGAACGTCGTCATCGTCGTCGGCCAGGGCCCCGAGCAGCGCGCCGACGCCGGCTGGATCGCCGGCCGCCACCCCGCCTACCCGCAGGGCCTGCGCGGCTGGGCGCTGCCCGCCGACGCCTACCGGGACGACACCGGCCGGGAGGTCCCCGACACGACCGGCGAGGGCGAGTCCCCGCAGCTGCGCGCCGCCCAGCTCGCCCATCTGGGACCGCGCACCGGGGACCTCGTCTGGGACATCGGCTCCGGATCCGGGGCGCTGGCCGTGGAGGCCGCCCGCTTCGGCGCGGCGGTCCTGGCCGTCGACAGCGACCCGGAGGCCTGCGCCCGCACCACCGCCGCCGCGCGGACCTTCGGCGTCCAGCTCCAGGTCGTCGAGGGACGCGCCCCGCACGTCCTGGAACGGCTGCCCGAACCCGACGTCGTCCGCATCGGGGGCGGCGGCGTCCCCGTCGCCACCGCCGTCGCCGACCGCAGGCCCGAACGGATCGTGACCCACGCCTCGACCCGCGACGAGGCCGAGGCCCTGGGCGCCGCCCTCGGCGAGAACGGCTACACGGTCCGCTGCTCCCTCCTCCAGTCCGTCGAACTGGACACGTCCGCATGGTCGGAGCGCGAACGCACGGTCGTGTTCCTGCTGTCCGCGCTGCGTTCGGACCTTGCCCCCTGACCCGCCCGGCACGCGGCGGGAGGTAGGCTGGCCGATCGTTGCACCGCGCCCGGCCGTTCGTCGCTTCGTTCGTCAATGTCCGGAAAAGGGGACCGTTTTGGCCCCCGTTGTGGTACGGCAGAACCGGGGGACGCGCGACGTGGCGCAGTCCACAGCGAGCCGTGGCGAAATGACCTGCCGCGGCGGCGATCGGCCGCGAGAATGCAGTATGTCCGCGACCGCTTCGTGCCGCTCGGCGTGCCCGCTCGTTCCACTGGACGAGCGCCCGCGTGCCGTGTTCGGGCGTCCCGGGCGTAGGGCCGAAGGAGCACTGACGATGGGCGAGGGGTACGCATGAGTGACACCGGCCGGATCCCGGGCGAGGGACTGCCGGAGAACGCGGGCATGGTGGAGCAGCCGGGCATCCCCGCCCCGGACGGCTACTCCTTCCCCGACCACTCCGAGCACACGCCCGAGGAAGACGACCTCCTGCTGATGCCGAGCGCCCAGGGGGCGTGGGGCGAGCCCCACATCGTCCCGGCGCCGCACCACGGCCCGCTCACGGACCCGCTGCCCGGCCCCGCGCAGCCGCAGGGCCCGGTGCAGTTCCAGGAGCAGACCCCGGTGTACGCCGGACACCAGCAGTACGCCGAACCGCTCGCGCAGACCGGCCAGGGCACCCACGAGTCCGGCGGCCGGGACTCCGGCCATGTCGACCTCGGCGGGGTGCGCATGCCCCAGGCCGCGCCCGCCCCGTCGCCCGCGTCCCCGGCCCCGTCGCCCGTCCGCCGCCCGCTGCACCGGGGCCCGGCCTCGGCCGAGTCGCCCTCGTACGGCGGTACGTCGGGGATCGGCGTCGTCCGCTCGCTGGCCGACCGGGGCCCGGCCGGCGCACCGCAGCCCCGCGCGCAGACGGCCGTCCAGCCGCCCGCCGCCCGGCACGCCGGTCCCGCCACCGCCGAACCCGAGTACTTCGAGCTGCCCGCCGACGAGGCGGCCGTCCTGCCGGGCCCGCAGCTGGGCGAGATCCCGCCCCAGGGCTCCGGCCCGTGGGCGGCCCCGGCCGCCGCGCCCGTCGCCGAGCAGGCACCGGCCGCAGAAACGGTCGTCCCGGCGGCGGCCCCGGAAGCCGCCCGGGAGACGGTTCCGGAAGCCGCCCCGGCACAGGCGCCCGACGGGGCCGTGGCCCCCGAGGCCGTGGCCGACGCGGTGGTGACGGAGCCGGCCCAGGCCGGGAGCACTGTTGCCCCCGCCGCCGAGGTGCCCGCGCCCGAGACGGCCGCGGCGCCCGCGGGGACCCCCGTCGTCGAGGCGCCGGCCGCCGAGGCCCCCGTCGCGGAGGTGCCCGCGGAAGCGGCGCCGGTCGCACAGGCACCGGTCGCACAGGCACCGGTCGCTCAGGCCCCGGCGGAGGAAGCTCCGGCGGAAGAGGCCGCGCGTCCCGAGGCCGCCGCCGCCGAGGCCCCCGTCGTGGAGACGCCGCCCGCCGAAGCCGTGGCCACGGAGGCCCCTGCCGTGGAGGCCGCGGCCCCCGAGACCCTTCCGGACCAGCCGCGGCCCGAAGCGGCGGTCGTGGACGAGGCGCCCGTGACCCTGCCCGACGCGGCGCTCCCGGCCGAGAGCGTGCCGGTGCCCGGGGACGGGCAGCTGACGGACGGTCCGCCGTCCGCCGCGCCCGCGACGGCGGAGCCGGTGGCAGAGCAGTCCGTGGCGGTCGCACCGCCGGCGGAGCCGGAGGCACCCGCCGAGACCGCTGCCCGGCCCGAGCCCGAGGCGGCGGACGCCGGGACCGCTCCGGTCACGGAGAAGCGGATCGGCCCCATCGCCCTGGGCCCCGTGCCGGAACCCGAGGCGGAGAGCGGCCCCGAGGTCATCGAGACCCCCGACCTGACGCCGCACCAGCCGGAGGCGACGCTTCCGGAGACCGTGGCGGCCGAGGCGGCCGTTCCTGCCGAGGCGGCGGCGCCCGCCGAGGCACCGGTCGCGGCGCAGCCGCAACAGTCCGACGGTGTGAATCCCGAGGTACGTGAGGCGCCCGAGGCGCCGGTGGAGAACCCGGTCCAGGAGGCGGAAGCCGTGGTCCAGGGAGCGCAGGCCCCGGCACCGGCCGAGGCCCCGGCCGAGACCCGGCCCGACGCCCCCGCCCACGACGGCACCACGCCCCCGGCGGACGCCGGGGCCCAGGAGCCCCACGGACCCCAGGGATCCGAGCCGGCCGAGACCGTCGCCGCGTCCGACGACGCCCCCGCCGACGCCATCGACGAGGCGGCCGACCCCGTCCCGCCGGCCCCCGGCTACGACGACGCCGAGCGCGAGGCCGTCCTGCGCGTCATGCGCGAGCGCCGCGACATCCGCAACGGCTTCCGCGGCGACCCCGTCCCGCACGAGGTGCTGCTGCGCGTCCTGGAGGCGGCCCACACCGCCCCCAGCGTCGGGCACTCCCAGCCGTGGGACTTCGTCGTCATCCGCTCCGCCGAGACCCGCCGCTCCATGCACGAACTGGCCCAGCGCCAGCGTGACGCGTACGCCAAGTCGCTCCCCAAGGCGCGGGCCAAGCAGTTCAAGGAACTGAAGATCGAGGCGATCCTCGACACTCCGGTCAACATCGTCGTCACGGCCGACCCGACCCGGGGCGGCCGCCACACCCTCGGCCGGCACACCCAGCCGCAGATGGCCCCGTACTCCTCGGCGCTCGCCGTCGAGAACCTGTGGCTGGCCGCCCGCGCCGAAGGGCTCGGCGTCGGCTGGGTCAGCTTCTTCGACGAGCGCGAGATGGTCCGCGCCCTGGGGCTGCCCGAGCACCTCGAAGTCGTCGCCTACCTCTGCGTGGGCTACGTCGACGAGTTCCCCGAGGAGCCCGAGCTGATGCAGGCCGGCTGGTCCAAGCGCCGCCCGCTCTCCTGGGTCGTCCACGAGGAGACGTACGGCCGCCGCGCCCTGCCCGGCGAGGAGCCGCACGACCTGCTCCAGGAGACCGTCTCCAGCATCCGGCCGCTGGACGCCAAGGCGCTCGGCGAGGCCTGGGAGCGGCAGAAGCGGATGACGAAGCCGGCCGGCGCCCTCGGCATGCTGGAGATCATCTCCGCCCAGCTCTCCGGCCTCTCCCGGATGTGCCCGCCGCCGATCCCGGAGCCCGCGGCCGTCGCGATCTTCGCGGGCGACCACGGGGTGCACGCCCAGGGCGTCACGGCCTGGCCGCAGGAGGTCACCGGCCAGATGGTCGCCAACTTCCTCGGCGGCGGCGCCGTCTGCAACGCCTTCGCCGCCCAGGTCGGCGCCGAGGTGTGCGTCGTCGACGTCGGCGTGGCCACCGAACTGCCCGCCACGCCCGGACTGCTGCCCCGCAAGGTGCGGGCCGGCACCGCGGACTTCACCACCGGCCCCGCGCTCACCCGCGAAGAGGTCCTGGCCGCGATCGAGGTCGGCATCGAGACCGCCCGCGATCTGGTCGCGGCCGGCAACAAGGGGCTGCTCACCGGCGAGATGGGCATCGCCAACACCACCGCGTCCGCCGCCCTGATCTGCGTCTACACGGGCATGGACCCGGCCGAGGTCACCGGCCGGGGCACCGGCATCAACGACGAGATGCACGCCCGCAAGGTCGACGTGGTGCGCCGCGCCCTCGAACTGCACCAGCCGGACCCGGCCGACCCGATCGGCGTCCTGGCCGCCGTCGGCGGTCTGGAGCACGCGGCCATGGCCGGATTCCTGCTCGGCGGGGCCTCGCTCCGCACCCCGGTGGTCCTGGACGGGGTCAGCGCGGGCGCCGCCGCCCTCGTCGCCCGTGCCATCGCCCCGGAGGCCCTGGCCGCGTGCATCGCCGGCCACCGCAGCGCCGAGCCCGGCCACGTCGCGGCGCTCAACAAGCTGGGCCTGCGCCCGCTGGTCGACCTCGACCTGCGCCTCGGCGAGGGCACCGGCGCCCTGCTGGCCCTGCCGATCGTGCAGAGCGCGGCCCGCGCCATGCACGAGGTCGCCACGTTCGACTCGGCGGGTGTGACGGAGAAGTAGTCCGGCCGGCCACCGGGCCGCGTCCGGAGAGTCCCGCCCCGGCCCCCGGGCGCACGGCGGGACCGCTCCGGACCCGGCCCGGTGCCGCAGGGGCGCCACGGACCCCTCGGCCCTTCGCGGCGCGGCATCCCGTGTCCGGAAGGTCCGGGGCCCGCCGCCGGCACCCGGCCGCCGTCCTCGCACCCGCCCCCACCCCGTTCGCGAGGCCCGGGGCCCGCCGCCGGCACCCGGCCACCCTCTTCGCACCCGCCCCCACCCCGTATCGTGAACCCCACCACGATCCGCGACACCGCACGTCACAGCCGCTCCACCGTCGCAGCGGCCCGCAGCCCCCGCATCGCACGAGGAGCCCGCACCGCCATGGCCGAGCACGCCGATCACCCCGCCTACCCCGTCGGACTGCGCCTCAACGGGCGCCGTGTGGTCGTCGTCGGCGGCGGCCAGGTCGCCCAGCGCCGGCTCCCCGCCCTCATCGCGGCCGGCGCCGACATCGTCCTGGTCTCCCCGTCCGCCACCCCCTCCGTCGAGGCGATGGCCGACGCCGGTGAGATCCGCTGGGAGCGCCGCCCGTACGCCGACGGCGACCTCACCGACACCTGGTACGCCCTCATCGCCTCCGACGACGCGGCCGCCAACGACGCCGCCTCCGCCGAGGCCGAGCGCACCCGCACCTGGTGCGTCCGCAGCGACGACGCCGACGCCGCCACCGCCTGGACCCCCGCCACCGGCCGCAGCGAGGGCGTGACCGTCGCCGTCCTCAGCAGCGACGTCCACGGCCGCGACCCGCGCCACTCCGCGGCGGTCCGCGACGCCATCGTCGAGGGCCTGCGCGACGGCACGCTCGCCGCGCCCCAGCACCGCACCCGCGTCCCCGGCGTCGCCCTGGTCGGAGGCGGCCCCGGCGACCCCGACCTGATCACCGTCCGAGGCCGCCGCCTCCTCGCCTCGGCCGACGTCGTCATCGCCGACCGGCTCGGCCCCCGCGACCTCCTCGACGAACTCCCGCCGCACGTCGAGGTGATCGACGCCGCGAAGATCCCGTACGGCCGCTTCATGGCCCAGGAGGCCATCAACGCCGCGCTGATCGAGCACGCCAAGGCGGGCAAGGCCGTCGTCCGGCTCAAGGGCGGCGACCCGTTCGTGTTCGGACGCGGCATGGAGGAGGCCCAGGCGCTCGCCGCCGAGGGGATCCCGTGCACCGTCGTGCCCGGCATCTCCAGCTCCATCTCGGTGCCCGGCGCCGCCGGCATCCCCGTCACCCACCGAGGCGTCGCCCACGAGTTCACCGTCGTCAGCGGCCATGTCGCCCCCGACGACGCACGCTCCCTGGTCGACTGGGAGGCCCTCGCCCGGCTCCGCGGCACCCTCGTCCTCCTGATGGCCGTCGACAAGATCGGCGCCATCGCCCGCGCGCTCGTCGCCCACGGCAAGTCGCCCGACACCCCGGTCGCCCTGGTCCAGGAGGGCACCACCGCCGCGCAGCGCCGCGTCGACGCCACGCTCGCCACCGTCGGCGAGCGCGCCGAGGCCGAGGGCGTCCGCCCGCCCGCCGTCATCGTCATCGGCGACGTCGTCGCGGTCGGCCCCGGAACCCCCGCCGCAATCAACGAGTAACCATCGGTAACGGATCTTCCTCCAGACCGTTGGCACCACACACCGGACAAGGCAGTATCAAGCTGTGGCTGATCTCATCACCGTCGACGACCCCGACGACCCCCGTCTGCGCGACTACACCGGTCTGACCGACGTCGAGCTGCGGCGCCGCCGCGAGCCCGCCGAGGGCCTCTTCATCGCGGAGGGGGAGAAGGTCATCAGACGGGCCCGCCACGCCGGCTACGAGATGCGCTCCATGCTCCTGTCGGCGAAGTGGGTCGACCTGATGCGCGATGTGATCGACGAGGTCCCGGCGCCGGTGTACGCGGTCAGCCCCGAACTCGCCGAACGCGTCACCGGCTACCACGTCCACCGCGGCGCGCTCGCCTCCATGCAGCGCAAGCCCCTGCCCACCGCCGACGAACTGCTGCGCACCACCCGCCGCGTCGTCGTCATGGAGGCCGTCAACGACCACACGAACATCGGGGCCATCTTCCGCAGCGCCGCCGCGCTCGGCATGGACGCCGTCCTGCTCTCCCCGGACTGCGCCGATCCGCTCTACCGCCGCTCCGTCAAGGTCTCGATGGGCGCCGTCTTCTCCGTGCCCTACGCCCGCCTCGACACCTGGCCCAAGGCCCTGGAGACGGTCCGCGAAGCGGGTTTCAAGCTGCTCGCGCTGACCCCCGACGAGAAGGCCAGCAGCATCGACGAGGCCGCCCCCCACCGCATGGAGAAGGTCGCCCTGATGCTGGGCGCCGAGGGCGACGGCCTGTCCACCCAGGCCCTCGTCGCCGCCGACGAATGGGTCCGCATCCCGATGGCCCACGGCGTCGACTCGCTCAACGTCGGTGCCGCCGCCGCGGTCGCCTTCTACGCGGTGGCCACCGGCCGCCCGGAGTCCTGACCCGTACAAGCGGTGGCCACCGGCCGCCCGGAGTCCCGAACCGTACGTGCGGTCGCCACCGGCCACCCGGAATCCGGAACCGGACTCCTACCGCTCGTTCCCGGCCCGGTCGGCGTCCCCGCCCCGGGCCGGCTGCGTTCCGCCCTGCCCGGGGGCGGTGCCGTCGCTCAGGCTGTGAACCGGCCCGGCGCCGAGCCCGCGCGCGGGCCCCTGGCAGCCCTGGGCCGCGGCGATGCCCAGCGCGACCAGCAGCGTCACCACCACGAAGACCACCAGACGCTGCCGCAGCAGCCGCGGGTTGGCCGGGCGCCGCCCCGCCGAGGTCGGACGCGTGCCCGGACGCGTGCCCGGCCTGCCGTTCGTCCCGGGCGCCGGCCTCGGCCGCTTCCCCGGCTGGGTGCCCCCGCGCGAGTGCTGCTGCGGACCCGGGCGCGAACCACCGGTCCGGGGCGGGGCGCCCCGCCCCGGCGCCGTCTGCCGGCCCTGCGGGCGCGACACCGGCCCGGGACCCGGGGCCCGGCGCGTCTGCTGCTCGGTGTGCGGACCGCTCAGCCGCCCCGTCGGACGGTCGGCCTCCTGGGCCGACCGCTGGACCGGCGGCCGGCTCTCGTGCAGCCCCTGCGCCTCCCGCGCCGCGATCTCCTTGAGCCGCATGGAGAGTTGCAGGGTGCTGGGCCGCTCCTCGGGATCCTTCGCCAGACAGGCGCTCACCAGCGGGGCGAGCGCGTCGTGCACGTCGTACAGCTGGGGCTCCTCGTGCACCACGCGGTACAGCATCACCTCGGAACTGCCGTGCCCGAACGGTGAATCGGCCATCGCGGCGTACGCCAGGGTCGCCCCCAGCGAGAAGACGTCCGTCGCCGGCGTCACCGCCGCGCCGCGCACCTGCTCCGGCGCGAGGAACCCGGGCGAACCGACCGCCGTGCCGACGTGCGTCAGCGTGGACGCGCCGGTCGCCCAGGCGATGCCGAAGTCGATGATCCGGGGGCCCTTGGGGGAGAGCAGGATGTTCGACGGCTTGAGGTCCCGGTGCACCACACCGGCCTCGTGCACGGCCACCAGACCCTCGGAGAGCGCCGCCCCGATCGAGGCCACCTCGGCGGCCGACAGCGGGCCCTCCTCGGCGACCTTGTCGTGCAGCGACGGCCCCGGCACGTACTGCGTGGCGAACCACGGACGGTCCGCCTCCAGATCGGCCGCGACCAGCCGGGCCGTACAGCCGCCGCGGATCCGCCGCGCGGCCGACACCTCGCGCGCGAAGCGCGAACGGAACTCCTGGTCCTCCGCCAGATCCGGCCGGATCACCTTCAGCGCCACCCGCTGCCCGCGACGGTCCGAACCGAGGTAGACGACACCCATGCCGCCCGCCCCGAGCCGTCGGTGCAGTCTGAACGAACCGACGACACGCGGGTCCTCGCGCCGGAGCCGCATCATCGCCATGTCTGCCCATCCCCGCTGCCTGGTCCGCCTGACGAGGCACAGCTTACGTACCCGCCGCCCGGGGCGCTCAGAGGCCGCGCCCTCGCCGGGGAATCGATTGTCAGTGCCGGGTGGGAAACTTGAGGAGTGGTCAGGGAGCCGGGGATCCGGGCTCCCCGGCCCGTGCGAGATCTCAAGGGTCAGTCGCAGAAGGGGGATTGGATCAATGAAGGGCGATCGGGTCGAGATAGTCGTGGACGCCGGGGACACCACCCGGACCTACGAGGTAGTGGCCTCCAGGGCCGGCCGCAGGGTGGAGACGGCGGTCCGTCGCGGGGTGGTCGAAGTGAGTGAAGTCACCAGGAGCGGTTCGGTGGTGCGCACCGCCCGCTTCATGGCGACCAGGGTTCTCGCCCTGGTCGAACAGCCGGTCCCCAGGGAGGACGCCTCCGAGCACCCTGTGGGGGATGACCCCGGGGTCCGGTAGCCCCTTCTCCACCCAGGGGAGTACGCCGGCTCCCCATGGCTCATCCTCCGGGAGGCCCGGCATTCGGTACGAGGGCATGACGCCGACCGCCTCCCGGATCCCTAGTGTTGAGGTCAAGCGGCGGGCGTTCGCACTCGTCCCCCGAGGTCACACGCCCGCCGCCCCACGATCAGGTCAGGAGAGGAACCATGGCGGACACGGCAGCGCGGACGGTCGTCCGTACGCGGGGACACAAGGTCCACGCCCCGTTCGCCGGCCGTGCGGCCACCGGCCGCCGCCACCCGCTGGTGGCCACGGCGATGGTTCTTCCTCTGGCGGCCCTGCTCACGGTCGTCTTCGGCGGCTGGGACGCGGTGGTCACACAGGCGTCGTCCGTGGGCGTGATGCTGGGGCGCTGAGCGGCGCCCCGGGTCCGGAAGAGCGGTCCGGACCGGGACATCCGGCCAACAACCCCGTGGGGACGGGGGTGCGGCGGACGGCAGCGTTTGTCCGGTCAGCTGGGGAGCTGACCGGACATCGCGCTGTCCGGGCCCGGACGGACCCGGACACCGGAGCACACCGGACCACCGGCGTACGCTCTCCGGCGGACGGGCACCGGGCCCGGCCCGCCCATCCGTCCCACCCGGGGGAGCCCGTGACCGCCGACGCCGTACGCGCCCTGGGGGCCCTTGCCCACGAGGCGGTCCACACCACCGCGACCGGGGAGCCCCGTGAGGCGCCGGGCGCCGGCTGCGGCTGTCCCGCGCCCGTCGTCCTCGCGGACCGGGCGGACGGCACCGTGGTCCGCCTCGGCGCCGTCGTCGCCAAGGCGCACGCCCCCGGTACGGACACCGCCGCGCTCGCCGCGCGGCTCGGCCCGGCCGCCGACCCGGGGCTCGCCGGCATCCTGCTCCCGCCCCTGCCCGCCCCCTCCGCGGCCGGCGGCGCCGGTGCGCCGTACCTCACCGCACTCCACGGCCGCCCGGCCACCCTCTGGCCGTACGGCGCACCGGTGGACCCCGGCGACCCGGACCGGGCGCCCTGGGAGGAGGCCGGAGCGCTCCTCGCCCGGCTGCACCGGGTCGGGCCCCGGACCGCGGCCACCCCGCCGCCGGTGCCCGGACCGCGGGACGGGGGAGCGGACCGTACCCGGGCCGCCGCTCCGCCTCCCATGCGCGGCCCCGCCAAGGCCGCGCTCGCCGTGGCCCGGATGCGTGCCGCCCGGCCCGACGGCCCGGCCACCGCGCCCGTGCTCGCGGCCTGGGCGGCACTGCCCGCCTGGGCCCGGGACGAGGAACCCGCACCCGCGCACCGCATCCGCCCGCTCTGCCACGGCGACTTCCACCTCGGTCAGCTCGTCCGCCGGCCCGATCGGGGCGGCTGGCTGCTGATCGACGTCGACGACCTGGGGCCCGGCGACCCCGCCTGGGACCTCGCCCGGCCCGCCGCCTGGTTCGCGGCCGGACTGCTGCCGCCCGGGATCTGGGACCGTTTCCTGGCCGCCTACCGGGCGGGCGGCGGGCCTGCCGTCCGCGCCGACGCCGACCCCTGGCCCGAGCTGGACACCGCCGCCCGCGCCCTGACCGTGCAGACCGCCGCCCTCGCGCTCGCCAAGTGCGCGGCGGAGCGGAGGAATCCGGATGAGGTGGAACAGGTGATGATCGACTCCTGTGCCCGAATCGCCGCGCTCCCGCCCGAGTTGGCCGCGGCGGAACCGTCGTAGGCTGGGCCGGACGCCGCCGGGCCCACCTTCCGGCGACGGACGACCGACGGCGAGGAGTGAGCCCGAAGATGCAGTGTCCCAAGTGCCACGCGGCGATGCACACGTACAACCGCAACGGCGTTCAGATCGAGCAGTGCAGCGGCTGCCGGGGGATCTTCCTGGACTACGGCGAGCTGGAGACGCTGAGCCGCATAGAGGCGCAGTGGACCCAGCAGGCGCCGCCGGCCCCGCCGGTCCAGCAGGGCTACCCGGCGGCGCCCGCGCCGGCCTGGGGCGCCCCGCAGCACCACGGCGGGCACCACGGGGGCCACTACCGGCACAAGAGCTTCGGGCACATGCTCTTCTCCTCCTGATCCGCCGCCGTGCCGGGGCGTGCGCGCCGCGTCCGTCCCGGCACGGACCGCAGGAGAGGGAACGACGAAGCCCCGGTCGTCGAGACGACCGGGGCTTCGGGCTGTGCGCGATACTGGGATTGAACCAGTGACCTCTTCCGTGTCAGGGAAGCGCTCTCCCGCTGAGCTAATCGCGCAGGGTGAACCTGCGTGTACTGCGTGCGCGATACTGGGATTGAACCAGTGACCTCTTCCGTGTCAGGGAAGCGCTCTCCCGCTGAGCTAATCGCGCGGGGATCCTTGCGGACCTGTGGACGATACTGGGATTGAACCAGTGACCTCTTCCGTGTCAGGGAAGCGCTCTCCCGCTGAGCTAATCGTCCTTGGAGGTGGAGACGGGATTTGAACCCGTGTAGACGGCTTTGCAGGCCGTTGCCTCGCCTCTCGGCCACTCCACCAGGGATGGGGGCTCGGGAAGATCCCCCATCTTCTGCGAGCGGACGACCAGGTTCGAACTGGCGACCTCAACCTTGGCAAGGTTGCGCTCTACCAACTGAGCTACGTCCGCTTGTCGGTTCCGGTTCACTTGCGTGTCCCGGCGACGTGTTGAACTCTAGCGGATTCCGGGGCCAGTACAAAAACGCGTTTCCGCAGCGTGCTGACCTGCCCTCGCCCCGGCGCGGGCGGCGGGGCGCCGTCCTAGACTCGCCGACGTGCACGACCTTGCCCCCATGGCCCGCTTCGGCGGCCTCGTCGCCTCCGATCTCCGGGACGTGACCCACGATCCCGCCGCCCTGGAATCATCCGGATTCTGGGCGGTTTCGGCTGACTTCGAGGGCCGTCTCGTCTGCGCCCGCTTCGCCACCGTGCGTTCCGCGCCCGTGCCCGCCCCGGTGCCCGGCGCCTGGCGCGGCCCCGCGGCGGGCGACTGGACCTCGTCCCTGGACCGCGCCGCCTACACCGACGGCGTACGGCGCATCCGCGCGGCCATCGCGCGCGGCGAGGTCTACCAGGCCAACCTCTGCCGTGTGCTGACGGCGCCGCTGCCCGATCCGGCCGTCGCCGACGTCGACGCGCTCACCGCGCTGCTGGCCCGCGGCAACCCCGCCCCCTACGCAGGAACGATTCGGCTGCCCGGCCACGGCGTGGAGATCGCGACGGCCTCGCCCGAACTCTTCCTGCGCCGGGACGGCCGCACGGTCGAGTCCGGACCGATCAAGGGCACCGGCCGCACCGAGGCCGATCTCCTGGAGAAGGACCACGCGGAGAACGTGATGATCGTCGACCTGGTCCGCAACGACCTCGGCCGGGTCTGTGCCACCGGATCCGTCACGGTCCCCGACCTCTGCGTCGTCGAGAAGCACCCCGGGCTCGTCCACCTCGTCTCCACCGTGCGCGGCCGTCTCGCCGACGGCGCAGGCTGGCCCGAACTGCTGGCCGCCGCCTTCCCGCCCGGATCGGTCACCGGCGCCCCCAAGTCCAGCGCGCTGCGGATCATCGGGGAGCTGGAGACCGCCCCGCGCGGCCCGTACTGCGGCGGCATCGGCTGGGTGGACGCCGACCGGGGGACCGCCTCGCTCGCCGTGGGCATCCGCACCTTCTGGACCGACCGCACCGGCGCCGCGCCCGTACTGCGCTTCGGCACCGGGGCCGGGATCACCTGGGGATCGGATCCGGAACGCGAATGGGACGAGACCGAGCTGAAGGCGTCCAGGCTGCTCGCTGTAGCGTCGGGCACCTACGAAGCGACCGGAAGGACCGCACCATGAGGATCTGGGTCAACGGCGGGCTGCACGACGCCGACGACGCCCGGGTGTCCGTGCTCGACCACGGCCTGACCGTCGGCGACGGCATCTTCGAGACGGTCAGGGTGACCGGGGACGGCCCCTTCGCGCTGACCCGCCATCTCGACCGGCTGACCCGTTCCGCCGCCGGCCTCGGCCTGCCCGCGCCCGACCTCGACGAGATCCGCCGGGCCTGCGCCGCCGTCATCGAGGCCAACCCGGTCGCCCTCGGCCGGCTGCGGATCACCTACACCGGCGGGATCTCCCCGCTCGGCTCCGACCGCGGCACCGACGGCCCCGGACTGGTCGTCGCCCTCGGCGAGGTGAAGCGCCGCGCCGACAGCACGGCGGTGATCACCGTGCCCTGGACGCGCAACGAACGCGGCGCGCTCACCGGCCTCAAGACGACCTCGTACGCGGAGAACGTCCTCGCGCTCGCCCGCGCCCACGAGCGCGGCGCCTCCGAGGCCCTGTTCGCCAACACCGTCGGGCAGCTCTGCGAGGGCACCGGCTCCAATGTCTTCGTCGTCCTGGACGGGCAGCTGCACACCCCGCCGGTCGCCTCCGGCTGCCTGGCCGGCATCACCCGGGCCCTGACCGTGGAGTGGACCGGGGCCCGGGAGACGGACCTGCCGTTCGACGCCCTGGAGCGGGCCGAGGAGGTCTTCCTGACCTCCACCCTCCGCGATGTGCAGGCCGTCCACCGGATCGACGGCCGGGAGCTGCCCGGCGCCCCCGGACCCGTCACCGCCAAGGCCATGCGGGTCTTCGAGGAGCGCGCGGCCGACGATCTGGACCCCTGAGCGCGGCCGCTTCCCCGGGGCACGGCTTCGTAAAAGCGGGTGACGTGCCCCGGGGCAGCGGATAGAAAAACTCTGATGACCACCACACTCCGGCCGTCCGGGCCGGTCCAGACAGGCGCCGACGGCGCGCGGAGCCGCGCGTACGACGTGTGCGACAACGGGCGGCCCGTCGGCGCCGTCGAGATCGCGGCCGACCCGCCCGCCTCGGGCGGGCACGGAATGCTGAGATCCGTGCGGATCGACGAGCGGACGCGGCGGCGCGGCCGGGCCACCATCGCCTGCCTCGCGGCCGAGGAGGTGCTGCGCGGCTGGGGCTGCACCACCGTGCGGACCGAGGCCGCCGCCGACGACATCGCGGGACAGCGGCTGATCACGGGGCTCGGCTACACCGACAACAGCCGGAACATGATCAAGCGGCTCGCCGAGCCGCCGGCCCTGCCCGAGGGGCTGACCGCCCGGTCGATGACCCCCGAGGAGTTCGCCGACTGGGAGGAGCGCGCGATCGCGGGTTACGCGGAGAGCCTGGTGACGCGCGGGACACCGCCGGAGGCGGCCGCGGAGGCGGCCCGCGTCTCGCACGCCCGGCACATGCCGCACGGCCTGGCCACCGAGGGAGTGCGCCTCCACTACCTCCTCCACGAGGGCGAGAAGGCCGGCAGCGTCTGGGTGGCGCCCTTCGAGATGCACCCCGGCCGCCGGATCGGCTACGTCTTCGACGTCGAGGTGGACGAGCGGTACCGCGGCCGGGGCTACGGCCGGGCGCTGATGCACCAGGCCGAACGGCTCGCGCTGGCCGACGGCGAGGAGTGGATCGGCCTGCACGTCGTCACCTCGAACACGCCCGCGCTGCGGCTCTACCAGTCGCTGGGCTACGAGCCGACCCAGTACAACTACGTCAAACAGCTCTGACCGGGGCGGGGCCGGAGCGGCGGGCGCCCTCCGGCCCGGCCGCCGCTCAGCCCCGGTCGGCGAGCAGCCGGTCGGCGATCTCCTCGATCCGCTCGCGCAGCCCCTCCTGGCTCTTCCCGCCGTCCAGCCGCTCGTCACCGATCACATAGGTGGGCGTGCCGGTGACACCGATGGCCTTGCCCTCGGCCTGGTCGGCGTCGACGATCAGCAGATGCCGGCCGTCGATCAGCGCGGTGTCGAACTCCTCGGAGTCCAGCCCCAGTTCCTTCGCCACCTCGATGAGCAGCTTCTCGCCGGACCGCCCCAGTTCGTCGGTGCGGGCGAGCACCGCCTCGATGTAGGGCCAGTCCTTGCCCTGGACCGCGGCCTCCTCGGCCGCCTGCGCGGCGGCGTACGCGTGCTTGTGCTTCTCCAGCGGGAAGTGCCGGAACCGGATCTCGATCCGGTCGCCGTACCGGGCGCGCAGGGCGCGCACATCGGCGAGGGCCTGGTGGCAGTCGGGGCACTGGAGCTCGCACCAGAGGTCGAGGACGACCGGCGCGGCGGGGGTGGAATCGCTCATGGGCCCAGTCTCCCAGGGCGTACGCGCTCCTCACGACCGGTGTCCGGGCCGCGGGGGAGCGGGGCGGACTCGTCCGTACGGCGTGGGCGAAGCGGCACCTGGGGAGGAGCCCGGCCCTGAAATGTCCCTGAGGTGGGCAGGGGGCGTGGCCGCCCCCGGGGTCGCCGGTGCAGGATGGAAGGGACGTTTCCCCTGCGCCTGGAGGCACCGATGCTTGCCGAGACCATCTGTTCCGCGGTGTCGGCGGCGGGCCTGGGCATCGCCGCGGTGACCGCGTACCGGAAGCGCTTCCTCACCGCCGCCAGGATCGCGGCCTACTCCCTGGTGCCCATCGGCCTGGTGCTGACCGGGACCGTGGAGTGGCTGTCGGGCATCGCCTTCAAGCCCGGGGTGTGGCTCGGCTTCGGGCTGCTGGGGGTCGCCTGGGTGCTGTTCGCCACGACGCGCGCGGTCGAACGGCGCGGCGTCGGGACCCGCAAGGAGCGCAGGGCCGCGGCCCGTGCGGCCCGGGAGGGCGCGGTCGAGCCCGCGGCCTCGGCCCCCTCGCTCGGCGCCGGAACCGGCTCCACCGCCCCCGCCCGGCAGAACGCGGGCAAGCGGTCCTCCGGTGCGCCCGACGAGGACTTCAGCGACATCGAGGCCATCCTGAAGAAGCACGGCATCTGACCCGGACCCGGCCCGCTCCGGACCCCGGCCGGCGCCGCTCCCGGCCGGGCCGGAACGCCGTCCGTATGAATCGATTCACTCAAGATCCTTGACGCGGTTCGGTGCGGCGGCTAGCGTCCCGACCCGGTTGAAACAATTCACTCACGCCCGTCCGTGCGGTATCGGGGCCCGTCCGTACGATGGGGCGACGCCGCTGGAAGAGCGCGGCCGAGGGCACCGGTGGGGCAGGACAAGTGGCGCGTGTGGCAGGGATCAAGGACGTGGCCCGGCAGGCCGGGGTCTCCGTGGGCACGGTCTCCAATGTGATCAACCGCCCCGAGGCGGTGCTGCCCGAGACCCGCGCCCGGGTGCTGGCCGCCATCGAGGAGCTGGGCTACGTCCGCAGCGAGTCCGCCCGCCAGCTCCGGGCCGGCCGCAGCCGGATCATGGCGCTGCTCGTCCTGGACATGGGCAACCCCTTCTTCGTCGACGTGGCCCGCGGTGCCGAGCGCGCCGCCCGCCAGGCCGGACTCGGGGTGATGGTCTGCAACAGCGACCAGAGCCCCGCCGAGGAGGCGGAGTACCTCGGCCTCTTCGCCGAGCAGCGGGTCTGCGGCGTCCTCGTCACCCCGGCCGACGCCACCGGCCGCAACCTCGACTCCTTCAGCCGCCACCGCATCCCGTACGTCCTGGTGGACCGGGTCGCCTCCGGCACCGGCAGCTGCGCGGTCTCCGTCGACGACGTGCGCGGCGGCGCCCTGGCCGTCGGCCATCTCGTCGCGGCCGGACACCGTTCGGTGGCGTACGTCAGCGGGCCCGGCGACCTCCACCAGATCAGGGACCGCAGACAGGGCGCCCTGGCCGCGCTCGCCGAGGCCGGACTGCCGCCCGAGACCCTGGTGGAGATCCCCTCCGACCGCCTCGACGTGGCCGCGGGCCGGGACGCCGGAGCCCGGCTGCTCGGCCTTGTCCCCCGCCCCACCGCCGTGTTCTGCGCCAACGACCTGCTCGCCCTGGGCGTGCTCCAGGCCCTGTACGCCGCGGGCGTGCGGGTCCCGCAGGACATCGCCATCGTCGGCTACGACGACATCGAGTTCGCCGCCGCCGCTGCCGTACCGCTCACCTCGGTGCGCCAGCCCGCCGTCGTCATGGGCCGGATGGCCGCCGAACTCCTGCTGGAGGAGGCCGACGACGAGGACGGCGTCCACGAGCACCGCAGCGTCGTCCTCCAGCCGGAACTGGTCGTGCGCGCCTCCAGCTCCACGCCCCGCTGAGCCCGCCGCCCGGCCCCTGCCTCCTTCCCGACCGTCCTGGCCGTTCCGCACGCCCGAAATGGAGATCCCGTGTCCCTGTTCGACCTGCCCCTCGACGAACTCCGCTCCTACCGCCCCGAGTCGACCGAGCCGGACGACTTCGACGCCTTCTGGCGCCGCACCCTCGACGAGGCGGCCGAGCACCCGCTGGACGCCGTGTTCACGCCGTACGACGCGGCGCTGCCCCGGGTCGACGTGTACGACGTGTCGTTCGCCGGCTGGGGCGGCCACCGCGTGCACGCCTGGCTCAACGTGCCCGCCGGCGCCGAGGGCCCGCTGCCGACCGTCGTCAACTACCTCGGCTACGGCAGCGGACGGGGCCTGCCGCACGACCACCTCGTCTGGGCCGCCGCCGGCTGCGCCACGCTCGTCGTGGACACCCGCGGTCAGGGCGCGGTCAACAGCCACTCCGCGGGCTCCACCGCCGACCCGCACGGCGGCGACAACCCCCAGTCGCCCGGCTTCATGACCCGGGGCATCCTCGACCCCGACACCTACTACTACCGCCGGGTCTTCACCGACGCGGTGCGCGCGCTCGACGTGGCCGGCGCCCACCCGGCCGTCGACGCCGACCGGATCGTCGTCTACGGCGGCAGCCAGGGCGGCGGCATAGGCCAGGCGGTCGCGGGACTGAGCCCCCGCGTGAAGGCCGCCTTCGTCGACGTACCGTTCCTCACCCACTACCGGCGGGCCGTCGAGATCACCGACAAGGACCCGTACCAGGAGATCGTGCGCTTCCTGTCCACCCAGCACGGCCACGCCGAGCAGGTGTTCCGCACCCTGTCCTACTTCGACGGGATCAGCTTCGCCGCCCGCGCGCAGATGCCCGCGCTCTACTCGGTGGCCCTGATGGACCCCATCTGCCCGCCCTCCACGGTCTTCGCCGCCTACAACAACTGGGCCGGTCCCAAGGAGATCGAGGTCTACCCCTGGAACGGCCACGAGGGCGGCACCGGCGTCCACCGCGGCATCCAGCTGCGGAAGCTGCGCGACCTGCTCTGACGGCCGGAGGCAGGGGTGCGGGGAGCGGGAACGGGCGACACGGTCCGAACGGCTGCCGGGCACTCGGACGCCGGAGCGAATCGACCCGCCCTTTCACGGTGAACTCCCGTAACGAAAAGCCGTGTTGGGCGTCGCAGGGGTCCGGCGTACGTCATGATCGTCCCGAGATGGTGGACACCTCCCGGGGCGATGCCCCCGCACCCCCCGCCGAAGAGCCGCGTGGCTGCCTCTTCGCGCTTTCCCAGCCCCCTCTGATGATCTTCCTCACGGTGGTCGGCAGCCTGCTGCTGATGGCCGCGTTGCATGATCTCTTCGTGCTGTGAGCCGTCAGCCGGCCGCCTCCCGGCGGCGCGCCCGGTACGCGGCGACGTGCAAGCGGTTACCGCACGTGCGGCTGGAGCAGTAGCGGCGCGAGCGGTTGCGGGACAGATCGACGAACGCGTGCCGGCAGTCCGGTGCCTCGCAGCGGCGCAGCCGCTCCGTCTCGCCCGCGACGATGATGAACGCCAGCGCCATGCCGCAGTCGGCCGCCAGGTGGTCGGCCAGCGACGCGTCCGGCGCGAAGTAGTGCACATGCCAGTCGTAGCCGTCGTGGTTGCTGAGCTGGGGTGTGGTGCCCGCCGCCGCGACCAGGCCGTTCACCAGGCCCGCCGCGGTCTCGGCGTCGGCCGCCGCGAACACCTCGGCGAAGCGCGCCCGCACCGCGTGGACCGCCGCCAGGTCCTTCTCGTCGAGCCGGCCCACCCCGCTCACCCGGTGGCGCTCGGCGAACGCGTACAGCGCCGCGGTGTCGGCGAGCCCGTCGGGCGGTCCGCCCGTGCCCGGCCGTTCGCTCTCCGGCGCCGTGTTCACCAGATCGACCACCGTGTCGAGGGCGATCCGGGTGTCGTGGGGGATCAGCACGCTTCCGCTCCCTGGCCTCCGGCGGGCCAGATCCCCGCCGATGCGGGCTGACTCTACTGGCTCGCCCGTGCGCCACAGGGGCGTGAGGGGCCCGCGAGGCCCCGGGGGCGGCCGGGAAGCCCCGTGGCGGCGTCGAGGGGATGCGGGGGCCGTCGGAGGGCCCTGACGGCCTCCGGCGGTGGACGGGAACGCGGACCGGCGCCGTCACCACGGTGGATTCCGTGATGGCGGCGCCGGTGTCTGCCGTATGAGGTTGTCCGCGCGGCGCCGTCTCCCCGAGTCGGACGGCGCCGTGCGGCTCTCGGCCTGGCTCAGCTGTCGGCCAGGATGTGTGAGAGCTCCGTATCGAGATCGAAGTGACGATGCTCGGTCCCGGGTGGAACCGCGGCGTCGGTCCTCTTCAGGAACGACTCCAGGGCTCGTGCCGGGGCTTCCAGCAGGGCTTCGCCCTCCGGGGAGCTCAGCGCGATGCAGACGACGCCCTGACCGTGACTACGGGATGGCCAGACACGGACGTCTCCGGTGCCGGTGGGCCGGTGCAGCCCCTCGGCGAGGAGGTCGCGGGCGAAAACCCACTCGACCGTCTCCTCCGCTCCGGTGTGGAAGGTGGCGTGCACGGCATACGGATCGGCCGTGTCATACCGCAGGCCCGCGGGTACAGGCAGTGAGGACTCGCTCGACACAACGAGGCGCAGGTGCAGCTCGCAGCTGACCGTGGTGTTCATAAGCGCCAGGGCCTTTCGCTCAGTGTGCGCTCGGGGATTCGCACGTCGGCGAAATCGACATGCCACCTACGGTGGCGTTGTAAACCCCTCTGCCCGTTTTGTGATTCTTCGGGTAGCTCGTACAGCGGTGTGTAACTTTGGGTCATGCGGCCATTCCGGTGACGGGAGGCGTTCGGGTAGGTTGACCTTCATGAACGCGGAGAGTGACGAGCGGGGCGGGGGTGCCCTCGTGGCGCACCGGTGCCCGCGGTGGGGGAGAGGCCTGTGAACGAGACGGGGGATGTCACGGAGGGTGTGACCAAGGAGGACGCGCCCGCCGGCGAGCGGGCGCTCGGCTCCCGGGCGCCCGGCTTCATCCGGGCCTCCAGGGCGCTGCACCTCAGTTGGCAGGTCGGCGTTTTCGTGGTCGGCCTGGCCGTGGTGGTGGCGGGCATCATCATGCTTCCGCTGCCGGGCCCCGGCTGGCTGGTGATCTTCGGCGGCATGGCGATCTGGGCGACCGAGTTCGTCTGGGCGCAGCTGGTGCTGCGCTGGACCCGGCGCAAGGTCACCGAGGCCGCCCAGCGGGCCCTCGATCCCAAGGTCCGGCGGCGCAACATCGCGCTCACGGTGATCGGGCTGGTGATCATCGCGGTGCTGGTGGGGATCTACGTCTGGAAGTTCGGCATCGTCATGCCGTGGAAGATCCGTGAGTGACCCCGCAGTGGTCGGGGGGCGCCCCTGACATGGGGTAATGTTTGCGGTGCGCCCGGGGCGATTAGCTCAGTGGGAGAGCGCTTCGTTCACACCGAAGAGGTCACTGGTTCGAACCCAGTATCGCCCACCCCGGACCGACGGCCCGGAAGCTTCCAGAAGCTTCCGGGCCGTCGGCGTTTCCCGCTGTCCCGTTCAAGCGCTTCGATCGATTTTCGTCCCAGCCATTGACGTCGCCGGTGCCGCTCCTTACTTTGACCCGGCAAGCGCTTTCTAAAACGATTCAATCAAGCGTAGGGGCGAACTATGTCTCGGAACCAGGGCATGGACCGACGGCAGATGCTGAAGCTCGCGGGCTTCTCGGCCGCGGGGCTCGGGCTCACCGCCGCCGGCTGCGGCTCGGGCGGCGGGTCCGGCGGGCCGGTCACCATCCGGCACGCCTGGTGGGGCGCCGACGACCGGGCCAAGAAGGTCCAGGAGTGCGTCAGGCTCTTCGAGAAGAAGCACCCCAAGATCAAGGTGAAGACCGACTTCCAGCAGTACCCGGACTTCTGGAAGAAGTTCAACACCCAGGCGGCCGGCGGCAACCCGCCGGACGTCATCCAGAACGCGGTGACCTTCCTGCGCAAGTACGAGGCGAAGAACGTCCTGCTCGACCTCGGCCCCCAGGCGAAGAAGGGCAACCTCCAGCTGGAGGGGTTCCGCGCCGGACTGGAGAAGTTCGCCGAGATCGACGGCAAGCTCCTCGGCGTCCCCGTCGGCAGCAACTCGATGGCCCTCGTCATCGACGAGAAGGTCTTCGAGAAGGCCGGCGTCGACCACCGCCTCGGCTGGACCTGGGACGACTGGTACGCGGGCCTGCAGAAGATCAAGTCCGGCCAGGGCGTCGCCGGCGACTCCGGCCCGCACGGCGTCATGTACCTCTACGACCTGGTCCTCCGCCAGAACGGGAAGGCCTTCTTCACCGCGGACGGCATGGGCTTCGGCGAGGAGGAACTGCTGCCGTACTGGACCGAGGCGCTGGCCCGGGTGAAGTCCGGCATCTACGCCGACCCCAAGAAGGTCGAACAGATCAAGCCCGCCTCCGCCCTCGCCAAGGGCCTCTCCGCCGGCGAGTTCACCTGGGACAACTTCTCCGTCCGCTACAGCGCCGAGGGCAAGAGCAGCTACAGCCTCGCCCCCATACCCAGCACCGACGGCAAGAAGACCGGGCAGTACCTCGGCTCGCTGATGCTCAGCGGCACCGCCCGCACCAAGCACCCCGCCGAGGTCGCCACCTTCATCAGCTTCATGACCCACGACCCCGCCGTCGCCCGCATCATGGGCTACGACCGCGGCGTCCCCGCCACCACCGCCCAGTTCGAGGCCTTCCAGCCCACCGACGCCCCCAGCAAGGCCATCGGCGCGTACGAGACCGAGATCGCCAAGGCCGGGGTGCTGGAGCCCATCACCCCGCACCCGGCCGGTGCCGACGTCGTCGAGGCGGCCTTCCTGCGCATCGCCGGTGACATGTCCCTGGGCAAGGCCTCGCCGGAGGACTCCGTCAAGCAGTTCTTCTCCGAGGCGAAGACCGCCCTCGCCTCGAACTGAGAGGACACGCGGTGACTCACATCCAGACGACCGCGAGCGGTCCGGTCCACGCCACGGACCCCGCCGCCGCGGCGCGGAGCGGCCCGGGACGCAAGACCCGCCCCGCTCCGCAACCGCGGGGCCACCGCGAGAATCTGACCGGCTATCTCTTCATGTCGCCCTGGATCGCGGGCTTCCTGTTCCTGATCGCCGGACCCATGGTGTTCTCGCTGTACCTCGCGTTCACCGACTACAACCTGTTCGACGCCCCCAAATGGGTCGGCCTGCAGAACTTCACCGACATGTTCGCCGACCCGCGCTGGCGCCAGTCGGTCAAGGTGACCTCCTGGTACGTCGTGATCGGCACCCCGATCAAGCTGGCCGCCGCCCTCGCCGTGGCCATGCTGCTGGCCCAGAAGCGCTGGGGCCAGTCCTTCTACCGGGCGGCCTTCTACGCGCCCTCGCTGATCGGCGCGAGCGTCTCCGCCGCCATCGTCTGGCGCGCCCTGTTCTCCGACGACGCCGTCGTCGACCGCGGACAGCAGCTGTTCGGCATCGACACCGGCGGCTGGATCGGCGACCCGCACATGATCATCTACGCGCTGGTGGCCCTCACCGTCTGGCAGTTCGGCGCCCCCATGGTCATCTTCCTGGCCGGCCTCAAACAGGTCCCCCGGGAGCTCTACGAGGCGGCCGAGGTCGACGGAGCCGGCCCCTGGCGGAGGTTCTGGTCCATCACCCTGCCGATGATCTCGCCGGTGCTGTTCTTCAACGTCCTGCTGGAGACCATCCACTCCTTCCAGATCTTCGGCTCCGCCTACATCGTCAGCAACGGCTCCTGCGGCCCCGCCGACGCGACGCTCGTCTACACCTGTTACCTCTACGACCAGGGCTTCGCGAACAGCCGCATGGGCTTCGCCTCCGCCATGGCATGGCTGCTGCTCGTCGCCGTCGGCCTGGTCACCGCCGTGCTGTTCTGGTCCCAGAAGCGCTGGGTGCACTACGAGGAGGGGGGCCGATGACCCCGATGGACACCACCGCCACCACCGCGTCCGTACGCCGCCGCCTTCCCGGCTCACTGGCCTGGCACATCGGCGCCCTCGCCCTCCTCGTGGTCGTGCTGTACCCGGTGGTGTGGACGATCGGCGCCTCGTTCAAACCGAGCGGCGACATCGTCGGCGCGCTGAACCTCTTCCCGACCGACCCCATCACCGACAACTACCGGCGGCTCGCCGACGGCATCGCGGACATCCCGATCTGGAGGTTCTTCCTCAACTCGGCCTATGTCTCGGTCGGCTCGGTGATCGGCGTCGTCCTGTCCTGCTCGCTGACCGCCTACGCCTTCACGAAGGTCCGCTTCGCCGGGCGCAACATCATGTTCGCCATCATGATCGGGACGCTGCTGCTCCCGTACCACGTACTGATCATTCCGCAGTACGTCATGTTCCAGAAGCTGGAACTGATCAACACCTTCACCCCGCTGCTCATCGGCAAGTACCTCGCTACCGACGCCTTCTTCGTCTTCCTCATGGTCCAGTTCATGCGCGGACTGCCCAAGGAACTCGACGAGGCCGCCCGGCTCGACGGCTGCGGACACCTGAGGATCTACTGGTCGATCGTGATGCCGCTCTGCCGGCCCGCGCTCATCACCAGCGCCATCTTCACCTTCATCCAGGCCTGGAACGACTTCATGGGCCCACTGCTCTACCTCAACGAGCCGGACAAGTACACCGTCTCGATGGGCCTGCGGATGTTCATCGACCAGGACGCCGTCGCCGACTACGGCGGCATGATCGCGATGTCACTGGTGGCCCTGCTGCCCGTGCTCGCCTTCTTCCTGGCCTTCCAGCGCTACCTCATCGACGGCATGGCCACCTCCGGCCTGAAGGGCTGAACACCCCGTGGCGACCACCACCCGCACCGCGCCCAGGACCTCCTTCGTACGGGAACGATTCGGCGTCTTCGCCGAATGCCTGCTCACCGGCGTCTGGATCACCGTCGCCGCCCTGCCGCTGGTCACGCTCCCCGCGGCCTTCGCCGCGGGGAGCCGCCACCTGAGCCGCCATCTGGCCGGCGAGGCGAGCGGGGTGCGGGCGTTCGCCACCGATGTCCGCGAGGCCTTCCGCACCGGCTGGCGGATCTCGCTGCTCTGGTGGGCGGCGCTCGCGCTGCTCGCCTTCGACGCCCAGGTCGCCCGCTCCGGCCTGCTGCCGGGCGGCCGGCTCCTGCTCCTCGTCAGCCTGATCGGCCTGCCCGCCGTCGCCGTCTGGGGGCTGCGCACGGCCGCCGCTTGGCGCCCCGGCACCCCCTGGGCCCACACCGCCCGGACCGCGGGCCGCCGCACCCTCACCGACCCGGCGGGCTCCCTGCTCCTCGTCGGCGGCTTCGTCGCCCTGGCCCTCGCCGCCTGGCAGATCCCGCCGCTGGCCGCCCCCGCGCTCGGCTGCCTCGCCGCGGCCGCCGTCGCCGCCGACCGCCGCTGAGCCGCGGGCCGCCCGGCCCCACAGACCCCACACCCGCACCACCACGCGTCAGCGTGCGCTCCGTCATGCCCATTTCGCCCACGCATTGGAGTCGTGATGTCCCCGATCCCCCGCCGCACCGTGCTCAAGGCCGCCGCCGTCGCCTCGGCGGCCACCACCCTCTCCTGGGCCCTGGACGACACCGCCCAGCAGGCCGCGGCCGCCACCGGCGCCGCCGGACAGGGACCCGTGGAGATCGGCTGGCTGGAGGAGGGCGGGCTGGGCGCCGCGCCCGGCTCGACCTTCGGCGTCCCCTGGGCCAGGGGACGCGTCCCGGCCGGCCAGAAGTTCGCCCTCACCACCACCGACGGCAAGGACGTGCCCGTCCAGACCTGGGCCACCGCCACCTGGCCCGACGGCTCGCTGAAGTGGACCGCCCACGCCGTCGGCCCCGAGGCCGCCGGGGGCAAGAAGTTCACCCTCACCACCGGCGAACCCGCCACCGCCGCCCACCGCATCACCGTCAAGAACACCGGCGGCACCATCACCGTCTCCACCGGGGTCATCACCGCGAGGATCGGCAAGTCCGGCACCTCCCTCATCACCTCCGTCCGGCGCGGCTCCACCGAGATCGCCAAGGACGGCCGCCTCGTCCTGATCCGCCAGGGCGAACTCACCGACGGCGACCAGGGACAGGAGAAGTACGAACGCTTCGAGAGCGCCGTCGCCAAGGCCGAGGTCGAACAGAGCGGCCCCGTCCGCGCCGTCGTCCGCATCGACGGCAAGCACCGCCACGGCAACCGCTCCTGGCTCCCCTTCTCCGTCCGGCTCTACTTCTACGCGGGCGCCGACTCGTTCCGCATGATGCACACCATCACCTTCGACGGCACCCAGGAACCCGGAAAGACCAAGGGCGACTTCATCCGGGGCCTCGGCGTCCGCTTCACCGTCCCGATGCGCGACGAGACCTACGACCGCCACATCCGCATCGGCGGCGAGGACACCGGCATGCTCCGCGAGGCCGTCAAGGGCATCACCGGACTGCGCCGCGACCCCGGCGCCGCCGTCCAGGCCGCCCAGTTCGAGGGGACGAAGCTCCCCGACCCCGCCACCTGGGACCAGCGCGTCACCACCCGCCTCCCGCTTATCCCCACCTGGGGCGACTACACCCTCAGCCAGCTCTCCGCCGACGGCTTCTCGCTGCGCAAGCGCACCAAGAAGGGCCACGGCTGGATCGCCGCGGGCGGCGGCCGGCGCGCCTCCGGATTCGGCTACGTCGGCGGCGCGAGCGGCGGACTCTCCTTCGGACTGCGCGACTTCTGGGAGAAGTTCCCCGCCCAGCTCGACATCCGCGGCGCCGACACGACGGCCGCCGAGATCACCCTCTGGCTCTGGTCGCCCGAGGCCGAACCGATGGACCTGCGCTTCTACCACGACGGCCTCGGCCAGGACACGTATGCCGAACAGCTCGAAGGCCTCAACATCACCTACGAGGACTACGAACCCGGCTTCGGCACCCCGTACGGCATCGCCCGCACCAGCGAACTCGTCTTCTGGGCCAATGAATCCACCCCCAGCGCCGAGGCGCTCGCCCAGCAGTCCCGTACCGTGCGCACCCTCCCGCAGCTCGTCGCACCGCCCGCCCACCTCGTCGGCGCGGGCGTCTTCGGCGGACTCTTCTCCCCGGTCGACCGCTCCACCCCCGCCAAGGCGAGGATCGAGGACCACCTGGACTTCCTCTTCACGTACTACCGGGACCAGGTCGAGATGCGCCGCTGGTACGGCTTCTGGGACTACGGCGACATCATGCACTCCTACGACCCGGCACGGCACCAGTGGCGCTACGACGTCGGCGGCTACGCCTGGGACAACTCCGAACTCTCGCCCGACCTCTGGCTCTGGTACGCCTATCTGCGCTCCGGCCGCGCCGACATCTTCCGCTTCGCCGAGGCCATGACCCGCCACACCGGCGAGGTCGACGTCTACCACCTGGGCGAATGGGCCGGCCTGGGCACCCGCCACGGCGTCCAGCACTACGCCGACAGCGCCAAGCAGCAGCGCATCGCCAACACCACCTACCGGCGCTTCTACTACTTCCTCACCGCCGACGAACGCGTCGGCGACCTGATGCGCGCCAACGTCGACTCCGACGAGACCTTCCTCGGCCTCGACCCCCTCCGCAAGATCCGCACCGAGCCCTACACCCCGGACCGGCACGCCCTCTCCATCGGCTTCGGCACCGACTGGAGCGGCCTCGTCTCCGCCTGGCTCACCGAATGGGAACGCGGCGGCCCCCAGGCCGAGAAGGCCCGCGCCCGGGTGCTCGGCACCATGGAGACCATCGCCGCCCAGCCCAACGGCTTCGTCCAGGGCAGCGGCCTCTACGACCTGGACACCGGGAAGTTCGCCGTCGCCACCGAACCCGTCGTCAGCGTCTCGCACCTCTCCGGCGTCTTCGGACTCAACGAACTGTGCGCCGAACTCATCGACCTCGTCGACATGCCGAAGTTCAAGGAGGCCTACCTGGACTACTGCCGCTACTTCAACGCCTCCAAGACCGAGCAGGCCGCCCGCTACGGCTCCAACTTCGGCACCCTGCTCCTCTTCCAGGGCCACTCCCGCATGGACGCCTACGCCGCCGTCCAGACCGGCGACGAGAAGCTCGCCGCCCGCGCCTGGGAGAAGTTCTACAAGAGCGACGGCTACCAGGAATCCGCCCCCTGGAAGACCGAGAAGGTCAGCGGCCCGGTCACCACCGTCGCCGGCAGCGAGGCCAACTGGGTCTACACCAACGACACCGCGCTCTACGGACTCGCCGCCATCGAGAACCTCGCCCTCCTCGGCGACCGCATGCCCTCCTGAACGGACACGGGGGTGCCCGCGGCCGGACCGGCCGCGGGCACCCCCGCACGGGGACCGTGCCTCAGCGCATCCGCCCCAGCGCCTCCCGGAGCCGCCGCGCGTCCCGCAGCCGCTTCTCGTACGTCGCCCCGACCGCCAGCAGCACCACCCCGGCCAGCGCCGGCACCACCCAGCGCGGCATCGCACCCACCACCTGCACCACATACGGCGCCAGCTCGTGCACCGCGTCCAGCGCCAGCACCGCGCCGCCCAGCACCAGCAGCGCCTGGAGCCGCAGCCGCGCCCCGAGCAGCGTGATCACCAGCGCCGCCACCCCGAGCAGCAGCGGACGTGTCCAGCCCGAGTCACCCAGGGCCACCAGGAGCGAGGGCACCAGCGACACCGCGAGCCCCGCCCCGTACGCCGTCCACGACGACGCCGCCGGGTCACGCCGCCTGCGCAGCCACCCGATCACCAGCACCGGAACCGACACCGGCAGCGTGTACGCCTCCGGCGAACCCACCCCCGAGGCCGACAACCGCACCCACGACGCCAGCACGAACAGCGCCGTCGCCACGTACCCGGCCACCGGACGCCGCTCCGGACGCAGCGCCGTACCCGCCGCCACCGTCCCGCACAGCGCCAGCACCAGCGCGAGGAACGGCAGATCGCCCACGGCCGTCATCACCGCGGCCACCCCCACCGGCACTCCCGCCGCCTCCACCGGCAGCCCCACCGCACGGCCCCTCAGCACCGCACCCAGCACCGCCGTCACCGCGGTCACCACCAGCAGCAGCGGCGCCGTCTCGTGCGGCTCCAGCTCCAGCGACGCCCCGCACGCCACGGCCAGCACCGTCGCCCCGGCCACCGCCGCGCACGCCGCCGCCGACCGCACCCCGGACCACACCGGCGGACGCGGCTCCCGCGCCGGACCGTCCAGCGCCGTCGCCACACCGGCGCCCACCGCCGTCAGCAGCACGAACACGGCGTACGTGGCCGGCTCCGAGCACAGCGACAGCAGCGCCACCCCCGCCGCACCGAACGCCCCGCACACCGAGGCCGCCACGGCCGCCCCCGCCGTCCCGCGGCGCAGCGCCCCCACCACGAGCGCCGCCGACGCCACCACGAGCACCGACTGCGTCGCGACCGCCACCGCGTACGACACGTCCAGCGCGGGCGCCAGCACCGTCAGCCCCGCCCAGCCCAGCACCAGGGCCCACGCCCCGGCCGCACCCCGGCCCGAGGCACCGACGCCACGCACCGGCTCCGCCCACCGCGCCACGGACTCCCACCGGAACCACGCCGCCCCCAGCGCCACCGCCACCATCAGCAGCACCACCGGAGAGGAGGCCATCTCGTCCCACGGCAGCTCCGACGCCCCCAGCGCCTCGCGGATCCCGCCGTCCGGAACCCCCGACCACAGACGCCCCAACTGCGCCACCGGACCCACCAGGACCACCGCGACCGGCGTCGCGGAGAACAGCACCGCGCCCAGCGCCACCACACCCGCGGCCCCGGCCAGCCCCTGCCGCACCGGACGCCCCAGCGGAGCCCGTACGCCCAGCAGCACCAGCCCGCCGCACACCAGATACACGGGCACCGACCAGCCGCCCGACAGCGTCGTGGTCAGCACCCCGCCGACCGCGGCCACCGCCGCCAGACCGGCCACCGCACCCGCCGCCCCCGCGAACCCCGACGACGCCCGCCGGGCCCCCGCCAGCGCGATCGCGGCCCCCGCCAGCAGCAGCGCCCCCGGCACCACCGCCTGGGACGGACGCACCGCCTCCAGCGACTCGCCCAGGGCCACCAGCAGCCCCGCCCCACCGGTCACCCAGAGCCCGATACCGGCCGTGACCCGCACCGCGAGCCCCGTGACCCGCACCGCGACCGCACAGTCCAGCGCGGCCGTCACCAGCAGCGCCCCGGCGAACACCACCGGAGCCGCCCCCTCGGCCGCCGCCCCCAGCACCAACGGCAGCTGCGCGGTCAGCACCGCCAGCGGCAACGGCAGCCGCAGCCCGTCGAGCAGCAGCCCGTACGCCGCCCACACCACCGCCAGCACCGCCGACGCCACCGCCGCGTACCCGAGCGGATCCGTGTCCGCCAGCGCCACCCGGTGCAGCGCATAGGCGTCCAGCACCATCAGCACCGCGGCCAGCGCCCCCAGCGACTCCGCCGTCGAGGTCAGCCCACGGCGCAGCAGGAAAGCCGGAGCCGCCAGCGCGGCGGCCGTGACGGTGGCCAGCACCGCCGACCGACCGCCGATCCCCATATGACCCCAGCTCACCAGGGTGAACGCGATCGCGGCGACCGTCAGCAGCAGCCCCCCGAGCGTGAGGAGCAGATTCTGCGCACCGTTCCCCCCGCCCGCCGGACGGACCGGCGCGGCGGGCGGTGCGAACGGCGGCCCGAACGAGCCCGCGACGGGCGCCGCCACCGGCGGGGCCGGCACCGGACGCGGCGCCTGGAGGACACTCACCAGCCAGGCACGACGGGTCAGCAACTGGGCGCGGCGCAGATCCAGCCGCGCGAGCTCACGGTCGAGGAGCGCCAGTTCCTCGGCGGGCGGCGGCACATGTTCCATGAACGGGAGTGTGGCGCGCGCCACGCCGTACGAACATGCGCACGGATACTCAGATCCCCGCCTGAGTACGCGCACTCCCCGGCACGCGACAAGCGGTTTGAACCACACCCGCCGAGCCCTGTATGGTTCAACCCGTTCCCGGGCGATTAGCTCAGTGGGAGAGCGCTTCGTTCACACCGAAGAGGTCACTGGTTCGAACCCAGTATCGCCCACCCGGGAAGAGGCCGGTCCGTCAGCACCACCGACGGACCGGCCTCTCGCGTATCCGGCCACGCGATCCGCCCCGCTCACGCCGCGGCACGCAGCTCCGGCCGCAGCGGCCACGCCGGATCCACCGTCTCCGGCGTCCCGCTCTTCGCGAACCACGCCTGCAGCCCCCGCGCCTGAGCCGCGTGCCACACCGCCTGGAGCGTGTGCAGCTCCGCCGGGGTCAGCCGCTCCAGCCGGGGCGCGAACCGCCGCCCCACCGCCCGGACCAGCTCCAGCGCAGCCGCCGCGTCCGCCGCCGCGTCATGCGCCCCGTCCAGCGTCACCCCGTACAGCTCGCACAGATCCGTCAGCGTGCGCCGCCCCTTGCGATAGCGGTCCAGATGCTTGTCCAGCACCCGCGGATCCAGCACGCACAGCGGGGCGTTCTCCAGATAGGCGGCGAGCGACGACGCCCGGTGCCGCCGCAGCTCCCGGTCCAGCAGCGTCAGATCGAACGGCGCGTTCATCACCACCAGCGGCCGCCCCGCCGCACACTGCTCCGCCAGCGCCCGGCCCATCTCCTCCATCACCGGCGCCGGCCACCGCCCGTTGCGCTGGAGATGGTCGTCGGTCAGCCCATGGATCTCCGTCGCCCCCGCGGGCACCGGAATCCCCGGATTCACCAGCCAGCGGGTCACGCGCATCCGCCCGCCCGCACCGTCCTGGACGACCAGGGCACCCGAAACGATCCGGTCCCCCTCGACGTCCACACCCGTCGTCTCCGTGTCGAAAGCGGCCAACGGCCCCTCGAACCAATGAGTCATCCCCGAACTCCTCGCACCCGCACGGCAGATGGGGCGATCCCTCCGCCCGGTTCGGTGATACCCGCGCCCTTTGCCTGATACGCCGTTTGCGGACCGCTCCCTGCGGTGACAACACAGGTGACGGGGGCGGACGTTGACGGACCACCGCGCCCCACACCCCTCGGCACGGCCCGGAAGGCATACGGAGCCATGGCACTCGCGCAGCCCGAACCGGGTGGGCTGCTGTCCCGGCGGACCACCCCGCCGCCGCGCGGCACACTCGCCACCACCGCCTGCATGGAGACCCTCCAGGTGGGCTATCTGCACGCGGTGGCGGCCGCGGCGGGGTGCTCCCTGTCGCAGCCCTTCCCCGACAACGGCATCGACTGGCACCTCAGCCACGGCGCCCCCGGCCACACCGTCGACGACGAGGTGACCATCAAGGTCCAGCTGAAGTGCACCTACCAGATACCGCCCCGACCCCCCGGACCCACCTTCGCCTTCACCCTCGACAACGCCCACCTGGTGAAACTCGCCCGGACCCCCGTGTCCGTGCACAAGATCCTCGTCGTGATGATCGTGCCCCGGAGCCAGGACGACTGGCTGAGCGCCGGACCCGACCACCTCGCCCTGCGCCACTGCTGCTACTGGACCAATCTGGCCGGACACCCCGTGACCGGCCGTCACCGCACCACCGTACGGATCCCGACCTCACGCGTCTTCGACGACCGCGCCCTCTGCGAGATCATGACCCGGGTCGGGGCGGGAGGGAGACCCTGATGCACCGGCCGATGGACGAACCCGCCGCCGACGCCTTCTCGTCGGACCCGCGGTCCCACCCGGACGACCCGGCCCCCGGCCCCGGCGGCCTCCCCGACCCCGCCCGCGTCGACCCCGCCGTGCTCGGCGTCCTGCTCGCCCGGCACGGCTGGCGCCGCCGGGGCGGAGCCGCCGGCCGCTACAGCCGCTGGACCCCGCCCGGACCGCCCGCCCCGCCCGGCGGCCCCACCAGCCTCCTCGTCCCCGACACCACCGCCTTCCCCGACAGCGAGGACCTGCTCACCGAAGCCCTCACCGCCCTCGCCCGCAGCGCCGCCCCCTCCGCCCGCCACGTCCTCGTCTCCCTCGCCGTGCCCAGCGACGCGATCCGCTGGTGGCGCGAGGTCCCCGAACCCGCGGCGGGCACCGCCGGAGCGACCGGCTGGACCCACGCCGAACGGCTCCACACCGCCGCCCGGCAGATCCTGCTCGCCGGCGCCCTCGCCGTCCGCGACCGGGCCGGCTACCACGGCGCCCGCCACCGCCGCCGCGCCCTGACCGCCCTGGACCCCTTCCTGATCGGCCCGGCCCCCGGCGGCCGCGACCTCACCGCCTACCTCCCCGTCGAGACGGGCCGGCCACTGGCCGTACGCCTGCACCACGCCCTGCACGCCGCGCGGGAGGCCGTCGACTACCAGCGCGCCACCGGCGCCATGGACGCCTTCGACACCGCCGTCGGCGCCGGCGTCTGCCGCGAACTGACCGAGGCCCTCGTCGCCCTCGTCCGGGGATCCGAGGGCGCCGGCATCGCCCTGGACTGGGCACCGGCCGCCGGCACCCCCGAGGGCTGCCCGGCACGGCCCGAACCCGTCGAGTTCTCCCCGGGCGACCTGCCCGCCCTGCGCCGGGCCGGCGCCCGCTACCTCCGGGACGAGCCCTCCGTCCCGGTCCGGATCACCGGCGCCGTCGTCCGGCTGCGCCGAGCCGGTCCGCGCGGTCCGGGCACCGTCCGGCTGCGGGTGCTCGCCGGTGCCGAGGTGCCGCACGTCCGGCTGGAACTCGACGAGGAGGCGTACCGCATCGCGGGCCAGGCCCATCTCGTCGGGCTGCCGGTGCGGGTGGAGGGACGTCTGGAGAGCCGGGGCGGATTCCGGCGGCTGATGAGGGCCTCGCAGGTCGTTCCGGTCCAGGTCGACGAGGAGGAACGCGACCGGCTGATGAAATCGCTCCAGGAGAACGTCGACTTCTTCGAGGAGGCCTGCGCGGGGGAGTAGGACGGCCGAGCACGCTCGTACCCGGCCCTTTCGCACAGGGGGCCCTCGGCTCGGTACGATTCCTTCTGCACGCGCTGGAGGAATGCGGGTGCGCCCCCCTGAGTCAGGAGAGAACGGTGTCAGACGTCCGTGTGACCATCCAACGCGATTCCGAGCGGGAAGAGCGCGTGGTGACGACGGGCACGACGGCAGCCGAGCTCTTCGCCGGCGAGCGCACCGTCGTCGCCGCGCGGGTCGCCGGCGAGCTGAAGGACCTCGCGTACGCCGTCGCCGACGGAGAGGTCGTCGAGCCCGTCGAGATCTCCTCCGAGGACGGCCTCAACATCCTGCGCCACTCCACCGCGCATGTGATGGCCCAGGCCGTGCAGCAGCTCTTCCCCGAGGCCAAGCTGGGCATCGGCCCGCCGGTCAAGGACGGCTTCTACTACGACTTCGACGTCGAGAAGCCGTTCACGCCCGAGGATCTCAAGGCCATCGAGAAGAAGATGCAGGAGATCCAGAAGCGCGGCCAGCGCTTCGCCCGCCGCGTCGTGACCGACGAGGCCGCCCGCGAGGAGCTGGCCGACGAGCCGTACAAGCTGGAGCTCATCGGCATCAAGGGCTCCGCCTCCTCGGACGACGGCGCGGACGTCGAGGTGGGCGGCGGCGAGCTGACCATCTACGACAACCTCGACCCGAAGAGCGGCGAGCTGTGCTGGAAGGACCTCTGCCGGGGTCCGCACCTGCCCACCACCCGGTTCATCCCGGCCTTCAAGCTGATGCGGAACGCCGCCGCGTACTGGCGGGGCAGCGAGAAGAACCCGATGCTCCAGCGCATCTACGGCACCGCCTGGCCGACCAAGGAAGAGCTGAAGGCGCACCTGGAGTTCCTGGAGGAGGCCGCCAAACGCGACCACCGCAAGCTCGGCAACGAGCTGGACCTCTTCTCCTTCCCGGACGAGATCGGCCCCGGCCTCGCCGTCTTCCACCCCAAGGGCGGCATCATCCGCCGGGCCATGGAGGACTACTCGCGCCGCCGCCACGAGGAGGAGGGCTACGAGTTCGTCTACTCGCCGCACGCCACCAAGGGCAAGCTCTTCGAGAAGTCCGGCCACCTGGACTGGTACGCCGACGGCATGTACCCGCCCATGCAGCTCGACGACGGGGTGGACTACTACCTCAAGCCGATGAACTGCCCGATGCACAACCTGATCTTCGACGCGCGCGGCCGTTCGTACCGCGAACTTCCGCTGCGCCTCTTCGAGTTCGGCACGGTGTACCGGTACGAGAAGTCGGGCGTCGTGCACGGCCTGACCCGCTCGCGCGGCTTCACGCAGGACGACGCGCACATCTACTGCACCAAGGAGCAGATGGCGGACGAGCTGGACCGGACGCTCACCTTCGTCCTGAACCTGCTCCGCGACTACGGCCTCACCGACTTCTACCTGGAGCTGTCCACCAAGGACCCGGAAAAGTTCGTCGGGTCGGACGAGATCTGGGAAGAGGCCACCGAGACGCTGCGCCAGGTCGCCGAGAAGCAGGGGCTGCCGCTGGTCCCGGACCCGGGCGGCGCCGCGTTCTACGGCCCGAAGATCTCCGTGCAGTGCAAGGACGCCATCGGCCGGACCTGGCAGATGTCGACCGTGCAGCTCGACTTCAACCTGCCGGAGCGCTTCGACCTGGAGTACACCGGCCCGGACGGTTCCAAGCAGCGCCCGGTCATGATCCACCGTGCCCTGTTCGGTTCCATCGAGCGCTTCTTCGCGGTGCTCCTGGAGCACTACGCGGGCGCGTTCCCGGTCTGGCTGGCCCCGGTCCAGGCGGTCGGCATCCCGATCGGCGACACCCACATCCCGTACCTCCAGGAGTTCGCGGCCAAGGCCCGCAAGCTCGGGCTGCGGGTCGACGTGGACGCCTCCTCGGACCGGATGCAGAAGAAGATCAGGAACCAGCAGAAGGCCAAGGTTCCGTTCATGATCATCGCTGGTGACGAGGACATGGCCAACGGTGCCGTCTCCTTCCGCTACCGCGACGGATCGCAGGAGAACGGCGTCCCGGTCGAGGACGCCCTCGCCAAGATCGCCAAGGCCGTCGAGGACCGCGTCCAGGTCTGAGCCGTGCCCGGCAGGGGCCCCCGGGGAGCTACCCGCTCCCCGGGGGCCCCTTCTCGTCCTCCCTGCGGAACACCTGGATCAGCCACGACGAGAACGAACCCGTCACCGCCCCCAGCAGCGCCAGACCGCAGGCCATCAGGAACGCCGCCACGGTCCGGCCGACCGGGGTCACCGGGACGGCGTCCCCGTACCCCACCGTCGTGAGGGTCGCGCAGGCCCACCAGACCGCGTCGCCGAAGGTCCGGATCGAGGCGCCCGGGGCCTCGTGCTCGCGGTTGTAGACGGCCAGCGCGGCGGAGAAGCCCAGCAGCAGGGCCGCCAGACCGGCGTACGACATCACCCGGGCGTACAGACCGAGGCGCGGGGCCTCGTGGCGCTTCTGGACCGCCGTGTAGACCTTGACCAGCCGCAGCGGGCGCAGCAGGGGCAGCAGCAGGACGAGGGTGTCGAGCCAGTGGACCCGGACGAAGCGGTGGCCGAGGCCGCTGAGGCGGACGCGGACGGCGTAGTCGGCGACGAAGAGGAGCCAGGTGGCGCCGACGAGGGCGAGGGAGATGTCGTGCCAGGGCTGGGCGTCGTGCGGGGCGAGGACGCGGACCGCGTAGCCGAGGAGGAAGAGCAGGGAGGCGGCGAGGAGCGGTACCTCGGTGCGCTGTTCCCACTGGGTCAGAGCGGGTGGGGGCCGGTCCGGGGTGCGGTCGCTCATCGGCCCAGCATCGCGCCGGCCGTACGGGTTCGGCCCCGGCGACACGCTGCGCCCGGGGGACGCCATATGCTGATCGGCATGACGAGTGAGCCGGAGCAGCAGATCGGAGTGGGAACGCCCGACGCGTTCCAGCGCCTGTGGACGCCCCACCGGATGGCGTACATCCAGGGTGAGAACAAGCCGACCGGCCCGGAGGCCGGGGACGGCTGTCCGTTCTGCGAGATTCCCTCGAAGTCGGACGAGGACGGGCTCGTCGTGGCGCGCGGTGAGAAGGTCTACGCCGTGCTCAATCTGTATCCGTACAACGGCGGGCATCTGATGGTGGTGCCGTACCGCCATGTCGCGGACTACACGGAGCTGGACGGTCCGGAGACGGTGGAGCTGGCCGATTTCACGAAGCGGGCCATGACGGCGCTGCGGGCGGCCTCGGGGGCGCACGGGTTCAACATCGGGATGAACCAGGGTGCGGTGGCCGGTGCGGGCATCGCGGCGCATCTGCATCAGCATCTGGTGCCGCGCTGGGGCGGGGACACCAATTTTATGCCGGTGGTGGGGCACACGAAGGTGCTGCCGCAGTTGCTGGCGGACACCCGGTCGATGCTGGCGGCGGCCTGGCCGGCGGTCTGAGCGGTTCGGTACGAGGTGCGGGGCGTCCGGGTGTGGTCCCGGGCGCCCCGCTCGTGTGTGTGCGGCGCGGTCAGGCGTCGTAGAGGTCGGCCTTGCGGGGGCTGGGGTCCTGGATGAGGCCGCTCAGTATCGTCGAGCGGTTGCCGAAGTTCTCGGTGTCGACGCCGTTCTCGTCGAGGACCTTGATGGCGGCGTTGTGCACGACGCGCAGGACGGGGGTGGCGGTGCGCATGGCGTCGTCGGCCATGAAGCGGTGGCGCCACGGCTGCTCGGCCCAGGCGTGGCGCAGCCCGAAGGGTTCGGGCAGGGCGATCTTGCCGCCGAGGTAGTCGAGGAGCGGCGGGTACCACGTGAAGGGGGCGCGCAGGGCCAGGCGTACGACCTCCGAGGCGTCGACGAGTGCCAGGGTGATGTCGCGGGTCTCCCAGAAGCGGACGGTCTTGTTGACGGTCTTGGTCTTGGCCGAGGGCTTGCTGGTGAAGAGGGAGTGGACGGGGCCGAGGGCGTGTCCGGTGACCTCGATGCGCAGGGTCTCGTAGAGGACGGTGACGGTGATCATCATGGTGATGACGAGCTGGCCGTCCCAGAGGGTGAACTGCACGCCGAGGTAGTGGCGGTCGCCGCCGCCGAACTGCTGGTGGTTGCAGATGCGCTGTATCTCGTGGGGTTTGACCTGGAAGGTGGCGACGTCCTCGCCGTCGGGGCGGGAGACCGAGTCGGCGTTCTCGCCGACGGGGGAGACGATCCAGTGGGTGACGGTCGGGGTGGGGAATCCGCCGGTGTTCAGCGGGCCGCGCTCCAGCATTTTGAGCTGGTCGTGCATGACGCGGATCAGGTCCCAGCTGCGGAACTGGTGGAACTCCTTGCCGGGGTCCTTGGGCTTGAGGTCCTCGGCGAGCTGCCAGCTGCCCCAGCGGGTGCCCATGCCGAGGATGCCCTTGGGGCCGGCGTAGAAGACGGAGTTGGACTGCTGTTCGGCGGAGAGCTTCTCCAGGCCCTGGCGGAGGGCTTCGCGGGCCGTCTCGCTGGGGTTCTTGGGGACGGCTTCGGGGATCTTCGCGACGACTCCGCCGCCGGAGAGGAGCCCTTCCCAGCGGGCGCGCATGTCCTGGGCGGACTTCTCGGCGATGCGCCGGGCGATGGTCCAGCCGACGACGGGGGCGATGACCATGGCCCGCAGGTAGAGCGCGAGGAATCCGCTCAGGGGCATGGTGATCAGGAAGTACAGGGCGGCGATGCCGAGGATCGGGAGGAGCGCGTTGCCCAGGGTGGAGAGCGCCTTGTCCTTGGTCTTGGCGAGGGCGTCGCGGAGCCGGAAGGCGATGATCCACAGGAGCATGCCGGGCAGGAAGAGGAAGCCGAACAGGGCGGTGACGGCGGTGAGTTTGGTGTCGCGGGCCTTGCGGAGCCGGGAGGCGGACAGACAGTGCTCGACGACGGTCTGGGGGTCGCTTCCGAAGGACTGGATGAGGGCCTTGCGGGCGCCGCCCAGCATGCGTTCCTGGACGGCGCGGGCGTAGGCCTCGCCGAGGTTGGGTTTGAAGTAGGCGGACTTGAAGAGCTTGGAGCGCCCTTCCTTCACCGCGGACTTGTGCCACTCGTTGTTGGCCTTGAGGATGTCCTCCACCGGGCTGTCGCGGTACGCCGCGGAGGCGAGGGCGTTGGTCGCCACCGCCGCTCCCGCCGCGCCCTGGAGCGGAATCTGCGCTCCGGGAGAGAAATCGAATCCGTTGCTCACTGTCGCCCCCACTCGCCACCGAGGAACCGCTCCTGCGGCTGTTTCCCAACTGCCGTGCCCGGCACACTTTCTGAGCTGGGACCACAGCGTATCGTCCGGATCGGTACATCGTCCGGCCCTGTGGACAACGAGGAACAAACCGCTCCGCTACGCGTGGTTCCCGTCGGTCTCCGATGTGCTCGTGAGGCGGTCGGCGAGGTGCGGGGGCAGGGGGGCGTGGCGGGCGTAGGCGCGGTCGAACCGGCCGGTTCCGTGGGTGAGGGAGCGCAGGTCGACGGCGTAGCGGCCGATCTCCAGTTCGGGGACCTCGGCGCGGACGAGGGTGCGGCCGGGGGCGGTCTGCTCGGTGCCGGTGACGCGGCCGCGGCGGCCGGAGAGGTCGCTCATGACGGGGCCGACGTAGTCGTCGGGGACGAGGACACCGATTTCGGCCACCGGTTCCAGGAGCTGGATGCGGGCGGTGTGCGCTGCCTCGCGCAGGGCGAGGGCGCCGGCGGTCTGGAAGGCGGCGTCGGAGGAGTCCACGGAGTGGGCCTTGCCGTCCCGCAGGGTGACGCGGACGTCGACGAGGGGGTGGCCGGTGGCGACGCCGCGGGCGGCCTGGGCGCGGACGCCCTTCTCGACGGAGGAGACGTACTGGCGGGGGACGGAGCCTCCGACGATCCGGTCGACGAACTCGATGCCGGAGCCCGCGGGCAGCGGTTCGACGTCGATGGCGCAGACGGCGTACTGGCCGTGGCCGCCGGACTGTTTGACGTGGCGGCCGAGTCCGCCGGCGGGTGCGGCGAAGGTCTCGCGGAGGGCGACGCGGTGCGGGACGGCGTCGACCTGGACGCCGTGGCGGGTGCGGAGCCGGTCCAGGGCCACGTCGCGGTGGGCCTCGCCGATGCACCACAGGACGACCTGGTGGGTGTCCGGGTTCTGTTCCAGGCGCAGGGTGGGGTCCTCGGCGACGAGGCGGGCCAGGGCGTGGGAGAGCTTGTCCTCGTCGGCCTTGCCGTGGGCCTCGATGGCGAGCGGCAGGAGCGGGTCGGGGGTGGCCCAGGGGCGCAGCAGCAGGGGGTGGGCCGGGTCGGAGAGGGTGTCGCCGGTCTCGGCGGTGTCCAGCCGGGCGACGCAGGCGAGGTCTCCGGCGACGCAGGCGGTGAGCGGGCGCTGCTGTTTGCCGAAGGGGGAGGAGAGGGCGCCGACGCGGATCTCGGCCTCGTGGAAGGGGCGGGCCTCGCGGGCGGGGTCGTCGAGGCCGTGGCCGAAGAGGTGCACGGTGTCGTCGGGGCGCAGGGTGCCGGAGAAGACGCGGACAAGGGAGAGCCGGCCGACGTAGGGGTCGGGTGAGGTCTTGACGACCTCGGCGGCGAGGGGGCCGTCGGGGTCGCACTCCAGGGCGGGCAACGGGGCGCCGTGCAGGGTGCTGACGGCGGGCAGCGGGCGTTCGAGCGGGGTGGGGAAGCCGCCGGTGATCAGATCGAGGAGTTCGACGGTGCCGAGGCCCTGACGGGCGCCTTCGGCGGCGGGGGCGGCGGTGAGGACGGGGTGGAAGGTGCCGCGTGCCACGGCGCGTTCGAGATCGTCGACGAGGGTCTTGACGTCGACGGGCTCACCGGCGAGGTAGCGGTCCATCAGGGTCTCGTCCTCGCTCTCGGCGATGATCCCCTCGATGAGCCGGTCGCGGGCCTCGGCCAGCCGGTCCTGCTGGGAGGGCGCGGGCGGGTGTTCCCTGCGTTCGCCCCCGGAGTAGTCGAGGATCCGCTGGGTGAGCAGTCCGGTCAGGCCGGTGAGCGGCGCGTGTCCGTCGGCGGCGCGGGGGCCGTGGACCGGCAGGTAGAGGGGGAGCACGGCGTCGGGGTCGTCGCCTCCGAAGAGTTCGGCGCAGACCCGGGTCATCGCGTCGAACGGGGTGCGGGCCGTGTCGAGGTGGGTGACGACGATGGCGCGCGGCATGCCGACCGCGGCGCACTCCTCCCAGACGGCCCGGGTGGTGCCGTCGACGGCCTCGGCCTCCTGGGCGGCCGAGACGACGAAGAGGGCGGCGTCGGCGGCCCGCAGCCCGGCCCGGAGTTCTCCGACGAAGTCGGCGTAGCCGGGGGTGTCCAGCAGGTTGATCTTGATTCCGCCCCAGGTGACGGGGACGAGGGTGAGCGAGACGGAGCGGTGCCCGCGCTGTTCGACGTCGTCGTGGTCGGAGACCGTGGTGCCGTCCTCGACGCGGCCGGCCCGGTTGACGGCTCCGGTGGTCTGGGCGAGGGCCTCGACGAGGGTGGTCTTGCCCGATCCGCTGTGGCCGACCAGCACCACGTTGCGGATCGCGGCGGGGCGGTCGGCCGTCAGTGCCCTGGCGGCGGCTCCGGTGGGGGTGTGTGTCCTGTCGCCCATGGTGGGTGCCTCCCGGGTGGTGGCGCCGGGCGGTGGTCCCGCCGGCACGGGATGGGGAGCGGTGGCACGGGCACGGGGAGCCGCCCGCGGCGGCTGCGGCGACGCCCGCGGTAGTTCCGAGCTTTCCACTCCGTACCGGGCGCGTCCATACGCCGTACGTCCGCGCACGACATCCCCCGGGGTGCCCGGACGGTGGCGGGCGACGGGCGTGACTACGATGGGCGACGAGGGTGCTGAAGGCCCCGGCCGGGCTCGCTGCGCCCGGCACGCATGTCCGCGTCGCCGCCGGTACGTTCCCGGGGCTCGCCGCGGGGACGCCCCGGCGTTCCGCGGGCGCACGCACCGGACACCGCCGCCCGGTCCGGCCGGGGCCTTCAGCACCCTTCAGCCGGTGGCCGACGGGGTCATCCGGCCCACCGACCCTCGGGAAGGCCATGCTGAACAAGTACGCGCGTGCCTTTTTCACGCGTGTCCTCACGCCGTTCGCCGCCCTGCTGCTTCGTCTCGGAGTCAGCCCGGACACGGTCACCCTGATCGGCACGGCCGGGGTGATGGCAGGTGCGCTGGTCTTCTTCCCGATGGGGGAGTTCTTCTGGGGCACGATCGTCATCACGATCTTCGTCTTCTCCGACCTGGTCGACGGGAACATGGCGCGGCAGGCGGGGATCTCCAGCCGCTGGGGCGCGTTCCTCGACTCGACCCTGGACCGGGTGGCGGACGGGGCGATCTTCGCCGGCTTCGCGCTCTGGTACGCGGGCAGCGGCGACGACAACGTGCTGTGCGCGGTCTCGATCTTCTGCCTGGCGAGCGGCCAGGTCGTCTCGTACACCAAGGCGCGCGGTGAGTCGATCGGACTGCCGGTCGCCGTCAACGGGCTGGTGGAGCGTGCCGAGCGGCTGGTGATCTCGCTGGTCGCGGCCGGATTCGCGGGTCTGCACAAGTTCGGCGTGCCCGGTATCCAGGTGCTGCTGCCGATCGCGCTGTGGATCGTCGCCGCGGGCAGCCTGGTGACGCTGATCCAGCGGGTCGTGACGGTGCGCCGCGAGTCCGCGGAGGCCGACGCGGCCGCCGCGGCCGTGGACCGGGGGAGCGAGGCCGCGCAGTGAGCGGTGCTCCCCGGCTCGCGGAGCGCGTGAGCGACGGGCTGTACGGGCTGGGCTGGGCCGCGGTCCGCAAACTGCCCGAGCCGGTGGCCCGCGGGCTGTTCCGGACGCTGGCCGATCAGGTGTGGCGGCGGCGCGGGAAGAGCGTGCTGCGGCTGGAGTCCAATCTGGCGCGGGTGGTGCCGGACGCGGATCCGGCGAGGCTCGCGGAGCTGTCCCGGGCCGGGATGCGCTCCTACATGCGGTACTGGATGGAGTCGTTCCGGCTGCCCGCCTGGAGTCCGGCGCGGATCAAGGCGTCCATCGACGTGACGGACGCGCACCGGCTGACGGACGGTCTGGACAGCGGACGCGGGGTGATCCTCGCGCTGCCGCACCTGGGCAACTGGGATCTGGCCGGGGCGTGGGTGACCACGGACCTGAAGGTGCCGTTCACCACGGTCGCCGAGCGGCTGAAGCCGGAGTCGCTGTACGACCGGTTCGTGGCGTACCGCGAGGGACTGGGCATGGAGGTCCTGCCGCACAACGGCGGGGCCGCGTTCGGGACGCTGGCGCGGCGGCTGCGGGCGGGCGGGCTGGTGTGCCTGGTCGCGGACCGCGATCTGTCGGCGTCGGGCGTGGAGGTGTCGTTCTTCGGCGCCACTGCGCGGATGCCCGCGGGCCCGGCCCTGCTGGCGCAGCAGACCGGTGCGCTGCTTCTGCCGGTGACGCTCTCGTACGACGACACGCCGGTCATGAAGGCGCGGATCCACCCGCCGGTGGAGGTGCCGGGGGAGGGTGACCGTACGCGGAAGACGTCGGTGATGACCCAGGCCCTGGCCGACGCCTTCGCCCGGGGCATCGCCGAGCATCCGGAGGACTGGCACATGCTGCAGCGCCTGTGGACCGACGACCTCGAACCCCGGGCCTGACGGCTCCCGGCCGCGCTCCTCGACCCGGCCTGCTCCGAACGAAAGGCCCCGCCGTGAAGATCGGCATCGTCTGCCCCTACTCCTGGGACGTACCGGGCGGTGTGCAGTTCCACATCCGTGATCTGGCCGAGCATCTGACCGGTCTCGGCCACCAGGTCTCGGTGCTGGCCCCGGCCGACGACGAGACGCCGCTGCCGCCCTACGTGGTCTCGGCGGGCCGGGCCGTACCCGTCCCGTACAACGGCTCGGTCGCCCGGCTGAACTTCGGCTTCCTGTCGGCGGCCCGGGTGCGGCGGTGGCTGCACGACGGGACCTTCGACGTCGTGCACATCCACGAGCCGACCTCCCCGTCGCTGGGCCTGCTGACCTGCTGGGCGGCGCAGGGGCCGATCGTCGCCACGTTCCACACCTCCAATCCGCGCTCGCGGGCCATGATCGCCGCGTACCCGATCCTCCAGCCGGCGCTGGAGAAGATCAGCGCGCGCATCGCGGTCAGCGAGTACGCGCGCCGGACCCTGGTCGAGCATCTGGGCGGCGACGCGGTCGTCATCCCCAACGGCGTCGACGTGGACTTCTTCGCGTCGGCCGAGCCGCGGCCCGAGTGGCAGGGCTCCACCATCGGTTTCATCGGGCGGATCGACGAGCCCCGCAAGGGCCTGCCCGTCCTGATGCGCGCGCTGCCCGCGATCCTGGCGGCGCGGCCGGAGGCCCGGCTGCTGGTGGCCGGCCGGGGCGACGAGGAGGAGGCCGTCGCCTCGCTGCCCCGCGAGATGCGCGCCCGCGTGGAGTTCCTCGGCATGGTGAGCGACGAGGACAAGGCACGGCTGCTGCGCAGCGTCGATCTCTACGTCGCGCCCAACACCGGCGGAGAGAGCTTCGGCATCATCCTCGTGGAGGCGATGTCGGCCGGCGCGCCCGTCCTCGCCAGCGATCTGGACGCCTTCGCACAGGTCCTGGACCAGGGCGCGGCCGGTGAACTGTTCGCCAACGAGGACGCGGACGCGCTGGCCGATGCGGCCGTCCGGCTGCTGGGCGACCCCGCCCGCCGCGCCGCGCTGCGCGAACGCGGCAGCGCGCACGTGCGCCGCTTCGACTGGTCGACGGTCGGCGCCGACATCCTCGCGGTGTACGAGACGGTCACCGACGGCGCCGCTTCGGTCGCCACCGACGAACGCACCGGGCTGCGGGCGCGGTTCGGGCTGAGCCGGGACCGGGAGCCGGGCGGTCAGCTTCGGGGCTGAGGCGGGGCTGCCGTCGGGGTTCCGGCGGCTGAGGGCGGAACGGTCCTGTTGCGACGCCACGATTTCGTGTCGTCGGGACGGTTTCGTTCCGACGCTGCGGTCTCGTTCCGGCGTGACCGCAGCGTCCCGATGACACGGTCGCGTTCCGACGGAACGGTTCCGTTCTGAGGGACGCTCCCGTCCCGTCGCCACGATTCCGTCCTGACGGGACCGTTCCGTTTCGACGCAACGGTCCCGTCGCGACGACACGGTCGCGTTCCGACGTCGCGGTCTCGTCGCGACGTAACCGTCTCGTTCCAGCGGAACGGCCCCGTCGCGACGCCCCCGCCCCGTCGCCACGCCACGCCACGGCCCCGCCCCGACGGCACGCGCGCCGCCGGGACGCGGGACGGGTGCCCGCTCACCGGTAGCCTTGCCGCCCGTGACCGCAACCCTCATCTGGGCCGTCGTCGTTCTCGTCGCGATCGGCCTGTACCTCAGCTGGACCGCCGGCCGGCTCGACCGCCTGCACACCCGGATCGATGCGGCCCGTGCCGCTCTCGACGCCCAACTGCTGCGCCGTGCGTCGGTCACCCAGGAACTCGCCACCTCCGGGCTCCTCGACCCGGCGTCCTCCATCGTGCTGTACGAGGCCGCGCACGCCGCCCGGCAGTCGGAGGAGGAGCAGCGCGAGGTGGCCGAGAGCGAGCTGAGTACCGCCCTGCGCGCCGTGTTCGGCGAGAGCGCGCAGGTGGAGGCGGTCAAGGAGGTCCCCGGCGGCGAGGAGGCGGCCTCGGAGCTGGCGGCCGCGGTGCGCAGGGTTCCGATGGCGCGCCGCTTCCACAACGACGCGGTGCGGGCCGCGCGCGCCCTGCGCCGCCACCGCACGGTGCGCTGGTTCCGGCTGGCGGGGCACGCCCCGTTCCCGATGGCCTTCGAGATGGACGACGAACCGCCGGTGGCCCTCGCGGACCGGCCCGCCGGCTGAGCCGGGGCGGGACGAAGGGGACCCGCCCGCACCCGGACCCGTCCGCGCCCGGCTCCAAAACGATCCACCGGCCCCTCATTGGCCCTTGCTGTGGACCGGTGCCCGGGAGTTTGCTCTGCAGTGCGCCACACCGCAGGCCAGACCACTCCTGGCACCCCCTTCTTCCGTAGTGAGGTCGATCCGTGTCCACGCTTCCCACCCCGCAGTCCGCCGACGCCCCGGCCACCGGTACCGCCCGCGTCAAGCGCGGCATGGCCGAGCAGCTCAAGGGCGGCGTGATCATGGACGTCGTCAACGCCGAGCAGGCGAAGATCGCCGAGGACGCGGGTGCCGTGGCCGTCATGGCCCTGGAGCGGGTGCCCGCCGACATCCGCAAGGACGGCGGCGTGGCCCGGATGTCGGACCCGAACATGATCGAGGAGATCATCGAGGCCGTCTCCATCCCCGTCATGGCCAAGTCCCGCATCGGCCACTTCGTCGAGGCCCAGGTCCTCCAGTCGCTCGGCGTCGACTACATCGACGAGTCCGAGGTCCTGACCCCGGCGGACGAGGTCAACCACAGCGACAAGTTCGCCTTCACCACCCCGTTCGTCTGCGGTGCGACCAACCTGGGCGAGGCGCTGCGCCGTATCGCCGAGGGCGCGGCCATGATCCGCTCCAAGGGCGAGGCCGGCACCGGCAACGTCGTCGAGGCCGTCCGCCACCTGCGACAGATCAAGAACGAGATCGCCCGGCTGCGCGGCTACGACAACAACGAGCTGTACGCCGCGGCCAAGGAACTGCGCGCCCCGTACGAGCTGGTCAAGGAGGTCGCCGAGCTGGGCAAGCTGCCCGTCGTGCTGTTCTCCGCCGGCGGTGTCGCCACCCCGGCCGACGCCGCGCTGATGCGTCAGCTCGGTGCCGAGGGCGTCTTCGTCGGCTCCGGCATCTTCAAGTCCGGCGACCCGGCCAAGCGCGCCGCCGCGATCGTCAAGGCCACCACCTTCTACGACGACCCGAAGATCATCGCGGACGCCTCCCGCAACCTGGGCGAGGCCATGGTCGGCATCAACTGCGACACCTTGCCCGAGGCCGAGCGCTACGCCAACCGCGGCTGGTAGTCACCATGAGCGACTCTCCTGTGATCGGCGTCCTGGCCCTTCAGGGCGACGTACGGGAACACCTGATCGCCCTGGCCTCGGCGGACGCCCTGGCCAGGCCGGTCCGGCGTCCCGAGGAACTCGCCGAGGTCGACGGCCTGGTCGTTCCCGGCGGCGAGTCCACCACCATGTCGAAGCTGGCCGCGCTGTTCGGCATGCTCGAACCCCTCCGCGAGCGGGTGGCGGCCGGGATGCCGGTCTACGGGACCTGCGCCGGGATGATCCTGCTCGCCGACAAGATCCTCGACCCGCGCTCGGGCCAGGAGACGATCGGCGGCATCGACATGATCGTGCGCCGTAACGCTTTCGGGCGGCAGAACGAGTCCTTCGAGGCGGCCGTCGACGTCGCCGGCATCGAGGGCGGGCCGGTCGAGGGCGTCTTCATCCGGGCCCCCTGGGTGGAGTCGGTGGGCGCCCGCGCCAGGGTCGTGGCCGAGTACGGTGGGCATATCGTGGCGGTTCGGCAGGGAAACGCCCTCGCCACGTCGTTCCACCCGGAACTGACCGGTGACCACCGGGTTCACGCCTACTTCGTGGACATGGTGCGCACAGCCACCTGATTCGATCCCGGTAGGATCTCTCGGGTTCGTACGGAATTTGGTGACGCGAAGGAGAAGGCAGATGTCCGGCCACTCTAAATGGGCTACGACGAAGCACAAGAAGGCCGTGATTGATGCCAAGCGCGGCAAGCTCTTCGCGAAGATGATCAAGAACATCGAGGTCGCCGCGCGCACCGGCGGCGCCGATGTGTCGGGCAACCCGACCCTCTTCGACGCCATCCAGAAGGCGAAGAAGAGCTCGGTCCCGAACAAGAACATCGACTCGGCGGTCAAGCGCGGCGCCGGCCTCGAAGCCGGTGGTGCCGACTACGAGACGATCATGTACGAGGGCTACGGCCCCAACGGTGTCGCGGTGCTCATCGAGTGCCTCACCGACAACCGCAACCGCGCCGCCTCCGACGTCCGCGTCGCCATGACCCGCAACGGCGGCTCGATGGCCGACCCGGGCTCGGTCTCGTACCTGTTCAACCGCAAGGGCGTCGTGATCGTCCCCAAGGGCGAGCTGTCCGAGGACGACGTGCTGGGCGCCGTGCTCGACGCGGGTGCCGAGGAGGTCAACGACCTCGGCGACACCTTCGAGGTGCTCAGCGAGGCCACCGACATGATCGCGGTCCGCACCGCGCTCCAGGAGGCCGGCATCGACTACGACTCGGCCGAGGCCAACTTCGTCCCGACCATGCAGGTCGAGCTGGACGAGGAGGGCGCGCGCAAGATCTTCAAGCTGATCGACGCGCTGGAGGACAGCGACGACGTGCAGAACGTCTTCGCCAACTTCGACGTCTCCGACGAGGTCATGGAGAAGGTCGACGCCTGATCCGGCGCCGGACGCCGGCACGGTTCCTGCGACGGGCCGACGGGGACACACCCCGTCGGCCCGTCGCATTGTCAGTGCGAGCCGATAGCCTGCCAGAACAGTTGACCGATCGGCGGGGAGGGGCGGGACGTGCGCGTTCTCGGGGTGGACCCCGGGCTGACCCGGTGCGGGGTCGGCGTCGTCGAGGGAGTGGCCGGACGGCCCCTGACGATGCTCGGGGTGGGTGTCGTGCGCACCCCGGCCGACGCGGAGCTGGGCCACCGGCTGGTGGCCATCGAGCGCGGCATCGAGGCCTGGCTCGACGAGCACCGCCCCGAGTTCGTGGCGGTCGAGCGGGTCTTCGCCCAGCACAACGTCCGTACGGTGATGGGCACCGCCCAGGCCAGTGCCGTGGCCATGCTCTGCGCCTCCCGGCGCGGCATCCCCGTCGCCCTGCACACCCCCAGCGAGGTCAAGGCCGCCGTCAGCGGCAACGGACGCGCCGACAAGGCACAGGTCGGTGCCATGGTCACCCGGCTCCTGCGGCTGGACGCACCTCCGAAGCCCGCCGACGCGGCGGACGCCCTCGCCCTGGCCATCTGCCACATCTGGCGCGCCCCCGTGATCAACCGTCTCCAGCAGGCGCACGCGGCGGCCGCCGCCGGCCGCACCCCGCGCGTCCCGCGCACCGCAGCAGCACCCGTCCGGAAGGTCCCCCGATGATCGCCTTCGTCAGCGGCCCCGTCGCCGCGCTCGCCCCGACCACGGCCGTCATCGAGGTCGGCGGCATCGGCATGGCGGTCCAGTGCGCGCCGAACACCCTGGCCGCGCTGCGCGTCGGCCAGGAGGCCAGACTCGCCACCTCCCTCGTCGTCCGCGAGGACTCCCTGACGCTCTACGGCTTCGCCGACGACGACGAGCGCCAGGTCTTCGAACTGCTCCAGACCGCCAGCGGCGTCGGACCCCGGCTCGCCCAGGCGATGCTGGCCACCCACACCCCCGACGCCCTGCGGATCGCCGTGGCCACCGGCGACGAGAAGGCGCTCACCGCCGTCTCCGGCATCGGCAAGAAGGGGGCCCAGAAGCTCCTGCTCGAACTCAAGGACCGCCTCGGCGAACCGGTCGGCACCGGCCACGCCCCCCAGGGCATCGGCACGGCCGTCACCGCCTCCTGGCGCGACCAGCTCCAGGCCGCCCTGATCGGCCTCGGCTACGCCACCCGCGAGGCGGACGAGGCCGTCGCCGCCGTGGCACCCCGGGCCGAGGCCGCCCTGGCCGAGGGCGCCGCACCGCCCGTGCCGCAACTGCTGCGCGCCGCCCTCCAGACCCTCAACCGGGCCCGCTGAGCGGCTCCGGGCACCACCCCCGACACCGACACCGACACCGGCCCCGGCCCCCGGGACCCGGCACCGAAAGATCCGAGGCGGGACAGACGAGATGAACTGGGACGAGACCGGCCCCGACACCGGCGAGCTGCTCGACGAGCGCCTCGTCGACGCCGGCGCGGACGGCGAGGACACCGCGGTCGAGGCGGCGCTGCGCCCCCGGGACCTCGACGAGTTCGTCGGTCAGGAGAAGGTCCGCGAGCAGCTCGACCTGGTCCTCAAGGCCGCCCGCGCCCGCGGCGCCACCGCCGACCACGTGCTGCTCTCCGGCGCCCCCGGCCTCGGCAAGACCACCCTCTCCATGATCATCGCCGCGGAGATGGGCGCCCCGATCCGGATCACCTCCGGCCCCGCCATCCAGCACGCCGGGGACCTCGCGGCCATCCTCTCCTCCCTCCAGGAGGGCGAGGTCCTCTTCCTCGACGAGATCCACCGCATGTCGCGGCCGGCCGAGGAGATGCTCTACATGGCCATGGAGGACTTCCGCGTCGACGTGATCGTCGGCAAGGGACCCGGCGCCACCGCCATCCCCCTGGAGCTTCCCCCCTTCACCCTGGTCGGCGCGACCACCCGGGCCGGACTCCTGCCGCCCCCGCTCCGTGACCGCTTCGGGTTCACCGGACACATGGAGTTCTACGCCCCGGCCGAACTGGAACGGGTGATTCACCGCTCCGCCGGCCTCCTCGACGTGATCATCGACGCCGAGGGCGCCGCGGAGATCGCCGGACGCTCCCGGGGCACCCCCCGTATCGCCAACCGGCTGCTGCGCCGCGTCCGGGACTATGCCCAGGTCAAGGCCGACGGACGGATCGACCGGGAGACCGCGGCGGCCGCCCTGTCGGTCTACGAGGTGGACGCCCGGGGTCTCGACCGGCTGGACCGGGCGGTGCTGGAGGCGCTGCTGAAGCTGTTCGGCGGCGGCCCGGTCGGCCTGTCCACCCTCGCGGTCGCCGTGGGGGAGGAGCGCGAGACGGTCGAGGAGGTCGCGGAGCCCTTCCTCGTACGGGAAGGACTGCTGGCCAGGACGCCGCGCGGGCGGGTCGCCACCCCCGCGGCCTGGGCCCATCTGGGGCTGGTGCCGCCGCAGCACGGCGGAAAGGGACAACAGGGCCTGTTCGGGGCGTGATGCGTCACAGGTTGACCCGCACAGGAACCACGGAGCCATGCTGGGCGTTGTTCCATCGATGCGGACTCGCTTAGACTCCGCCGATGCCGCCCTTAAAGGTCGGTGTACCCACCCCCGTAGACCAGGCCGCTTTCGAGTGCGGTCGTGCGAAGGAAAATCGTCCCGTGAATCCCGTGACTCTCCTCCCCTTCATCGTGCTCATCGGGGCCATGTTCCTGATGACGCGGTCCGCCAAGAAGAAGCAGGCGGCGGCCGTGGCCATGCGCAACGACATGCAGCCCGGCACCGGCGTCCGCACGATCGGGGGCATGTACGCCACCGTCAAGGAGCTTCACGACGACACGGTTCTCCTTGAGGTCGCCCCGGGCGTCCACGCCGTCTACGCGAAGAACGCCATCGGCGCCGTGCTCGACGACGCGGAGTACAACCGCATCGTCCACGGCGACGAGGACGAGCTGGACGTCGACGGCGCGGTCGTGCCGGACGACGCCTCCTCGCTGACCGAGGCCGACGACGCCCCCGCCGACGCCAAGACGGACCTGGTCAAGAAGACCGGTTCCGACGAGGCCGACGCCGAGGAGAGCGACGGCAAGGCCGACGAGAAGCCCGAGGGCAAGGCCGACGGCGAGCCCGACGCGAAGTAGCACACGATCCGGGGATGGTTCCGAGCCCACAGGCGTCGGGCCGTCCCCGGGACGTGCGGTCTTCTGCGGGGGCGGGTCCCCACTAAACTTCGTGGCCGCTCGGGCGCGTACCCGGCGCGGGGCGGTTGGACAGGGAGAAACGAGAAGGTGGCAGCACCGAAGAAGGGCCGGCGCCCGGCCGGTGGTCAGGGGAGGCCGGGGCGTTCCCTGGCCCTGATCCTGATCGCCATGGTCGCGCTCACCGGCGGGATGTTCCTGGCGGACCAGCCGACGCCGCGTCTCGGCATCGACCTGGCGGGTGGCACGTCCATCACGCTGGAGGCGAAGGCCGAACCGGGCCAGGAATCGGCGATCAACAAGACCAACATGGACACCGCGGTCCAGATCATGGAACGCCGCGTCAACGGTCTTGGCGTCTCCGAGGCCGAGGTCCAGACCCAGGGCGATCGCAACATCATCGTCAACATCCCCAAGGGTACGAACTCGGCCCAGGCCCGCGAGCAGGTCGGCACCACGGCCAAGCTCTACTTCCGGCCCGTGCTGACCGTCGCCGCTGGCACGCCGACCCCCGAGCCGAGCGCCTCGTCCACCGGCAAGGCCAGCCCGTCGCCCAAGCCGAGCGCCTCCGCCTCGGAGCAGGCGAACGGCTCCTCGGCCAAGCCGAGCGCGAGCGCCACCACCCAGGGCCGCGCGGTCACCGGCGCCCTGAAGGCCGACTCCACGCCGTCGCCCTCGGCCAGTGCCTCGTCGAAGGCGAGCGCCACCCCCGAGGCGAGCGCCACCCCGACGGCCTCCGCCGAGGAGCAGGCGGCCGCCGCCGACCTGCAGAAGAAGTTCGAGGCGCTGGACTGCTCCACCAAGGCCGCACGCTCCAAGGCGGCCGCGGGCTCCAAGGCCACCGACACGGTCGTCGCCTGTGAGCAGGACGGCAGCGCCAAGTACATCCTCGGTCCCGCCGAGGTCGACGGCACCGACGTGGACAGCGCCAAGGCCGCGATCAACCAGCAGACCGGCCAGTGGATCGTCCAGATGGAGTTCACCGGCGGCGGCGCCAAGAAGTTCAACAAGACCACGGGCAAGCTGGCCCAGCAGCAGTCGCCGCAGAACCAGTTCGCCATCGCCCTCGACAACGAGGTCGTCTCGGCCCCGTCCGTGCGCGAGGCGCTGAGCGCCAACGCCGAGATCTCCGGCAGCTTCACCCAGCAGTCCGCCGAGGACCTGGCCAACGTGCTCTCCTACGGTGCGCTCCCGCTCTCCTTCCAGGAGCAGAGCGTCACCACCGTCACCGCCGCACTCGGCGGCGAGCAGCTGCGGGCCGGCCTCATCGCCGGTGCCATCGGTCTGGCCCTCGTGGTCGTCTACCTGGTGGCCTACTACCGCGGACTGGCGTTCATCGCCCTGCTCAGCCTCCTGGCCTCCGGCATCCTGACCTACACGATCATGTCGCTCCTCGGCCCGGCCATCGGCTTCGCGCTGAACCTGCCGGCGGTCTGCGGCGCCATCGTGGCCATCGGTATCACCGCGGACTCGTTCATCGTGTACTTCGAACGCATCCGGGACGAGATCCGCGAGGGCCGTACGCTGCGCCCCGCCGTCGAGCGGGCCTGGCCGCGCGCCCGGCGCACGATCCTCGTCTCCGACTTCGTGTCGTTCCTCGCCGCCGCGGTCCTCTTCGTGGTCACCGTCGGCAAGGTCCAGGGCTTCGCGTTCACGCTGGGTCTCACCACCCTGCTCGACGTGGTCGTGGTGTTCCTCTTCACCAAGCCGGTCATGACGATCATGGCCCGGAAGAAGTTCTTCGCCAGCGGCCACCCCTGGTCCGGACTGGACCCGAAGCGGCTCGGTGCCAAGCCCCCGCTGCGCCGCTCGCGCCGTGTCAACGCCCCCACCGACCCGAAGGAGGCGTGAGATGTCGCGACTCGGCAATCTCGGCGCCCGTCTCTACCGCGGTGAGGTCGGCTACGACTTCATCGGCAAGCGGAAGATCTGGTACGGCGTCTCGATCCTGATCACCATCACGGCCATCCTCGGCCTGGTGGTCAGCGGCCTGAACATGGGCATCGAGTTCAAGGGCGGCGCCGTCTTCACCACCCCGAAGACGTCCGCCACGGTCTCCCAGGCCGAGGACCTGGCCACGGAGGCCTCCGGCCACCAGGCCATCGTCCAGAAGCTGGGCAACGGCACCCTGCGCATCCAGATCACCGAGGTCGACACCGCCAAGTCCGACGAGATCAAGGACGAGCTCTCCAAGGGCCTGAACGTCCCGAGCGAGAAGATCGCCGCCGACCTGGTCGGCCCCAGCTGGGGTGAGCAGATCGCCAACAAGGCCTGGACCGGCCTCGGCGTCTTCATGGTCCTCGTGGTGATCTACCTGGCGATCGCCTTCGAATGGCGCATGGCCGTCGCGGCCCTCGCCGCGCTGATCCACGACATCACCATCACCGTCGGCGTCTACGCCCTGGTCGGCTTCGAGGTCACCCCGGGCACGGTCATCGGTCTGCTGACGATCCTCGGTTACTCCCTCTACGACACGGTCGTCGTCTTCGACAGCCTCAAGGAGGGCACGCACGGGATCACCAAGCAGACCCGGTGGACCTACAGCGACATCGCCAACCGCTCCATCAACGGGACGCTGGTCCGCTCGATCAACACCACCGTCGTGGCCCTGCTGCCGGTCGCCGGTCTGCTGTTCATCGGTGGCGGTGTCCTCGGCGCCGGCATGCTGAACGACATCTCGCTGGCCCTCTTCGTCGGCCTCGCCGCCGGTGCGTACTCCTCGATCTTCATCGCCACTCCGCTCGTCGCCGACCTCAAGGAACGCGAACCGCAGATGAAGGCCCTGAAGAAGCGGGTCCTCGCCAAGCGCGCCGCCGCCGCGGCCAAGGGCGAGTCCGTCGACACCGGAGACGACGACGGGTCCCCCGAGGACGCCGCGCCCGCCGGCGCGGTCGTCGGCCAGCGCCAGGAGCCCCCGACGGGCCACGGCCGGACCGGAGGGAAGCGCCGATGACCAGCACCGCGGAGGACACCCGGGAGCTGCTCCTCAGCCGCATCCGGGACGTGGCGGACTACCCGAAGCCGGGCGTGATGTTCAAGGACATCACCCCGCTGCTCGCGGACCCGGTCGCCTTCACGGCCCTCACGGACGCCCTCGCGGAGCTGTGCGTACGGCACGGCGCCACGAAGATCGTCGGCCTGGAGGCCCGCGGCTTCATCCTGGCCGCCCCGGTCGCCGTCCGCGCCGGCCTCGGCTTCGTCCCCGTCCGCAAGGCCGGGAAGCTGCCGGGCGCCACGCTCAGCCAGGCGTACGAGCTGGAGTACGGCACCGCGGAGATCGAGATCCACGCGGAGGACCTGTCGGCCGACGACCACGTCATGGTCATCGACGACGTCCTGGCCACCGGTGGCACCGCCGCCGCCTCGCTGGGCCTCATCCGGCGGGCCGGGGCCCGGGTCGCCGGCGTCAGCGTCCTCATGGAGCTGGGCTTCCTGGCCGGCCGCGAGCGCCTCACCCCCGACCTGCAGGGCGCCCCTCTGGAAGCCCTGATCACGGTCTGACCGCACGACGCGCCACCGCCGACGGGCACCCGGGAACAATCCGGGTGCCCGTCGGCGTTGTGACTCCTCTCCCGGTCCCCGGGGGAGGACCGGCCGTCGGGTCGATACGATGGCCCTTCCGGGTGTCCGGATCCGCACGAGGAGCGCTCTTGCCAGACGAGGCCCAGCCAGTCGCCGCCCCGCAGCCCGACGAGCCCGCGGCGGCCTCCGCCACGCCCGCGAAGCAGTCGCCCGCGGAGAAGCCGAAGCCCCCGGCACCGCAGCCCGGCACGGGCCCCGCCCCGGCCGCGGCGAACGGGCCCGCGCCCGCCTCGCCCAGCCAGCCGGCCGCCCCCGCCTCCCCGGCCCCCAGCGCGCCCAAACCGCCCGCGAAGCCCGCGCCGACCGCCCCCGCGAGCTCGGCGTCCCGCACCGGCGGCTCCTCCAACCGGGTCCGCGCCCGCCTCGCCCGCCTCGGCGTCCAGCGCTCCAGCCCGTACAACCCCGTACTGGAACCGCTGCTCCGCATCGTCCGCGGCAACGACGCCAAGACCGAGGCGTCCACGCTCCGCCAGATCGAGCGCGCCTACCAGGTCGCCGAGCGCTGGCACCGCGGCCAGAAGCGCAAGAGCGGCGACCCGTACATCACCCATCCGCTCGCCGTGACGACGATCCTCGCCGAGCTGGGTATGGATCCGGCCACTCTGATGGCGGGACTGCTGCACGACACCGTCGAGGACACCGAGTACGGGCTGGACACCCTCCGCAAGGACTTCGGCGACCAGGTGGCCCTGCTCGTCGACGGCGTCACCAAACTCGACAAGGTCAAGTTCGGCGAGGCCGCCCAGGCCGAGACCGTGCGCAAGATGGTCGTCGCCATGGCCAAGGACCCCCGGGTCCTGGTCATCAAGCTGGCCGACCGGCTCCACAACATGCGCACCATGCGCTACCTCAAGCGGGAGAAGCAGGAGAAGAAGGCCCGCGAGACGCTGGAGATCTACGCCCCCCTCGCCCACCGCCTGGGCATGAACACCATCAAGTGGGAGCTGGAGGACCTCGCCTTCGCGATCCTCTACCCCAAGATGTACGACGAGATCGTCCGGCTCGTCGCCGAGCGGGCGCCCAAGCGCGACGAGTACCTCGCCATAGTGACCGACGAGGTCCAGGCCGACCTGCGCGCCGCCCGTATCAAGGCGACCGTCACCGGACGGCCCAAGCACTACTACAGCGTCTACCAGAAGATGATCGTGCGGGGCCGGGACTTCGCCGAGATCTACGACCTGGTGGGCATCCGGGTGCTCGTCGACACCGTCCGCGACTGCTACGCGGCGCTCGGCACCGTCCACGCGCGATGGAATCCGGTCCCCGGCCGGTTCAAGGACTACATCGCGATGCCCAAGTTCAACATGTACCAGTCGCTGCACACCACGGTGATCGGCCCCAGCGGGAAGCCCGTCGAACTCCAGATCCGGACCTTCGACATGCACCGCCGCGCCGAGTACGGCATCGCCGCGCACTGGAAGTACAAGCAGGAGGCCGTCGCCGGCGCCTCCAAGGTGCGCACCGACGTCCCCAAGAACACCGGGCGGGGCCAGGACACCGTCAACGACATGGCGTGGCTGCGCCAGCTCCTGGACTGGCAGAAGGAGACCGAGGACCCCAGCGAGTTCCTGGAGTCGCTGCGCTTCGACCTCTCGCGCAACGAGGTCTTCGTCTTCACGCCGAAGGGCGACGTGATAGCGCTTCCGGCCGGGGCCACCCCGGTCGACTTCGCGTACGCCGTCCACACGGAGGTCGGCCACCGCACGATAGGAGCACGGGTCAACGGGCGGCTCGTCCCGCTGGAGTCCACGCTCGACAACGGCGACCTCGTGGAGGTCTTCACCTCCAAGGCCGCCGGAGCGGGCCCCTCGCGCGACTGGCTCGGCTTCGTCAAGTCGCCGCGGGCCCGCAACAAGATCCGGGCCTGGTTCTCCAAGGAACGCCGCGACGAGGCGATCGAGCAGGGCAAGGACGCCATCGCGCGCGCCATGCGCAAGCAGAACCTGCCGATCCAGCGCATCCTGACCGGTGACTCCCTGGTCACCCTCGCCCACGAGATGCGCTACCCCGACATCTCCTCGCTCTACGCGGCGATCGGCGAGGGCCATGTGGCCGCCGCCGGCGTCGTGCAGAAGCTGGTCCAGGCGCTCGGCGGCGAGGACGCGGCCAGCGAGGACCTGGAGGAGAGCACCCCGCCCTCCCGCAGCCGCGCCAAGCGCCGCTCCAACGCCGATCCGGGCGTCGTGGTCAAGGGCGTCGAGGACGTCTGGGTGAAGCTCGCCCGCTGCTGCACCCCCGTCCCCGGCGACCCCATCATCGGCTTCGTCACCCGCGGCAGCGGCGTCTCCGTGCACCGGGCCGACTGCGTCAACGTCGACTCGCTCTCGCAGCAGCCCGAGCGGATCCTCGACGTCGAATGGGCCCCGACCCAGTCCTCCGTCTTCCTGGTCGCCATCCAGGTCGAGGCGCTGGACCGCTCCCGGCTCCTCTCGGACGTCACCCGGGTCCTGTCCGACCAGCACGTCAACATCCTGTCGGCGGCCGTGCAGACCTCCCGCGACCGGGTGGCCACCTCGCGCTTCACCTTCGAGATGGGCGACCCCAAGCACCTCGGCCACGTCCTGAAGGCCGTACGGGGCGTGGAGGGCGTCTACGACGTGTACCGGGTGACCTCGGCCCGCAGGCCGTAACCCGGTCCCGTACGCACACAGCAGAGGGGCCCTTCCGCACGAAGCGGAAGGGCCCCTCTCGCACACGGCCGGAGCCGGCGGTCAGCCGCCGAACTCCTCCAGGCCCTTGAGCGCCTGGTCCAGCAGCGCCTGCCGTCCCTCCAGCTCACGGGCCAGCTTGTCGGCACGGGCGTTGTTGCCCGAGGCGCGCGCGGTGTCGATCTGCGTCCGCAGCTTGTCGACGGCCGCCTGGAGCTGCCCGGTCAGACCCGCGGCACGGGCCCGCGCCTCCGGGTTGGTCCGGCGCCACTCCGCCTCCTCGGCCTCCTGGAGCGCCCGCTCCACGGCCTGCATCCGCCCCTCGACCTTCGGACGGGCGTCGCGCGGCACATGGCCGATGGCCTCCCAGCGCTCGTTCAGGCCCCGGAACGCGGCACGGGCCGCCTTCAGGTCCGTCACCGGCACCAGCTTCTCGGCCTCGGCGGCGAGCTCCTCCTTGAGCTTGAGGTTCTCGCCCTGCTCCGCGTCACGCTCCGCGAAGACCTCGCCGCGCGCGGCGAAGAAGACGTCCTGGGCACCGCGGAAACGGTTCCACAGATCGTCCTCGGCCTCGCGCTGGGCGCGGCCCGCGGCCTTCCACTCGGTCATCAGATCGCGGTAGCGGGCCGCCGTGGCACCCCAGTCCCGCGACCCGGAGAGCGACTCGGCCTCGGCGACCAGCCGCTCCTTGACCTTGCGGGCCTCCTCGCGCTGGGCGTCCAGCGAGGCGAAGTGGGCCTTGCGCCGCTTGGAGAAGGCGGAACGGGCGTGCGAGAAGCGGTGCCACAGCTCGTCGTCGGACTTGCGGTCGAGCCGGGGCAGGCCCTTCCACGTGTCCACGAGCGCCCGCAGCCGCTCGCCCGCCGCACGCCACTGCTCGCTGCGCGCCAGCTCCTCGGCCTCGGCGACCAGCGCCTCCTTGGCCAGCTTGGCCTCGTCGGTCTGCTTCGCCTTCTGGGCCTTGCGCTCCTCACGCCGCGAGTCGACCGTCGCCACCAGGGCGTCCAGCCGCTTGCGCAGCGCGTCCAGGTCCCCGACGGCGTGGTGCTCGTCGACCTGGGCGCGCAGATGCTCGATGGCGGTGGTCGCGTCCTTCGCGGACAGATCGGTGGTCTTCACCCGCCGTTCGAGGAGGCCGATCTCGACCACAATGCCCTCGTACTTGCGCTCGAAGTAGGCCAGGGCCTCCTCCGGAGAACCGGCCTGCCACGATCCGACGACCTGCTCGCCGTCGGCTGTACGCACGTACACGGTGCCTGTCTCGTCGACACGGCCCCACGGGTCGCTGCTCACAGCGCCTCCTCCACCTGATGCCCGCGAAGGGGTTCGCCCCCCTGGCATCGTCCACAGTTTCCTGGGGCGGGCAGCGCCCGCCCTGCACGACGCCAATCTAGGCGACGCGCCGCCCGGCTGTCCGCACTCAGCGCGGCCGAAATTATCCGGCCGCACCGAGCGCGTTCCCGCGGGTTCACCCCTTGTCGACGGTGACCTTCGAGATGTTCACGGCCTTCTTCGGCGCACCGTCGGCCGCGCCGCCGTCCACGCCCGCCTTGCCGACCGCCTCGACGACCTTCAGGGAGTCCTTGTCCATCGTGCCGAACGGCGTGTACGTGGGCGGCAGCTTGCTGTCCTTGTACACGAGGAAGAACTGGCTGCCGCCGGTGTGCTGCTGGCCGGTGTTGGCCATCGCCACCGTGCCCGCCGGGTACGTCACCGTGCCGTCGGCGCCCGCCTTGCCCAGGGCCGTCAGGTTCTCGTCCGGGATCGTGTACCCGGGACCGCCGGTGCCGTCGCCCTTCGGGTCGCCGCACTGCAGGACGAAGATGCCGTCCGTCGTCAGCCGGTGGCACTTCGTGCCGTCGAAGAACTTCTTGTCCGCGAGCGATTTGAAGGAGTTGGTGGTGTGCGGCGTCTTGGCCGCGTCCATCGTGAACGCGATGTCGCCCTGGCTCGTCCTGAGCGACATCGTGTACGACGCCTTCTTGTCGATCTTCATCGCCGGTTCGGGCTCGGCCTTCTCGCTCGCCGAGGGCGAGGGCTCCGCGGACGGACTGGTGCTCGCCGACGCGGCCGCCTTGTCGCTCTTGTCGTCGTCGCCGCTGGTGGCGAGGTACGTGGCACCCGCGATGACCGCCACCACGGCCACCGAGGAGGTGATGACGACCGTCAGCCGCCTCGTCCTGCGACGGGCCTCCTCACGGCGCTGCTGCTGCCGCTCGAACTTCTCCCTGGCGAGCTGCCGCCGCCGCTGATCGCTGCTGACCACCGGGTGATCTCCTTGTACGTCGTGTGACCGGGCCTGCGTTGCCCCGTACCGTATACGCGTTGGCTGTGGAATGAGGAGCGCCGGTAGGCTCTGAACTGCTGCGACCTCGCAGCCGACCTCTCGTCGGACGACCATTAAGGACGATCGTGCTGATTGCCGGGTTCCCGGCCGGGGCCTGGGGGACCAACTGTTACCTGGTCGCCCCCGCCGCGGGCGAGGAGTGCGTGATCATCGACCCGGGCCACCAGGCGGCTCCCGGCGTCGAGGACGCGCTGAAGAAGCATCGGCTCAAGCCGGTCGCGGTGATCCTCACGCACGGCCACATCGACCACGTCGCCTCGGTCGTCCCCGTCTGCGGGGCGCACGACGTCCCGGCGTGGATCCACCCCGAGGACCGGTACATGATGAGCGACCCGGAGAAGGCCCTCGGCCGCTCCATCGGGATGCCGCTCATGGGTGAGCTGACCATCGGCGAGCCGGACGACGTCAAGGAGCTGAGCGACGGCGCCCGGCTCCGGCTGGCGGGCATGGAGTTCGGCGTCTCGCACGCGCCCGGCCATACCAAGGGGTCGGTGACGTTCGGGATGCCCGAGGCCGCGGATGTTCCGCCGGTCCTCTTCTCGGGCGACCTGCTCTTCGCCGGCTCCGTCGGACGTACCGACCTGCCCGGCGGCGACCCCGTCGAACTCGTCGAGTCGCTGGCCCGTGTGTGCCTGCCGCTCGACGACTCGACGGTGGTGCTGTCCGGCCACGGCCCCCAGACCACCATCGGACGCGAACGCGCCACCAACCCGTACCTCAGTGGTGCGGCCGCGCCCCGACGAGGAATGTGACGAGAGACATCGTGAGCACCTTCAAGGCCCCCAAGGGCACCTACGACCTGACCCCGCCCGACTCCGCGAAGTTCCTCGCGGTGCGCGAGGCGATCGCCGCCCCGCTGAAGAACTCCGGCTACGGATACGTCGAGACGCCGGGCTTCGAGGACGTCGCCCTCTTCTCCCGCGGCGTCGGCGAGTCCACCGACATCGTCACCAAGGAGATGTACACCCTCACCACGAAGGGCGGCTCCCAGCTGGCGCTGCGCCCCGAGGGCACCGCCTCCGTGCTGCGCGCCGCGCTGGAGGCCAACCTCCACAAGGCCGGCAATCTGCCCGTCAAGCTCTGGTACTCCGGCTCGTACTACCGCTACGAGCGCCCCCAGAAGGGCCGCTACCGCCACTTCTCGCAGGTGGGTGCCGAGGCGATCGGCGCCGAGGACCCGGTCCTCGACGCCGAGCTGATCATCCTCGCCGACCAGGCGTACCGGGACCTCGGCCTGCGCGAGTTCCGCATCCTGCTCAACTCGCTGGGGGACCGCGAGTGCCGCCCGGTCTACCGCGAGGCGCTCCAGACCTTCCTGCGCGACCTGGACCTCGACGAGGAGACCCGGCGCCGCATCGAGATCAACCCGCTGCGGGTCCTCGACGACAAGCGCCCCGAGGTCCAGAAGCAGCTGGCCGGGGCACCGGTGCTGCGCGACTACCTCTGCGACGCCTGCAAGGCGTACCACGAGCAGGTCCGCGACCTGCTCAGCGAGGCGGGCGTCGTCTTCGAGGACGACGAGAAGCTCGTCCGCGGTCTGGACTACTACACCCGCACCACCTTCGAGTTCGTCCACGACGGACTGGGCTCCCAGTCCGCGGTGGGCGGCGGCGGACGGTACGACGGGCTCTCCGAGATGATCGGCGGCCCCGCGCTGCCCTCGGTCGGCTGGGCCCTCGGCGTGGACCGCACGGTGCTCGCCCTGGAGGCGGAGGGCGTCGTGCTCGAACTGCCCCCCACCACCAGCGTCTTCGCCGTCCCGCTCGGGGAGGACGCGCGCCGGGTGCTGTTCGGCGTCGTCACCCGGCTGCGCCGCGAGGGCGTGGCCGCGGACTTCGCGTTCGGCGGCCGGGGGCTGAAGGGCGCCATGAAGAGCGCCAACCGCTCGGGCGCACGGTTCACGATCGTGGCCGGCGAACGCGATCTGGCCGAAGGCGTCGTGCAGCTCAAGGACATGGAGTCCGGCGAGCAGACCGCCGTTCCCCTGTCCGACGTCGTCGAGACGGTCCGCGCCCGCCTCGTCTGACCCACGGCAACACCCCGACCGCCGCGCCCCGTTGACCTCGACGTCAACGGGGCGCCGGTCGTTTTCACCCCGGCGGGCGATTTACCCGGAGCGCGGACTGACCCTGCCGACGGGCGGTCGCGGCAACGAGGCCCCGGCACCACCGCGTTCGGCACCCGGCGGAGCCCTTGCCGTGTGCGCGTCTTTATCCGCATCGAACGGAGAAGCGGAGGAACCGTACGGCACAATGACCCTGCCCCAGCAGGCCACTCACTGACGGAACGGCGATATGACGACTGCAGCGGTTGACCATCCCTCCTCCGACCAGGACGAGGACCGCGGGACGCGGACCATCGGCGGCGGCCGCGCGCTGGCGCTGCTGCTGGTGATCACGGGCGCCGCCGGACTCCTCGCCGCCTGGGTCATCACCATCGACAAGCTGAAGCTCGCGGAGGACCCCACCTTCGTGCCTGGGTGCAGCCTCAACCCGGTGGTGGCCTGCGGCAACATCATGAAGAGCGAGCAGGCGGCGGCGTTCGGCTTCCCCAACCCGATGCTCGGCATGGCCACCTACCCGGTGATCATCGGCATCGGTCTCGCGCTGCTCGCCGGGGCCCGCTTCCGCGCCTGGTACTGGCTGGGCATGAACGCCGGCATGCTCTTCGGCGTCGGCTTCTGCACCTGGCTGCAGTACCAGTCGCTGTACAACATCAACTCGCTCTGCCTGTGGTGCTGCCTGGCCTGGGTCGCCACGATCTTCATGTTCTGCTACGTCACCGTGCACAACATCAAGCACCGGATCATCCCCGCGCCCGCCTGGCTGCGGAACGGCCTCACCGAGTTCCACTGGGTGCCCCCGGTCCTGTGGGTGGGCATCATCGGCATGCTGATCCTGACCCGCTGGTGGGACTTCTGGACCAGCTGACCGGACCCCTCCCACCGCCGGGCCCGCACCGGCCCGGCGGCGTTGTCAGTGGGGTGGCATAGGCTTCGAGACGTGGAGCCCGACCTCTTTACCGCAGCCGCCGAAGACCGCCAGGAGAAGGATCCGTCCAGCAGCCCCCTCGCTGTGCGGATGCGTCCGCGTACGTTGGACGAGGTCGTCGGCCAGCAGCATCTGCTCAAGCCGGGTTCCCCCCTGCGCCGTCTGGTCGGCGAGGGCGGCGGAGGACCGGCGGGCCCCTCGTCGGTGATCCTCTGGGGTCCTCCGGGGATCGGGAAGACCACCCTGGCGTACGTGGTCAGCAAGGCGACGAACAAGCGATTCGTCGAGCTCTCCGCCATCACCGCGGGCGTCAAGGAAGTACGGGCCGTGATCGAGGGCGCCCGCCGCGCCACCGGGGGCTACGGCAAGGAGACCGTCCTCTTCCTGGACGAGATCCACCGCTTCTCCAAGGCGCAGCAGGACTCCCTGCTCCCGGCCGTGGAGAACCGCTGGGTCACGCTGATCGCAGCGACCACCGAGAATCCCTACTTCTCGATCATCTCCCCGCTGCTCTCGCGCTCGCTGCTGCTGACGCTGGAATCCCTCACCGACGACGATCTGCGCGGACTGCTGGACCGCGCCCTGACCGACGAGCGGGGACTGGGCGGCGCGGTGGCGCTGGACGAGGACGCCCGGGAGCATCTGCTGCGGGTGGCCGGCGGTGACGCGCGGCGGGCGCTGACGGCCCTGGAGGCCGCGGCGGGCGCCGCGCTGGCCAAGCACGAGAAGGCGATCACGCTCTCCACGGTGGAGGAGACCGTCGACCGGGCCGCCGTGAAGTACGACCGGGACGGCGACCAGCACTACGACGTGGCGAGCGCGCTGATCAAGTCGATCCGCGGTTCCGACGTCGACGCGGCACTGCACTATCTGGCCCGGATGATCGAGGCGGGGGAGGACCCCCGCTTCATCGCCCGGCGGCTGATGATCTCGGCCAGCGAGGACATCGGTCTCGCCGATCCGACGGCACTGCCGACGGCGGTCGCCGCGGCCCAGGCCGTGGCGATGATCGGCTTCCCCGAGGCGGCCCTCACCCTCAGCCACGCCACCATCGCGCTGGCCCTCGCCCCGAAGTCCAACGCGGCCACCCTGGCGATCTCCGCCGCCCAGGAGGACGTGCGCAAGGGGCTGGCCGGACCGGTGCCCGCGCATCTGCGCGACGGCCACTACAAGGGCGCCGCCCAGCTCGGCCACGCCCAGGGCTATGTCTATCCGCACGACGTCCCGGGCGGCATCGCCGCCCAGCAGTACGCCCCCGACGCGGTCCGCGCCAAGCGCTACTACCGGCCCACGCGCTACGGCGCCGAGGCCCGGTACGCGGATGTGGCCGACCGGGTCCGCGAGCGGCTGGGCCGCGCGGACGGGCCGGGCGACGCGGACGCCTCGTAACCGGGTCCGGGGCGCCGGGGCGGTCTCAGGCCGCGGCCGCCTCGAAGAGGATGTGCAGGGCGTGGCTCAGCTCCGCCGCGTCGCGCACCGGCTCGGGGAACTCGAAGCGCGCGTCGAAGCAGGCGCCGCCGGGTGCGACGACGCGGACCCGCAGCCCCAGCCGGTCCAGCGCGAGCGGTACGACGGCCGGCCCGTCCGCGGTGCCGGATCCGGTGCCGCGCTCGCCGAGCAGCGCGCACAGGGTGCCCAGGGTGTCGCCGTGGGCCGCGTGCAGATGCTGGAGCAGCTCCGTCTCGTGGGCGGCGAGCGGGTCGGCGGACGCGTCCCGCAGTTCCTCGCGGGTGACGGGGCCCGCGCCCCAGAGGTCCTCGACATGGACCTCGGCCGTCTCCAGGCAGAGCACCGTCCGGCCGGGGCCCGCGAGGCCCGGGACCGCGGTGAGCCGGCCGCAGATCCGGGCCCGGCCCCGCACGCGGTGCGGTACGGCGACCGGGGCGACGTCGGTGATCTCCAGCACGCCGGCCGGCTCCCCGCCCCGGGGGTGCGTCACGGCCCGTACGACCGGGGAGGACGAGGGGAACTCCAGGAAGAGATCGCCGTCCGGACCGACGCTCCTGGACAGCGGCTCCGGACCGTCCGGGGCGGCCGTCGCGGCCCCGGGAACGAGCAGCACCGCGGAGCAGGTACTCTGTACGAGAGTTCGTGTGCGCTCGGCTGCTGACGGCATCCGTGTGTTTTCAAGCCCGCTGGGACGCGGCTGACCACGATCTGATCGGTCCTCCGTCATCTCGACGCCATCGAGCGCGTCGACGCTGTCTGTGCTGTCCGTGACGTGTGTGGTGTTCCCAGGGCGAGACATGCGATCTCCTTGAGTAAGGTGAGCCTAACCTAACCTATTTCGGAGGTCTGGAGAACGTGCCTAATCAGTCGCGTCCCAAGGTCAAGAAGAGCCGCGCGCTCGGCATCGCGCTGACGCCGAAGGCCGTCAAGTACTTCGAGGCCCGCCCCTACCCGCCGGGCGAGCACGGCCGTGGCCGCAAGCAGAACTCGGACTACAAGGTCCGTCTGCTGGAGAAGCAGCGTCTGCGCGCGCAGTACGACATCAGCGAGCGCCAGATGGTGCGCGCCTACGACCGTGCCAAGAAGGCCGAGGGCAAGACGGGCGAGGCGCTGGTCGTCGAGCTCGAGCGCCGTCTCGACGCGCTGGTCCTGCGTTCCGGTATCGCCAAGACGATCTACCAGGCCCGCCAGATGGTCGTCCACGGCCACATCGAGGTCAACGGTGGCAAGGTCGACAAGCCGTCGTTCCGCGTCCGCCCGGACGACATCGTCATGGTCCGCGAGCGCAGCCGCGACAAGCACCCCTTCCAGGTGGCCCGTGAGGGTGGCAACGACACGGACGGCGAGACGCCGCGCTACCTGCAGGTGAACCTGAAGGCCCTGGCCTTCCGCCTTGACCGGGACCCGAACCGCAAGGAAATCCCGGTGATCTGCGACGAGCAGCTCGTCGTCGAGTACTACGCCCGCTGATTCAGGCGTAGCCGCTCGACACCGGCGTTTCAGGCCCGCCCCTCCCCGACCGGGGAGGTGGCGGGCTTTCGCGTTCGCCCGGCCGGGGGCCGCGCCCCGGGCGGCTCCCCGGCGTCCGGCGACCGGCCCCCGCCCGCCAGGGCCCTCGCCACCATCGCGTCCGCCCCGAGCCGGCCGCCCGCCCGCAGCCGCCCCGCGTACGCCTCCTCGCCCAGCGCGTCCCGGCACAGCTCCTCGCACCGCGCGCGGGGCCCGCCGTAGTGCGCCGAGCCGAACAGCGGCAGTCCGACCGACGGCCAGACCCGGTCCGCCGCCCCCTGGAGCAGCGCCGCCTCGGCGGCGTCCCCCTCCACCGCCGTGATCAGGGCCAGCAGCTCCACCGCGAGCACGGTGCCGAGCCGGTCGTGGAAGGAGTGACTGCCGGACAGGGACTGCCCCAGCAGCTCCCGGGCGTGCGCGGTGCGGCCCTGCTGGAGGGCGGCGAACCCGAGGACGTACAGCGCGTAGCCGTGCGCCCAGCGCTCGCCGTGGTCCTCGCAGATCTCCCGGACCTCCTCGCAGATCTCGGCCGCGCCCTGCGGATCGCCCTGGAAGCCGACGGTCATGGCCAGCTCGATCCGGGCCATCAGCACATTGCTGTTCAGCTCGCCGATGTCCCGGTAGCGGCCGATCGCCTCCTTCAGGAGGGTGCGGGCGCGCTCCATGTCGTCCGTGACCAGGGCCAGACAGCCGGTGCGGTGCACCGCGTAGGCGGCGGCCACGGCGTCGCCCGTCCGCTCCGCCTCCTCCCGGCACTCCGTCAGCGCCGAGATCGCGGCGACCGGATCGCCCTGGAGGACCGCGACATAGCCCAGCACCCACAGGGCCTTGAGCCGGGAGGAGTCGTACGGGGACTCCTCGGCCAGCACATGGTCCAGCCAGTGCCGGCCCTCCGCGAGGCGCCCGCAGCCGACCCAGAGGAACCAGAGCGTGCCCGCCAGGTACTGCGCGAGATGCGTCTCCTCGGGGCACTCCAGGGAGCACTCCATGGCCCGGCGCAGATTGGGCAGCTCGCTCTCGGCCCGCACGGCCACCTCGGCCTGGCGCGGGCTGAACCAGTCGAGCTCGCACCAGGTCGCGAGACCCAGGAACCAGTCCCGGTGGCGGCGGCGCAGCCGGTCCGTGTCGCCCGTCGCCGCCAGCCACTCGGCGCCGTACTCCCGCATCGTGTCGAGCATCCGGTAGCGGGTCCCGGCGGGGGAGTCCTCGCACAGCACGATGGACTGCGCCAGCAGTCCGGAGAGCACGTCGAGCACGGAGTCGGCCGGCAGCTCCGGGCCGCTGCAGATGTACTCGACCGCCTCCAGGTCGAAGGAGCCGGCGAAGACCGAGAGCCGGGCCCACAGCAGCCGCTGGCCCGGCGCGCACAGTTCGTGGCTCCAGCCGATGGCCGTGCGCAGCGTCTGGTGGCGGGCGAGCGCTCCCCGGCTCCCGCCGGTGAGCAGCCGGAAACGGTCGTCGAGACGCTGGAGCACCTGCTCGGCCGAGAGCGCGCGCAGCCGCCCCGCCGCCAGCTCCAGCGCGAGCGGGATCCCGTCGAGCCGCCGGCACAGCTCCCGGGCGGCCTCCCGGGTGCCCTCCGTCAGCCGGAATCCCGGCCGCACCGCCGCCGCGCGCTCGGCGAAGAGCCGCAGGGCGTCCTCGTCGCCCATCGTGGCCAGCGGGTACACCGCCTCCCCGGCCAGCTCCAGCGGCAGCCGGCCGGCGGCCAGCACCCGCAGCCCCGGCGAGCGCCGCAGCAGCTCACGCACCAGCTCCGCGCAGGCGTCGACCAGATGCTCGTAACCGTCGATCACCAGCAGGAGCCGGCGGTCCGCGCAGTGGCCGAGGACGGTGGCGCGCGGGGACCGGGTGGTGTGGTCCGTCAGGCCCAGGGCGGCGGCCAGCGCGTGCTCCAGCAGCGCCGGATCGTGGACGGCGGACAGCTCCACCAGCCAGGCACCGTCGCAGTACCGTTTCTCCAGCAGCGCCGCGGCCCGGGTGACCAGACGGGTCTTGCCCACCCCGCCCACCCCCACGACGGTGACCAGCCGGGACTCGTCCAGCATCCGTGCCACATCGGCCAGTTCGTCCCGGCGCCCCACGAACCCGCTCAGTTCGGCCGGGAGGTTGCCCGGGTGGCAGGGTGCACAGGTCTCGTGCGCGGAGGCGGGGGTGTCCGCCGCGTCGGGGGAGCCGGGGGAGGGGACGGGGCGCTGAGGGCGTCGCATGAAACACGCAGAGTACTGGCCCGAAAGCGCTCCGTACAATCACGGTGCCGGAACTCCCTCCGCGCCGGGCGACAATGCGGTACAGGGCGTGAGCCCCGGCGCGATAGGCTCAAGGCACGGTGAACCGGCCGCCGAGACGGCCGCAGCCGAAGAGCAGGGATCAAGACAGAGACAGACGACACGACCAGAGAGCGGTGCACTGTGTCCGGTGGTGAGGTGGCCGGGATCCTGGTGGCCGTCTTCTGGGCGATCCTGGTTTCGTTCCTCGCCGTCGTGCTGGCGAGGCTCGCCCAGACGCTCAGGGCGACCACCCGACTCGTGGCGGACGTGACCGAACAGGCCGTCCCGCTGCTCGCCGACGCCTCCGCGACCGTGCGCTCCGCGCAGACCCAGCTCGACAAGGTCGACGCGATCGCGACGGACGTCCAGGAGGTCACCTCCAACGCCTCCGCGCTCTCCACCACCGTCGCCTCCACGTTCGGCGGCCCGCTCGTCAAGGTCGCGGCCTTCGGTTACGGGGTCCGGCGGGCGCTCGGCCGCCGTGACGGCACCGTGCCGGGGGAGCCCTCCCGGCGCACGGTCGTCACCGGCCGGACCGTGCCGTCCGCCCGCGCCGGGAAGCGCGCCGGCCGCAAAGCCCGCGGATCGAAGGACTGACGCAGCGATGTTCCGCCGTACGTTCTGGTTCACCGCCGGCGCAGCCGCCGGGGTCTGGGCCACCACCAAGGTCAACCGGAAGATCAGGCAGCTCGCCCCCGAGAGCCTGGCCGCCCAGGCCGCCGACCGCGCGGTCGTGGCCGGCCACCGGCTCAAGGACTTCGCCCTGGACGTCCGCGAGGGCATGGCCAGACGCGAAGCCGAACTCGGCGAGGCGCTGGGGATCGACGCACCCGTCGACCCCGATCCGCCGCTGCGCCGCCACACCGTCGTGGAGGCGGCCGATCCCCGGCCCCGCCGCACGCTCCCCCCTGTCCCACGCACCTCCAACACGTACAACCGGAATGAGGACCACTGATGGAGTCGGCTGAAATCCGCCGCCGCTGGCTGAGCTTCTACGAGGAGCGCGGTCACACCGTTGTCCCTTCGGCGTCGCTCATCGCGGACGACCCGACTCTGCTTCTGGTCCCGGCGGGCATGGTGCCCTTCAAGCCGTACTTCCTCGGCGAGGTCAAGCCGCCCGCCCCGCGCGTCACCAGCGTGCAGAAGTGCGTCCGTACGCCGGACATCGAGGAGGTCGGCAAGACCACCCGGCACGGCACCTTCTTCCAGATGTGCGGGAACTTCTCCTTCGGCGACTACTTCAAGGAAGGCGCCATCGCGTACGCCTGGGAGCTGCTGACCAGCTCCGTGGCGGACGGCGGCTACGGGCTGGACCCCGAGCGGCTCTGGATCACGGTCTACCTCGACGACGACGAGGCCGAGGCCATCTGGCGCGACAAGATCGGCGTCCCCGCCGAGCGCATCCAGCGCCTGGGCAAGAAGGACAACTTCTGGTCCATGGGCGTCCCCGGCCCCTGCGGCCCCTGCTCCGAGATCAACTACGACCGCGGCCCCGAGTTCGGCGTCGAGGGCGGCCCGGCCGTCAACGACGAGCGGTACGTGGAGATCTGGAACCTCGTCTTCATGCAGTACGAGCGCGGCGCGGGGGACGGCAAGGAGGACTTCCCGATCCTCGGCGACCTGCCCTCCAAGAACATCGACACCGGTCTCGGCCTCGAACGCCTCGCGATGATCCTGCAGGGCGTGCAGAACATGTACGAGACCGACACCCTGCGCGTCGTCATGGACCGGGCCACCGAGCTGACCGGGGTGCGCTACGGCGCCGCCGAGTCGACCGACGTCTCGCTGCGCGTGGTCGCCGACCACATCCGCACCTCCGTGATGCTGATCGGTGACGGCGTCACCCCCGGCAACGAGGGCCGCGGCTATGTGCTGCGCCGCATCATGCGCCGGGCCATCCGCAACATGCGCCTCATGGGCGCCACCGGCTCGGTCGTCAACGAGCTGATCGACGTCGTGATCACCACGATGGGGCAGCAGTACCCCGAGCTGATCACCGACCGCAAGCGGATCGAGACCGTCGCCCTCGCGGAGGAGGCCGCCTTCCTCAAGGCCCTCAAGGGCGGCACCAACATCCTGGAGACCGCCGTCACCGAGACCAAGGCCGCCGGCGGCCGGGTCATCCCCGGTGACAAGGCCTTCCTGCTCCACGACACCTGGGGCTTCCCGATCGACCTCACCCTGGAGATGGCCGCCGAGCAGGGGCTGTCCGTGGACGAGGACGGCTTCCGCCGCCTGATGCAGGAGCAGCGCGACAAGGCCAAGGCCGACGCCCGCGCCAAGAAGACCGGCCACGCCGACCTGTCCGCCTACCGCGAGGTCGCGGACAACTCCGGCGCCACCGAGTTCACCGGCTACACCACCACCGAGGGCGAGTCGACGATCGTCGGCCTCCTCGTGGACGGCGTGCCCTCGCCGGCCGCCACCGAGGGCGACGAGGTCGAGGTCGTCCTGGACCGCACCCCGTTCTACGCCGAGGGCGGCGGCCAGCTCGCCGACACCGGCCGCATCCGCCTGGACACCGGCGCCGTGATCGAGGTCCGCGACGTCCAGAAGCCGGTCCCCGGGGTGCACGTCCACAAGGGCGTCGTCCAGGTCGGCGAGGTGACCGTCGGTGCCGCCGCGCTCGCCTCCATCGACACCACCCGCCGCCGGGCCATCGCCCGCGCCCACAGCGCCACCCACCTCACGCACCAGGCGCTGCGCGACGCGCTCGGCCCGACGGCCGCCCAGGCCGGTTCGGAGAACTCCCCGGGACGCTTCCGCTTCGACTTCGGCTCGCCCGCCGCCGTCCCCGGCACGGTCCTCACCGACGTCGAGCAGAAGATCAACGCGGTGCTCTCGCGTGAGCTGGACGTCCAGGCCGAGGTCATGTCCATCGACGAGGCCAAGAAGCAGGGCGCCATCGCCGAGTTCGGCGAGAAGTACGGCGAGCGGGTCCGCGTCGTCACCATCGGCGACTTCTCCAAGGAGCTGTGCGGCGGTACCCACGTCCACAACACCGCCCAGCTGGGTCTGGTGAAGCTGCTCGGCGAATCGTCCATCGGCTCGGGCGTGCGCCGCATCGAGGCCCTCGTCGGCGTCGACGCGTACAACTTCCTGGCCCGGGAGCACACGGTCGTCGCCCAGCTCCAGGAGCTGGTGAAGGGCCGTGCCGAGGAGCTTCCGGAGAAGATCGCCGGCATGCTCGGCAAGCTCAAGGACGCCGAGAAGGAGATCGAGAAGTTCCGCGCGGAGAAGGTCCTGGCGGCCGCCGCCGGACTCGTCGAGTCCGCGCAGGACGTCCGGGGCGTCGCCCTGGTCACCGGTCAGGTCTCGGACGGCACCTCCGCCGACGATCTGCGCAAGCTCGTCCTCGACGTCCGCGGCCGCATCCAGGGCGGCCGGCCGGCCGTCGTGGCCCTGTTCACCACGGCCAACGGACGCCCGCTGACCGTCATCGCCACCAACGAGGCCGCCCGCGAGCGCGGCCTCAAGGCGGGCGACCTGGTCCGCACCGCCGCCAAGACCCTCGGCGGCGGGGGCGGCGGCAAGCCGGACGTCGCCCAGGGCGGCGGCCAGAACCCGGACGCGATCGGTGACGCCGTCGCCGCCGTCGAACGCCTCGTCACCGAGACGGCGTGACCACGGACATGCCGCAGATGCGCCGCGGTCGCCGGCTGGCGATCGACGTCGGGGACGCCCGGATCGGGGTCGCCTCGTGCGACCCCGACGGGATCCTGGCGACGCCGGTGGAGACCGTGCCGGGACGCGATGTCCCGGCCGCCCACCGGCGGCTCGGCGCGATCGTCGCGGAGTACGAGCCGATCGAGGTCGTCGTCGGCCTGCCGCGCTCCCTGGGGGGCGGCGAGGGACCGGCCGCCGCCAAGGTGCGTGCCTTCGCGCAGGTGCTCGCCCGTGCGGTCGCACCCATTCCGGTGCGATTGGTGGACGAGAGGATGACCACAGTAACGGCCAGTCAGGGACTGCGGGCCTCGGGCGTGAAGTCCAAAAAGGGCCGATCCGTCATCGACCAGGCTGCCGCTGTGGTGATCCTTCAGAACGCTCTGGAGTCCGAGCGGGCTTCGGGCAATCCTCCCGGAGAAGGCGTCGAAGTGGTTGTCTGATCGCGATACGGTAACGTTCCGCGCGATGCGGCGGTGGTCGAACAAACACCGCACAGCAAAAGAGACGGAACGTCGTCTCGCGGCTCAAGGGGATCGATGACTGAGTATGGCCGGGGCCCCGGCTCCGAACCGTGGCATCCCGAGGATCCCCTGTACGGGGACCAGGGATGGGGAGGCGGACAGCAGCCTGCCCACGGCCAGAACCAGTACGGCGGCGGCCCGTCCTACGCCCCTCAGGACCCCTACGCCCAGCAGCAGCACCCGCAGGACCCGTACGCCCAGCAGCACCAGCAGCACCCGCAGGACCCCTACGCCCAGCAGCACCAGCAGCCTCCGTACGGCGGTCAGCAGCACCCGCAACAGCCGCAGCAGTCCTACCCGCAGCAGCCGTCCTACGGCGGCGGTCAGCAGGACCCCTACGGCGGCAATCCCGCGTACAACGGGGGCTGGGACACCGGCCAGACGCCCGCCGCGATGCCGTACGACACCGGGCAGCAGCCCGCGCAGTACGGCTACGGCGAGACGAACGACTACTACGGCACCCCCGAGGCCTATCCGCCGCCGCAGCCCCCCGGCCGGCGTGAGGCCGCTCCCGAGCAGGCCCCCGACCGCAGCCAGGACTGGGACCCGGACGTCCAGCCCGAGGAGACCCATCCGTTCTTCACCGGGGCGGACGACAGCGGCCCCGAGGACGACGAGGACGACGACCCCCGCGACTCCCGTCGGGGCGGCGGGGACGGCGAACGCCGGGGCAAGGGCAAGAAGAAGAAGGGCCGCAGCGGCTGCGCCTGCCTGGTGGTCTCCCTCGTCCTGGCCGGCGGCCTCGGGGGAGTGGGCTACTTCGGCTACTCCTTCTACAAGGACCGCTTCGGCGCGGCCCCCGACTACTCGGGCAGCGGTACGGGCTCCGTCGAGATCGAGATCCCCAAGGGCGCGTACGGCTACGACATCGGCAACATCCTGAAGAAGGCCGGCGTCGTCAAGAGCGTCGACGCCTTCGTCTCGGCCCAGAACGAGAACCCCAAGGGGAAGTCGATCCAGGCCGGGGTGTACCTCCTCCACGAGGAGATGTCGGCGGCCGAGGCCGTGAAGATGATGGTCGACCCGAAGAGTCAGAACCTGCTGGTGATTCCGGAGGGCACGCGGAACGTCGCCGTCTACGCGATGGTCGACAAGAAGCTGGGCCTGAAGGCCGGCACGACCAAGGGTGTCGCCAAGTCCAAGAAGTCCGACCTCGGGCTGCCCGGCTGGGTGGGCAAGAACGAGGACATCAAGGACCCGCTGGAGGGCTTCCTCTACCCGGCCGCGTATCCGGTGACGAAGGAGACCAAGCCGGAGGCGATCCTCAAGAGCATGGTCAAGCGCTCCAACGAGGAGTACGACAAGCTCGATCTCGCCGGGACCGCCAAGAAGTACAACCTCGACGGTCCGTGGCAGGTGCTCACCGTCGCGAGCCTGGTGCAGGCGGAGGGCCTGACCCACGACGACTTCCGCAAGATGGCCGAAGTCGTCTACAACCGGCTCAAGTCCGACAACACCGTGACGAACCGGAAGCTCGAATTCGACTCCGCGTACAACTACCTGAACAACCAGAGCGAAATCAAGATCAGGTCGAAGGACATCCGGACCAATCCGGATCCCTACAACACCTACTACCACGCGGGGCTTCCGCCCGGTCCGATCGGCAACCCCGGTGACGAGGCCCTGCGCGCGACGCTCAGTCCCACCGGGGACGGCTGGATGTTCTTCATCTCGCTCGACGGCAAGAAGACCCAGTTCACCAAGACGGCGGCGGAGCACGAGAAGCTCAACGAGAAGTTCAAGGAACAGCATGGCCTCGACTGACGGGCGCCACCGCGCAGCCGTCCTCGGATCGCCCATCGCCCACTCGCTCTCCCCGGTCCTGCACCGGGCGGCCTACGCCGCCCTCGGCCTGGACAGCTGGACGTACGACCGGTTCGAGATCGACGAGGCGGCGCTGCCCGGGTTCGTCGCGGAGCTGGACGGTTCCTGGGCCGGGCTCTCGCTGACCATGCCGCTCAAGCGGGCGGTCATTCCGCTGCTGGACGAGATCAGCGCGACCGCGTCCTCCGTCGAGGCCGTGAACACGGTGGTCCTCACCGAGGACGGGCGGCGGGTCGGCGACAACACCGATATCCCCGGCATGATCGCCGCCCTGCGCGAGCGGGGCGTCGAGAAGGCCGAGTCCGCCGCGATCCTCGGCGCCGGGGCCACGGCCTCGTCCGCGCTCGCCGCGCTCTCGCGGATCTGCACGGGACCGGTCACCGCCTACGTCCGCAGCCGCGAGCGCGGCGACGAGATGCGCGGCTGGGGCGAACGGCTCGGCGCCGACGTCCGGATCGCCGACTGGGCCGAGGCCGCGCAGGCCCTGCGCGCACCCCTGGTCGTGGCGACGACCCCGGCCGGGGCGACGGACGCCCTGGCGGCCGCCGTGCCGGAGCAGCCGGGCACCCTCTTCGACGTGCTGTACGAGCCGTGGCCGACCGGACTCGCCGCCGCCTGGGCCGCCCGGAAGGGCGCAGTCGTCGGAGGTCTGGATCTCCTGGTGCACCAGGCCGTCCTCCAGGTGGAGCAGATGACGGGCCGTGCGCCCGCGCCGCTGGCCGCCATGCGGCAGGCGGGCGAGCTGGCCCTGGCCGCCCGCTGACCGTCCGGCCCTCGCCCGATCCGTCCGTCTGCTGGACCGGCGGCGGGTCCGGGGTGCCGGGCGTGGGAGGATCGAGGGCGGCGGGCCAGGGCCGCGCACCCGGTCGCGCCGCTGGATTTCAGGCGCGAGCATGAGGAGCACACCGTTGAGCAGGTTGCGCTGGCTGACCGCGGGAGAGTCGCACGGACCCGCACTGGTGGCGACGCTGGAGGGTCTTCCCGCCGGTGTCCCGGTCACCACGGAGATGGTGGCGGACGCGCTCGCCCGGCGACGGCTCGGTTACGGCCGCGGTGCGCGCATGAAGTTCGAGAAGGACGAGGTCACCTTCCTGGGCGGCGTCCGGCACGGACTGACCATGGGCTCGCCCGTGGCCGTGATGGTCGGCAACACGGAATGGCCCAAGTGGGAACAGGTCATGGCGGCCGACCCGGTCGACCCCGAGGTGCTGGCCGAACAGGCCCGTAACGCGCCCCTGACCCGCCCCCGGCCCGGTCACGCCGACCTCGCCGGCATGCAGAAGTACGGATTCGACGAGGCCCGGCCGGTCCTGGAGCGCGCCAGCGCCCGGGAGACCGCCGCCCGCGTCGCCCTCGGCGCCGTCGCCCGCTCCTACCTCAAGGAGACCGCCGGCATCGAGATCGTCAGCCACGTCGTGGAGCTGGCCGCCGCCAAGGCGCCGTACGGGGTCTACCCGGTGCCCTCCGACGTCGAGCGCCTCGACGCCGACCCGGTGCGCTGCCTGGACGCCGACGCGAGCAAGGCGATGGTCGCGGAGATCGACCAGGCCCACAAGGACGGCGACACGCTCGGCGGCGTCGTCGAGGTGCTGGCGTACGGCGTGCCCGTCGGACTCGGCTCGCACGTGCACTGGGACCGCCGCCTCGACGCCCGCCTCGCCGCCGCGCTCATGGGCATCCAGGCCATCAAGGGCGTCGAGGTCGGCGACGGCTTCGACCTCGCCCGGGTGCCCGGCTCCAAGGCGCACGACGAGATCCTGGTGACCGAGGACGGCATCAAGCGCGCCTCCGGCCGTTCCGGCGGCACCGAGGGCGGACTGACCACCGGCGAGCTGCTGCGCGTCCGGGCCGCGATGAAGCCCATCGCGACGGTCCCGCGCGCCCTGGCCACCGTCGACGTGGTGACCGGCGAGCCCGCCAAGGCCCACCACCAGCGCTCCGATGTCTGTGCCGTTCCCGCGGCGGGCATCGTCGCGGAGGCCATGGTCGCGCTCGTCCTCGCGGACGCGGTCGCGGAGAAGTTCGGCGGCGACAGCGTCGCGGAGACCCACCGCAACGTCCAGTCGTACCTCGACCACCTCCAGATCCGATGAGCGGTCCGCTGGTCGTCCTCGTCGGGCCGATGGGCGTCGGCAAGTCCACGGTCGGCGAACTCCTCGCCGCCCGCCTCGGCACCGGCTACCGGGACACCGACGCGGATGTCGTCGCGACGGCGGGCAAGCCGATCTCCGACATCTTCATCGACGAGGGCGAGGAGCACTTCCGCGCACTGGAGCGGGAGGCCGTGTCCGCCGCGGTCGCCGAGCACGAGGGCGTCCTCGCGCTCGGCGGCGGTGCCGTCCTCGACGCGTCGACCCGCGCCCTGCTCGCCGGCCGCCCCGTCGTCTACCTCTCCATGGACGTGGACGAGGCCGTCAAGCGCGTCGGGCTGAACACCGCGCGGCCGCTGCTCGCCGTCAACCCGCGCCGGCAGTGGCGCGAACTCATGGAGGCCCGCCGCCACCTCTACACGGAGGTCGCCCGTGCCACCGTCGCGACCGACGGGCACACACCGGACGAGGTCGCCCAGGCGGTCCTCGACGCACTGGAACTGCCGGACGCCCCGTCCGGCCGGGAGAACGCAACGATGACCGAGGCACCCACCCGTATCCACATCGCCGGCAGCGCCGGGACCGACCCGTACGAGGTCCTGGTCGGCCGGCAGCTCCTCGGTGAGCTGCCCGGACTCATCGGCGACCGTGCCAAGCGCGTCGCGGTCCTGCACCCCGAGGCGCTCGCCGAGACCGGCGAGGCCGTCCGGCAGGACCTCGCGGACCAGGGCTACGAGGCCATCGCCGTCCAGCTGCCCAACGCCGAGGAGGCCAAGACCGTCGAGGTCGCCGCCTACTGCTGGAAGGCGCTGGGCCAGACCGGCTTCACCCGCACCGACGTCATCGTCGGTGTCGGCGGCGGCGCCACCACCGACGTCGCCGGCTTCGTCGCCGCCTCCTGGCTGCGCGGGGTGCGCTGGATCGCCGTACCGACCACCGTGCTCGGCATGGTCGACGCGGCCGTCGGCGGCAAGACCGGCATCAACACCGCCGAGGGCAAGAACCTCGTCGGCGCCTTCCACCCGCCCGCTGGGGTCCTCTGCGACCTGGCCGCGCTGGACTCGCTGCCGGTCCACGACTACGTCTCCGGGATGGCCGAGGTCATCAAGGCCGGTTTCATCTCCGACCCGGTCATCCTCGACCTCGTCGAGGCCGACCCCGAGGGTGCCCGCACCCCGACCGGACCGCACACCTCCGAACTCATCGAGCGGGCCATCCGGGTCAAGGCCGAGGTCGTCTCCAGCGACCTCAAGGAGTCGGGTCTGCGCGAGATCCTCAACTACGGGCACACCCTGGCCCACGCCATCGAGAAGAACGAGCGCTACAAGTGGCGCCACGGCGCCGCCGTCTCGGTCGGCATGGTCTTCGCCGCCGAACTGGGCCGCCTGGCCGGACGCCTGGACGACGCCACCGCCGACCGGCACCGCGCCGTGCTGGAGTCCGTCGGGCTGCCCCTCACCTACCGCGGCGACCAGTGGCCCAAGCTGCTGGAGACCATGAAGGTCGACAAGAAGTCCCGCGGCGACCTGCTGCGCTTCATCGTCCTGGACGGCCTCGCCAAGCCCACCGTCCTGGAGGGACCCGACCCGGCCGTGCTGCTCGCCGCCTACGGGGAGGTGTCGGCGTGACCCGCCGGGTCCTCGTCCTCAACGGTCCGAACCTCGGCCGGCTCGGCTCCCGCGAGCCCGACGTCTACGGCAGCACCTCCTACACCGGCCTCGTCGACACCTGCCGCACCCTCGGCAAGGAGCTGGGCTTCGACGTCGACGTCCGGGAGACCAATGACGAGGGGGAGCTGATCCGCTGGCTCCACGAGGCCGCGGACGGTTCAATTCCGGTCGTTCTCAACCCGGGTGCCTTCACGCACTACTCGTACGGAATGCGGGACGCGGCCTCCCAGCGCACGGCCCCGCTCATCGAGGTGCACATCTCGAACCCGTACGCACGGGAGGAATTCCGCCACACCTCCGTGGTCGCACCGGTCGCCACGGGCACCGTGGCCGGTTTCGGCATCGGTTCCTACCGGCTCGCGCTGCGCGCGCTCGCCGACGAACTGACGGACTGACGCACCACCCGCTCCGCGGACCCTGTGGCCGACGGGGCACTCCGGAGCGTCCCCGGCCGTTGCCCCAGTGGCGGCCGGGGACGGTACGGTTGCCGTTCCACCAGCGCCAGTTGCCTGTACGAGACGGAGTGCCACCGGATGCAGCACGCAGTGGGGGCTCCGCTGCCGCCGCCCCAGGGACCCGGAAACGGCCCCGGCGGCTGGCCGCCCCGGGCCCAGCACCCCGGCCACCCCGGGCACCCCGGTCCGCCGGTCCCGCCGGCCGGACCGCCCGCCCCGCCCCCGGCCGCTCCCCCCGGCCCCCCGCTCCCGCCGCCCCCCTCCCACCAGGGCCAGGGCTGGACGGGACCCGCTCCGCACCACGCCCCGGTCCCGGTCTCCCGGGAGACCACCGGCCACATCCAGCTGCCGCCCGGCGGCCCCGTGGCGCTGCCCGCGCCGCCAGCCGAGCCCGGCACCGGCACCGCGACCCTCGCCGTGCTGCTGATCGGCCCGGCCGGCGCCGGGAAGACCACCGTGGCCCGGCTCTGGGCCAGCCGCCGCCGGGTGCCCACCGCCCACGTCAGCCTCGACGACGTCCGCGAATGGGTCTGCTCCGGCTTCGCCGACCCGCAGGCCGGGTGGAACGACCAGTCCGAGGCCCAGTACCGGCTGGCCCGCCGCACCTGCGGCTTCGCCGCGCGCAACTTCCTGGCCAACGGGATCTCCTGCATCCTCGACGACGCGGTCTTCCCCGACCGCCCCGTCGTCGGCCTCGGCGGCTGGAAACGCCATGTGGGCCCGGGGCTGCTCCCGGTCGTCCTGCTGCCGGGCCTGGAGATCGTCCTGGAGCGCAACGCCGCCCGCTCCGGCAACCGCCGCCTCTCCGACGAGGAGGTCGCGCGCATCCACGGCCGCATGGCCGGCTGGTACGGCTCCGGCCTGCCGATCATCGACAACTCCACGTACGACGTGGAGACCACCGCCCGCGTCCTGGACGACATACTGGCCCGCTCCATCGCCAGCCCCCCGGCCTGGTGACGCGGGGGCGGCCCCCGGCACGGGCCGCCCGCTCCGGCGCCCGCCCCGCCCCCCGGTCGGATGCGCCGACCGCGCGGGGCGGCCGATCCGCTCGTACGCTCGACGCATGTCAGAGGTGCACGCCGTCCGACGCGGGCTGCTCCGCGACCGGTGCGCCGCCGCCGGATCCGCGGCCGCCCTGGTCTCCCGCCCCGCCAATGTCCGCTATCTGGCGGGCGGAGCGCCCCCGGGTGCCGTGCTGCTGCTCGGCACCGACGAGGACGTCCTGCTCTGCCCGCGCCCCCCGACCGGCGATCCGGCCGACGGACGCACCGACGACCGGCTGCGGGTGGACGTGCTGCCGGTGGCCGGCGGCGATCCGGTGGTCGCCGCGGCCGATCTCGCCGCCTCCGGCGGGGCGGAGTCCCTGGCCGTCGAGGAGCACGATCTGACGGTCGCCCGGCACCGGGCCATGGCCTCGGTCGCCCCGAAGCTCCGGCTGGCCGATCTGGGCGCCACCGTGGAGCAGCAGCGCATCGTCAAGGACGAGGAGGAGATCGGCTGTCTGCGGATCGCCGCCGAGATCGCCGACCAGGCCCTGGGCGAACTCCTCGAATCCATTCTCGTCGGCCGCACCGAACGGCATCTGGCCCTGGAGCTGGAGCGCCGGCTGGTGGACCACGGCGCCGACGGCCCCGCCTTCGCGACCTCCGTCGCCACCGGACCGAACTCCGGCCGGGGCCGTCACCGCCCCTCGGACCGACGGGTGGAGGAAGGAGATTTCCTCTCCGTCTGCCTGGGCGCGAGCTACCGCGGATACCGCTGCGAGGTCGGCCGCACCTTCGTCATCGGCACGGCCCCCGCGGACTGGCAGATCGAGCTCTACGACCTGGTTTTCGCCGCTCAGCGGGCCGGACGCGAGGCGCTGCTGCCCGGTGCCGCCTACCGCGACGTGGACCGGGCGGCCCGTCATCTGCTGGAGGCGGCGGGCCACGGTGAGGGGCTCGCACCCTCGTCCGGGCACGGGGTGGGGCTCGAAATCGACGAGGACCCGCAGTTGGCACCCGCCGCCATGGGTAAACTGGACGCTTGTGTGCCGGTCACCGTCGAACCGGGGGTCCACCTCCCGGGCCGGGGCGGGGTCCGGATCGATGACACGCTCGTCGTCCGCCCCGAGGCGGACGGCGGACCCGAGCTACTCACCATTACGACCAAGGAGCTGCTCGCGCTCTAGCGCGCATCCTCGGTCGTTCCACCAGCTTCAGTCCAGGAGATTCCGCAACCGTGGCTTCCACGAACGACCTCAAGAACGGCCTGGTGCTCAAGCTCGACGGAGGCCAGCTCTGGTCCGTCGTCGAGTTCCAGCACGTCAAGCCCGGCAAGGGCCCGGCCTTCGTGCGCACCAAGCTCAAGAACGTGCTGTCCGGCAAGGTCGTCGACAAGACGTTCAACGCCGGCGTGAAGGTCGAGACGGCCACCATCGACCGGCGCGACATGCAGTTCTCGTACATGGACGGCGAGTACTTCGTCTTCATGGACATGGACACCTACGACCAGCTGTTGGTCGACCGCAAGGCCGTCGGCGACGCCGCCAACTTCCTGATCGAGGGCTTCACCGCCTCCGTCGCCCAGCACGAGGGCGAGGTGCTCTACGTCGAGCTGCCGGCCGCCGTCGAGCTGACCATCCAGCACACGGACCCGGGCGTCCAGGGCGACCGCTCCACCGGTGGCACCAAGCCCGCCACGCTGGAGACCGGCTACGAGATCGGCGTCCCGCTCTTCATCACCACCGGTGAGAAGATCAAGGTCGACACCCGCTCCGGCGAATACCTCGGCCGGGTGAACAGCTAACCGTGGCTGCCCGGAACACGGCCCGCAAGCGAGCCTTCCAGATCCTCTTCGAGGCCGACCAGCGCGGCACGTCCGTGCAGACGGTCCTCGCGGACTGGGTGCGGCACTCGCGGTCCGACACCCGCCAGCCGCCGGTCACCGAGTACACGATGGAGCTCGTCGAGGGGTACGCGCAGTACGCGGACCGGATCGACGACCTGATCGTCACCTACGCCGTGGACTGGGAGATCGACCGCATGCCGGTCGTCGACCGGAACATCCTGCGGCTCGGGGCGTACGAGCTGATCTGGGTGGACGCGACCCCGGACGCGGTGGTGATCGACGAGGCGGTCCAGATCGCCAAGGAGTTCTCCACCGACGACTCCCCGTCCTTCGTGAACGGCCTGCTGGCCCGGTTCAAGGAGCTCAAGCCGAATCTGCGCCGGGAGCAGTAGTCCGGGGCGTTCTGCCGACGAAGGGCCCACGGTCGTGCGACCGTGGGCCCTTCGGCATATCCCCGGGGCCGGTGGCCCTGTGCGGGCCCGGACAGCGGAACGCCGGGTCGGCGGGGCGCCCGAGAGGCCCCGCCGACCCGGCGGCACGTTTCTGCTGGGGGCGGTCAGCCCTCGTCGTGGGCGACCGCGCGGCGCGCGTCCGCGTCCAGGACGCCCCAGCTGATCAGCTGCTCCGTGAGCACGGACGGCGACTGGTCGTAGATCACGGCCAGGGTGCGCAGATCGTCCTGGCGGATCGAGAGGACCTTGCCGTTGTAGTCACCGCGCTGGCTCTGGATCGTCGCCGCGTAGCGCTGGAGGGGACCGGCTTTCTCCGGCGGGACGTGGGCCAGGCGCTCCAGCTGGAGCACGAGCTTCGGCGGCGGCTCGGCGGCCCCGCCGGGCGTGGTGCCGGGCAGGAGCTCCTGCACCGGAACGCCGTAGAAGTCCGCCAGCTCGGCAAGGCGCTGCACGGTCACGGCACGGTCACCGCGCTCGTACGAGCCGACCACGACGGCCTTCCAGCGGCCCTGCGACTTCTCCTCCACGCCGTGGAGGGAGAGGCCCTGCTGGGTGCGGATGGCACGGAGTTTGGCCCCGAGCTGTTTTGCGTATTCGCTGGACATAAGGCTCCCCGGACGCTGGAACATTACGCGGCTGCGCCGCGTGGCTGGTAACTCACTGTGAGGTTACGCAGCGTTACTTGGGTGCGTCAAGCTGAATGGTCCGGACCGACACCTCCCGGGGGGTGGGTCAAGGCCCCCGCCGGGGCCCTGGTAACGTGGATGACGCAATTTCGACGTCCTTTAAGGTCCGTCCCGTGAGGCGGAGAAGGAGGTCCGTTTCTTATGGACGCACAGCACGACGCCACCGGCAATGCGGCACGCCCCGTTCTCGAGGCCCCCGACATCGCCCGCGTACTGACCCGAATCGCCCACGAGATCGTCGAACGCGCCAAGGGCGCCGACGATGTGGTGCTCCTCGGCATCCCGACCCGGGGCGTGTTCCTCGCCCGCCGGCTCGCCGACAAGCTCGAAGAGATCACCGGCCGAAAGATGCCGGTCGGCTCCCTCGACATCACCATGTACCGCGACGACCTCCGGCTGCGCCCCGCGCGCGCCCTGGCCCGCACCGAGATCCCCGGCGAGGGCATCGAGGGCCGCCTGGTCGTCCTCGTCGACGACGTGCTCTTCTCCGGCCGCACGATCCGCGCCGCCCTCGACGCGCTCGGCGACATCGGCCGGCCCCGTGCCGTGCAGCTCGCGGTCCTCGTCGACCGCGGACACCGCGAACTCCCGATCCGCGCCGACTACGTCGGCAAGAACCTCCCCACGTCGCTGCGGGAGACGGTCAAGGTCCAGCTCGCCGAGGAGGACGGCCGCGACGCCGTGCTGCTCGGGGTCGAGCAGTCCGCCCCGGCGGTCGAGCAGTAGCTGCCCCTCCGTACGGCCGATCGCCGTACGGCGGCTTCCGCACGCCCGCATGCCTGAATCCTCCACAACCCGGAGAACACCCAGATGAAGCGCCACCTCATCTCGGCCGCCGACCTCACCCGCGACGACGCCGTCCTGATCCTCGACACCGCCGAGGAGATGGCCAGGGTCGCCGACCGGCCGATCAAGAAGCTCCCGACCCTGCGCGGCCGTACCGTGGTCAACCTCTTCTTCGAGGACTCGACCCGTACCCGCATCTCCTTCGAGGCGGCCGCCAAGCGGCTGTCCGCCGACGTCATCAACTTCTCCGCCAAGGGCTCCTCGGTCTCCAAGGGCGAATCGCTCAAGGACACCGCCCTGACCCTGGAGGCGATGGGCGCCGACGCCGTCGTCATCCGGCACGGCGCCTCCGGCGCCCCGTACCGCCTGGCCACCTCCGGCTGGATCGACGGCGCGGTCGTCAACGCCGGCGACGGCACCCACGAGCACCCCACCCAGGCCCTGCTGGACGCCTTCACCATGCGCCGCAGGCTCGTCGGGGCGGACACCGGACTCGGCAAGGACCTCGAAGGACGCCGGATCACGATCGTCGGCGACATCCTGCACAGCCGCGTCGCCCGCTCCAACGTCCACCTGCTCCACACCCTCGGCGCCCACGTCACCCTGGTGGCCCCGCCCACGCTGGTCCCCGTCGGCGTCGAGCAGTGGCCCTGCGACGTCAGCTACGGCCTCGACGAGGTGCTGCCGAAGTCCGACGCTGTGATGATGCTGCGTGTGCAGCGCGAACGGATGAACGCCGCCTACTTCCCGACCGAGCGCGAGTACTCCCGCCGCTACGGCCTGGACGGCGAGCGGATGGCGAAGATGCCCGAGCACGCCGTCGTCATGCACCCGGGCCCGATGGTCCGCGGCATGGAGATCACCGCCGAGGTCGCCGACTCCGACCGCTGCACCGCCGTCGAGCAGGTCGCCAACGGCGTCTCCATCCGCATGGCCGTGCTCTACCTGCTGCTCGGCGGTGCCGAGCCCGCCCACCCCTCGCCCGCCACCGCCCCCGCCGCCCGTACCGAGGAGACCAAGTAACCATGAGCAAGACCCTGATCCGCGGCGCGAAGATCCTCGGCGGCGACCCGCAGGACGTCCTCGTCGACGGCGAGACCGTCGCCGCGGTCGGCACCGGCCTGGACGCCGGCGACGCCACCGTGATCGAGGCCGAGGGCCTGATCCTGCTGCCCGGCCTCGTCGACCTCCACACCCACCTGCGCGAGCCCGGCCGCGAGGACTCCGAGACCGTCCTCACCGGCACCAGGGCCGCGGCCGTCGGCGGCTACACCGCCGTCCACGCCATGGCCAACACCTTCCCGGTCGCCGACACCGCCGGCGTCGTCGAGCAGGTCTGGCGCCTCGGCCGGGAGTCCGGCTACTGCGACGTGCAGCCCGTCGGCGCCGTCACCGTCGGCCTGGAGGGCAAGCAGCTCGCCGAACTCGGCGCCATGCACGATTCGGCCGCCGGAGTGAAGGTCTTCTCCGACGACGGCAAGTGCGTCGACGACGCGGTGATCATGCGCCGTGCCCTGGAGTACGTGAAGGCCTTCGACGGCGTCGTCGCCCAGCACGCCCAGGAGCCCCGCCTCACCGAGGGCGCCCAGATGAACGAGGGCACCGTCTCGGCCGAGCTGGGCCTCGGCGGCTGGCCCGCCGTCGCCGAGGAGTCGATCATCGCCCGCGACGTGCTGCTCGCCGCCCACGTCGGCTCCCGCGTCCACATCTGCCACCTGTCGACGGCCGGCTCCGTCGAGATCGTCCGCTGGGCCAAGTCCAAGGGCTGGAACGTCACCGCCGAGGTCACCCCGCACCACCTCCTCCTCACCGACGAGCTGGTCCGGACCTACAACCCGGTCTACAAGGTGAACCCGCCGCTGCGCACCGAGGCCGACGTCATGGCCCTGCGCGAGGCGCTGGCCGACGGCACCATCGACTGCGTCGCCACCGACCACGCCCCGCACCCGCACGAGGACAAGGACTGCGAGTGGGCCGCGGCCGCCATGGGCATGGTGGGCCTGGAGACCGCGCTCTCCGTCGTCCAGCAGACCATGGTCGACACCGGACTCATCGACTGGGCGGGCGTCGCCGACCGGATGTCCTTCCGCCCCGCCGCCATCGGCCGGCTCGAAGGACACGGCCGGCCCGTCTCGCAGGGCGAGCCCGCCAACCTCACGCTGGTCGATCCGGCATACCGTGGAGCCGTGGACCCCGCGGGCTTCGCCTCCCGCAGCCGCAACACCCCCTACGAGGGACGCGAGCTGCCGGGCCGAGTGACCCACACCTTCCTGCGGGGCCGTGCCACGGTCGTCGACGGGAAGCTCGCGTGACAACACTCCGCCCCTTGCACCACCTGCACCACCTGGCCGCCGAGCAGAAGTCGGCGGACGTGACCGACTGGTCCGCCCGCATCAGCTGGGTGATCGGCCTGATCGTCTTCATCGCCTTCGTCTACTGGCTGATGCGCCAGGGATGGAAGTGGCGGGCGAGCCTCCAGTCCGATCTGGACGCGCTCGCGACCACTCCCGAGGACTACGCCGAGGGCGAGAAGCTGCTCACCCTGACCGGCCGCTACCACGGCTCGACCACGGCCGGGCAGTGGCTCGACCGGATCGTCGCCCACGGCCTCGGCACCCGCAGCCGCGTCGAGCTCACCCTGACGGAGCAGGGCCTGGACGTCGTACGGCCCGGCGCGACGGACTTCTTCGTCCCCGCCGCCGACCTGCGCGAGGCCAGGACCGAACGGGCCATCGCGGGCAAGGTCCTGCCCGAGGGCGGACTGCTGGTCATCACCTGGGCGCTCGGCGACCGGCTGATCGACTCCGGCTTCCGCTCCGACCACTCGGCCGGCCACCACGCGTGGATCGACGCCGTCAACCACCTCACCAGCACTACGGAAGGCACCGCACGATGACGACCTCCACCCGGGGAGCCGCCCAAGCTCCCGCCGTACTCGTCCTGGAGGACGGCCGCACCTTCCGCGGCCGCGCCTACGGGGCCGTGGGGGAGACCTTCGGCGAGGCGGTGTTCTCCACCGGCATGACCGGCTACCAGGAGACGCTGACCGACCCCTCCTACCACCGCCAGGTCGTCGTCATGACCGCCCCGCACGTCGGGAACACCGGCGTGAACGACGAGGACCCCGAGTCCAAGCGGATCTGGGTCTCCGGCTACGTCGTCCGCGACCCCGCCCGCATCCCCTCCAACTGGCGCTCCCGGCGCTCGCTGCACGAGGAGCTCGCGAGCCAGGGCGTCGTCGGCATCAGCGGCATCGACACCCGCGCCCTCACCCGCCACCTGCGCGAGCGCGGCGCCATGCGCGTCGGCATCTTCTCCGGCAACGCCGTCGCCGACGAGGGCACCCTGCTCGCCAAGGTGCGCCAGGCCCCCGAGATGAGCGGCGCCGACCTCTCCGCCGAGGTCGCCACGCAGGAGGCCTACGTCGTCCCCGCGATCGGCACCAAGAAGTTCACCGTCGCCGCGATCGACCTGGGCATCAAGGGCATGACCCCGCACCGGATGGCCGAACGCGGCATCGAGGTGCACGTCCTGCCCGCCACCGCCACGGTCGAGGACGTCTACGCCGTCGCCCCCGACGGGGTCTTCTTCTCCAACGGCCCCGGCGACCCGGCCACCGCCGACCACCCGGTCTCCGTGATGAGCGCCGTCCTGGAGCGGGGCACCCCGCTCTTCGGCATCTGCTTCGGCAACCAGATCCTGGGCCGCGCGCTCGGCTTCGGCACCTACAAGCTGAAGTACGGCCACCGCGGCATCAACCAGCCCGTGCAGGACCGCACGACCGGCAAGGTCGAGGTCACCGCGCACAACCACGGCTTCGCCGTCGACGCGCCGCTCGACCGGGTCTCCGAGACCCCCTACGGGCGGGCCGAGGTCTCCCACGTCTGCCTGAACGACCAGGTCGTCGAGGGGCTGCGTCTCCTCGACCGGCCGGCCTTCAGCGTCCAGTACCACCCCGAGGCGGCCGCGGGCCCGCACGACGCCGCGTACCTCTTCGACCGCTTCGTTTCCCTGATGGAGGACCAGCGTGCCTAAGCGCTCCGACATCCAGTCCGTTCTGGTCATCGGCTCCGGTCCGATCGTCATCGGGCAGGCCGCCGAGTTCGACTACTCCGGCACCCAGGCCTGCCGCGTCCTCAAGGCCGAGGGCCTGCGCGTCATCCTGGTGAACTCCAACCCGGCGACGATCATGACCGACCCGGAGATCGCCGACGCCACCTACGTCGAACCGATCACCCCCGAGTTCGTCGAGAAGATCATCGCCAAGGAGCGCCCCGACGCCCTCCTGCCCACCCTCGGCGGACAGACCGCGCTCAACACCGCGATCTCCATGCACGAGAACGGTGTCCTGGAGAAGTACGGCGTCGAGCTGATCGGCGCCAACGTCGAGGCCATCAACAAGGGCGAGGACCGCGACCTCTTCAAGGGCGTCGTCGAGGCCGTCAAGGAGAAGATCGGATACGGCGAGTCCGCCCGCTCCGTCATCTGCCACTCCATGGACGACGTCCTCAAGGGTGTCGACACCCTCGGCGGCTACCCCGTCGTCGTCCGCCCCTCCTTCACCATGGGCGGCGCCGGCTCCGGCTTCGCCCACGACGAGGACGAACTGCGCCGCATCGCCGGACAGGGCCTCACGCTCTCCCCGACCACCGAGGTGCTCCTGGAGGAGTCCATCCTCGGCTGGAAGGAGTACGAGCTGGAGCTGATGCGCGACAAGAACGACAACGTCGTGGTCGTCTGCTCCATCGAGAACTTCGACCCGATGGGCGTCCACACCGGTGACTCCATCACCGTCGCCCCGGCGATGACCCTCACCGACCGCGAGTACCAGCGGCTGCGCGACATCGGCATCGCGATCATCCGCGAGGTCGGCGTCGACACCGGCGGCTGCAACATCCAGTTCGCGATCGACCCCACCGACGGCCGGGTCATCGTCATCGAGATGAACCCGCGCGTCTCCCGCTCCTCGGCGCTCGCCTCCAAGGCCACCGGCTTCCCGATCGCCAAGATCGCCGCCAAGCTGGCCGTCGGCTACACGCTCGACGAGATCCCCAACGACATCACCGAGAAGACCCCGGCCTCCTTCGAGCCGACCCTCGACTACGTCGTCGTCAAGGCCCCCCGCTTCGCCTTCGAGAAGTTCCCCTCCGCCGACGCCGGCCTCACCACCACCATGAAGTCGGTGGGCGAGGCCATGGCGATCGGCCGGAACTTCACCGAGGCGCTGCAGAAGGCGCTGCGCTCCCTGGAGAAGAAGGGCTCGCAGTTCGACTTCACCGGCGAGCCCGGCGACAAGGCCGCGCTGCTGGCCGAAGCGGTCCGCCCCACCGACGGCCGGATCAACACCGTCATGCAGGCGATCCGGGCCGGTGCCACCCAGGAGGAGGTCTTCGACGCCACGAAGATCGACCCCTGGTTCGTCGACCAGCTCTTCCTCATCAAGGAGACCGCCGACGAGCTGGCCGCCGCCGACAAGCTCCTCCCCGAGCTGCTGGCCGAGGCCAAGCGCCACGGCTTCTCCGACGCCCAGATCGCCGGCATCCGCGGACTGCGCGAGGACGTCGTCCGCGAGGTCCGGCACGCGCTGGGCATCCGCCCGGTCTACAAGACGGTCGACACCTGCGCCGCCGAGTTCGCCGCGAAGACGCCGTACTTCTACTCCTCGTACGACGAGGAGAGCGAGGTCGCGCCCCGCACCAAGCCCGCGGTGATCATCCTCGGCTCCGGTCCCAACCGCATCGGCCAGGGCATCGAGTTCGACTACTCCTGCGTCCACGCCTCCTTCGCCCTGAGCGACGCCGGCTACGAGACCGTGATGGTCAACTGCAACCCGGAGACGGTCTCCACCGACTACGACACCTCCGACCGCCTGTACTTCGAGCCGCTGACGCTGGAGGACGTGCTGGAGATCGTGCACGCCGAGTCCCTGGCGGGCCCGCTCGCCGGTGTCGTCGTGCAGCTCGGCGGCCAGACCCCGCTGGGCCTGTCCCAGGCGCTCAAGGACAACGGCGTGCCCGTCGTCGGCACCTCCCCGGAGGCCATCCACGCCGCCGAGGACCGCGGCGCCTTCGGCCGGGTCCTGGCCGAGGCCGGACTGCCCGCCCCGAAGCACGGCACCGCCACCACCTTCGCCGAGGCCAAGGCCATCGCCGACGAGATCGGCTACCCCGTCCTCGTCCGCCCGTCCTACGTGCTCGGCGGCCGCGGCATGGAGATCGTGTACGACGAGACCCGCCTCGCCTCGTACATCTCCGAGTCCACCGAGATCAGCCCCACCCGGCCGGTCCTGGTCGACCGCTTCCTCGACGACGCCATCGAGATCGACGTCGACGCGCTCTACGACGGCACCGAGCTGTACCTCGGCGGCGTCATGGAGCACATCGAGGAGGCCGGCATCCACTCCGGCGACTCCGCCTGCGCGCTGCCCCCGATCACCCTCGGCGGCTTCGACATCAAGCGGCTGCGCGCCTCCACCGAGGCCATCGCCAAGGGCGTCGGCGTCCGCGGGCTGATCAACATCCAGTTCGCGCTCTCCGGCGACATCCTCTACGTGCTGGAGGCCAACCCGCGCGCCTCGCGGACCGTCCCCTTCACCTCGAAGGCGACCGCCGTCCCGCTCGCCAAGGCCGCCGCCCGCATCTCGCTCGGCGCCACCGTGGCCGAGCTGCGCGCCGAGGGCCTCCTGCCGCTCCACGGCGACGGCGGCACCCTGCCGCTGGACGCGCCGATCTCCGTCAAGGAGGCCGTCATGCCGTGGTCGCGCTTCCGCGACATCCACGGCCGCGGCGTCGACACGGTCCTCGGCCCGGAGATGCGCTCCACCGGTGAGGTCATGGGCATCGACTCGGTCTTCGGCACGGCGTACGCCAAGTCGCAGGCCGGCGCGTACGGCCCGCTGCCCACCAAGGGCCGCGCCTTCATCTCCGTCGCCAACCGCGACAAGCGCTCGATGATCTTCCCGGCCCGCGAGCTGGTCGCCCACGGCTTCGAGCTGATGGCCACCTCCGGCACCGCCGAGGTCCTCAAGCGCAACGGCATCAACGCCCGCGTGGTGCGCAAGCAGTCCGAGGGCGAGGGCCCGGACGGCGAGAAGACGATCGTCCAGCTGATCCACGACGGCGAGGTCGACCTGATCGTCAACACGCCGTACGGGACCGGCGGCCGGCTCGACGGCTACGAGATCCGCACCGCGGCCGTCGCCCGGTCGGTCCCGTGCCTCACCACGGTCCAGGCACTCGCCGCGGCCGTCCAGGGCATCGACGCGCTCAACCACGGAGACGTCGGGGTCCGTTCCCTCCAGGAACACGCGGAACATCTGACCGCGGCACGCGACTAGAGAAGCCAGCAGGGGGACACCGGAAACGGTGTCCCCCTCCTCATGAGGACACCGTGATGTACAAACTCTTCTTCCAGCTGGTCTTCAAGCGGATGGACCCGGAAGGCGCCCACCACCTGGCCTTCCGCTGGATCCGCCTCGCCGCCCGCGTCCCCGTCCTGCGCACCTTCGTGGCCGCCGCCCTCGCCCCCCGCTACAAGGAGCTGCGCACCGAGGCCCTGGGCCTGCGGATGCACGGCCCCTTCGGCCTCGCCGCCGGCTTCGACAAGAACGCCGTCGCGATCGACGGCATGGCGATGCTCGGCTTCGACCACGTCGAGATCGGCACCGTCACCGGCGAGCCCCAGCCCGGCAACCCGAAGAAGCGCCTGTTCCGCCTGGTCGCGGACCGCGCGCTCATCAACCGCATGGGCTTCAACAACGAGGGCTCGGCCGCCGTGGCCGCCCGTCTGGCCGCCCGCACCCCGGTCTTCCGCACCACCGTCGGCGTCAACATCGGCAAGACCAAGGTCGTCGCCGAGGCCGACGCCGCCGCCGACTACGTGAAGTCCACCGAGCGCCTCGCCGCGCACGCCGACTACCTCGTCGTCAACGTCTCCTCGCCCAACACGCCCGGACTGCGCAACCTCCAGGCCACCGAGTCGCTGCGCCCGCTGCTCACCGCCGTGCGCGAGGCCGCCGACCGCACGGTCACCGGCCGCCGTGTCCCGCTGCTCGTCAAGATCGCCCCCGACCTCGCGGACGAGGACGTGGACGCCGTCGCCGACCTCGCCGTGGAACTGGGCCTGGACGGCATCATCGCCACCAACACCACCATCGCCCGCGAGGGCCTGGGCCTGACGTCCTCGCCCGACCTGGTGCGGGAGACCGGCGGACTGTCCGGCGCGCCCCTCAAGGAGCGCTCCCTGGAGGTCCTGAGCCGCCTCTACGGCCGGGTCGGCGACCGGATCACCCTGGTCGGCGTCGGCGGCGTCGAGAACGCCGAGGACGCCTGGCAGCGCATCCTGGCCGGTGCCACCCTCGTCCAGGGCTACAGCGCCTTCATCTACGAGGGCCCGTTCTACGCCCGCGCGATCCACAAGGGCCTCGCCGCACGACTGGCCGCCTCCCCGTACGCCACCCTCGCCGACGCGGTCGGCGCCGCAACCAGGAAGGCCGTGAAATGACCCAGGAACCCTTCGGCGCACGCCTGCGCCGCGCGATGGACACCCGCGGACCGCTCTGCGTGGGCATCGACCCGCACGCCTCCCTGCTCGGCGCCTGGGGGCTCCCCGACGACGTGACGGGCCTGGAGCGCTTCACTCGTACGGTCGTCGAGGCGCTGGCCGACCGGGTCGCCGTCCTCAAGCCGCAGTCCGCCTTCTTCGAGCGCTTCGGCTCGCGCGGCGTCGCCGTCCTGGAGAAGGCCGTCGAGGAGGCCAGGGCGGCGGGCGCGCTGGTGCTCATGGACGCCAAGCGCGGCGACATCGGCTCCACCATGGGCGCCTACGCCGCGACCTACCTCGACAAGGACTCGCCGCTCTTCTCCGACGCGGTGACCGTCTCGCCGTACCTCGGCTTCGGGTCGCTGCGCCCGGCGCTGGACGCGGCCGCGGTCTCCGGCTCGGGGGTCTTCGTCCTGGCGCTCACCTCCAACCCGGAGGGCGCCGAGGTGCAGCGCGCCACCGCCGCCGACGGCCGCTCGCTGGCCCAGGTGATGCTCGACCACATGGCCGCGGAGAACGCGGGGGCCGATCCGCTGGGCTCGGTCGGCGCGGTGGTCGGGGCGACCCTCGGGGACGCCGGGGCCGACCTCGCGATCAACGGCCCGCTGCTCGCGCCGGGCATCGGCGCCCAGGGCGCGACGCCGGCGGACCTGCCGGGCGTCTTCGGCGCATCGGTCCGCAATGTCGTGCCGAGCGTGAGCCGGGGTGTGCTGCGTCACGGGCCCGATGTCGCGGGCCTGCGAGGGGCCGCCGAACGGTTCGCGGACGAGGTCCGCGCGGCCGTCACAGATACGTGACACGGCCACGTAACAACGAGTTGACGGAATCCTGACCAAAAAACTCAGGTGTTATGCCAGGAATGTCCTGGTCGGCAGAGGCTGACCAGGACTTTTCATCTGTTCTCGCTGACTCCGGCGGCCTTGGCCGCTAGTCTCCGTCGAGGGCCAACGAGCACAGGTTGTTCGCGGCTCACCTGGTGAGGGGCTGTCCCGCCGCCTCACCGGTCCGTATCCGACAGAACGACATCCGAGGTGACGTAGGCGTGGCTCTTCCGCCCCTTACCCCTGAACAGCGCGCAGCCGCGCTCGAAAAGGCCGCCGCGGCTCGCCGGGAGCGGGCCGAGGTCAAGAATCGACTCAAGCACTCCGGCGCCTCCCTCCACGAGGTCATCAAGTCCGGCCAGGAGAACGACGTCATCGGCAAGATGAAGGTCTCCGCCCTGCTCGAGTCCCTGCCCGGCGTGGGCAAGGTCCGCGCCAAGCAGATCATGGAGCGGCTCGGCATCTCCGAGAGCCGCCGGGTCCGCGGTCTCGGCTCCAACCAGATCGCATCCCTGGAGCGCGAGTTCGGCGGCAGCGCCGCCTGACGTTCCCGGGCACTCCCGAGAACCTGGATAATCGCTCCATGGCTGCAACATCCCGGGGGACGTCCCCCGTACCCCCGGACGTACGTCCGCGGCTGACCGTGCTCTCCGGCCCCTCGGGGGTCGGCAAGAGCACGGTCGTCGCGCATATGCGCAAGGTCCACCCCGAGGTGTGGCTCTCGGTGTCGGCGACGACCCGCAAGCCCCGCCCCGGCGAACGCAACGGCGTCCACTACTTCTTCGTGGACGACGAGGAGTTCGACAAGCTCATCGCCAACGGCGAGCTGCTGGAGTGGGCCGAGTTCGCCGGCAACCGCTACGGCACGCCGCGCCGCGCCGTGCAGGAGCGGCTGGAGGCGGGCGAGCCGGTCCTGCTGGAGATCGACCTCCAGGGCGCCCGGCTGGTCCGCCAGTCCATGGCCGACGCCCAGCTGGTCTTCCTCGCCCCGCCGAGCTGGGAGGAGCTGGTCCGCCGGCTCACCGGCCGGGGGACCGAGGCGCCCGAGGTGATCGAGCGCAGGCTGGGCGCGGCCAAGGTGGAACTGGCCGCCGAGGCCGAGTTCGACACCACGCTCGTCAACACCTCCGTCGAGGACGTGGCACGTGAGCTGCTAGCCTTGATGCTGGAGGCTTCCGGCCACCGTGCCGGCGGCGCCTGAACGCACGACACGGGGCCCGGTCACGAGCCCCTGACTGTCAAAGATTTCTTTGATCTTCACCCCCTTCGGAAGGCAGAGAGTGTCCTCTTCCATCACCACGCCCGAGGGCATCATCAACCCGCCGATTGATGAGCTCCTCGAAGCAACCGACTCGAAGTACAGCCTCGTGATCTACGCCGCCAAGCGCGCGCGCCAGATCAACGCGTACTACTCGCAGCTCGGTGAGGGCCTCCTCGAGTACGTCGGTCCGCTCGTCGACACCCACGTGCACGAGAAGCCGCTCTCGATCGCGCTCCGCGAGATCAACGCGGGCCTGCTCACCTCCGAGGCCATCGAGGGCCCCGCGCAGTAAGCAGGAGACACACCTTCACCACAGGCCCGGCGGTCCGACCGCCGGGCCTGTGGTGTGCCCGGGGTCACCGGACCGCCCGCGCACCGGTGAGGCAGCATGGGGGAGTACGAACGCGTACGGAGCCGAGTGCGGGGAGACGCAGTGGACAAGCCGAAGGTCGTTCTGGGGGTCAGCGGGGGCATCGCCGCGTACAAGGCGTGCGAGCTGCTGCGCCGGCTGACCGAGTCCGGACATGACGTACGGGTCGTCCCGACCGAGGCGTCCCTGCACTTCGTGGGGGCGGCCACCTGGTCGGCGCTCTCCGGGCACCCGGTCTCCACCGAGGTCTGGAACGACGTCCACGAGGTCCCGCACGTGCGGATCGGGCAGCACGCCGACCTCGTCGTCGTCACCCCGGCCACCGCCGACGTGCTCGCCAGGGCCGCCCACGGCCTCGCCGACGACCTGCTCACCAACACCCTGCTCACCGCCCGCTGTCCGGTCGTCTTCGCGCCCGCCATGCACACGGAGATGTGGGAGCACCCGGCGACCCGGGAGAACGTCGCCACGCTGCGCCGCCGGGGCGCCGTCGTCATCGAGCCCGCCGTCGGACGCCTCACCGGCGTCGACACCGGCAAGGGCCGGCTGCCCGACCCGGCCGAGATCTTCGAGGTCTGCCGCAGGGTCCTGGCGCGTGGCCCCGTCGCCCCGGATCTGGCCGGCCGGCACGTGGTGATCAGCGCGGGCGGCACCCGCGAGCCGCTGGACCCGGTCCGCTTCCTGGGCAACCGCTCCTCCGGCAAGCAGGGGTACGCCCTCGCCCGCACCGCGGTGGCCCGCGGGGCCCGGGTCACGCTCGTCGAGGCCAACACCCAGCTGCCCGACCCCTCCGGCGCCGACCTCGTCCACGTCGGCACCGCCGTGGAGCTGCGCGACGCCGTGCTGAAGGCGGCGGCCGACGCCGACGTCGTGGTGATGGCCGCCGCCGTGGCCGACTTCCGGCCGGCCCGCTACGAGACCGGGAAGATCAAGAAGAAGGACGGCCAGGAGCCGGCCCCCGTCGCTCTCGTCCGCAACCCCGACATCCTCGCCGAGGTCTCCGCCGAGCGCGCCGCGCCGGGGCAGATCGTCGTCGGCTTCGCCGCCGAGACCGACGACGTGCTCGCCAACGGGCGGGAGAAGCTGCGCCGCAAGGGCTGTGATCTGCTGGTCGTCAACGAGGTGGGGGAGCGCAGGACCTTCGGCTCCGAGGAGAACGAGGCCGTCGTGCTCGCGGCCGACGGCGGCGAGACCGCCGTGCCGCACGGACCCAAGGAAGCGCTTGCCGACACGGTCTGGGACCTCGTGTCGGCACGGCTCGGGTGAATTTCTCGTGTCGCCGCCCCGAGGGGCCCGATCCCTTGCGGGACGGGCCCGGGGGCGCGTCCGGAGCGGTGTCCGGACCCCTTCGGACACCGCTCGGAGGGGGTGCCGGACTCCCAAAGGGCGAGACACGGTGTCCGCTGGGCGGAGCCGACCGATAAACTGGTCCCGGACCGTGCCCGGGCGCAGCTCCCGGACGGTCCGGCCCATGATCAGCCAGCAGCCGCTGCAACCCCAGGGAGCGATGTGTCCCGCCGTCTCTTCACCTCGGAGTCCGTCACCGAGGGCCACCCCGACAAGATCGCCGACCAGATCAGCGACACCATTCTCGACGCGCTTCTGCGCGAGGACCCGACGTCGCGCGTCGCCGTCGAAACCTTGATCACCACCGGTCAGGTGCATGTCGCGGGTGAGGTCACGACCAAGGCCTACGCCGACATTCCGACCCTGGTCCGCAACAAGGTCCTGGAGATCGGCTACGACTCCTCCAAGAAGGGCTTCGACGGCGCCTCCTGCGGCGTCTCGGTCTCCATCGGCGCGCAGTCCCCGGACATCGCGCAGGGCGTCGACACCGCGTACGAGAAGCGGGTGGAGGGCGATGAGGACGAGCTCGACAAGCAGGGCGCGGGCGACCAGGGCCTGATGTTCGGCTACGCCTGCGACGAGACGCCCGAGCTGATGCCGCTGCCGATCTACCTCGCGCACCGGCTCTCCCGCCGCCTCTCCGAGGTCCGCAAGAACGGGACCATCCCGTACCTGCGCCCCGACGGCAAGACCCAGGTCACCATCGAGTACGACGGCGACAAGGCCGTCCGTCTCGACACCGTCGTCGTATCCTCGCAGCACGCGAGCGACATCGACCTGGACTCGCTGCTCGCACCCGACATCCGCGAGTTCGTCGTCGAGCACGTGCTGACGCAGCTGGTCGAGGACGGCATCAAGCTGGACACCGACGGCTACCGCCTGCTGGTCAACCCGACCGGGCGCTTCGAGATCGGCGGCCCGATGGGCGACGCCGGCCTCACCGGCCGCAAGATCATCATCGACACCTACGGCGGCTACGCCCGCCACGGCGGCGGTGCCTTCTCGGGCAAGGACCCGTCGAAGGTGGACCGCAGCGCCGCGTACGCGATGCGCTGGGTCGCCAAGAACGTCGTCGCCGCCGGGCTCGCCGCCCGCTGCGAGGTCCAGGTCGCGTACGCGATCGGCAAGGCCGAGCCGGTCGGTCTCTTCGTCGAGACCTTCGGCACCGCCGCGGTCGACACCGAGAAGATCGAGCACGCCATCGGCGAGGTCTTCGACCTCCGCCCGGCCGCGATCATCCGCGACCTCGACCTGCTCCGCCCGATCTACTCCCAGACCGCTGCCTACGGCCACTTCGGCCGTGAGCTGCCGGACTTCACCTGGGAGCGCACCGACCGGGTGGACGCCCTGCGCGCGGCCGCGGGCCTCTAGGGACCCGCGGGGATCCGTCCGTACGCGGGAGCCCGGACACCGAGCACGTTCGGTGTCCGGGCTCCCGCGCGTCCGCCCCGGGACCGGCGACGGCCGGGACCGGGGCGGCTGTCAGTGCCGTCTGGTAGGGATAGGGCTGTGAGCAGCGACGACAAGCGGTCCGACGCACCCGAGCCCGGGGCGCCGGAACAGCTCGCGCTGATCCGCGAGACCGTGCGCACCGCCCAGGTGCCCCGCGCCAAACCGCGCACCTGGCGCGGGGCCGCGCTGGCCAAGGAGCTGCCCGTCGCCCGCGTCCTGGTCAACAAGGGGGCGCTCCACCTCGACCAGTACTTCGACTACGCGGTGCCCGAGGAGCTGGACGCCGACGCCAGGCCCGGGGTGCGGGTCCGGGTGCGGTTCGGCGCCGGAGCGCGCCAGGTCCGGGGCGGACGCCGCGAGGGCGGCGGCCTCATCGACGGCTTCCTGATCGAGCGGCTCGCCGAGTCCGACTACAACGGCGCGCTCGCCGCGCTGGCCTCGGTCGTCTCGCCCGAGCCGGTCCTCGGTCCGGAGCTGCTCGCCCTCGCCCGCGCCGTCGCCGACCGCTACGCGGGCAGCCTCGCCGATGTGCTCCAGCTCGCGGTGCCGCCGAGGAACGCACGGGCCGAGGCGAAACCCTCCCCGGCCCCCCTGCCGCCTCCGCACGCCCCGGCCCCGGGGACCTGGACGCGGTACGGGCAGGGCCCCGCCTTCCTGTCCGCGCTGGCCGGCGGGGGAGCGCCGCGCGCCGTCTGGACCGCGCTGCCGGGGCCGCACTGGCCGCAGGAGATCGCCGCGGCCGTCACCGCGACGCTCGCCTCGGGGCGCGGCGCGCTGGTCGTGGTGCCCGACGGGCGGGCCGCCGGACGGGTCGACGCGGCCCTGACCGCCGCGCTGGGGGAGGGCCGGCACGCCGTGCTCACGGCCGGCTCCGGCCCCGAGAAGCGCTACCGGGAGTGGCTCGCCGTGCGGCGCGGCTCCGTCCGGGCGGTCGTCGGCACCCGGGCCGCGATGTTCGCCCCCGTCGCCGATCTCGGCCTGGTCGTCGTCTGGGACGACGGCGACTCCAGCCACAGCGACGACAACGCCCCCTTCCCGCACGTCCGCGAGGTGCTGGAGCTGCGCGCCACGCACGGCCGGTGCGCGTTCCTGCTCGGCTCGGTGAGCTGCACGGTGGAGGCCGCGCAGCTCGTCGAGAGCGGCTGGGCGCTGCCGTTGCGCGCGGACCGCGAGCAGCTGCGGACCGCGGCGCCGCTGGTGCGCACGGTCGGCGACGGCGAACTGGCCAGGGACGGCGCGGCCCGCGCCGCCCGACTGCCCAGCCTGGCCTGGCAGACCGTCCGGGACGGGCTGGGCACGGGACCGGTGCTCGTCCAGGTCCCGCGCCGGGGGTACGCGCCCCGGCTGGCCTGCGAGCGCTGCCGGGAGCCCGCACGGTGCCGGCACTGCGCCGGACCGCTGGAGGCGCCCGACCAGCAGGACCTGAACTGCGCCTGGTGCGGCCGGGCCGAGACGTCCTGGCACTGCGCGGCCTGCGGAGGCCGTCGGCTGCGGGCGCAGATCGTCGGTGCCCGCCGCACGGCGGAGGAGCTGGGCCGGGCCTTCCCCGCCGTGCCGGTCCGCACCTCGGGCCGCGACCACGTCCTGGAGTCGGTCCCGGACCGGCCCGCGCTCGTCGTCAGCACGCCCGGCGCCGAACCCGTCGCCGAGGGCGGTTACGCGGCGGCCCTGCTGCTGGACGGCTGGGCGATGGTCGGCCGCCCCGATCTGCGGGCGGGCGAGGAGGCCCTGCGCCGCTGGATCGCGGCCGCGGCGCTGGTGCGCGGCAGGCCCGACGGCGGCACGGTCGTGGTCGTCGCCGAGCCGACCCTGCGCCCGGTGCAGGCGCTGGTGCGCTGGGACCCCGTCGGCCATGCGCGGCGCGAACTGGCGGACCGGGCCGAGCTGGGCTTCCCGCCGGTGTCCCGGATGGCGTCGGTGGCGGGGGCGCCGGAGGCGCTGGCCGCCTTCCTGGCCGCCGCCGAGCTGCCGCCCGACGCCCAGGTGCTCGGCCCCGTCCCCGTGCCCGCCGCCGAGGCGGGACGCCCCCGCCGCCCCTTCGAGGCACCGGCCGGCCAGAGCTGGGAGCGGGTCCTGATCCGCGTGCCCCCCGGCAGCGGGGCGGCGCTGGCTGCCGCGCTCAAGAAGGCCCGGGTCTCGCGCCCGGGGAGCGGCGCGGGCGCGGTGCGGATCCGGGTGGACCCGCCGGACATCGGGTGAGCGGTGCGGGACGTTCTCGCATGCCGGAAGCCCTCGGGGACGCCGGGCTCCTCCCTGCGGGGTGGCCACGGTGCCCGTCGCCGGGCGGTCACCGGACCTCGGCCGAGCGGTGCGAAGCGCGTGCGTCCCAGTGCGCGGGGGCGCCCATGGGCGCCGGATCTCCTCCCGGCGCGCGGGGGATTCCCCGGGTGCCGGGCACCCGCGCGCGTTCGTGGGGGCGGCCCCGGTGCCCGTCGCCGGACAGGCACCGGAGGAACGTTCCGCCGCAAGGGCGGGAGTGAGCGGCCGGGCGCCCCGGGACGCCGGCCGGACGTGCCGCCGGGGCCGCCCCGCGCAGGAGTACGCGGGGCGGCCCCGGCGGACGGATCAGCCGTTGCGCGGGCCCGGGAACACGCCCGGCCGCACGTCCTCGCGGAGCGGCGGACGGTCCGCCGAGGGCTGCGGCGGCATCGAACGGGCCGCCGGGACGGACGGCAGCGCGGGGGACCCGGGCACCGGGCGCTGAGCCACGACCTCGGCCGCGCCTTCCGCCGCCACCGGCTGCGGGGCCGCGCGCCGGGTGCCGTAACGGCGGTGGACGGCCTGCTTGGTGACCCCGAGCGCGGAGCCCACCGCGTCCCAGGAGAAGCCCAGCGAGCGGTCGAAGTCCACCGCCGCCGTCACCAGGGTCTCGACGCTGTCCCGCAATTCCTGGGCCAGCCTCACGGTGGGGGCCGGGGCCCGTCCGTAGACGACGAAGCCCGTGGAAGGGCCGGAGCGGCGCGGACGGTAGACGTTGCCCAACTGGGCCGTGAGCGTGCGCAGCGCGTCCACCTGCCGCCGGACCCGCTCGATGTCCCGCACCAGAAGATGCAGACTGGCCCGCGCTTGGGCGTCGTGGGTTGCGTGGTCGGCCATGAAGAAGCCTCTCGAACCGGCGTTGAAAGGGATCGGGCCGCACGAGGGCGGCTCGCTTCGGTCAATCTCTCTTGACCAACGCGGCACCCGGGCCTCTGGTCACGCTCCCGGGGCGTATCCGCACATCCGAGGGGCGTGCGGGCGCGCGTACGCCCCCCGGGCTCCGGCCCCCGTACGACCGGGCGCACGCCCTCGGGCGCCCCGTCGGCACCGCCCCATAGACTGGTGCGTCGCTCGTCCCGCACCGTCAAGGCCCGAGAGGCAGCCACCACCCATGAAGCTCGTCTTCGCAGGCACCCCCGAGGTCGCCGTTCCCGCCCTGGACGCCCTGATCGCCTCCGGCCGTCACGAGGTCGCCGCCGTCGTGACCCGGCCCGACGCCCCCGCCGGGCGCGGACGGCGGCTGGTCGCCAGCCCGGTGGCCGAGCGGGCCGAGGAGGCGGGGATCGAGGTGCTCAAGCCGGCCCGGCCGCGCGACGAGGACTTCCTGGCCCGGCTCCGCGAGATCGCGCCCGACTGCTGCCCCGTCGTCGCCTACGGGGCGCTGCTGCCCAAGAGCGCCCTCGTCGTCCCCGCCCGGGGCTGGGTCAACCTGCACTTCTCGCTGCTGCCCGCCTGGCGCGGCGCCGCCCCCGTCCAGCACGCGGTCATGGCCGGCGACGAGGTGACCGGGGCCTCCACCTTCCTCATCGAGGAGGGGCTGGACTCCGGGCCCGTCTACGGCGTCCTCACCGAGGAGGTCCGGCCCACCGACACCAGCGGCGACCTGCTGACCCGGCTCGCCTTCGCCGGCGCCGGACTGCTCGCCGCGACGATGGACGGCATCGAGGACGGCACCCTGCACGCCGTGCCCCAGCCCGCCGAGGGGGTCACCCTCGCGCCGAAGATCACCGTCGAGGACGCCCAGGTCCAGTGGTCCGCGCCCGCCCTGCGCGTCGACCGGGTGGTCCGCGGCTGCACCCCCGCCCCCGGCGCCTGGACGCTCTTCCGGGGCGAGCGCCTCAAGCTGGTCCAGGCCCACCCCGTCGTCGACCGGCACGACCTGGCCCCCGGCGAGCTGTCCGCGACGAAGAACAGCGTCCACGTCGGCACCGGATCGCACGCCGTGGAGCTGCTCTGGGTCCAGCCCCAGGGCAAGAAGCCGATGCGCGCCGCCGACTGGGCGCGCGGGGTGCGCATCGTCCCCGGCGAGCTCCTCGGCGCCTGACGCGGCGGGCCGGGCCGGGCCGGGGACGTAGGCTGGGAGGGTTCGCCCCCTCACCTCCAGCGGAGCACCTTTCACGTGAACGACCAGCCGCGTCGCCGTCCCGCCAAGCCGCACCGCCGTCCCCAGAAGGACCCGGTCCGCTTCCTCGCCTTCGAGGCACTGCGGGCCGTCGACGAGCGTGACGCGTACGCGAACCTCGTCCTGCCCCCGCTGCTGAAGAAGGCCCGCGCCAAGGGCGGCTTCGACCAGCGGGACGCGGCCCTGGCCACCGAGCTGGTCTACGGGACGCTGCGCCGCCAGGGGACGTACGACGCGATCGTCGCCGCCTGCATCGACCGGCCGCTGCGCGAGGTCGACCCGCCGGTGCTGGACGTGCTGAACATGGGTGTGCACCAGCTGCTCGGCACCCGCATCCCGACGCACGCCGCCGTCTCCGCCAGCGTCGAGCTGGCCCGGGTGGTGCTGGGCGAGGGCCGTGCCAAGTTCGTCAACGCGGTCCTCCGCAAGGTGTCCGCCGACGACCTCGACGGCTGGCTGGCCAAGGTCGCACCCTCCTACGAGGAGGACGCCGAGGACCACCTCGCCGTCGTGCACTCCCACCCCCGCTGGGTCGTCTCCGCGCTCTGGGACGCGCTCGGCGGCGGACGCGCGGGCATCGAGGACCTGCTCGAAGCCGACAACGAGCGCCCCGAGGTCACCCTCGTCGCCCGCCCCGGCCGCTCCACCACCGGGGAACTCCTCGACGTCCTCGGCGAGGAGAACGGCCTGCCGGGCCGCTGGTCGCCGTACGCCGTGCGGATGGCCGAGGGCGGCGAGCCCGGCGCGCTGGACGCCGTGCGCGAGGGCCGGGCCGGGGTCCAGGACGAGGGCAGCCAGCTCGTGGCCGCCGCCCTGGCCAGCGCCCCGCTGGAGGGCGGGGACAGCCGCTGGCTCGACGGCTGCGCCGGCCCCGGCGGCAAGGCCGCCCTGCTCGCCGCCCTCGCGGCGGACCGCGGCGCGACCCTGCTCGCCGCCGAGAAGCAGCCCCACCGCGCCCGCCTGGTGGAGCGCGCGCTGGCCGGCAACCCCGGCCCGTACCAGGTGATCACCGCCGACGGCACCCGCCCGCCGTGGCTGCCCGGCAGCTTCGACCGGATCCTGATGGACGTCCCGTGCTCGGGTCTGGGCGCGCTGCGGCGCCGCCCGGAGGCCCGCTGGCGGCGCCGCAAGGAGGACCTGGAGGCCTTCGCGCCCCTCCAGCGCGCGCTGCTGCGCGAGGCGCTGAAGGCCGTCCGGGTCGGCGGCGTCGTCGGCTACGCGACCTGCTCGCCGCATCTGGCCGAGACCCGGGTGGTCGTCGAGGACGTCCTCAAGGGACGCGGCGGCGCGCCCGCCGAGGCCGAGTGGGTCGACGCCCGCCCGCTGATGCCCGGGGTGCCCGCGCTCGGCGACGGACCCGACGTCCAGCTCTGGCCGCATCTGCACGGCACCGACGCCATGTACCTGGCGCTGCTGCGGCGCACCGCCTGACCGTGCCGTCCCGCCCCCGGCCCGTGCCGGGGGCGAAAAGGCCGGGAATGCGCGAACCGTAATGATCCCGTGAGGCTTTGGGGCGCACCGAAGCGGGGAAGTGCCGCAGAACATGGCAGGCTTGGCCCATGGCCCAGATCAACCCCAGCATTCTCTCCGCCGACTTCGCACGTCTCGCCGAGGAGGCGCAGGCCGTCGAAGGCGCCGACTGGCTCCATGTCGATGTCATGGACAACCACTTCGTGCCCAATCTGACCCTCGGCGTGCCGATCGTGGAATCGCTCAGTCGGGCCACGTCCACCCCGCTGGACTGCCATCTGATGATCGAGGACGCGGACCGCTGGGCCCCCCAGTACGTCGAGGCGGGCGCGGGTTCCGTCACCTTCCACGCGGAGGCCGCCGCCGCCCCGGTGCGGCTCGCGCGGGAGATCCGGGCCAAGGGCGCCCGCGCCTCCATGGCGCTGAAGCCGGCGACGCCCGTCGAGCCGTACGAGGACCTGCTCCCCGAGCTCGACATGCTGCTGATCATGACCGTGGAGCCGGGCTTCGGCGGCCAGGCCTTCCTCGACATCATGCTGCCGAAGATCCGCCGCACCCGTGAGCTGATCTCCAAGCACGGACTGGAACTCTGGCTCCAGGTCGACGGCGGGGTCTCCGAGTCCACCATCGAGCGGTGCGCGGAGGCGGGCGCGGACGTCTTCGTCGCCGGTTCCGCCGTCTACGGAGCCGAGGACCCGGCCGCGGCGGTCCGGTCGCTGCGCGCCAGGGCCGACGGGGTGATCGCCTCGGCCGGCTGGGCCTGCGGCCACTGACCTCCGGCCGCCCGCGCCCCCGGCCGGACGACGGCCGGGCCAAGGGCGGATGAACGCGGTCCGACGGGACCGGTCAAGGATCGCCGTATCTGACAGGATGAACGGCGTATCGAGAGCGTGAACAGCAGTGAGGAGAACGCGGTGTCTGCAATGTCGGCGGGCAGGTCCGCCCTGCGGATGGGGCCCGCGGAGCTGGTCCAGGCGGCGGCCATGGCCCGCCGCTTCTACCTTGAGGGCAAGTCCAAGATCCAGATCGCCGAGGAGTTCGGCGTCAGCCGCTTCAAGGTCGCCCGGGTCCTGGAGACGGCGCTGGAGCGTGACCTCGTACGGATCGAGATCCGCGTCCCCGCCGAACTGGACGCCGAGCGCTCCGACGCGCTCCGCGCCCGCTACGGACTGCGTCACGCGGTCGTCGTCGAGTCCCCGGCCGAGGAGCAGGACGACGCCGCCGACCCGGAGAACCTGGGCGAGGTCGCCGCGGATCTGCTCGGCGAACTGGTGACCGAGGGGGATGTCCTCGGGCTCGCCTGGGGGCGGTCCACGATCCACATGGCGGCGGCCCTCGACCGTCTGCCGCCGTGCACGGTCGTGCAGCTCACCGGCGTGTACGACGCGGGGACGGCCGAGCGCGGCTCGGTCGAGGCGGTCCGGCGGGCCGCCCAGGTATCGGGCGGCGAGGCCCACCCGATCTACGCGCCGATGCTGCTGCCCGATCCGGCGACGGCCGCCGCGCTGCGCCACCAGACGGGCATCGCGCGCGCCTTCGAGTACTTCGACAAGGTGACGGTCGCGGCCGTCTCCATCGGTTCGTGGGAGCCGGGCATCTCCACGGTCCACGACATGCTCTCCGACGCGGAGCGGCGCCACTACGCCTCGCTGGGCGTCGCCGCCGAGATGTCGGCGCACCTCTTCGACGCGGACGGCCGGCGGGTCGGCCGCGACCTCGGGGAGCGCTGCATCACGGTCGAGGCGGACCGGCTGCGCCGGATTCCCGAGGTGGTGGCGATCGCCGGCGGCCAGCGCAAGGCCGCGGCGATCGGAGCGGTGCTGCGCTCGGGCCTGGTCACCAGCCTGGTGACGGACACGGCGGCGGCCGACTATCTGCTGACCGAGTCGGCGGCGCCGCGCCGTCCGGCGCTGGAGCGGGCCGACCCGGACGGCGACTGAGTCCCGGAAGACGCGTCGGGGGGGGGGGGGCCCGGGCCCCCCCCCCCCCCCCCCGGGGGGGCGGGGGGGGGGCGGCCCCCCCCCCCCGCCCCCCCCAAA